>NZ_JAVXZY010000002.1:0-382754 GCF_032337115.1 Roseateles aquae
TTGAACCGTCAGAATCACTGGCTGTCGCAGACAGCAGTACCGGCGTGTTCAGCGGAACGACTGCGCCATTCAGTGGGGACGCAATTGCTCCAGTCGGCGAGGCATTTGCAGAAACGCTCACCGTAATCGTTTCGACGGCTCCGGCTGCGGCACCTGTATTGGATCCTGTGTCATACGCCTTGACACCGAGCGAGTGACTTCCAGAGGTTGAAAAGCCCCCTACGTGCGTGTACGAAAAGTCCCTGTACGGAATGTCACTGGCAGTGGCACCCGAGGCGCCGAGAGTGGCAGTCCCGACAAAAACGCCGTCGTTGTAAACATCGACCTTTGTGACGTCGAACTGCAGGACGTCACCGTCAGGCATCGCAATCCAATTGCCATATGCCCGACCGGTCAACTGAATGTCAGAGTTTGCTCGAAAGCTTGCAGTAGCTTGAGGTGAAAGGATGCCTGCACTGGGTGCTGCACACTTGCTTTGATAGCAGCCCGCCCAGACATCACCCGACGAAGTCAGCTGCAGACAGGTGAGGAAGCCGCCGCCAGGTTATGGCATTCCAGTATTTCCTCATCCCCCCCGCTCAGAGGTCAGCTGTGCCGTCTGTCGCAAACGGGGCGCTTGCCAACTTAGTGCGCCCCGCCCGCATCCACCGGCGCCCCGACACGCGGCGGCCGCTTGGTCAGCCAGACGCCGGCGATCAGCGTCAGGAAGAGGAAGGCCGAGGCGAGGAAGATGTCGTCGGCGGCGCGGGTGAAGGCCTGCTGGTCGACCAGTCGGTTCAGATAGGCCAGTGCCTGCTCTGGCGCCATGCCGATGCTGGTCAGCCGGTTCAGCGTCTCGCCAGCCACCGCATCGCCCTGCGCCAGCTTCTCGGCCAGATGGTGGTGGTGCAAGGTGGCGCGGTTCTCCCACAGCGTTGTCGAGATCGAGGTGCCCATGGCACCGGCGGTGATGCGCACAAAGTTCGACAAGCCGGCCGCGGCGGCGATGCGGTCGGGCGTAATGCCCGACAGTGTCAGCGTCGTCAGCGGGATGAAGAAGAAGGCCATCGCCGCGCCCTGTAGCAGCGTCGGCACCATGATGGTGGCGAGGTCGGTGTTGGTGGTGAAGTTGCTGCGCAGCTGCAGCACCACGCAGAACATGATGAAGGCAAAGGTCGCCATCCAGCGCGGATCGACGCGTGCCACATTGCGCCCCACCACGGGCGAGAGCAGGATGGCCAGCAGGCCCACCGGCGCCAGCGCCAGGCCGGCATCGGTGGCGGTATAGCCCATGTACTGCTGCAGCCACAGCGGCAGCAGCACCACATTGCCGAAGAAGAGGCCGTAGGCAATCGACAACGTGGCCGCGCCGAACAGGAAGTTGCGCCGCGCAAACAGGCGCAGATCAACGACCGGGTGCTCGTCGGTCAGCTCCCAGACGATGAAGAAGGCCAGGCCCACCGCCGCGGCAAGCGCCAGCAGCTGGATCTCGCCGCTGGCAAACCAGTCGAGCTCCTTGCCTTTGTCCAGCATAATCTGCAGCGAACCGACCCAGACGACCAGCAGCGACAGGCCGACCTTGTCGATGGGCAGCTTCTTCACCGGTGTCTCGCGCTCGCGGTAGATGCTCCAGGTCAGGCCGGCGGCGAACAAACCCACCGGCACATTGATGTAGAAGATCCAGGGCCAGGAGACGTTGTCGGTGATCCAGCCGCCCAAGAGCGGCCCGACCACCGGCGCCACCAGGGTCGTCACGCCCCAGAGCGCCAGCGCCGTGCCGGCCTTCTCGCGCGGATAGCTGGCCAGGAGCAGCGTCTGCGACAGCGGAATCATCGGCCCGGCCACCAGGCCTTGCAGCACGCGGCAGGCGACCAGCATTTCCAGCGAATGGGCAAAGCCGCACAACCAGGACGCCAGCACAAAAAGCAGCACGCTGGTGGTAAACAGGCGCACGGCGCCGAAGCGCTGCGTCAGCCAGCCGGTCAACGGCACCGAGATCGCGTTGGCGACGCCAAAGCTGGTGATCACCCAGGTCCCCTGCACCGGGCTGACGCCCAGATCACCCGAGATCGCCGGCAGCGACACATTGGCAATCGAGGAATCGAGCACGTTCATGAAGGTCGCCAGCGACAGCGCCAGCGTGCCCAGCACCAGGGCCGAACCCTGCAGGGGCTGCGGTGCGGCGGGCGGGCCTGGAGGGGCTGCGGCCGGCGCCGGCAGCGTGGCCGTTGGAGTGGCGGCGCTGCTCATCGATCAGGCCGCCTTCTTGGCCGCACGTGGCGCGGCGGCCGGCTTGGCACCGAGATTGGCCTTGATGATGCGCGCCACCTCGGCGTCAGCAGCCTGGTCCTGCGCATCAAACACGGCCGTCTGTGCCAGCGGCGTGCTGCGCGGCGCATCAGCGATGGACTTGCCGCCCTGCTCGCGCACATCAACAGCAACATTCATCGACAGGCCCACACGCAGCGGGTGTTCAGCCAGCTCCTTGGCATCCAGCGCAATGCGCACCGGCACCCGCTGAACCACCTTGATCCAGTTGCCGGTGGCGTTCTGCGCGGGCAGCAGCGCAAAGGCGGCGCCGGTGCCGGCGCCCAGGCCGACCACCTGACCATGGAACTCGACCTTCTCGCCATAGACATCGGCCACCAGCGTGGCCGGCTGGCCGATGCGCAGCCGCGCCAGCTGGCCTTCCTTGAAATTGGCATCGACCCAGGCCTGCTGCAGGCCGACCACAGCCATCAGCGGCGCACCGGCGGCCACGCGTTGACCCAGCTGTACACTGCGCCGCGCCACCCAGCCATCCACCGGCGCCGGCAACGTGTTGCGCTGCACCGCCAGAAAGGCTTCGCGCACCTTGGCCGCGGCGCGCTGCACATTCGGGTGCTCGGCGACCACCGTGCCTTCGGTCAGCGACTGGTTGGAACTCAGCTGCTCACGCGCGGCCTGCAGCGCCGATTGGGCGGCGGCCAGGCTGCTGCGGGCGCTCGTCACCTGCGCCTGCGCATGCTCGATTTCTTCCTTGCCCACGGCGCCGCTGGCCAGCAGCGGCGTGCGGCGCTGCACATCGGCCTCCAGCCGGGCCAGCTCGCTCTGCGCCCGCTTGACATCGGCCTCGCGGGCCTGGGCTTGCGCCTGCAACGTGCTGTTGTTGGCGTACAGCGTGCGCACCTCACGCACCGTCTGCGCCAGCTGGGCCTGGGCCTGCTCCAGCGCCACGCGGGCATCGGCCGGATCGAGGCTGACCAGCGGCTGGCCGGCCTTGACGAAATCGGTGTCGTCGGCATGGATGGCGCGCACCGTGCCGGCAATCAGCGGGGTGATCTGAACGAGATTGGCCTGCACATAGGCGTTGTCGGTCTTTTCATAGCGGCTGGCCACCAGCCACTGGTAGCCGCTGTAGGCGACAAAGCCGATCGCAATCGCGGCGGCCACCAGGGTCAGCCCCTTCTTGCGCTGAGCCGCCTTGTTGGCAGCGGGAGAAGAAGCGGCGGTGTGTTGATCGTTGCTCATGGTGTATTCCGAAATCTGGGGACGCTGGCTCGCGCCTGAGAAGCGTAAGGAGCGTGAGAAGCGCGAGACGACGTGATAAAGCGTGTTGGGTTCAGCGCTTGGCGCTGGTGCTGTCGTCGGCCTGATAGCCGCCACCGAGCGCCTGCATCAGCCGCACCTGGGCGTCCAGCGCCTGGGCCTGCAGCTCCAGCGCCTGGCGTTGTTGGCTCAGCTGCGCCTGGCGAGCACCGAGCACCGGCAGCTGGTTGCCCAGGCCGGCGGCGGCGCGCTGCTCCAGCAGCTGGGTCTGCTGCGCCGCATTGGCCAGCAGCTGTTGCTGCGTCTGCCGCTGCTGCTGCAGCGATTGCAGGGCGCTGAGTTGGTCAGCCGCTTCTCGAACGGCGTCGATCACGACGGCGTCGTAGGCGGCCACGGCGGCTTGCTGTTGTGCGGCCGAGCCGCGCAGCTGGGCGCGCAGCCGGCCGGTATCGAACAAGGGCAGGCGCAAGGACGGGCCGAAACCGAAATCGCGGCTGCCACCCTTGAACAGGCGATCGGTGCCGATGGCATCGAGGCCGCCAAAGGCCGTCAGGCTCACATTGGGATAGAACTGCGACCGCGCCACTTTCACATCCTCGACCGAGGCTTCGACCCGCCAGCGGGCCGCGACGATATCGGGCCGGCGGCCCAGCAGATCGGCGTGCGGCGCCTGCTGCCAGTTCAGCGTCTCGGGCAGGCGGGCATTCAGATCGGCGAGCGCGGCCTGGGGCTGCGCCGTCAGCGCGGCCAGCGCATGGCGCTGCTGCTGCACCTGAAGCGCCAATGCCAGGCGCTGGCGCTTCAGCTCGTCCAGCGGGGCCTCGGCCTGGCGCAGCGGCTGCTTGTCGTCCAGCCCGGCAGCGACGCGCTGGCGCACCAGGGCGAGGCTTTGCTCACGCAGGGCCAGCTGCTGTTCGAGCAGCTTTTCCTGCGACTGCAGGTGAGCCAGGGCCAGATAGCTGCGCGTCACTGCGGCCGACAGGCCCAGGGCTGCAGCGGCCTGTTCAGCCTCGGCCGCGCGGCGCTGGCCCAGGGCCGCTTGCAGCTCGGCCGCATGGCGACCAAAGAAGTCCCATTCGTAGCTGATCTGCGCGCGAATCGTGGCGCTGTCGCGCACGCTGCCAGCCAGCGGCGGCGGGAACAGGCCATTCTCGCTGTAGCGCTGGCGGGTCAGGTCGGCGCCGAGGCCGATCAGCGGCTTGTCGGCGGCGGCGGCGCCGTCAACCCCGGCCAGCGCACGTGCCAGCCGCGCCCGCGCCAGCGCAATGTTCGGCGCATCGCTGAGGGCGCGCTCGACCAGCGCGTTCAGACGCTCGTCGCCATAGTCGCGCCACCACTGGCTGTGTAGCTCGGTGCCCTCGGCGGCGAGGCCCAGCGTATCAGCCTGGCAAGGCGAGGCGGCTTCCGGCAGGGTCGGGATGGGCGCGCAGGCTGAGAGCAGCAGGCCTGCCAGCAGCATGGCGCTGGCCAGCGCCGGCAGGCGCCACTGTGTGTTCGCGTGTTTGTGCATGGGGAGAGCGGGGTCAGGATTTGTCGGTGGCGGCCTGCTCGCGCAGGGCCTCGCCATTGGCCACGATGCGCTGCAGCAGGCCGATCAAGGTGCGCCATTCGGCCTCTGTGAAACCGGCGAGATGGGCGTTGAAGATTTCGGACAGCACGCTCGGCAGCGAGGCGGTGGCGCGGGCGCCCTCCTCGGTCAGCGAGACCATGACGACACGACGGTCGCTGCTGGAGCGCTCGCGCTGCACCAGCCCCTTGGCTTCAAGGCGATCGAGCAGCCGGGTCAGTGCGCCGGCGTCGATGTCCAGATCGCGCCCCAGCGCCGCCGTGGTGCTGGCGCCGGACAAGCGCAGGCGCAGCATCGGGCCCCACTGGGCGTGGGTCAGGTCCAGCGCATCCAGACGCTCATCGGCCATGCGGACGATGGATTGTTTGATGCGCTTCAGGAGCCAGCCAATGCTCTCCTCGGTCCGATAGCTGTCGGCGCGGTAGAAAGTGGCGGGCTGCGGGGCTTTGCTTGACGGGGACACGGCTTGTGCTTAAATATTTGCCTAGGCAATTATTGTCATGGCAAATAACATTGTTGGCAACCAGGGCGTTGCGCGTCATGCGCCCGCCCGTCAGCCCCGCATCCGATTGCCAACTTGCAGACGGCCCCACCCGCCCCACCTACACTGCCGCGGGCTCATGCCCAGCCCGACCTCCCCAGGATTCCCGCCATGCCCCCACAAGACCTGACCCCGCCGATGCGCCCCGAGATGCCTGGGCCAGCTTCAGCACCAAGCTCAGCGCCTGATGCGCTCAAGCCGGCAGCGCGCCCCGGCCCCCGCGCGCTCAGCGGGCTCTGGCCCTTTTTGCGCCCCTATCGCGGCCGCATCGCCATGGCCGGCCTGTTCCTGCTGCTGGCGGCGCTGACCACGCTGGCCTTTCCGCTGGCGCTGAAGGCCTTGATCGACGAGGGTCTCGTCGCCGCCGATCCGGGCCAGCGGGTGATGGCGCTGCGCGATCATTTCCTGGCCTTGTTTGGCGTCGGCGTGGCGCTGGGCCTGTTCTCGGCGCTGCGCTTCTATTCGGTCACCTGGCTGGGCGAACGGGTGACGGCCGATCTGCGCAACGCCGTCTACCGCCATGTGCTGAGTCAGAGCCCGGAGTTCTTCGAAACCACCCAGACCGGCGAGGTGCTCAGCCGCATCACCACCGACACGACGGTGGTGCAGACGGTGGTCGGCTCCAGCCTCTCGATGGGCCTGCGCAACACGGTAATGGGCATCGGCGCCCTGGTGATGCTGGTGGCCACCAACCCCTATGTGATGACCCAGGTGCTGGGCATTCTGGTGCTGGTGGTGCTGCCGGCGCTGTACTTCGGCCGCCGCGTGCGCAAGCTCAGCCGTGCCAGCCAGGATCGCGTCGCCGACACCAGTGCCATCGCCGCCGAGGTGCTGAACGCCATTCCCGTGGTGCAGAGTTACACGGGCGAGAAGCGCGAGGCCGATCGCTTTGCGCTGGCCAGCGAATCCGCGTTTGAGACCGCGCGCAAGCGCACCCGGCTGCGCGCCGGCATGGTCGCCTTCATCATCAGCGCCACCTTCGGCGCCCTGCTCTGGGGGCTCTACCAGGGCACTCAGGCGGTGATTGCCGGCCGCATCAGCGCCGGCCATCTGGGGCAAACCGTCGTCTATGTGACGCTGCTGGTGTCCAGCGTCGCGGTGCTCGCCGAGGTGTATGGCGATGTGCTGCGCGCCGCCGGTGCGACCGAGCGGTTGATGGAGCTGCTCTCGGCCCGCTCGCCGGTGGCCGAGCCCGCGCAGCCCGTGGTGCTGCCGGCGGCCCGAGGTGGCTCGGCGCTGAGCCTTGCCGGCGTCAATTTCCACTACCCCTCGCGGCCGCAGCAGTTGGCGCTAGCGGACTTCAATCTGGAACTCAAGCCCGGCGAGACGGTGGCCCTGGTCGGCCCCAGCGGCGCCGGCAAGAGCACAGTGCTGCAGTTGCTGCTGCGCTTCTACGACGCGCAATCGGGCCAGCTGCGCCTCGATGGCCAGCCGCTGACGCAGCTGGCGTTGCACGAGCTGCGCGAGCGCATCGCGCTGGTGCCGCAGGAAAGCGTCATCTTCTCGGCCAATGCGCTGGAGAACATCCGCTACGGGCGCCCCGAGGCCAGCGACGAGGAGGTGATGGCCGCGGCCCGTGCCGCCTTCGCCGATGATTTCATCCGCGCCCTGCCCGAGGGTTACCAGACCTTCCTGGGCGAGCGCGGCGTGCGCCTGTCCGGCGGACAGCGTCAGCGCATCAGCATTGCCCGCGCCATTCTGAAGAACCCGCCGCTGCTGCTGCTCGACGAAGCGACCAGCGCACTCGATGCCGAAAGCGAGCGCATGGTGCAGGCCGCGTTGGAGGCGGCGATGAAGGACCGCTCGACCTTGGTGATCGCGCACCGGTTGGCGACGGTGCAACGGGCCGATCGCATCATCGTGATGGAACAGGGCCGTATCGTCGATCAGGGCAGCCATGCCGAGCTGATCGCCCGCGGCGGGCTCTATGCCCGGCTGGCGGCACTGCAGTTCGTCAGCTGAACCACCGCCGATAGCCCTCCAAATCGCGCCGAGATCCGGGTTTGCCAGCTCCCCCGCATTCATGGGGTGATTCAGGAAAACCAGCCCAGACTGACACAGCACTGCCATCGATGGCTCGCTAAGCTCGGCCCTGTCGAGGAGGGGAGGGTCTGAGCGGCGCTGCGTAGCGCAGCTTGGCCGCTGATCCTTGATGTCAGCCCTTTGACCTTTGCGGCAGCCAGGGCTGGCAGCGGCATGGCCGGGGGATGGCTTTTCGCGCCAGGCAAAAAGCGCCAGTTCAGCGGTTCGCAAACGTTTGGGATACCTCAGGGTGGACCTTAACGGGAGAAAACTGAGCTCGGTGCGCTGGCGCGGAGGCCGTCCTGCGGCCTTGCATCGAGTCCACGAGATCCAAGCGAGAACAGCAATGAAACTGAATACCCTGAGCATCATGGTGGCCGCCCTGGCCGCAGCCGGTTCGGCCGAGGCCGGCCTGAGTGTCGACAACACCGGTTACAACTACAGCCAGTCCTTCGACACGCTGGCCGCCAGCGGCAGCGCCGTCGCCTGGGCCAATGACAGCACGCTGGCCGGCTGGAGCCTGTTCAAGACGAACACGACCACGCCGGTGACCAGCTATATCGCCGACACCGGCAGCAGCAACACCGGCGGCATCCACAGCTACGGCAGCACCGCCGAGCGCGCACTGGGTGGCCTGGGCAGCAACAGCTTCAATGGCTGGATTGCCGTGGCCTTCAGCAATGCCACCGGCAAGGCGCTGGATGGCTTCAAGCTGAGCTTCGACGGTGAGCAGTGGCGCAACGGCGGCAACACCAGCAAGCAGACGATGACGCTGCAGTACGGCTTTGGCAGCAGCTTCGCCAGCGTCAGCAACTGGGTCGCGCCCGGTGGCAACTTTGATTGGAGCTCGCCGCTGGCCAGCAGCACCGCCGCCGCGGTGAACGGCAACACGGTCGGTCTGCTCGCCAACCGCGGCGGTACCGTGAACACCAACTGGGCCGCCGGCAGCACGCTGTGGGTCCGTTGGGTGGAGAACAACGACGTCGGCAATGACCACGGCCTGGCCATCGACAACGTCAAGTTCAGCGTCGTTTCCTCGGTGCCGGAACCGCAAACCTACGCCTTGCTGCTGGCCGGTCTGGCCGGTGTGGGCTTTGTAGCCCGTCGCCGCAAGGCCTGAGTCCCACGCTCAGCTGAAGCGCGCCGCCAAGCTGCCTTTCGTGGCACTTGCCGGCGCCCGACGTCGAACTCAATAGAATCGCGGCCATGAGTTCGACCCCAGCCCCCCATAGCAACACCCAGTACGAAGACCTGATGCGCCATGTTGCCGAGCACGGCGTGCAAAAGGGCGACCGCACCGGCACCGGCACCCGTTCGGTCTTCGGCCACCAGATGCGCTTCGATCTGCGCCAGGGCTTCCCGCTGGTGACGACCAAGAAGGTGCACCTGAAGTCCATCATCCTGGAACTGCTGTGGTTTCTGCGTGGCGACTCCAATGTCAAATGGCTGCAGGAACGCGGCTGCACGATCTGGGACGAATGGGCGCGTGAAGACGGCGATCTGGGGCCCGTCTATGGCGTGCAGTGGCGCTCCTGGCCCAAGGCCGATGGCAGTCACATCGATCAGATTGCCGAAGTCGTCAAACAGCTGAAGTCCAACCCGGACTCGCGCCGCATCATCGTCAGCGCCTGGAATGTGGCCGAGCTCGACCAGATGGCGCTGATGCCCTGCCACGCCTTCTTCCAGTTCTATGTAGCCGAGGGCCGGCTGTCCTGCCAGCTCTACCAGCGCAGCGCCGACATCTTCCTCGGCGTGCCCTTCAACATCGCCAGCTATGCGCTGCTGACTCATATGCTGGCCCAGCAATGCGATCTGGAGGTGGGCGATTTCATCTGGACCGGCGGCGATTGCCACATCTACAGCAACCATGCCGAGCAGGTGCAAACCCAGCTGGAACGCGTGCCCTACCCCTTCCCCCGGCTGCACATCAAGCGCCGGCCGGACAGCATCTTCAACTACGAGTACGAAGACTTCGAGGTGCTGGACTACCAGCATCATCCGGCCATCAAGGCGCCGGTCGCCATCTGAAGGGCCACGCCATGACCCAGCTGACCCTGATTGCCGGCGTTGCCGGCGGTGGCGCCATCGGCCGCGGCAATGAGTTGCTCGTTCGCCTGCCCGAAGACATGGCGCATTTCAAGGCCTTGACGCTGAATCACAGCGTCATCATGGGCCGCAAGACCTGGGACTCGATCCCGCCGCGCTTCCGCCCGCTGGTGCAGCGGCGCAATCTGGTGCTGAGCCGCCAGAGCGGCCTGCAGCTCGACGGTGCCGAGGTCTTCGCTTCACTGGATCAGGCGTTGGCCGCCTGTACCGGCGAGGACGAGGTCTTCGTGATTGGCGGCGCCGAGATCTATGCCCAGGCCCTGCCTCGCGCCGACCGGCTGGAGCTGACCGAGTTCGAACTCAGCGTCGATGCCGATGCCTTCTTCCCGCTCTGGAGCGCCGGTGATTTCGCCGAGCAGTCGCGCCAGACGCATCAGGCCAGCCTGCCCGATGGCCGGCGCCTGACCTACCATTTCGTGCGCTATCAGCGCCGTCGTTGATTCAAGAACTCAAGGAGTTATTTCATGTCCGGACACGGTTTCCACGTTCATGGCCCGCACGACCACGAACTGGAGCATGCAGCCCAGCACGAGCCCAAGGGCATGGCCGGCCAGTTGGCCGTGATCACCGCCATTCTGGCCACCATCGGCGCCCTGTTCTCGTACATGGGTGGCGCCACCCAGGCGGCGGCCGGCCTGTACAAAAACGACGCGGCGATCAAGAAGACCGAAGCGTCCAACCAGTGGAACTACTACCAGGCCAAGAGCAGCAAGCAAAACCTCGCTGAACTGGCGGCGGTGCTGGTGACGAGCGACGAAAAGCGCGCCAAGTACGCCGAGGAAATCGATCGCTACAAGAAGGAAAAGAACGAGATCAAGGAAAAGGCCGAGGCGCTGGAAAAGGAGTCGGCGGAATTCGACCACCAAAGCGCCGAGCAGATGCATCTGCACCACCGCTGGGCCCAGGCCACCACGGCGCTGCAGATTTCGATCGCCCTGGCGGCTATCGCGCTGCTGACCAAGAAGCGCTGGATGGAGTTCGCCACGCTGGCGGTGGGTGGCGTCGGCGTGGTGCTGGGTGCTTTGACCTGGCTGCACCTCTGAATACCACCAGCGAGGCCATCTGATGAAGTTCGCCACCTGGAATGTCAACTCCCTCGCCGTCCGGCTGCCCCAGCTGCTGGAGTGGCTGGCCGCCAATCCGGTCGATGCACTGGTCCTGCAGGAAACCAAGCTGACCGACGACAAATTCCCCACGCTGGAGATCGGTGCCGCCGGCTACCAGGTGCAGTGGTTCGGGCAGAAGACCTACAACGGCGTCGCGCTGATCAGCAAGCTGCCGGCCAGCGAGGTCGTCAAGAACATCCCCGGCTTTGCCGATGAGCAGGCGCGGGTGATTGCCGGCACCGTCGGCGGTGTGCGCGTGATCGGCGGCTATTTTCCCAATGGGCAGGCGCCGGACAGCGACAAGTTCGTCTACAAGATGGCCTGGCTCAATGCCTTGCACGACTGGCTGCGCGGCGAACTGAGCCGGCACGACAAGCTCGTGCTGATGGGCGACTTCAACATCACGCCGGATGACCGCGATGTCTACGACCCGGTCGCCTGGGCCGGGCAGATCCACTGCACGCCAGAAGAGCGTGCCCAGTTTCAGCGCCTGATCGATCTGGGTCTGGTCGACGCTTTCCGGCTCTTCGAGCAACCGGCCAAGAGCTGGAGCTGGTGGGATTACCGCAACCTCGCCTTCCGCAAGAATCAGGGCCTGCGCATCGACCACATCCTGGTCAGCCCGGGCTTGAAGCCAGGGGTCAGGTCTTGCGTGATCGACAAGCTGCCGCGCAAGAACGAGCGGCCCAGCGACCATGCGCCGGTGATCGTCGAGATCGAGTGAGCCTCACTCCAAGCAGTTTCAAGGAGTCTGCCAATGAGCCATAGCCAAGATCACCACGCCGTGCTGGAGCACTGGATGGCCGAGGAAGCCGCGGTGCGCACCCGGCTGCGCGGCGAGCCTGGCGTGGCCCGGCCCGAACAGCTGGCTGGCAAGACCGGCCTGCAGCAGATGCAGGCCATGCTGGACGGCGACGCACCGCCGCCGCCGATTGCGCTGACGCTGGACTTCATGCTGATCTCGGTGGCCGCCGGCCGTGCCGTGTTTCAAGGCCGGCCGCAGCAGCGCCACTACAACCCGCTGGGCACCGTGCATGGCGGCTGGTTCGCCACCCTGCTCGATTCAGCGCTGGGCTGCGCGGTGCACACCACGCTGGAACCCGGCCGCGGCTACACGACGCTGGAGTTCAAGGTGAATCTGGTGCGCGCCTTGACCGACAAGGTGCCGCTGGTGCGTGCCATCGGTGAAGTGACGCACGCCGGCCGGCAGGTGGCCACCTCGGAGGCCAAGCTGATCGGGCATGACGGCAAGCTCTATGCCCACGCCAGCACCACTTGCCTGGTGTTCGATCTGCCCAGCAGCAAACGAAGCTGAACGCCGTAACGTCCGGCCTCAGCCGCGCAGTGGATGCGTGGCCTGGGCCAGGCGGGTGATGCGCGCCCAGTCGCCTGATTCGACCGCGCTCTGCGGCGTCAGCCAGGAGCCGCCGCAGACCTTGACGTTGGCCAGTGCCAGGAACTCCGGCGCGGTCTCGGGCGTGATGCCGCCGGTCGGGCAAAAGGCCACATCCGGGAATGGACCGGCCAGCGCCTTCAGCAGGTTCACGCCGCCCACGGCCGTGGCCGGGAACAGCTTCAGAAACTGGTAACCTGCCGCATTGGCCTGCATCACCTCGCTGGCGGTGGACACGCCCGGCAGCAAGGGCAGGCCGTGTTGCTCACAGGCGGCGCCAATCGCCTCGGTAAAACCGGGGCTGACGCCAAAGCGGCAGCCGGCATTGCGCGCCGCCAGCACATCGGCCGGCGTGCGCAGCGTGCCGGCGCCAACGATGGCCTCGGGCACCGCGCGGGCCATCGCTTCCATGGCCTGCAAGGCCACCGGCGTGCGCAGCGTCACCTCCAGCACCTTGACGCCACCGGCCACCAGGGCCTCGGCCAGCGGCACGGCATCTTCCAGGCGCTGGATCACAATCACCGGGATCACCGGGCCGTGGGCGGCGAGGCTGAGGGTCTCAACTGTCATTGCAATTCTCCAGGCCTATCCAAGGGCCGATATCAGGGCCGAGATAAGGGCCGATTCTGTTCATGTCACTGCGCCTGCTGCGCCAGGGCCTTACAGCCAGCTGATCGCGCCCTCTTCGGCGCTGCGCACATTGCGGCGCATGCCGGCAAAGAGTTCGCGGCCCAGGCCGGCGCCGTTTTCCAGCGCCTGCGCCGTAGCGATGGTGGCCAGCTCGCGGGCCTCCCATTCGGCCGCCGGCACCAGGGCAGTCAGCTCGCCGCTGATCGCGTCCAGACGCACCAGATCGCCATCGCGCAGCTTGGCCAGTGGCCCGCCGGCCAGCGCCTCGGGGCTGACGTGGATGGCAGCCGGCACCTTGCCCGAGGCACCGCTCATGCGGCCGTCGGTCACCAGCGCCACCTTGAAGCCCTTGCCCTGCAGCACCGCCAGCGGCGGCGTCAGCTTGTGCAGCTCGGGCATGCCATTGGCCTGCGGCCCTTGGAAGCGCACGATGACGATGACATCGCGATCCAACTCGCCCGCCTTGAAGGCCGTCTGCATCGCTTCCTGATCAGTGAAGATACGCGCCGGTGCTTCGATCACATGGCGGTCTTCCGGCACGGCCGAGACCTTGATCACCGCGCGGCCTAAATTGCCCTGCAGCAGCTTCAGGCCGCCGCTGGCGTTGAACGGCACCGCGGCGGTGCGCACCACGCTCTCGTCGCCGCTATCGGCCGGCAGGTCCTGCCAGACGAGCTGATCACTGGCCTCGCCTTGCAGCGTAGGCACACGGCCATAGGCTTGCAGGCTGGGGCCGACGACGGTCAGCACCTCTTCATGCATCAGGCCGGCGCCGAGCAGCTCGCGGATCACAAAGCCCGGGCCGCCGGCGGCCTGGAACTGGTTCACGTCGGCACTGCCGTTGGGATAGACGCGCGACAGCAGCGGCACCACGCCAGACAGCTCGGAGAAGTCGCTCCAGTCGATCAGGATGCCGGCGGCACGGGCCACGGCCACCCAATGGATCAGGTGATTGGTCGAGCCACCGGTGGCCAAGAGCGCCACCATCGCGTTGACGATGACGCGCTCATCGACCAGGCGGCCGATCGGCGTGTAATCGGCCCGCGGCGCAATGCGCAGCACCTGCCGCACCGCCTCGCGGCTGAGCGCCTCGCGCAGCGAATCGTGCGGGTGCACAAAGGCGGCGCCCGGCAGATGCAGGCCCATGGCCTCCAGCAGCATCTGGTTGCTGTTGGCGGTGCCATAGAAGGTGCAGGTGCCGGCGCCGTGATAGGCGGCCGATTCGGCCTTCAGCAATTCCTCGCGGCCGACCTTGCCCTGGGCATACAGCTCACGGACCTTGGCCTTCTCGTTATTGGACAGGCCACTGCTCATCGGCCCGGCGGGCACGAAAACGCAGGGCAGATGGCCGAAATGCAGGGCACCAATCAGGAGACCGGGCACGATCTTGTCGCAAATGCCCAGCAGCAGCGCGGCATCGAACACATCGTGCGACAGGGCGATAGCCGTGCCCATGGCGATGGTGTCGCGCGAGAACAGGCTCAGCTCCATGCCGGGCAGGCCCTGGGTGACGCCATCGCACATGGCCGGCACGCCGCCAGCGACCTGCACGGTAGCGCCCTGCCGGGCGGCCTCGGCGCGGATCAAGGCCGGATAGCCCTCGTAGGGCTGATGGGCCGACAGCATGTCGTTGTAGGCCGTGACCACGCCGATATGGGGCGCCCGTTCGGCGACGATGCGCAGCTTGTCATTGGCCGGCATCGCGGCCACGGCATGGGCCACATTGGCGCAGCCCATACGCTCAACACCCCGCTTGCGCCCAGCCAGTTGCGCCACCTGTGCCAGATAGCGCTCGCGGGTGGCGGCGCTGCGCGCCTGGATGCGTGCAGTCACCTCGATCAAGGTCTTGTTCATGCCGACAGCCGATGTAACTCGGCAGTATGTAAGTTGGTAACCATATTACAAGATTCTGGCTCCAACGGCGTTACAAGCCGGGTACAAGATGCTGCCAGCCAGGCCTCAGTCGGACATCGTCGCTCCCGGGAAGAAGGGCAGGCTGCGCACCCGCTTGCCACTCAGGCGCGCCCAGGCATTGGCCAGCGCCGGCGCCAGCGTCGGCACGCCAAGCTCACCCACACCGCCCAGTGGCACGCTGCGGTTGGCGGCCGCAGGCGCCGGCAGGATGCTGACGCTGACCACGGGCATCTCCTTGAGCCGCATCATCCGGCTGTTGTTGAAATTCTTGGCCTGCGCCGCGCCATTGACAAAGGTCTGGCGGCCGTAGAGCGCGGCATTGAGCCCGTGGACGATGCCGCCAATCATCTGCGCCTCGATCGAGGCTGGATTGACGGGCAGATAGCAATCGATCGCCAGCCAGACTCGCGTGACCCGCGGCCCCGCGGTGCTGCCCGAGCCAGTGCTGGCCACCTCCACCACCTGGGCCACGATGCTGTTGAAGGCGGTGCCGATGGCAATGCCACGCGCCCTGCCTTTGGGCGCGCCGGCACTCCAGTTGGCCGCGTTGGCGACTGCTTCGAGCACGGCAATCCAGCGCGGATCGGTCAGCCGGGCGCGACGGAACTGGTAGGGGTCCTGCCCGGCCGCAAGCGCCAGCTCGTCCATCATCGACTCCACCGCGAAGGTGTTGATCGAGGCGCCCACCGAGCGCCAGAAACCGACCGGTATCGGCGAGGGATGGCTGACCCATTCGGTCAGCCGTGCGCCGAAGTTGTAGGGCAAGGCCTGCGAGCCTTCATAGCCCTGGCTGTCGCCGCTGGCACCCAGCACCGCGCCGCGCTGCGCCAGGATGGACGGCGACACATTGCGGTAGCTCCAGCCGGTGATCAAGCGGTTGGCATCGAGCCCGGCGCGTACGCGCACCAGGGCCATGGGCCGGTACTGATCATGGGTGAAGTCTTCCTCACGCGGCCACATCAGCTTGACCGGCCGCTGCAGAGCCATGGCCACCTGCACCGCCTGGCTGATGAAGTCGAGTTCCGCCTTGCGGCCGAGCCCGCCGCCCAGATAGGTGGTGTGCAGCGTGATCTTGTCGGCCGAGAGGCCGGTCAGGGCCATGACCAGCGTCAGTGCCGACTTGGCCGATTGCGTCGGCGCCCAGACCTCGCAGCGCTGGCCGGCCAGATAGTCCACCGTGCAGTTCAGCACCTCCATGCAGGCATGGGCCACATAGGGCAGGCTGTAACTGGCCTCCAGGCGCGTCACGGACAGAGCCAGTGCGGCTTCAGCATCCGCGGTGCTGCGCTCCACCGTGTAGACGGTACCGGCCGGATTGCTGCCACCGGCCACATAGGGCTTGGCACTGCTCATCAGGGCCTGGGCATCGGCAGCGAACTGGCTGCTGTTCAAGGCAGCCACATTGGCCGGCAAGTTCCATTTCAGGCTGAGCCGACGCGCGGCCTGCCAGGCGTCCCAGGTGTTGCTGCCCACCACTGCCACCGCATTGGTGTTGCCCACAGCCTCCAGGCCGCGCGCCGTGCCGGCCATCACCTTGGTCGGCACGACAGCTATGGCACCGTTCGGTGTGGCCGGTGTTGCCGCCAGCGTGCCGCCAAAGCTGGGGCAATGCTTGATAACGGCGTAGACCATATTCGGCACCCGCACGTCCAGGCCGTAGACGGCGCTGCCATCAACCTTGAACGGGATGTCCTGCCGCGCCAGCGCCTTGCCAATGCATTTGAACTGGCTGTCAGGCACCAGCGCGGGCGTGGCAGGCAGGGGCTGCAGCGCCGCGTCGGCGGCCAGCTGTCCATAGCTGAGTTGCTGGCCGCTCGGCCCATGTGTCACACGGCCATTGCTGACGCTGTAGTTGGCACGGCTGCTGTCGCCGATGCGCGCCATCGCGGCGCCCACCAGCATTTCACGCGCTGCGGCACCGGCATCGCGCAGGCGCCAGAAGTTGTTGCGCGTGACGCTGCTGCCCACGGTGTTGATGGCGGCCCCCACCGGCGCCAGTGTGGCCAGGCTGGGCGCGCCCTGCACCAGGCGGACGTGGGCCGGATCGACCATCAGGTCTTCACAAAGAATCTGCGCCAGGCCGCTGACGGCGCCCTGCCCCATATCGGAGGCGCCAATGGTCAGCGTGATGCTGTCATCACTGCCGATGCTGAGCCAGCTATTGACACTGGTGCCGCCGGCAGCGCCAGCAGCTGCATCGGCGCCGCCCGGGCTGAGCACAAGGCCCAGCACCAGGCCGCTGCCTGCGCCCAGGAATTGACGACGATCAAGCGATAGCGTGTTCTGCTTCATGGCTGCCTCCGCTCACAAGGTGTTCAGCGCTTGCTTGATGCGCTGGTAGGTGCCGCAGACGCAGACGTTCTCGATCTCGTTGGCAATCTCGCTGCCCTTGTGCCCGGCGTTCATCGCGCCCGCCACCGCCATCAGCATGCCAGACTGGCAGTAGCCGCATTGCGGCACCTGATGCAGGATCCAGGCCTTTTGCGCCGGATGGCTGCGGTCGGCCGACAGCCCTTCGATGGTGGTGATGCGCTTGCCGACCGCCGAAGAGACATCCATATCGCAGGACTTCTCCGGCTTGCCATTCACCAAGACCGTGCAGGCGCCGCAGATCTCGATGCCACAGCCGTACTTGGTACCGGTGAGGCCGATCAGATCGCGCAAGGCCCAGAGCAAGGGCATGCTGGTGCTGCTGACGGTGATGGCGTAATCCTTGCCATTCACGTTAAGAGTCAAGTTGGGCATCGTGTACTCCTTATGCCGGACTGTTGAGCGTTCGCGTCGAAGCGCAAACGCCGCGGTCCAGCTTAGGACGCCCCACGTCTCCTGGCTGTATGGCTTTGTAAGAGCACTGTCTCGCCAAGACTGGCGTAACGACAGTGCGGCCCGCGCCTGCCGCGTGTTCCGCGCTCAGCGCGGTACTGGCGAGGCATCAGGCCGGCGGTGAGGCTCAGAGCTGAGGTTGCAGCTGGGCTCGCAGTTTATGGAGGTCTTCGACGGTGTCGACGTCGACCAAGACGCCGGCGTCGTCCAGCTCCACGCCAGCCGAGGGATAGCGCGCGATCAGGCGTCGCGCGCCTTCGTCGCCTTGCAGCTCGATCAGGTCGGAATACAGCTCGGCAGCGAAACCAACCGGATGGCCGCGCAGGCCGCGGTACTGGGCAAAGGCGACCGGCGATTGCAGCAAAGCCTCGCCCACGGCCCGCATGCTCCGCGCGCGCACCATGGGCATGTCACCAGGCAATATCAACCAGCCGTCAGCGTCACCGCTGGCGGAAACACCTGCGGCAATCGAGTGCCCCATGCCGACAGGCAAGACCTGACCCTGCAGCCCGCGCTCCGGCAGCACCACCACGTCGCTGGCGGCGATCATTTCACGCACCGAGGGCGCCAAGGCCTCGCTGCAGACGACGACGACTCGCAAACCTGTTTCAAGCGCATTGGCCAAGGTACTTCCCAGCACGCTGGTCTGGCCCAAGCCCTGGACCAACTTGTGCCCTGCACCCCGGAAGCGCATGCCGCGACCCGCTGCGAGCACGACGACGGCCAGCCGTCGCATATCCATTCGTACACCCTTGCTTCAATGCCGCGAGACCATACCCGCCGACAGCCGCCATCATCCCGTTGCAAGCACAGGCTCATAAGTGGGGCCAACACCTAAGGTGTTCCCCGCCTGGGACATACTCCAGGGATGAACAAGAAAATTGCAGATCTGCGCAAGAGCTACGAGCTCGGCGAACTCGACGAAGCAGCCGCGGCCAACGCGCCGCTGGAGCAGTTCGGTCAATGGTTTTCGGAAGCCCAGGCCGCCGAGGTTCCCGAGCCCAATGCGATGACGCTCGCCACCGTTGGTGCCGACGGGCGGCCGTCCACCCGCATCGTGCTGATCAAGGATTTCGATGCGCGCGGCATCGTCTGGTACACCAACTACCACAGCCGCAAAGGCCGTGAGCTGGAAGCGCATCCCTATGCCGCGCTGCAGTTCCATTGGGTCGAGTTGGAGCGTGTGGTGCGCATCGAGGGCAGCGTCGAACGCGTGTCCGAGGCGGAGTCGGACAACTACTTCCACAGCCGCCCGCTGGATTCACGACTGGGCGCCTGGGCGTCGCCGCAAAGTGAAGTGATCAGTTCGCGCGCCGTGCTGGTGGCCAACGCCGCCAAGGCTGCCGTCACGCATGGCCTCAATCCGGCCCGCCCCCCGCACTGGGGTGGCTTCAGGCTGAAGCCGGAGCGCTGGGAGTTCTGGCAGGGCCGCAAGTCGCGCCTGCATGACCGCCTGGTCTACCGACTCGACGCGCAGGGCCAGTGGCTGCGTGAGCGGCTGGCCCCCTGAGCATTGACGACTTCGCTCAGAAGCGCAGCTGCAGCCCGGTATGCAGGCTGCGCCCCGGCAAGGGGGCAAGATCGCGCATGGTTGCGACCGTGCTGGCGCTGTAGGCCAGCTGATTGCCCAGGTTGTCGAGCTTGAGGTACCACAGGGCATCGGTGTCGCCCCAGCGGAACTGTCGCGCCACCGACAGTTTCAGGAGTCCGTAGCCGGCGGTGGCTCGGTCTTCGGCCGGAACCCGGGATTGGCGGGCCACACCATGCCAATCGGCACGCAAGGTCCAAGCGCCCTGCTGCGCCTCCAGCCCCAGACCCAAGCGCTGCGGCGCAATGCGCGGCAAGGGCTGTGCATGGCTCAGGTCTTCGCCCCGCACGCCGTCGAGCTGCAGACTGCCAGCCAGCTGCCAGCCGGCCAGCGTCCAGGCTTGCCGCAGCTCGAGCTCATAACCCGTCAACTGTGCGCGCACACCTTGATAGCGATACTCGGGCCAGGCCGTGCTATCGCCATCAGGGGTAACCGTTTGGCCGCTGGCGTTCAGCGCCAGATAGTTGGCAAAACGGGTGCGGTAGATATTGAGCTTGGCGCTGCCGCCGCCGCTGGCCCAGTGCATGCCCAAGTCCAGGCCGGTGGCATGCTCCATGTCCAGCGTGGCATCGCCGCGCTCATACGCACCGCTCGCCACATGAACACCGTTGGCGAAAAGTTCGTAAAAGCTCGGCGCCCGCTCGCTGTGGTTGACACTCATCGTCAAACCAAGCTCTGGCGTCGTGTGATAGCTGGCACTGAACGAGAAACTGCGCGGCGAGAAGCGCCGCTCAAGCGCCGGACCAAAACGGCCGACACCATCGGCGCCATCGCCATCGGAACGCACCCGCGCCTGCTCAACGCGCACACCGCCTGACAAGCCAAAGGCCCCTTGCTGCCACTGTTCAAGCAGGAAGAGCGCGCTGGATCGCGTGGCCGTGCTGGGCACCAAGGCCTCTTCGCCGACCGCTGAAAACGTCGACGATTCCATCTGCGCGCCAATGACGCCGCGCACATCACCGATGGCACGATGCTCGGCTTCCACGCGCAAGTCCTTGCCACTGCTCTTGAAGCGCGTGCCTACCGAACCATCGCCCTCCAGCTCGACATGCTCGTAGCGGCTGCTATTGAGCTGCCACTGCACCTTGCTCAGCATCGCGCCGGCATCATTCCAGGCGCCTGCCGTGGCAATGCGCTGGCGCTGCATCTTGATGGTGACATCAGGCTCCACTGTCACGCCGTAGTGGCTGTGATAGTCCTCGATCGAGACACCAGCGAAACCCTTGCCAAAGAACAGCGAACTGCCAAGCGCCGCGCCATGGCTGTCGCTGGCCGAGTTGCGCACGCGATGGGAGACGCTGCCCTCGGCAGCGCTGAACTCGGGCACAGCCAGATCACCGGCGCTGCGCCCCGAAGCATCGACATGCCAGGCCCAGCGCTTGTCGCCACCTTCCAGCACCATCGCCGCATTGCGCTCACGGCTGGCGCCGCCCAGGCGCAGTTCGGTCACACCACTCAAGCCATCACCTGCCACTCGTGGAATGCGGTTGTCCAAGGTGTTCACGACACCGCCCATCGCACTGCCGCCGTACAGCAAGGCCGAGGGGCCGCGCAGCACTTCGATGCGCTCAATCACCAGCGGGTCGACGGGCACGCCGTGATCAAAGCTGAGGCTTGAGGCATCCACCGAAGCGCCGGCATTGCTCAGGATGCGCACGCGGTCACCGTCCAGGCCGCGTATGGTTGGCCGGTTGCTGTTGGGGCCGAAATAGCTGGAGCCCACACCGCTGATCTGATCAAGGCTGTCGCCCAGCGTGGCGCCGCGCGATAGCGTCAGCGCCTGGCCGCTGAGCACCTGCGAAGATTGCACCGGGTCGCGCTCACCGAGCGGGTTGCCGGTGACAACAACCTGATCCAGTTTGTCGGCGATTTGCTGCGCTTGCGTGCCAGTAGCCAGCAGGCCAAAGGCCAAGGCCACAACACTGAAGCGTGAGCGGGTGTTCAGTGCATGGAGGGAGCACCCAGCAGCGTTGTAGTTTTGCGCCGGGCAGACGCGGGCGTTCCGCATCAAGGGAGTGCTGTTCTTCATTGTCAATCTCTAGGGCAGACGCAGCAGCGTCGTAGGCTGCAACGTCAGTCGAGCATCAAAGGGCAGGCTTGAACGACGCATGGCGCAACTGCGCAGCGGCCGTTCAGCGATGAACTCAGCCTAGAGACAGGGGCGGCCCACGGGCCTGGACATGCCAGCCGGTACGAACGATGAAGGGACTCGATGGCAGCGCCTGCTGCGGCGCTGCAGCGATGACGCCAGACGATGGCGTCGCTGCGCTACAGAGCCCGTCGCCTTGCGCGATATGGTCGAACAGCTGGCAGTCTGCACTGCCAGCCTCGTGCCCCAGCACGAACTTGGCCGTCAGCGTGGCGCTGCCATGGGGGTGCAGAACCCGGTGCCACTGCCCCAGGCCCTGCAGGCCCAGCATGCTGACGGCAAACAGCAGCGCCAGCCAGAAGCGGCGCTGCTGCACGGCGTTTGCAACCGTCTGTTGAGGCTTCATGCCGACCCTCCGCCCAGGCTCATGCGGCGCGACCTGCGGTCGCGGCGGGCGAGACATGGCGATGAAGGGAACAGGAAGTTCATGCGCGGCTTAGAGGCGAACTGCTGACAGTCTGTGACCATGAAGCGAAGGCGCGATTGTGCACGCAAGGGGGCTGCGCTGCCAAAGGCCATGTACTTGTGCCGCGGCGGACTCGGGGCACAGGACACAGCGCTCAGGCCTCAGGCCGCAGGTACTGGCCCAGGGTACGAACAAACTTGTCGACCTTGGCCGCAACCACGAACTGGCAATAGCCCTGCTCAGGATTGCGAGCGAAATAGTGCTGGTGGTAGGCCTCGGCAGGATGGTAGTCGCGGACCTGCTGCAGCTCGGTCACCACGCGCCCCCCTAGCGCTGCTTGCAGTTCCTCAATAACAGCAGCCGCCTCGCGCCGCTGCGCCTCATCGTGATAGAAGATGGCCGAGCGGTACTGTGTGCCAACGTCCGCACCCTGGCGGTTCAGCGTCGTCGGGTCATGGATGGTGAAGAAGATCTCCAGCAGCGCGCGCAGGCTGACTTGCTCGGGCACAAAGCGCAGCTGCACCACTTCGGCGTAGCCGGTCTGGCCGCTACAGACGGCCTCGTAACTCGGCGGCGTCGCAACAAGCCCGTTGCTGTAGCCCGACTCAACCGCGAGCACGCCGCGAACCCGCTCGTACACGGCTTCCAGGCACCAGAAGCAGCCCCCTGCCAGCGTGATGATGTCTTCGCCCGCTGCAGGGCGCACTGTGTCAGTCATTGCTGTGGTCCTCGTTGAGCGCCCGTGAAGGCGCAGTTCGCCGCGGCAGCATAGCCGAGCCGGCCTCAAGCCAGACTCAAGGACTGGAAAGGCTCAGCTGCGCATGGGGTTGCCAGGCCGGATCGCCATCCTCGCCGTCACGACGCAGCCTGGCGCCCAGGAGTTGCAGGCGCTGCGCGGCAATGCCACGCGCCAGCAGCGCCTCGCGCAAGGCAACGGCGCGCTGCAGGGCCAACGCCTGCCAATCGGACTCCGTCGGCAGCTGTGCCGCCAGCAGCAGCGCTTCCATCTGTTCAGGGGGCAATTCCTTCTTGAAGCCGATCAGCGTGCGCTCATGCTTGATCTTGGGACTTTCAAGATAGAGCTTGCGCAGCAAGGCGGCGCGCTCAGGCCCAGTGGGTAGCGTGCCCTGCGCGGCCAGCGGATGCTGCCTCCGCCACAGCTGCAGCAAGGCATCACTGAGCCACTGGCTGCGCCAGGCAGACAGCTCACCAGCCGGATCAACCCAGGGCGCTATCGTCAACTGCAGCTGAGATCGTTGTTGCAAGGCTTGTGCGAGCTGTTCCAGTTGCCCAGGATCTGCCCAGTCGGCCGTGCCCGGCTTGAAGCCGATCTGGTGCAGCTTGTGAGCCTCGGCGCCAGCGAACAGCGAGAACGGCGAAGTCAGCGCGCGGCCGATCAGATTGCCGACCAGGCGCAGCACCAGACCACCAACGCTGAACTCGGGATCGTTCACCGAGCCGCTGATGGGCAGGCTGACATCGATGACCCCGTTGCGATCCTTCAGCAGCGACAGTGCCAGAGCCACCGGCAAGCGCGTCGCATCCGGGCTGTCGACCTTGTCACCCAGCTGGAGCTGGTCCAGGATGACCTGGTTTTGGGCCTGCAGGCTGCCATCGGCCGTGATCTTGTATTGCAGCTTGCTGCTCAAGCTGCCATTGGCGATCGCGTAACCCGCATATTTCTCGGCATAGGGCGAGAGCGGACGCAAGGCGATATCGCGAGCGTCAGCTCGCAGATCGAGTTGCAGCGGGTGGCTCAAGGGATTGAGCGTTCCAGCAATTTCAAGCACACCTTCACCGGCAATACGGCCGCCAATGCGCAAGGCGGCCGGCGCGCCCGCGTTGCTGCTGATGCTGCCAAGCTCCCCCTGCAGCTCGCTGAGACGTGCGCTGTAGTTGGGCTTGATGAAGCGATCCTGGAATGCAACCTCACCGGCATCGACCCGCACGGAGCGAATCAGCAATTGCAGCGGCGGCGATGCGGGCGCAAGCGCTTGCGCGGGCACCGGCTTTGGCGCCGCCGGCTCAGCCGCCTCGACATTCAGGTCGCGAAGATTGAACTGCCCCTTGGCATCCAGGCTCAGCCGTGCAAAGAAGTCACTCAGTGCGATTTGATCCAAGCTCAGCTGCGTGGCCTGCTGCGGCCGCAACTGCAGCTGCAGCCCGGCAAGGCGCAGCGCCTGCCAACGCAAAAGCGGCTCTGCCGCCGGGGCAACAGCGCTCAGCGGCTGAGAGGCAGCGACCGCCTCGACATCACCGCTGCGCTGCACGCGCAAGCTGGCCAGCGCCGCGTCACCTTTCAGGCTCAGGGCTTCCGGCCCCTGCATGGCAAATGCGCCGCGATAGCTCAGAGCGCCCTGCTCCAGCTGCAGCCGTCGGGGCAAGCCGGCCTCATGCAAATAGCCTTGCAGCGGCGCCAAAGGCAAGCCGTCAAGCTGCAATTGGCCACTAACACCCAAATTGCTCGCATCTCGATTGAGCTGGACCTGTGCCTTCAGCCGACCGGCCGGCGCTGCTGCTGACTTGCCGGCATCTCGCAAAACGGCGTCGAGCAGCTGCAATTTGCCAATGCTGGTCTGGCCTTGCTGGCGCAAGTCTTGGGCGTTCAGGCGCAGCTCCTTGATGGCCAGGCGCGCGGCGGGGCTGACGCTATCGTCCTGCCAGTCGATCGCTGCGCCGTCCAGCGCCAGCTCTTGCAGGCTCACGTGCCAGGGTGTGGCGTCAGGTGCGGCCTGCGCTGCCTTGGCACGGTCATCGCCAGCGCCCTCGGGCTTGAAACCCGCCAGGGTGACGCTGCCGGCTGAGCGCCGCAGCGGCAATTGCAGGCCGCGCACTTGCAGACGCCCCAGTTGCAGGTCGCGAGCGGACACCACCAATTTCAACTGATCCAGCTTCAGCTCGGCCAGTTGCAAATGCGTTTGCGCCTTGCTGTCGGTCGAAGCGCTGCGGCCGCTTTTCAGCGCCAGATCACGGAGCGCCAGCGCGCTGCCGTCGATCTTCGAACGATCCAGCGCAGCGGGCGTCAAGGGCTGATCGACTTGCAAGCGCAAGCGCCCACCGGCCAACCCAGCCAGTTGCATGGCCCCGCCTGCCTCGGTCTTCAACGGCAGCAGCTCGCTGGCCCAACGCAGCGGCAGCTGTGACACATCGACTTGCAGCTCCGCCAGCGCCGCCGACACGCGAGCCTCCAGCGTCAGGTCTGCCTGCTCCTTGCCTTGCGCCGGCAGGGCACTGAGCAAGGTTTTCAGCGTCAGAACCGCTGGAGCGGCCTGCTCCGACAGCGGCCATTGCCAGGCACCCAGCTTGACTTGCAGCGCCTCGGCCTGCAGCGATGGCGTTCCGCCCTGCGCCTCGTCGCGCCACTGCACGCCCCCATCGCTGACAGTCAGGCCAGCCAAGCTGAGCCGCCAGGGCGCAGCCGAGGGACCTGCCGACTTGGTCGACGTGCCACCGGACGCCGTCGCGGCTCCGAAACCTTCGCTGCCAGGCAGCAAGACACGGCCCTGACGATCGCGCACCAGGGCCAAACGGGGCTGTTGCAGCACCACGTCACCCAAGGCCACTTGGCGCTGCAATGGCAATAGCTTCTGCAGCGGCAGCTTCAGCTGCTGCAGGCTGAAGCAATCGCTGAAAGGCGTGCTGCCACTGCGGCATTGCGCGGCCAGTTCGTTCAAGACAAGCTCGCCAGCCACCTGCATCTCGGCCGCCTGGCCTGGGGCCTGCTTGAAGCGCAGGGCCAAGTCAACATCCAGGCCGCCCTTCGTGATCTGCACCGGCAGCGCGGCGGGCCAGTAGGGACGCAGGCGCTGCAGCTCAAACCCACGCAGCTTCAGCGCGAGCTGAGCTTCATCAGCGGGACTGAAGGGGCGCAGATTGGCCTCGGCCTCAAAGGCGCTGCCATCGACGCGAGCCCGCAGCGCCGGCTTCACCGCCACATGAATATCTGCGCCCAGCTTGGAAATGAAGGGCAGCGCCAGGTGCAAACCATCGACCCGGTGCTGCTGCCGCAGCGGCCTGTCGTCAAGCAGCAGCTCGCCGTCCAGAACTTCAATGTTGTAGGCCGCCCAGCGCAGCTCAGGCTGATGGCGCTCATCAGACGGGGCGTCAGCCTGAAAGCGCTGCAGGAGATCATCGATGCTGTAGCGCCCCTCGCCGATTCGCGCCAGCCGCAGCCGCGGCCGCTCGATTCGAAGGCTGTCAAGCACGGCTTGGCGGTGCCAGATCGATCGCCAGGACAGGCTCAGCGCCACGCGATCGACATCGAGCAGCGCGGCACCCCCATCGTCACCTGCTCGCGCGGCAACCTGGAGCTTCTTCAGCACCACACCCAGTCGCCAGGGCTGAACCTCGGCCTCCTGCACCGACACCTTGCGCCCCAACGCCTCGCTGGCCGCTTCCATGCCGGGCCCGGCAAGCCAGCGGGGCAGCAAGGTAGCGGCAGCCAGCATCAGCAGCGCTGGCACGCCGATCAGCAGCACCAGGGCCCAACGCCAGCGGCTATAAGCAATCTTTGTCATTACACCCAAGCATCACAATCGCGGCTGCGATTATCAGGGGCAGCATAGGACAGACACCCCGTTTTCAATCCGTTTCAGTAGCGAGCCCCGCACAACGATGCATGACTTGATTTCCAGTCTAAAACCCCTGATCGCCCTGCTGCTGCTCCCGCCCACGCCGACCTGGCTGCTTTTGCTTCTTGGTCTGTGGCTGCGTGCCCGCCGGCAGAACATTGGGACCGGTCTGTGTGTGATCGCCCTGCTGTTGGCTTGGCTCAGTTGTACCGAGGGCATGGGCCAATGGCTTTGGACCCACGCGCTGAAGGCGCCACCAGCCTTGCAACGCGCCGAATGGCCGAGCAAGGCTGCACCGCGGACCGCCGTACTGGTGCTCGGCGGCGGCATCTACCAGCGCAGCCCGGCCTATGGCGCGGCAGATCTGAAGCAGGAGACGCTGGAACGACTGCGCTACGGCATCTGGCTGGCCCGCCAACTGGACCTGCCAGTGGGATTTACGGGCGGCCGCCCCTTCAAGCCCGAATCAGATGACGTCAGCGAAGCTGTGGCCGCCGCCCGGGTAGCGCGGCAGGAATTCGGCTTGCCCCTGCGCTGGACAGAGGATCAGGCACGCGACACCGTCGAAAACGCCCGGTATGCACTGCCACTGCTACGCAAAGACGGCATTCGCGATGTGCTGCTGGTGACCAGCGCGGCACATATGCCGCGCGCTTTGCGGGCCTTCCGCCAGGAGGCGGGCAAGGACCTTCGCATCATTGCCGCACCTATAGGCTGGAAGGAAGCCGGGCCAACGCCCAGCATTCATGACTGGGCACCCAGCGCCGAAGGCTTGCGCGCCGTACGCTACGCCTGCTACGAGTTGCTCGCGCTGGGGGCGAGCCGCTGAGGCGCTGGAGCTCACAACATATATAACCGCCATTCACGCATCCCGAAAATCACGGCTCAAAATGACGAACCCCGCCCGGTTTTGAATCGGGCGGGGCGAGTGGCTGACGCCACTATTGGGGCTCCACAGCTGCTGCTGCGGGGCTCCTGGCGCGCAAAGATTGCGCCAGAGGTGATGCCTGAACAGGCTTCTCAAGACTAGGCGCACGAAGCGCGGCCTTCAAGGCCAGGTGCCTGGGATGAACCCTGATGGAAAAGCGCTTTTTCTCAGCCTTTGTTCGGCGCTAGCAAGTTCGCAAGCAAGGCTTCAGCCTTGGCCGTCACTTCCGCCGGCATGGTGATCGTGCGGCCCCACTCGCGCGTTGTCTCGCCCGGCCATTTGTTGGTGGCGTCCATGCCCATCTTGCCGCCCAGGCCGCTCACCGGTGAGGCGAAGTCCAAGTAGTCGATCGGCGTCTGATCGACAAGCGTCGTGTCGCGCACCGGATCCATCCGGGTCGTGACCGCCCAAATCACCTCGTTCCAGTCCCGCGTGTTGACGTCGTCATCGACGACAACAATGAACTTGGTGTACATGAACTGGCGCAGAAAGCTCCAGACGCCGAACATCACCCTCTTGGCGTGACCCGGGTACGCCTTGCGAATGGACACCACCGCCATCCGGTAGCTGCAGCCCTCGGGAGGCAGGTAGAAATCAACGATCTCGGGAAACTGTTTCTGCAGCAGCGGCACAAACACTTCGTTCAAGGCGACACCCAGTATGGCCGGCTCATCGGGCGGTTTGCCGGTGTAGGTGCTGTGGTAGATCGGATCGCGCCGCTGCGTCAGGCGGCTGAGCTCGAAGACCGGGAACCAGTCCTGTTCGTTGTAGTAGCCGGTGTGGTCGCCAAAAGGCCCTTCCAGGGCGTGGAGGTAGCCATCCTTTTCCTTCAGTGGCACACCATCGGCGCTGAGCCCCTCATAGCCAGGTGCTGCAACGGGGATATGCCCTTCCAGGACGATTTCGGCGCTCGCGGGCACCTGCAGGCGTCGCCCCTCGGGGCCCACGGCCGTATCAACCAGCTCGGTGCGTGAACCACGCAACAGCCCCGCGAACTGATATTCAGACAGCGAATCCGGCACCGGCGTCACGGCACCCAGAATCGTCGCTGGATCGGCGCCCAAAGCCACCGCAATCGGAAACGGTTGCCCCGGATTGGCCAGTGCATGGTCGCGAAAATCCAGCGCGCCGCCCCGGTGGGCCAGCCAGCGCATGATCACTTGACGCGGTCCGATCAGTTGCTGGCGATAGATGCCCAGGTTCTGCCGCAACCGCGGCTTGGCGACGTTCTGCGGTCCGCGCGTCACCACCAGCCCCCAGGTGATCAAGGGCCCAGCGTCCCCCGGCCAACAGGTCTGAATGGGCAGGCGGTGCAAATCGATTTCATCGCCTTCCAGAACTTCCTCCTGGCAGGCTGCGCGCGAGACCAGGCCGGGCTTCATATCCCACAAGGCCTTGGCCATCTGGAACAGACGCCCTGCATCCTTCAAGCCCTTGGGCGGCTCCGGCTCCTTGAGGCTGGCCAAGACCTGCCCAACCTCACGAAGTTCGCCGAGCGAATTCTGGCCCATGCCCAGGGCCACTCGTTTGGGGGTGCCGAACAGATTGGTCAGTACTGGCATACCGAGGCTTGCTCGGTGCTCGAAAAGCAGCGCCGGACCTTGCTGCTTGAGCACCAGATCGCTCAGTGCCGTCATCTCTAGCCGCGGGGACACCGGCTGGCCGATTCGAAGCAGCTCGCCCTGGTTCTCCAGGGCCTGGATGAAGTCGCGCAAATCCTTGTATTTCATAACTCAAAGTAGTTAGAGAGCATCTTTATGCGCTTGACTGGTTATTTTTGATCCCTAAAATCCGCCCTGCCCTGAGTCTTCAGGGTTAACCCGTGCGCGCTTGAACTGGGATTGAGCGCGCACGCCGCTGCCGATGGACGCCGTTCCTCGCCCTGCGCTGACCTCGTTGCCAGGCCCAGGACAAGACAACGGCCCATTATCACTGTCGGCCCTGCCCCGCCCCTGGTGGACGATGGCAAGACCGGCAGAGAAGAAAGGAGTCGCATGACAGCGCGTCAAGATCTGTTATCCCTCGGCCGTTCCACCCGTGCGGCCCTGACCCTGTTCGTTCGCGATATCGGTCAAGGCCTGCTGGTCGTCAGCCACAACACTCTGGCCCTGGTCGGCCTGGCCGTCGTCGCCGTGCTGGCGACCTTTGCCAGCCAAGCCGAATTGCGCCACCAACTGGAAAGCCAAACCCTGGGCTGGTTGCATGCCCGCCAGGAAGCCCGCGCAGAGGCGCTGGGCGACACCCTGTCGGGTGTCGCCGACCCTGAAGCGATTGTTCGCGCCACCGCGACCGATCCCAAGGACCTGCCCCGACAGCAGGCTGCCGTCGCTCAGTGGCTGTCGCGCCGTTACAAGGTTGCGCCTGAGCCGATCAGCCGCTTGGTGCAAGAAGCCTGGGCGGTCGGTCAACGCGCCCATGTCGAGCCGACGCTGATACTGGCCATCATGGCCGTCGAATCCGGCTTCAACCCTTTTGCTCAGAGCACCGTCGGCGCTCAGGGCTTGATGCAGGTGCTGACCCGCGTCCATGACGACAAGTACGAGGCCTTTGGCGGCAGCCATGCGGCGTTCGACCCGATCACCAATTTGCGCGTCGGCGTTCAAGTGTTGAAGGAGTGCATTCAGCGTGCTGGTAGCGTAGAGGAAGGCCTGCGCTTCTATGTGGGTGCCGCCAATCTCCCCGACGACGCTGGCTACGCCGGCCGCGTGCTCTCTGAGCACGAGCAGATGAAGGCCGTTGCGGCAGGCAAGCCAGCCGCGGCGCCGGCCAAACCTGCCCGTGAGGCCGTCGCAGCGACCAGCAACGCTGCGCACGTCGCGATGTTGGATTGAGCGTCACCGCGCTCCGCTACACTCAGCACTTCGCGCGACTGGCGATCAAGGCGGCAGTCAGCCGCCCGAGGTGGTGGACCACCGGGAAGCGCGAACGACAAGCCCGTTCAGGGCCTTGCCGTCTTCAGCCGTTCGCCTGGGCAGCCCAGCCAGCAAGTCGGATCTTTCGACGGCGGGGCTGCGGCTCCAACCCTAGAGTACAGCCACCACACCATGTTTGACCGCAGCACTTCGACCCTGGCCAACATCGATCCGGACCTCTGGGCCGCCATTCAGGCCGAGAACCAGCGCCAAGAAGATCACATCGAGCTGATCGCCTCCGAAAACTACACCTCGCCTGCCGTCATGCAGGCGCAGGGCAGCCAGCTGACCAATAAATACGCTGAGGGCTATCCTGGCAAGCGTTATTACGGCGGCTGCGAGAACGTCGACGTCGTCGAGCAACTGGCGATCGACCGCCTCAAGCAGCTCTTCGGCGCCAACTACGCCAATGTGCAGCCCAACAGTGGCTCGCAGGCCAATCAGGGCGTGTTCTTCGCGCTGCTGCAGCCCGGCGACACCATCATGGGCATGAGCCTGTCCGAGGGCGGCCACCTGACCCACGGCATGGCGCTGAACATGAGCGGTAAGTGGTTCAAGGTCATCAGCTATGGCCTGAATGACAAGGAAGAGATCGACTACGACGCGATGGAGAAGCTGGCGCGCGAGCAAAAGCCCAAGCTGATCATTGCTGGTGCCTCGGCCTACAGCCTGCGCATCGACTTCGAGCGCTTCGGCAAGATTGCCAAGGAAATCGGCGCCTACTTCATGGTCGACATGGCCCACTATGCCGGCCTGATCGCTGCAGGCGTCTACCCGAATCCGGTCCCGCATGCCGACGTTGTGACCTCGACCACGCACAAGAGCCTGCGTGGCCCGCGTGGCGGCATCATCCTGAGCAATAGCGAAGAGATCGCCAAGAAGATCAACAGCGCCATCTTCCCTGGCATCCAGGGTGGCCCGCTGATGCATGTGATCGCCGGCAAGGCTGTTGCCTTCAAGGAAGCGCTGACGCCCGAGTTCAAGGCCTATCAGGAGCAGGTCGTCAAGAACGCCAAGGTGCTGGCCGACACGCTGATCGAACGCGGCCTGCGCATTGTTTCCGGCGGCACCGAAAGCCATGTGATGCTGGTCGATCTGCGCCCCAAGGGCCTGACCGGCAAGGAAGCCGAAGCCGTGCTGGGCCTGGCCCACATGACCTGCAACAAAAACGGCATCCCCAACGACCCGCAAAAGCCCATGGTCACCAGCGGCATTCGTCTCGGCACCCCGGCGATGACCACCCGCGGCTTCAAGGAAGAGCAGGTGCGCGCCACCGCCCACCTGATCGCCGACGTGCTGGACAAGCCACACGATGAGGCCAATCTGGCCGCCGTGCGCGAAAAGGTTGCCGCGCTGACGCGCGACTTCCCGGTCTACCGCTGATCGCTGCGGCTGCCCTCAGGCCCTAAGCGACGATGCGCTGCCCCTTCTGCAGTCATGCCGAAACCCAGGTTGTCGAAACCCGGGAATCGGATGAGGGCGATGTGGTGCGGCGCCGTCGCCGCTGCCAGGGGTGCGAGAAACGATTCACCACTTACGAGCGGGCCGAGATCGCCCTGCCCGTGGTGGTCAAGAAGGACGGCACCCGCGCCGACTTTGACGCCAGCAAGGTTCGTGCATCGATGCAGCTGGCGCTGCGCAAGCGCCCGGTCAGCATCGAACAACTCGATGCGGCACTGGAACGCATCCAGGAACGCCTGCTGACCAGCGGCGCCCGTGAAATCCCCTCCACCAAACTTGGTGAACTGGTCATGCGCGAGCTCAAGCGCATCGACAAGGTGGCCTACGTCCGTTTCGCTTCGGTGTACCGCAGCTTCGAGGACGTGGATGAATTCAGGCAGCTGATTCGGGATATTTGATCCCCACAACGGGGGTCTCCCCCCCTTACGGCACCCGTCAGCAGGACAGAAATGCCGGGCCGCTTGCCTTAATTTTGCTGCCACAGACAGCCAGCAAAGGGGCCAAGCATGAGAGCACAGTCATTGACAGGATCGCGCATGGCGGGTTTTTGCGCCGTCGAGGTCTGCGTAGCCGCAACGATCGTGGCCATGCTCACGTCACTTGCCCTCCCCAGCCTCAAATCAACGGTGACCGCCCACCGCGCCCAGCAGGCCTCGCAGACACTGCTGACAGCAATTCGTGAAGCCAGAAGCGAAGCCATTCGATCACAGAGCGTTGTGAAGCTGAATCTCCAATCGTCAACGCACGGCTCTTGTCTCGTCATGTATGTCGAGAACGGCCCAGCCAGCGCCGGCCGTCAGCCATGCCAATGCTCAGCCGATGGCACAGCGACCTGCAATGCCGCAGCAACCTTGCTCAGACACCAATGGCTACCCTCAACAGCGGAAGTCTCAGTCCTGACCAACGTGCCGACAATGAACTTTGAAGGTGCACGTGGGCTGGTCACGCCAGCCGGCCACTTCGACGTAAATCAGACTTCTGGGCCGGCCATCCGCCATATTGTGAGCATGGCGGGCCGAATCCGCAGTTGCAGCCCAGACGGCGAAGCGAAACAGCTCGTGCGCTGCTAAGCCCCCCCTCAAATCAGGGAGCAATAGATGAGCGGTCAGCTTCGACTGACCGATGGCAGCGCATTCACAGCAGATGGCACCAGGGACAGAATAATCGGGCCATGCACTCACAGACAAACCGCGTCCGACGATCAGCGGCAAAAGGTCCGGTCCAGCTGAGCGGACTGACCTTGATCGAATTGCTTGTTGTTTTGGCTATCGTCGGCATTCTGCTGGCGATTGGTCTTCCTTCGTACCAGCAGTACGTGATGAAGGGCCGCCGTGCCGACGCGATCAAGGCCTTGAATGAGGTGGTGCAGGCGCAGGAGCGATATCGCAGCAGCAACTCCAGCTATGCGAACTCACTGACGACGCTTTACTCAACCACCACGGCCCCCGATCTCGCGCAGCACTACGACATGACATTGAGTGGTGTTTCTGCAAGCGGCTTCACCATCGCTGCGAGCCCTAAGACCGGCGGCTTGCAGACTCAAGACACCGTGTGCGCCACGATCAAAATCAGTCTTGCCGGCGGCGCACTCACCTACTCCAGCCTCAATTCCGCGGCTGCTTCGACCACCTCCAGCTGCTGGCCAAAATGAAGAGTGTTCGCAAACCCATTGGCGTCGGCATAGTTGAAGTGCTCGCAACGCTAGCGATAGTTGGAATATTGCTCGCCGTGGCCGCGCCCTCGTTCTCAGACTTCCTTGATAGAAGGCGGGTTGAGGCAGCCACCACCGAATTTGCCTCAGACATCGCCTTCAGCAAAGCCCTGATCGCAAGCAACACGACCAATATCAATTTGAGCATTGGCAGTGCTTGCTACTCGGTGGCTTTTTTCGCCGGCAATACAACCTGCCCCTGTGAACCACCAATCCCGAACATCTGCCTCGTCAGCCCCACCGCTCAGGCCCAAACGCAAAAAACGGTCCAGAAGACCAACGGTATTCGGTTCTCTACCAGTCCGCAGGTGCAGAGCAACCAAAGGATTATCGCCATACAGGCGTCTGAAGTGCTTCCCCAGCCGGCCTACGTGGAAATTACCGGCGCACGGAGCAACTCGCTGCGGGTGGAGATTGGCCCGGTAGGCAGAGTCAGGATTTGCAGCGTCAGCGGCAACTTTTCTGGATACCCAACATGCTAGCCTCGGTCCAACCCACCGCTCCCGCCCTGCGGGGCGCTCGCCGGCGCCAAGCCGGCCTGAGTCTTGTGGAAATGATGGTGGGGATCACCGTCGGTTTGGTGGTCACCGCTGCCGCTGCGTCGATGATGCTGTCTCAGATGACGGAAACACGGCGACTGCTGCAGGAAACGGAATTGCAGCAGGATCTTCGCGCCATTACCGAGTTGATCCGCCGGGAAACCCAGCACGCAGGGTATTGGGCCAACCCAGATGCTGGTACTTGGATGATTAATGACTCAGGCAATCGAATCAGAAATCCTTACGGGCAAATCTCGCTCAGCACCTCGCCCGGTGCGACCACCCCTGACAGCATCACCTTTTACCGCAGTGAAGCCGAGCGCTTGCTGAATGGCCCGTCGACCAGTCCCGGGTCTGGCTTTAAACACGAGAACAATTCCGCCGATGCGGGCGAACAGCATGGTTTCAGACTCGTTAATTCTGTGCTGTCTTACCGGCTGACGCGTACCAGTCAATGGCAGCCGTTGACCTCAACTGATCAGGTCGAAATCACCAGCTTTTCGATCACACAATCGAACCAGTGCCTGCCGACCAATGAATTCTCGCCAACGCCCTGTCCCTCCGGTTCAACAACTTGCACACCGCCACCAGGTCAGGATGTGATGACTCTGAATTTCAGTATTGGCGCGAGGCTGGCGAAGGATCACAGTGTCACCCGCACTGCGACGACCAGCGTACGCGTCTTGAACGCGGGGAACTGCTGATGGGCACCATGCGCGTCTCTGAAATTCTGTCGCCCAGGCGGCAGCGTGGTGCCGCCACGCTGCTGGTGGTGATGGTGCTGTTCTTTGTCATGGCGCTCGTCGCTGCAGGTGCCGGTCGAAGCATCTTTTATGACCAGAAGATCACTACCAACTACGGCAGGGCAGACGTTGCAAACGAAGCCGCGATCGCCGGCATTGACTGGACCTTTAGTCAACTGAATGGCCTGAAGATCAACTCGAGTTGCACAGAGACCTCATCAGGCCCGGATAGGTTTGCTGAACGTTATCTGCAATTCACACCGACCGCGTCGACAGATCGGATGGATCCGAAACTCGGCATCGGCATCATTGCTCGTTGCGCCAGCTCAGCAACTGGCGCCTGGACATGCGAATGCAATAGCAATGGAGCCATCAATCCGCCTACGACACTGCCAGCTGGCAAGCCTTCGCCTGCCTTTGTAGTTCGGATGGCCTATTCGGACCGCGGTAGCACTGCGGTCGTGAGAGTCTTCGGTTGCACGTCCCCACTGACCAGCTCGTCAATTGGTAGCGATACGTGCAACGCCGCGGATCAAACTGGCCGGGCTGAGGGCGTGGCGAATCGTGTCATGCAGATCGATGCTGGGCTAATACCGGCGCTCAGGGTCCCTCCAGCCAGCCCTTTGATTGCACAAGGCCTGGTCAACTGGGGAGCAGCCGGTTCCAGTGCATTGGTACAGAACACTGACCCCGCAAGGAATGGCCTGATCGCCCAAATAGGTGATAGCCAAAGCGGTTCGACCGCCGGCCTGCAATCACTGCCAGGTACGCCGGTTCAGAATGCCTTGATCACTGATCCTGGCTTGTTGAATACCACTCTGACCTATGACGCGTTCTTCCAGCGCTTTTTTGCGATGACTCCGGCGACTTACCGAACACTGCCGGCAGTGAGAATTGCAAGCTGCCCAACTGGCGGCGGTGACTGCAGCTCCGCGATCAGCACGCTGTTCACGGCCGGAGCAAGAATGATTTGGATTGATGGGAATGCAACAGTATCGAGCGCGCTGACCCTGGGTACAGTGGGTGATCCCGCAGTACTCATCGTTGACGGCAATCTGCAGATCTCTGGCGGATTCAAGTCCGCCGGCGTGGTCGTCGCCAAGGGGGCGCTGAACTGGACGGGTAGTACTGCAGGGCTGGATGAACTACTGGGCAGCCTGGTTGTTGGTGGCGATACGACCTTTACCGGCCCGGTAGTGGTGAATTATGTCTACGCTCCCCTGCGCACTCTAGCGACTCGGCGCGGTAGTTTCGTCCCAGCTCCTGGCTCATTGTTGAATGTGACGCTATGAATCGGTCCAGCACACGTCGTCGCCCTACCCTGCAGTCAATGCCTGCGGCAGCGAGACGCGCAAGCCGTGGGATTACGCTGGTCGAAGCGCTGGTGGCCATGCTCATCATGGCATTCGGCATGGTTGCTTTGAGCGGAATGCAAACGGCCTTGCGACGTGGGGCTGACCTGGGTAAGCAGCGAACCGATGCAATGCGTGTGGCGCAGGCTGAGATTGACCAGCTCCGGTCGTTTACAACCATCACCGCGACGACACCGCCTACCGCTGGCGTTTTCGCCTACAGCAACATCACACAAGACTTGAATCTACCTGCGGTGACTGTCAACGCAACCAGCTTTTCTGTCAGCCGCGCCGTCACCGACCTCAGCAACCCGCCGCGCAAGAACGTTGTGGTGACCGTTACATGGACTGATCGCGCCAACGAGCAACAGTCCGTCAGCTTGTACAGCATGATTGCACCGCTAGACCCCAAGATTTCCGGGGCCTTGCGATTTGCTCCGAACTCAACGACGACACGGCGCCCACTGGAACGCTCCCCGGATATCCCTGCGGGCGCGAAGGATTTGGGCAGCAACTACAGCGCGGCCGCCCCTCCGGGTACCAGTGGCGTGTTCTGGCTGTTCGACAACACCACCGGTCGAATCACCGGCATTTGTGCAGTGCCTGGCGTCAGCCTGGTCAACCTGTCCAGCGGCGACGTCACCAACTGCCAAACCAATGTTACCGGCGGCGCTTACCTGGTCAGCGGTTTCATACGCTTCTCCACTGGCGTCACGGCCGACCCGGATAGCCCCAGCAGTGCTGCCCTACCACTGAGTGTGGATTTGAATGTCACGTCGACCTCGACTGTCACGCCGAAATCAACGTGCTATGACGACTCCGCGCAAGCTGTGGCGGCTGGGCAAACCTGGGCCAGCTATATGTGCATCGTCTATCCAGATGGCACTCACAATCCGCCAGATTGGGATGGGCGTACCAATTTGAATGGCCTGACCTTGGCGGCTGGCGGACAGCGCGTCTGTCGCTACAGTGCCGATTACAACGGCAATGGCAGCATCGACAACGCCGAGCACCCGCTGAATTACAGTGCGGTGCCAGGCTCCTTGAGCAAGCAAAACTTCCTGGTCATCGCCTATGCGAATACCTGTCCGGCAGGCACGCCGGCCAGTCCAAGCAGCGGTCGTTACATCAACACGGCCACGGTTGCCCATCAGCCCTGATCTGATGCTGCCAGACGCCTCCAAGCGACTGGCGAAGGCTAGACTGGAAGGATGAGTTCCGACCAGCCCGCCTCTCCCCACTCGCCCGCCTTTGCCACCCAAGCCATGCACCAAACCTTGGCGCTGGCGGCACAGGCAGTCGGCCTGTCAGACCCCAATCCTCGTGTTGGCTGCCTGCTGATCAGCGCGCAGGGGGAGTTGTTGGGCCAGGGTCATACACAAGCCGCCGGCCAAGCCCACGCCGAGGTGATGGCGCTGCGCGATGCGGCGGGTCGAGGCCACGACGTCCGCGGCGCGGTCGCCTACGTCAGCCTGGAGCCCTGCGCCCACCATGGCCGCACACCCCCCTGTTGCGACGCCCTGATTGCTGCTGGCGTGTCACGCGTTGTCGCTGCATTGGAAGACCCCAACCCTCTGGTGGCGGGTCAAGGCTTGGCTCGCTTGCGCACCGCCGGTATCGCCACCGAAGTCGGTCTGCTCGCCGATGAAGCCCGTGAGCTCAATATTGGTTTCTTCTCGCGCATGCAGCGGCTGCGGCCCTTTGTGCGGATGAAGGCAGCGGCCTCACTGGACGGCAGAACGGCATTGCTCAATGGGCGCAGCCAGTGGATCACCGCCGAGGCCGCCCGGCAAGACGGCCATGCCTGGCGCAAGCGAGCCGGCGCGTTGCTGACCGGCATAGGCACAGTTCGTGACGATGATCCGCGCCTTGACGTCCGGCTGGTGCACACTGAGCACCAGCCGCTGCGGGTGCTGATCGACTCGCACCTCGAGGTGGCAAACAGCGCCAGACTCTTGCAGCCCCCCGGCCAAGTGCTCATCTATCACGGCGGCAGCGCCGGACCTGTCACCGCACAAGCGCTGTGCGACCTTGGAGTGGAGCTGAAGTCGCTGCCCGACGCCCGCGGCAAGGTCGATCTGGTAGCAATGCTCAGCGATCTGGCGCAGCGCGGCATCAATGAGTTGCATATCGAGGCGGGACACCGACTGAATGCCTCGCTGCTACGGGCAGGTCTCGTAGATGAGTTGCTGCTCTATGTGGCGCCCAAATTGATCGGCGAAGGCGCCGGCATTGCCAGCCTGGGGCCGTTCGAGAGCCTGGAGCAGGCGCTGCAGTGGCGCTGGCTGGATGCCGAGATGGTTGGCAACGACCTGCGTCTGCGCTTGCGCAAGCTCGACGCGGTCGCCAATCCCAGCGATTCGAGCCTGTGAACTAGCCCGGCGCGCGGCGCCACCCGGGTTTGCCCGCCTACAATGCGCCCCATGCCTATATCACCTGTTCCCGAGCTGGTCGCCGAACTGGCGGCTGGCCGCATGGTCATTCTGGTCGACGAAGAAGACCGTGAGAACGAGGGCGACCTCGTGCTCGCCTCCGACCACGTCACCCCCGAAGCGATCAACTTCATGGCCAAGTTCGGCCGCGGCTTGATCTGCCTGACGCTGACCCGTGAGCGCTGCGAACGCCTGCAACTGCCGCCGATGGCCACCCGCAACGGCACCCAGCATGGCACGGCCTTCACCGTGTCGATCGAGGCTGCCACTGGCGTCACCACCGGCATCTCGGCGGCCGACCGCGCCCGCACCGTGCAGGCAGCCGTGGCTCGCAACGCCACTGCCGCTGACCTGGTGCAGCCCGGCCACATCTTCCCGCTGCAAGCCCAGGATGGCGGTGTACTGATGCGTGCCGGCCATACCGAGGCCGGCTGCGATCTGGCCCAGATGGCGGGGCTGACACCCTCCTCGGTGATCTGCGAGATCATGAAGGACGATGGCACCATGGCCCGCCTTCCCGATCTTGAAATCTTCGCCAAGGAGCATGGCCTGAAGATCGGCACGATTGCCGATCTGATCGAACACCGCTCCCGTCACGAGTCGCTGGTTGAGCGCGTCGCGCAGCGCCGCATGCAAACCCACCAGGGCGAATTCGACTGCAGCGTCTTCAAGGACCGCACCGGCGCCGTCCATCTGGCGCTGAGCCACGGCCAATGGCATCCCTGCGACGAAGTCTTGGTGCGGGTGCATGAGCCCTTCTCCGCGCTGGACCTGCTGGACGCCGGGCAATGCGGCCATTCATGGCCGCTGCCGCAGGCACTGGCGCGGCTGCGCCAGGCGCCGGGTGCCGTTGCCGTGCTGCTGAACTGCGGCGAAGACACCGAGGCCCTGCTCTCCCGCGTGCAAGGCCAGGCCAGCACGCCGGCTCGCAGCGCGATGGACCTGCGCACCTATGGCGTCGGGGCACAGATCCTGCGCGAGCTGGGCGTGCACAAGATGAAGCTGCTGGGCAGCCCACGGCGCATGCCCAGCATGACCGGCTATGGCCTGGAAGTGACCGGCTTCGTGGCCGCCGAGCCCGAAGCACAAGACTGAGAAAGAACACAGACCATGCAAGGATCAGACAAGGGCCAGGCCCCATCGCTGAACGGCCAGGACCTGCGCATCGGCATCGTGCAGGCGCGCTTCAACGAAGCACTGACGGCCAGGCTGGCCGAGACCTGCATCGCCGAACTGGAGCGCCATGGTGTGCCGTCCAAGCACATCCGCCACGTGACCGTGCCGGGCGCGCTGGAAGTGCCGGTGGCGCTGCAGGCCATGGCCGAGTCGGAGCAGTACGACGCGCTGGTCGCGCTGGGCTGCATCATCCGCGGCGAAACCTATCACTTTGAATTGGTGGCCAATGAGAGTGGCGCCGGCGTCACTCGCGTGGCGCTGGAGAACTGCCTCCCCGTGGCCAACGCCATCCTGACTGTCGAGAACGAAGCTCAGGCCTGGGCACGTGCCGAGGAAAAGGGCGCCGATGCCGCCCGTGTTGCCATCGAAATGGCCAATCTACTGAAAGCCCTGCAGTGACCATGCAAGACAAGCCCGCCAGCAAAGCCCCTGCCAAACGCGCCCCGGCCAAGTCGGCCCGCCGCCGTTCCCGTGAGGCGGCCCTGCAAGGCCTCTACCAATGGCTGCTGACCGGCGAGGACATCGGCGCCATCGACGCGCATATGCGTGAGCAGGACGGCTTCGACAAGCTCGACCGCGCCCACTACGACGCGCTGCTGCATGGCTGCGTGATCGAAGCCGCCGATCTGGACAGCGTGCTGGCCGCCCACGTCGACCGCAAGACCACCGAGCTGTCGCCGATCGAGCACGGCGTGCTGATGATTGGCGCCTACGAGCTGAAGCATTGCATCGACGTGCCCTACAAGGTTGCCATCAACGAGGCGGTTGAGCTGGCCAAATCCTTTGGCGGCACCGACGGCCACAAGTACGTCAACGGCGTGCTCGATCGCGCTGCCGAGGACCTGCGTCCGCTCGAGGTCAAGGCCGCACGCAAGGGCAAGTCCTGACCCCATGAAGCTCGCCGGGCGGCTCGATCAGATCGAGCCCTTCTATGTGATGGAGTGCGCCAAGACGGCTGCCGAACTGGCGCAGACCGCCTTGTGCGACCCGGCCCAGGGCGGCCGGCGGATGATCTTTCTGAACATCGGCGAACCCGATGGCGTGGCCACCGCCGCCGTGCAGGCCGCCGCGCAAGCCTGCATCGCGGCCGGACGCACCCAGTACACGCCAGCCACCGGCCTGCCGCCACTGCGCGAGGCACTCAGCCGTTGGTATCGGCAAACGCAGGGCCTCGCCATCGCCCCCGAGCGCATCGTCATCACGGCCGGCGCCTCGGCAGCCTTGCAGCTGATCTGCCTGGCCTTGTTCGAACGTGGTGATCAGGTGCTGATGCCGGATCCCTGCTACCCCTGCAACCGCCATTTCGTCGCCGCGGCAGATGCTGAAGCGGTACTGCTGGCCTGCGGCCCCGAGCAGCGCTTCCAGCTCGATGCCGAGCAGGTGCGTAGCGCCTGGAACGCGCAAACCCGCGGCGTGCTGCTGGCCTCGCCGAGCAATCCCACCGGCACCTCGATCGATCCCGGCGTGATGGGCGAGATCGTCAACGAGGTACGCGCTCGTGGCGGGGTGTGCATCGTCGACGAGATCTATCAAGGCCTCAGCTACGACGACCGCTTCGGCCGCAGCGCCCTGGCGCTGGGCGACGATGTGATTTCGGTCAACAGCTTTTCCAAGTACTTCGGCATGACCGGCTGGCGCCTGGGCTGGCTGGTGCTGCCTGAGACCTTGGTGCCGGCCGTCGAAAAGCTGGCGCAGAACCTGTTCATCTGCCCATCCAGCGTGGCTCAACACGCCGCACTGGCCTGCTTTGAGCCGGCCTCTATCGACGAGTATGAGCGGCGCCGCGCCGAGTTTCTGGCTCGCCGCGATCTGGTCGTGCCGGCGCTCAATGCGATGGGGCTGAGCGTGCCGGTGCTGCCTGACGGCGCCTTCTACGCCTGGGCCGATTGCTCGGCCTTTCGCGGCGGCAGCTGGGCGCTGGCTTTCGAATTGATGCAGCGCGCACAGGTCGCCTTGACGCCAGGTCGTGATTTCGGCCGTGCCAGCGCCGAGCGCTTTTTGCGCCTTTCCTTTGCCAGCAGCCGCGAAGACCTGCAAGAAGCGCTGGCTCGTCTCGCCGACGTGTTGCCGGAGCTGCGCGCATGAACGACGTCGCCCTGCCCTTCGAGCACCCACTGCGGGTCTATTGGGAAGACACCGATGCCGGCGGCGTGGTGTTCTATGCCAACTACCTGAAGTTCTTCGAGCGCGCCCGCACCGAATGGCTGCGTCAGCGCGGCTTCGCGCAGGAGGCGCTGCGCCAGCAAGAGCGGCTGATGTTCATCGTCAGCCAGACCTCGGTGCGCTATTTGTCGCCGGCTCGCTTGGATGACTGGCTGAGCATCAGCGTTGAAGTGCACGAGGCCGGCCGCGTCAGCATGACGCTGTTCCAGCAGGCCCGTTGCGGCGAGCGCCTGCTGGCCGAAGGCGAGATCCGCATCGGCTGCGTCAATGCCGACAGTTTCAAACCCTCCCGCATTCCGGCTGCCATGCTGGAAGGCCTTCAGCTGCGGGGCAGCCGCCCTGCTGACGGCCCCACCCCCAGTCCTTCAGCAGCGTCGATGCTGCAACCGGCGGCACCCACCGCCTGACGAACCCGCGAGCCATGAACCAAGACCTTTCGATCTTCTCCCTCATCGCCCATGCCAGCCTTGTGGTCCAGCTGGTCATCGGCATGCTTTTGCTGGTGTCGCTGGCCAGCTGGAGCGTGATCTTCAGCAAGCTGATCGCGATCTCGCGGGTCAACAAGAGCAACGAGTCCTTCGAGCAGGAATTCTGGTCGGGCAAGAACCTGAACGATTTGTTCAACACCGTTTCGAGCAAGGCCGATGGCGCGCCGCTGGAGCGCATCTTCGCCTCGGGCATGCGTGAGTTCCTGAAGCTGCGCGAGCGCCGCGTGGCCGAACCCAGCGCCCTGCTCGATGGCGCCCGCCGTGCGATGCGTGCCAGCTTCCAACGCGAGCTGGATGCAATGGAGAGCAATCTGTCCTTCCTGGCCTCGGTCGGTTCGGTGTCGCCCTATGTCGGCCTGTTCGGCACCATCTGGGGCATCATGCACGCCTTTGTTGGGCTGTCCAATCTGCAGCAGGTCACGCTGGCCACCGTGGCTCCCGGCATTGCCGAGGCCCTGGTGGCCACCGCCATCGGCCTGTTCGCCGCCATCCCCGCCGTGCTGGCCTACAACCGCTTTGCGCGCCAGATCGACCGCAGCGCCATCACGCTGGAGACCTTCATCGAGGAGTTCTCCAACATCCTGCAACGCAATGCCGGCACGCCGGCAACGCAGGGCAATACCCGCTGAGCGCTGCAGGAGAGCAAGCCCATGGCAGCAATCGCATCCCGAGGCCGCGGCCGCCGGCGCACGATCAACGAGATCAATATGGTGCCCTTCATCGACGTGATGCTGGTGCTCTTGATCATCTTCATGGTCAGCGCGCCGCTGATCACCACCGGTCTGGTCGACCTGCCCAGCGTGGGCAAGAGCAAGCAGCAGCCGGAGCACGTCATTCATGTGATCGTCAGCAGCGATGAACAGCTGAAGCTCAAGCTCGACAGCGAAGAGCCGCAATCCGTTCCACTCAAGCAGCTGGCCGCCCGCGTGCGCCAGGCTCAAGGCAGCAACGCCGCCACGCCGGTGGTGATCTCGGCCGACCGCAAGGTGCAGTACGAAGCCGTGGTCAAGGTGATGGATGTGCTGCAAAGTGCCGGCGTGCAGCGTGTTGGGCTGGCCGTGCGCAACGGCGCTGCCGCTGACAAGACCTGACCCCCTGCCCTGATCCCCGTTCATGAGCAGCACTGCCCTCGGTCACGCCGACCCCTTCCGCCCACCCGCCGCGCCCGGCGTGGCCCGCGGCTTTGGCTTTGCCATCGTTGCCCACGCCCTGCTGGTGCTGGCCCTGAGCGCCGGCATCAGCTGGCATGCGCAGCCGGAGCCGGCCTTCGAGGCTGAGCTGTGGTCGGTCGTGCCGCAGGCCGCGGCGCCGCGCGCGGCTGAACCGGAGCCAGAGCCGGAGCCGAAGCCTGAACCTGTCGCCAAGACGGCGCCGCCGCCGGAAGAAGCACAACAGCAGCAACGCGACGCCGAGATCACCATCGCCCGCGACAAGAAGCGCCGCGAGGATGAGGCCAAACGCCAGGCTGAGCTGGAGGCCGAGCGCAAGAAGCGCGAGTTGCAGGCCAAGCAGGAGCAGCAGGACAAGCTCGAGAAGGAACGCACCAAGGAACGCGAGCGGCAAAAGGAGCTCGACAAGAAGAAGGCCGAGGACAAACAACGCCAGCAGCAGGAAGCGCGCGACAAGGCCCGTGAGGACGCCAAGCGCGAGCAGCTGCGTCAGGACAATCTGAAGCGGATGATGGGGCTGGCGGGCGCCACCGGATCATCCAACAGCACCGGCACGGCGTTGCAGAGCTCCGGCCCCTCGGCCACCTATGCGGGTCGCATCAAGGCGCGCATCCGACCGAACATCATCTTCACCGACAGCGGCAACGGCAATCCGGTCGCCGAGGTCGAGGTGCGCGTGGCGCCGGATGGCAACATCATTGCGCGCAAGCTGCTGAAGGCGAGCGGTGACGCCGACTGGGACAAGGCCGTGCTGCGCGCTATCGACAAGACCGAAACCCTGCCACGCGACACCGACGGCCGCGTGCCGCCGGTGATCGTGATCAGCTTCAAGCCGGGCGAGTGAGGCCCGGCACGGCGCGGCAGTTCAACGACGTCGCGCCGCCAGCAACGCATCCACCGACCAACGCCCCGGCCCCCACAGCAGCAAGCCAATCAAGAGGCTGCCCCAGAGCTGATGGCCGATCAAGGCGGCCGGCGCTACCTCAGCCAGGCTGAGCACCGCCACCACATTCATCACGCTCAGGCCAGCCGCCGCAAAGCGGCCGCCCAGGCCCAGCACCAGCAGCACGGGCAGCAGCAACTCGCCGCCGGTGCCCATATAGGCCGCCAGCTCGGGCGGCAGCAGGGGCACGTGGTATTCATCTTCGAACAGGGCCAGCGTGATCGACCAGTCGCGCAGCTTGGTCAGCCCGCTCATGAAGAAGACCTGGGCCACATAAAGCCGCGCCAGCAGTTGCGCCAGCGATTGCGCTTCACGCAGCGGCAGCGCCAGCCAACGCGGCCGGGGCTTCGCGGTTTCCACACCGGGATCGCATGCGGCAGCCAGCACCTGGCGCCACCAGGGGCTCGTACTCGTCGTATTCATCGTGTCTATCCTTTGGGCTCGGCCAGCAGCGTGGCACCCGCGAGGCACTCGTCCAGCAAAGCCTGCTGGAACCATGCGGTGAAATCAAAATCGGCGTCCAGCGCCAGTGCGTGGTCCAAGGCCTGTTGCAGCGAGGCACCGGCCAGCAGCGCTGCATAGCATTGCTGCTCGGCTGCATCGAGCCGGCGCCAGCGGCCTCGCCACTGGCAGCGCCAGACCAGCACGCCGTAAGACTCAGAGGCAGGCGGCTGTTCACCACCTTCATCGACCAGCGCCAGCGCCTGCTCGTCAAGCTGCAACACTTGCAAGCCAGGGCGCATGCGCAGGCCCAGCTGATCGGCGCCATGCTGCTGCAGCAGCTGCAGACTGGCCGCGTCCAGGCTGGCATCGGTGGCACGCTCGGCCTGATGCAAGGCCCATTCAAGCGCCGCCACACCTGGCCAGCCTGCAGGCACGTCCGGCTGCGCAGCCAGAAACTCGGGCAAGTCCTGACCCCAGCAGGCCAGGTCGCCGCGCACCGGCGGCCGCCAACGCCAGAAGGCCCAGGCCATGGCGGCAAAGTCTTCATCGCTGAACTGCCGGCGCAGCTGCACAAACACCGCGGCCAGGCTGCGCTCGGCCACAGCCGCTGCATTGAGTCGGTAGGCTGTGAGGCCACGAAGGCGGCCATCGGTGGCAGCAATGCCGGGCAAGGCACGCAGCTGCCCGATCAAGGCCGGCTCGGCCTCGCGATTCAGCAGCGCCTGCACCAGACCGGCCTGCCGCTGCAGCTCGAGCTCAGACATGGGCCGGCTCCGCTTGCAATGCATCCATCAGCTGCGCCGCCTTGTCCGCCTCGTCCAGCAAGACCGAGAGAGCCGGCACATCGGTGTCCCATTCAATCAGGCTCGGAACAGCGCCGAAGCGCTGCAAGGCCGCCCGGTAAACCTGCCAGACCGGCGGGTGAACGCGGCTGCCGTGATCGTCGATGACGATATCGTCCAGCTGCGCATAGCCGGCCAGATGAATCTCGCCGACGCTGCCGGGCCGTACCGCCCGCATCCAAGCGCTGCAGCGTTGCACGGCTGTCTGCTCGTCATCGCCCTCGTTGAGTGCATTGACGACCAGGTTGTTGACATCCAGCAGCAAGCTGCAACCGCTGCGCCGTGTCAGCTCGTTGAAGAACTCGGGTTCGGCCAGCGTATCGCCCTGCCAGCCGATATAGGCGCTGAGGTTCTCAACCAGCAAAGGCCGCCGCAGGCGCTCCTGCACCTGCTGCACATGGCGCAGCATGATGGCGAGGCTGGCCTCGTTGAAGGCGATGGGCAGCAAGTCGTTGCCATGGATCACGTTCGCACCAGGCAACGCGGCCCGGGCAAAGCTGGCGTGATCAGAGACCCGCACCGGATCGACATCGCTGACCAAAGCTGCCAGCTGATCGAGATGCCAGGCATCCAGTCCAGCTGCCGATCCCAGCGACAGGCCCACACCATGCAGGCTGAGCGCATAGTGCTCCCGCGCCTGGCGCAGCACCTGGCGGCTGGCGCCACCGGCGGCGAAGAAATTCTCCGAATGCACCTCCAGAAAGCCCAGCATGGGCCGCTGCTGCATCAGTTCGGCGTAGTGCGGCTGTCGCCAGCCGATGCCGACCTTGCCTGCCATTGCGCTCATGCTGGATCTTCCTTACGACGGTGTTGCTTGGAGGGCTTACTTCTTCAGCTTGGCGCGAGCTTCTTCCGAGCTCAGGCCGCCTTCGGCCTTGCAGCTGCCCTTGGGCACATAGCGCCAGTCGGCGACGTCCTTGTCGGCGCTGGCCTGGCCGGCACAGGAGTGGGTGCCAGTCAGATTGGCGCAGTCATTGGCACCGGCCTTGGCAATGCCGTAGCACTTTTCCTTGGCGCCCTTGTCTTGCGCCATGGCCTGGTCGATGGCACCCAGGCTGAGGGCGGCGAACAGGGCAGAGGTAACGATCTTGCTGGTGGACATGGAGAGCTCCTTGAAAGGATGGGGGTTGAGGTTCAGGTGAAGGGGTTCTGGGCCTGCGAATCATCGTGCCCGCCGCCTTCGGTCGCAAGAGCCCCCGAAGTCCTTACACTGCGCGCATCAAATTTTTTCGACCCGCTGCATGTACGACATTTCTGCCAGCCTGGATGCCCTGCGCCCGCAGCTGCTGAAATATGCCCAGCTGCAGCTGCGCAACAGCGCCTGGGCCGAGGATGCGGTGTCGGAGACGCTGCTGGCGGCGATCGAGAAGCCGCAGTCCTTTGCCGGCCAATCGCAGCTGAAGACCTGGCTGATCGGCATCCTCAAGCACAAGCTGATCGATCAGATCCGCCGCAACTGCCGGGAAATGTCGACCACGCGCGAGGACGAACAAGACTTCGAAGAAGAGCTCTTCGACGAAACCGGCCACTGGCGCGAAGGCCTGCAGGACTGGGGCGACCCCGAAGCCGCCCTGCGCCAGCTCGATTTCATGCGGGTGCTGGAAGCCTGCGTCGAGCATCTGCCCGGCCAGCAGGGCCGGCTGTTCATGATGCGCGAATGGCTGGAGCTGGACACCGAGGAGATATGTAAGGAATTGCAGATCAGCCCGACCAATCTCTGGGTCATGCTTCATCGCGCCCGGCTGCGGCTGCGTGAATGCCTGCAGCTCAATTGGTTTTCCGGCACCCAAACGGCCAGCTGAGGCTGCCCCTTGAAAAGATTCCCCATGCTGCTGCGACGAACCTGCAAGCAAGTCACCCACCTCGTGCTGCAAGCCGAGGACAGCGCCCTGCCCTGGCCGGAAAAACTCGCCGTGCGCCTGCATCTGCTGGCCTGCAAGGCCTGCCCGCGCTTTGTCAGCCAGGTGGCGCTGATGCGCCGCGCCAGCCAACGGTGGCGGCGCTACTCCGAACAAGCCGTCGACAGGGAGCAGGACCTCAGCTGATCGCGCCGCCGCTCTGGCGCAGATCGACCTCGGTGCGCCAGGCGACTTCCAGCGCCAGCTTGACGCCGTCCACCATGGTCTGCAGTGGCATGCAGGGTTGTCCTGGATGCAGCGCCGCCTGCTCGGGCAGATAGGGAATGTGCATGAAGCCGCTGCGCACCGGGCGGTCGCGCAGCGCATGTTGCAGCCCGTAGAACACGTGGTTGCAGACAAAGGTGCCGGCCGTTTGCGACACCGAGGCTGGGAAGCCGGCTACACGCAGTGCGGCCACCATGGCCTTGATCGGCAGGGTGCTGAAGTAGGCCGCCGGGCCATCGGCACAGACCGGCTCGTCGACCGGGCAGGCGCCCCGGTTGTCGGCGATGCGGGCGTCGTCCACATTGATGGCGACCCGCTCCAGCGACAGATCACAGCGCCCACCGGCCAGCCCCAGCGCCAGCACCAGCACCGGCTGATGACGCTGCAGCAGCTCATCGAGCAGCGTCAGCGCCTGGCCGAACACGCAGGGCAGCTGGGCGGCCACCACGCTGGCCCCACCGATCTTCAAGCCGTGCAGCGACTGCGCCACCTCCCAGGACGGGTTCAGGCTCTCGCCACCAAAGGGCTCGAAGCCGGTAAGCAGAATCTGTGCAGGCCGCATCTCAAAATCCTTGATCGGCGGCCGACTGCCCGGCACTGCCATAAGCACCACCACCGGGCGTCGCGATGACGAAGACATCGCCCACCCCCATCTCGACCGAGGCAATATGCCCCAGCGGCTCGATCCGCCCATCGGCGCGCTCGATCCAGCTCTCGCCCGGCGCGCCTGGCTGGCCGCCGGCCAGGCCGAAGGCACCGCGGCTGCGCCCATTGGACAGCAGCGAAGCGCTCATGGCACGCAAAAAACGGATGCGCCGAAGCCCGCCATTGCCCCCGCGCCAGCGCCCCTGGCCGCCGCTGGCAGGCCGAATCACATAGGCTTCCAGCAGCACCGGAAAGCGGAACTCCAGCACCTCGGGGTCGGTCAGCCGCGAGTTGGTCATATGGGTCTGCACGACATCGCAGCCGTCAAAACCTGGCCCCGCGCCCGAGCCGCCCGAGATCGTCTCGTAGTACTGCAGCTCTTGGTCGCCAAAGGTGAAGTTGTTCATCGTGCACTGGCTGGCCGCCATCACCCCCAGTGCGCCGTACAGCGCATTGGTCACGCAGCTGGAGGTCTCGACATTGCCAGCCACCACCGCCGCCGGCGCATGCGGATTCAGCATGCTGCCCTCGGGCACGATCACCTCCAGCGGCTTCAGGCAGCCAGCGTTGAGCGGAATATCGTCGTCAACCAGGGTGCGGAACACATAGAGCACCGCGGCCATGGTCACCGACTTCGGCGCATTGAAGTTGTTGTCCAGCTGCGCGCTGGTGCCGCTGAAATCGATGCGGGCGCTGCGCTGCTGCTGATCGACGCTGATCGCCACCTGGATCTGCGCGCCGTTGTCGAGCGCCAGCGTGTAGCTGCCGTTCTGCAAAGCGCCGATGACGCGTCGCACCGAGGCCTCGGCGTTGTCCTGCACATGGCGCATATAGGCTGCCACCGTGGCCGCGCCGTACTGCGCCACCATGGCCCGCAGCTCCTGCTGGCCCTTCTCATTGGCGGCGATCTGGGCGCGCAGATCGGCAATGTTCTGCTCGACATTGCGCGCCGGCCACGGGCCGGACAGCAGCTGCGCGCGCAGCGCCGCTTCGTTCAGCCGCCCCTCGCTGGCGAGCAGGAAGTTGTCGAACAGCACACCCTCCTCCTCGATGCGGCGCGAGAACGGCGGCATCGAGCCGGGCGTGATGCCGCCGATATCGGCATGGTGGCCGCGCGAGGCCACATAGAAGTCTGGCCGCGCCGATCCCTCAAGAAACACCGGCGTCACCACCGTCACATCGGGCAGGTGGGTGCCGCCGTGGTAAGGGTCGTTGAGCAGAAAGACCTGGCCCGGCTGCATGGCCGGGTTGCGCTGCATGACGGTGCGAATCGACTCGCTCATCGAGCCCAGATGCACCGGCATATGTGGCGCATTGGCGATCAGCTGGCCCTCGGCATCGAACAAGGCGCAGGAGAAGTCCAGCCGCTCCTTGATGTTGACCGAATAGGCCGTGTTCTGCAGCCGCAAGCCCATCTGCTCGGCGATGTTCATGAACAGCTTGTTGAACACCTCCAGCATCACCGGATCCACCGCGGTACCCAGGGCCTGGCGGCGCTGGCGTGGCCGGTGGCGATGCAGGGTCAGTGCCCCTTCAGCATCCAGCCGAGCCGTCCAGCCGGCTTCGACCACGGTGCTGGTATTGCGGGCGGCGATCAAGGCCGGGCCCACAACCACTGCCCCAGCGGCCAGTGCTTCATAGCGGTAGAGGCTGGCCTGCTGCCAGCCCGCCTCGCCCTGTTCATTTTCGCCATAGAGCCGAATAGGCGGCAGCACGGCGGCGGCATCGACTGCCGCGGCCAACGGACGGTCGCGCTGAAGCGCTTCGCCAGCCAGCACCGCCTCGACGCTGGCGGCCTCGATGACCAGGCCGCAGCCCGGCATCAGCAGCGCAAAGCGGCGCCGGTAGGCGGCCTCGAAATCTGCTTGCAAGCGCTGTAGCAACGCCGTGTCGTCCAGGCCGGGTTCGGACATCGCAATCGCCAAGGCCGTGTCGGTGCCCTGGTAGCGCAGCAACAGGCTTTGCTGCAGCACCGGCTGGCCCTCGCCCTGGCCACGCAACTCGTTCAAGGCCTCGTCACCCAAACCGGCCAGCACACGCCGCGCTTCGGCCAGGCCGGCGGCGTTGAGCGGCTGCTCCAGCGCCGCCTCACGCATGGCGCTCTGGTCGGCCAGGCCCATGCCATAGGCGCTCAACACGCCGGCCAGGGGGTGGATGTAGATCTGCGCCATGCCCAGCGCATCGGCAACCAGGCAGGCATGCTGGGCGCCAGCGCCGCCAAAGCATTGCAGCGTGTAGCGGGTCACGTCGTAGCCGCGCGCCACCGAGATCCGCTTGATTGCATTGGCCATGCTGGCCACGGCGATCTGCAAGGCACCCGCGGCGACCTGCTCGGCGCTCATCGACTGCCCGGTCGCCTCGGCGATCTCCGCGGCCATCGCAGCGAAGCCGCGCTGCACCGTCGCCAGGTCCAGCGGCTGGCGCCCGTCGGCGCCAAACACCTGCGGAAACTCATCGGGCTGCAGCTTGCCCAGCATCAGATTGGCGTCGGTCGTCGTCAACGGTCCGCCGTGGCCATAGCTGGCCGGGCCGGGATAGGCGCCGGCGCTTTGCGGGCCGACGCGCAGCCGCGTGCCATCGAAGCGAATGATCGAACCGCCGCCGGCGGCCACCGTGTGAATGCTCATCATCGGCGCGCGCATGCGCACGCCGGCCACCTGGGTGTCGAAGGCACGCTCGAATTCGCCGGCAAAGTGAGACACATCGGTCGAGGTGCCGCCCATGTCGAAGCCGATCACCCGCTCGTGGCCGGCCGCCTGCGCGGTGCGTGCCATGCCAACGATGCCACCGGCCGGGCCGGAGAGGATGGCGTCCTTGCCCTGGAAGCGCCCGGCCTCGGTCAGGCCGCCGCTGGATTGCATGAAGTACAGCGGCACGCCGGGCATCTGCGCGGCGACGCGGTCGACATAGCGGCGCAAGATCGGCGAGAGATAGGCGTCGACGACGGTGGTATCGCCGCGCGATACCAGCTTCATCAGCGGGCTGACCTCGTGCGAGACCGAGACCTGCGCAAAGCCCAGTTCGCGTGCCAGCCGCGCTGCCGCCTTCTCGTGCGCCTGGTAGCGGTAGCCATGCATGAAGACGATGGCGCAGCTGTTCAAGCCTGCCTCGCGGGCCTCAAGCAGCTGGGCACGCAAATCCTTGAGATCGAGGGCCTGCAAGACCTCACCGGACGCCGTGACCCGCTCCTCGGCCTCGATCACACATTGATACAGCAGCTCAGGCAACTGGATCTGGCGGGCAAACAGTTCCGGCCGGGCCTGGTAGGCAATGCGCAGCGCGTCGCGATAGCCGCGTGTGGTCACCAGCACCAGCGGCTCGCCGCGACGCTCCAGCAGCGCATTGGTCGCCACCGTCGTGCCCATCTTGACGGCGGCCAGGCGCTTGGCGCTGATGCCTTCGTCGGGCCGCAGGCCGAGCAGACGTCTGATGCCCTCGATGGCCGCGTCTTCATACTGGCCGGGGTTCTCGGACAGCAGCTTCAGCGTCTGCAGTTCACCTTCGGGCGACAGGCCAACCAGATCGGTAAAGGTGCCGCCGCGGTCTATCCAGACCTGCCATTTCTGCAGTTTGCCCACGCTGGCGGCGCCCGGCGCCGGGGTCAGGTCTTGCGTCAAGGTGCACTCAGTCATCAAAACGAACTGGCCGCCCGGGCCGCCTGGTCATACATGCCCGACATGGTGCGCAAGAGCCTGGCGGCCTCGCCCATGCCGGGATTGAGTTCAGCATCCATGCTGGACAAGAGGCAGGTCTCGCGTGCATCGCGGTAGCTCAGCACCAGCGCCTCGCCTTCCGGCGTGGGGCTGTAGAGCACCTCCTTGCCCTGCTTGTCGGCCGCTACCAGTCCGGCCGCCACCAGTTTTTTAAGCGCATAGGCCACCACATGGGTGTCTTCGTAATTGAGCACAAAGCAGATATCGGCCAGCTTCTTGTTGCGCGCCCGGTGGAATAGATGGTGCAGGATCAGCACATCGGTCACCGCCAAGTCGGCCCGGCCGGCCGCGGCCATGCAACGGACCACCCAGCGCGAAAACGCGTTCCAGGCCACGATCAGGCCGAACTCGAATTCGCTCAGTTCCGGGCTGCGCGCCGACACCAGATGCGAGGACGACACGATGCCGCGCGGAGCGCCCCCAGGCATGGCGTCGGTGGCCAAAACGCCGCCAGCGAATACGTCACCGCCCGCATTCACCTTCGTTTCGGCGGACTCCTGGGCCTTGCTAGCGCTGTCAGTCATCGCTTTACCTTGAGTATTTGTTGATAAATTATCAGCGTTTCAGTGTACGTTCAGTGCCTCGGCAAGCACTCAGGGCTTCCCCGCAATCACCGTATCACTTGAAGTTCAGGGACCAAAGCCTTGATCTGGGCCGTGCCTATCGCCCATATCAGACAGCCAGCCCGGCGGCGCAGCGCTAGCATCCGACAGTACGGGTCACTGTCCCGACCTGCGCCCCACGGAGATGCTTGATGGCTGAATTGTCCGCACCGCTTGAATGGCCCCACGGCAGGCAGGCTGCCGCCCCGGCCGGCGATGCGCCCTTTGTCTGGCCCACCCCCCCCTTCACCGCCTACCCGCAACCGGCGCCGCAATCCGGCCCCGAGGCCTGCGAAATCCTCGGCATGAACAACAGCCGCTCGATCGGCCACCTGATCATGCTGCTGCCGCAGCAACGCATTGCCCAAGTGGCGGTGCCCCCAGCGCGCAATGCCATCCCGCTGAAGTTCGCCCAATTTCGTGCGCTCAAGCTGCTGCGCCCTATCCCAGCCGCGCCGCGCGACCCGAGCGCCGCCGACGCAGCCTTGACGCTGGACCACAGGCCGCGCAGCGAGTTCAAGCTCAGCTTCAAGGGGGGTGGCGAGCTCAAGGGCATCACCATCGGCCATCTGCAAGACGACAACGGGCTGTTCCTGTTCCCGCCGCTGAATGAGCACGACGACGCGGTGCGCTGCGTCTTCATTCCCAAGGAGGTGCTGGGCAGCTTCGAGCTTGGCGAGCGGATCGGCGATCTTTTGGTGAAGGAGCAGGCGGCGACCGCAGAACAGGTGGATGCCGCGCTGCGCGAACAGCAGGACCTGCGCCATCGCCGCGTCGGCGACATCCTGGTGTCCAAACAGGTGGTCAGCCCGGAACAGTTGCTGCAGGCCATTGAGCAGCAGGCGCGCATGCCCATGGTGCGCATCGGCGAGGCGCTGCTGGCGCTGGACCTGATCACACCGACCCAGCTGGAGGAAGCGCTGGCCCAGCAGCGCGACGACCGCTCGGTGCCGCTGGGCGAGCTGCTGGTGCGCAAGGGCGTGGTGACGCGGCAGCAGCTACAGTCGGCGCTGGCGCGCAAGATGGGCTACCCGCTGGTCGACGTTGACCATTTTCCGGTCGAGCCCGATGCCGTTCGCAAGCTGCCCTTCTCGGTCGCCAAGCGCCTGGAAGTGCTGCCGCTGGTGCTGCGCGATGGCCGGCTGATTGTGGCGATGGAAGACCCGACCCGGCGCGATGCGCTGGACGAGGTCGAGTTCATCGCGCAGCTGAAGGTGGTGCCGACGCTGGCCAAGGTCGGCACCTTGCAGTTCGCCCTGCCCGGCGCCTACGACCGTTTTGGCGCCGAGGCCTTGAACCCTCGCGATCTCTCGCTGCCGGCCTTCCAGGCCGACTTCGAGCTGGACAACGCCGACAAGCTGATTGAAACGCTGGAGCGCGAAGGCCAGGAACGTGCCGGTGCGCGCGAGGACGAATCGCAGATCGAGCAGTCCGACAACTCGCTGGTGCGCATGATCAACACCATGATCATCGACGCCAGCAACCAGGGCGTGTCCGACATCCACATCGAGACCCACCCGGGCCGCGAGAAGCTGAAGATCCGCTTTCGCAAGGACGGCGTGCTGCAGCCCTATTTGGAGCTGCCGCACACCTATCGCAGCGCCATGATCGCGCGCATCAAGATCATGTGCGACCTCGACATCTCCGAGCGCCGCAAGCCGCAGGACGGCAAGATCAACTTCGCCCGCTTCTCACCGCAGCACAAGCTGGAACTGCGCGTCGCCACCATCCCGACCAACAACAATCTCGAAGATGTCGTGATGCGCCTGCTGTCCTCGGCGCGGCCGATCGCGATGGAGAAGCTGGGCCTCTCGCCCTACAACTACACGCAGCTGAAGGAGGCCGTGCAGCGCCCCTACGGCATGGTGCTGTGCGTGGGTCCGACCGGCTCGGGCAAGACCACGACGCTGCACTCGGTGCTCTCGCAGATCAACACGCCAGAGCGCAAGATCTGGACGGCCGAAGACCCGGTTGAAATCACCCAGCAGGGCCTGCGCCAGGTGCAGGTCAACCCCAAGATCGAGTGGACGTTTGCCAAGGCCTTGCGCGCCTTCTTGCGCGCCGACCCGGACGTCATCATGGTGGGCGAAATCCGTGATGAGGAGACCGCCGAGATTGCCGTCGAAGCCTCGCTGACCGGCCATCTGGTGCTCTCCACGCTGCACACCAACAGCGCGCCGGAGACGGTGACACGCTTGCTGGACATGGGCACCGACCCGTTCAACTTCGCCGATTCGCTGCTCGCCGTGCTGGCCCAGCGCCTGGTGCGCCGGCTCTGCCCGGCCTGCCGCACCGCCGAGCCCCTGCCCGACGCCGAGCTGCAGGAGCTGCTGGACGACTATCTGCACGTCTTCCCGGTCGATCTGCGCCCACCGCGTCCGGTGCTGTTGAACGAATGGATCAGCCTCTATGGCGAAGGCGGGCAGCTGAAGCGTTATCACTCCAAGGGCTGCCCGCAGTGCGACCGCAGCGGCTTCAAGGGCCGTGCCGGCCTGCACGAGCTGATGATGGTCAGCAAACAGATCCGCCGCCTGATACAGACCGGCGCCCGGGCCGAGGAGTTGCAGCACGCGGCCCTCGCCGAGGGCATGCGCACGCTGCGCCAGGACGGCATCGTCAAGGTGCTGCAAGGCGTCAGCACCCTCGGCGAAGTACGCGCCACCAGCAACGCCTGACACCATGGACAGCAGCAGCCCCAACGACAGCAGCCGGCCCCAAAAACTGCGCCTCGGCGATGTGCTGGTGCAGCAGCAGCTGATCTCCGAGGAGCAGCTGGGTCAGGCGCTGGAACTGCAGCGCACCAGTGGCAAGAAGCTGGGCCGGCTCTTGATCGATGCCGGGCTGATCACCGAAGAAGCACTGGCCCATGTGCTGGCCCGGCAGCTGCGCGTGCCCTTCGTCAATCTGAAGACCTTTGCGCTGAAGACCGAGCTGGTGCGCCTGCTGCCCGAAACCCCGGCGCGGCGCTTCCGCGCCCTGGTGCTGGAGGAACGTGGCGAGACCCTCTTGGTCGCCATGGCCGACCCGCTGGACCTGTTCGCCTACGACGAGCTGACCCGCCTGCTCAAGCGCCGCATTGCCATGGCCGTGGTGGCCGAGAGCCAGCTCGCGCCCGCCTACGACCGCCACTACCGCCGCAGCGAGGAAATCAGCGGCCTGGCGCGGGCGCTGGAAAAAGACATTGGCGATGCGGTCGACTTTGGTGCATTGCAGGCCAGCGTCGGCCAGGAAGGTGCGCCAGTGGTGCGCCTCTTGCAATCGGTGTTCGAGGATGCGGTTCAGGCCGGCGCCTCCGATCTGCATATCGAGCCTCAGGAGACCGAGCTGCTGATACGCACCCGCATCGATGGCGTGCTGCAGACCCAGACCCAGGCCGACAAGCGCATCGCCGCCGCGCTGTCGCAACGGCTGAAGCTGATGGCCGGCCTGGACATCGCCGAAAAGCGCCTGCCGCAGGACGGCCGCTTCTCGCTGCGTCTGCGCGACAAGACCATCGATGTGCGCCTCTCCACCCTGCCCGGCCAGTATGGCGAATCGGTGGTCATGCGCCTGCTTGGCCAGGGCAATGCGATGCGCCGGCTCGATCAGATCGGCATGCCCGCTGACATGCTGGCCCGCTTTCGCGAAATCCTTTCGCAGCACAGTGGCATGGTGCTGGTCACCGGCCCGACCGGCTCGGGCAAGACGACCACGCTGTATGCCGCGCTCGCCGAAATCGATGCCGAACAGCACAAGATCATCACCGTTGAAGATCCGGTCGAGTACCGCCTGCCCGGCCTGACTCAGGTGCAGGTGAACGACAAGATCGAGCTGGACTTTGCCCGCGTGTTGCGCGCCACGCTGCGCCAGGACCCCGACGTGATACTGGTCGGCGAAATGCGCGACACCGAGACCGTCGAGGTCGGTCTGCGCGCCGCGCTGACCGGCCATATGGTGCTCTCCACGCTGCACACCCGCGATGCGCTGAGCACGCCGTTTCGCCTGCTCGATATGGGCGCCCCGCCCTTTCTGGTGGCCACCTCGCTGCAGGCGGTGTTTGCGCAAAGACTGCTCAGAGCCGTCTGCGAGGCCTGTGCCGAGCCGCATGTGCCAACGGCACAGGAAGCGGCCTGGCTGCGCGCCGTCGCTGGCGCCGATGCCGCCAGCATCAGCACCGTCAAGGGCCATGGCTGTTCGGCCTGCGGCGGTACTGGCTATCGCGGCCGGCGGGCCATCTACGAGATGCTGGAAATGGATGCGGCGATGACGCTGGCCATCCAGCGCAGTGACGCCGCCGGCTTCATGAGCGCGGCGCGCCACAGCCTGCATGGCAAGACACTGGCTGACCGCAGCCTGGAGTTGGTGCGCCAGCGCAAGACCTCACTCGCCGAGGCCATGCGCATCAGCATCGACATGGATGGCTGACGGCGATGCAGGCCTTCAACTGGCGCGGCCGCAACAACCGTGGCGAACTGCTCAGCGGCACGCTGGATGCCGAGCATGCCGATGCCGTGGCCGCCCAGTTGATGGCCGGTGGCGTCATCCCTATCGGCATCAGCCCGGCCGGCAACAGCGTTGCCAGCCCGCAGACCGATTGGTGGGCGGCCTTGCGTGCGCGGCCGGTCAATGATGAGGACTGCCTGACGCTGACCCGCCAGCTCTACACCTTGCAGAAGTCCGGCGTGCCGATCCTGCGCTCGCTGGCCGGCCTGCAGGCATCGACCGAGCACAGCGCCCTGATCGCACTGCTGCAGGACCTGCGCATGAGCCTGGATCAAGGCCGTGAACTGGCCACCGCCATGGGGCGCCACCCGAAGGTGTTTGGCACCTTTTACGTCGCCATGGTGCGGGTCGGCGAAATGACCGGCCGCTTGACCGAGGTGTTTCAGCGCCTGGGCGAGCATCTGGAGTTCGAGCTCGATATCCGTGCCCGCATCAAGCAGGCACTGCGCTACCCCATCATGGTCGTCGTGGCGATGGCCATCGCACTGATCATCATCAATCTCTTCGTGCTGCCCAAGTTCGCCGCGGTCTTCGAGCATTTTCATGCCGACCTGCCGCTGATGACGCGCATCCTGCTTGGATTCTCGGCCTGGACCGTGCGCTGGTGGCCGGCACTGGTGGTCGGTACCGTCATCGCCGCCTTTGCCTGGCGCAGTGCGCTTGCTACGCCGAGTGGCCGCTACCGCTGGGACCGCCTGAAGCTGCGCCTGCCGATTGCCGGCCCCATCGTGCTGAAGGCCACGCTGGCCCGATTTGCGCGCAGCTTTTCGCTGGCTTCACGCAGCGGTGTGCCCATCAGCCAGGCGATGGTCGTTGTTGCCCAAACAGTGGACAACGCCTTCATCGCCGGCCGCATCGAACAAATGCGTGCCGGCGTCGAGCGCGGCGAAAGCATTTCTCGATGTGCCGCTGCGGCGGGCGTGTTCACGCCCATCGTGCTGCAGATGATTGCCGTGGGTGAGGAGACCGGCGAGCTCGACAACCTGATGAGCGAGATCGCCGATATGTACGAGCGCGAGACCGATTACGCAATCAAGGGCCTGTCTGCAGCGATCGAACCCATCCTCTTGCTGATCATCGGTTGCCTGGTTTTGGTGCTGGCCTTGGGCGTTTTCCTGCCGCTGTGGGATCTTGGCCAGGCCGCCATGGGGCGCGGCGCTGGCTGAAGTCCAGCCAAGCGTGAATTTGGCCCTTCAGTTTCGGCCCCACTTGCCGATACGCTGAACAGATGCCGCAACAGGGCTCGGGCGCGACCATGGCGGTCGTCGAATTGCCTGTGCAACAAGCCTTTGCAGCCTTCGGCATCCAATGCGAGGCAGTTTATGAAGCGTGAGCAAAGTGGTTTCACTCTGATCGAGTTGGTGATGGTCATCGTCATCCTGGGCGTGCTGGCCGCCGTGGCCTTGCCCAAGTTCGTCGCCGTCGATGACGATGCCAAGCAGGCCGCCGTCAATGGCATTGCCGGCTCGCTGAGTTCGGCGTCGGCGATCAACTACGCCAGCCGCAAGGCAAACGCCGCGAACGGCAATGCGGTGACCAACTGCACCGATGTCGCCAACTCGCTGCAGGGCGGTGTGCTGCCAACCGGCTACGTCATTACCTCACTGGCCGTCGCGGCAGGCAATACCGAAGTCAACTGCGTGCTGACCGCCAATGGCAAGACGGCCAAGTTCACCGCCACCGGCATCCTCTGAACATCGAGGCGAAGGCGGCTTCACGCTGATCGAGCTGGTCATCGTGATGCTGCTGGTCGCCGCGCTGGCGGTGTTTGCCCTGCCCCGGCTGATAGATACCGCGATGTGGCGACTGCGTGCCTTCGGCGACGATGCCGTCAGCCAGCTGCAGGCGATGCAGCGGCTGGCCCTGGCCCAGCGCCGCCCCATCACCGCCACCATCACCGCCAGTGGCATCAGCATCGCCTACAGCGGTGGCACCAGCCTCGCGCAGCTGGATTGCCCCAGCGAAGCCAGCCCCTGCATTGCCGAAGGCGGCAGCCGCAGCGTGGTGTTCAACAGCGGCAACCAGGGCCGCAGCCTCGTGGCGGGCGGCGCCTCGATCACGATGACGGTGGCCTACGGCAGCTACAGCCAGGCCTACCGGATCGAAAACGAATCGGGCCTCGTTTACCCGCTTCCTTGAGGCATTCCCACGCCGCATGCCGGCCTAGCATCTGGGGCAGGAGTCCCCATGTCCCGGCACTTTGCACGCCCCTACACAGCAGCGATGAGGCCCAGCGGCCGGCGCCAGCCTGCCCGGGGGCTGTCGCTGATCGAGCTGTTGATCTTCATTGTGATCGTCAGCATTGCGCTGGCCGCGGTGCTGCGCGTGTTTGTACAGGCCGGCACGGCCAGCGCCGATCCGCAGATTCAGCGCCAGGCCTTGGCCATCGCCGAGTCGCTGCTCGAGGAAGTGGAGCTGATGCCCTTCACCTTTTGCGATCCTGATGACGCCAATGTGGGGTCCGCCACCAGCAGCGCCGGCTGCGCCAGCCTGTCCGAGGCCGGCATCGGCCCTGAGGCCGGTGAGAATCGTTACGCGACGCCGCAGTTCGACAACGTCAACGACTACCACGGCTTCGCGATGACCGGCATACGCGACCTCAGCAACACGGCGATTGCCGGTCTGTCCGGCTACAGCGCCAGCGTCAGCGTCAGCGCCAGCGCGCTGGGCAGCATCAGCCAGGGCAGCGGCGATGCGCTGCTGATCACGGTGACGGTGACCGGGCCGCAATCCACCTCCGTGAGCCTGCAGGGCCTGCGGGCCCGCCATTCACCGAACGCCGCACTATGAGAATGCCCAGCTCCCGGCGTCAGCTGAGTGGCTTCACCCTGATCGAAGCGGTGCTGGTCATCGTGCTGACCGGCGTGCTGATGGTCATCGTGGCGCAATTCATCGTCACGCCGGTGCAGATCTATCTGAACACCAATCAGCGCGTGCAGCTGGTGAACCAGGCCGACCTCAGCCTGCGCCGCATGGCGCGCGAGCTGGCCATCTCGCTCCCCAACAGTGTGCGCGTCACCAGCACGGCAAGCAGCAGCACGCTGGAACTGATTCCCAGCACCGGCGCGGCCCGCTATGCCAGCGAAGGTGCTGGCAAGCTGGACTTCGGCACCTTGGACACCAGCTTTGATCTGGTCGGGCTGCCGCTGACGCTGGCCGCCAGTCAGCAGCTGGTGTTCTACAACCTCGGCCCTTCGGTTCCAGATGCCAATGCCTATGCGGACAACAGCAGCGCCGTCACCCAGGCGAGCTCCAACCGCCGCATGGCCACCAATGGCGCTGGCTCGGCCAGCACGATCACGATCAGCTCGCTGGCCGCCTTGCCGGCCACTCTGCTGGCGCCGCCGTTTCGCGTCTATGCAGTCGAGCAGCCGATTACCTACCGTTGCGATCGCACAGCTGGAACGCTGACCCGCTACAGCGGCTATGGCTTTGTCGCTGTCCAGCCGGACCCACCGAGCGGCGGCAGCAGCGCCTTGCTGGCCCGTGGTGTCAGCGCCTGCAATTTCAGCTATGAAAACGCCATCGTCGCGGCGCGAGCCGCCCTGGTCAGCCTGAGCCTGAGTTTGACTGCCAAGGTCGAAGGCCCGGGCAGCGGCACGGAGACGGTGAGTCTCTACCGCGCCGTTCATGTGGACAACCTGCCATGAAGCAAGCAGCGCAGGGCTTCACGATGATGTCGGCTCTGTTCATCCTGGTCGTGCTGACTGCCTTGGGTGCGACGCTGGCCCAGCTGAGCATGCGCCAGCATCTGGGCGCCGCCAGCGAGCTGGAACAGGCCCGCGCCTACCAGGCCGCGCTGGCGGGGCTGGAATTCGGCAGCTTTCAGATCCTGCGTAACGCCGTCGCGCAGCCGCCCTGCTTTGCCACCACCTCGATTGCCTTCGGTACGCCGGCACAGCCCGGGCCGCCCGGGATGACGGTCACCGTCAGCTGCAGCCGCACCCCGGGCTCCGGCACCGTCAGTGACGGCAGCACGCAACTGGCCTTCTATCAACTGTTGGCCACCGCCTGCAATGCACCCAACGCGGGCAGCTGTCCCGGCGCGTCGCCGCCGCAGCCGAGCTACGTCGAACGCCAGCTGGCAAGGACCTTGCAGCGATGACGCGACTGCCTCGCTCATTGAGCGTGCCGCTGCTGCTGCACCGCTGGCGCATGCTCTTGCTGGCCCTGCTGCTGTGTTTGGGCCAGGGTGTGGCACAGGCCTGCACGATGAGCATCGATGGCCTGGCCACCTCGCCGGCCTCACCGACGGTCGGCAGCACGGTCACCATCACCATCCTGGTCACCTACCAGCATTGCCAGGGCGGCGCCCTGCAGTTCGGTGATGACGCGCCGGCCCGGCTCAGCTACAGCGGCTGCGCGATGCAGAGCACCGACTGGGACTGCAACAACGTCTACAACTCCGGTGGTCAGACCTATTCCGTCTACGTGCCTGGCAATACCGGCATCAAATCGGCGGCCATCGACTTCAGCTACACCGCGACCAGCACCGGCAGCACCACCATCACCTTCACCGAATACATCAGCTTCACCTCGCAAAGCGTGACCATCAACATCGGCACCGCCGTGCAACTGAAAGCCGAGTACCGCTTCGACGAATGCAGCAACTACAGCGGCGCCGCCGGTGAGGTCAAGGCCAGCACCGGCGGCGCCCATGCCACCGCGGTCCAAGGTGCAGCCAACACAGCAGCCACACCCGCCATCGTCAATCGCCATGCCGATCTGCGCGCTGTCGATGGGCGACGCTATTTCAGCGTCAGCGGTGGCACGACGATGAACAGTGACTGGAGCGTCAGCGTCTGGGTCAAGTTTCCACTCTCAACCGGTGGCAGCCGCTACCACGTGCTGGGCGCGATGAGCGGCGGCGGCGATCTGATGTACATGGATGCCTCAGACAGCTTTCGCTGGGGCGTCTACACCAATGGCGGCAGCACCGTGCCGGGCAGCTACAAGTTCAATGTGCTTTCCAGCGGCTGGCACCATATCGTGCTGGTCGCCACCCCGAACAGCACGGAGTTGTATGTCGACGGCGCGCAGAAGGACGCCGTCAATGCCCGCACCATTGGCACGCTGGCTTATATCGGCGCCTCTTACGACATTGATGCCGGCACCCACGAGGGCCTCAATGCCGAGATCGACGAGTTCATGGTGTTCAGCGGCGCGCTCAGTGCCGGCACCATCAGCAGCATCTACAGCAATCAGGCCGGCGGCAAGAATTACGACGGCAGCAGCCGAGCCAATCTGTGCCCGGCGGGCCCCTCGAGATTCGTCATCAGTGGTACCGGCAGCGCCTCGACCTGCACGCCACAAACACTGACTATCACCGCGGTCGACAGCGGCGGCGCCACGGTCACCAGCTATACCGGCAGCATCAATCTGAGCACATCCAGCGGCAAGGGCAACTGGAGTGCTGGCAGCGGGCCGGCGCCCGCGGGCACGCTGAGCCAGGCCGTCGCCAACAGCGGTGCGGCCAGCTACAGCTATGCGGCGGGAGACAGCGGCAGCGTCAAGCTGCGGCTTGACCATGGGCTGGCACAAACGCTGACCGTCACCGTCGTTGATCCGCTGATCAGCGGCTCGAGCAGCACCTCGGCCAGCATCAGCTTCAGCGACAACGCCTTTGTTTTCGCCGAGGACCTGAACAACAAGATCAGCAGCAATGATGTCGCCGTCGCCGGCCGGCCGCACGACTACACGCTGAGCTATATGCGCAAGGATCCGGTGAGCGGCACCTGCGGCGTCGCCACTGACTATGCCGGCAGCCATGCGCTGAAGTTCTGGCGCAGCGACAACGGCAGTTCCTGGACCGCGCCCACCGTGGTCTCCCCGGCCCTGAACATCCCAAGCGCTGCGCCGGTTGGCAACAACCTGACGCTGAACTTCACTGCCGGCGTTGCCAGCTTCAATCTGGGCAGCAGCGACATCGGCCGCTACTCACTCAATGCACGTGACGACAGCCTGAGCACCGCCAGCACCATCATCAATGGCAGCAGCAATGTGCTGACCGTGCGCCCATTCGCGCTGATCCTCGATGCGCTGAGCTACAACGGCGTCGGCAATGCCGGCGGCTCGACGGCGAGCAGCGCCGTCTTTGCGCCAGCTGGCGCCAGTTTCTCGGCCACGCTGGGCGCCTACCGCTGGACGGCAGCCATGACCAGCAATGGCGCCGATCCCACCAACACCGGCACGCCGGACAGCACCGCCAGCGCAGCGGCGCTGAAGGCCGGCGGCCTGGCGCCCGGCTTTGCCAGCGCCGTCACGCTGGCGCCGCTGGCCGGCACTCAGCTGCCCTTCCCGGGCACGCTGGGCAGCCTGTCCAACGGCAGCGTTGCCGCCAACGCTTTCAGCAGCGGCAGCGCCAGCCTCAGCCAGCTGCAGTACAGCGAAGTCGGCAGCTTTGCCTTCAACACGGCCGGCGTGGCGAGCAATTTCTTAGGCAGCGGGCAGAACCTGGGGCTGCTCGTTCTCAATGCCAGCGGCCAGCAAAACGCCCGCGTCGGCCGCTTTGTGCCGGCCGGCTTCAAGACGGCCAACAAGAGCATCACCCAGCGCGTCAACGCCGCCTGTCCCAGTCCATCGAGTTTCACCTACCTTGGCGAGAACCTGCGCCTGAACTTCGATCTGAGCGCGGTCAATCTGCAAGGCAACGTCACCAGCAACTACAGCGGCAGCTATGCCAAGCTTGATCTCAACAGCGTCTCCAGCTACACGGTGGCCGGCATCCAGGGCAGCACGATGTTCAAGGCGGCCAACAACCGCGTGCGCCTGGCCAGCAAGATCGATGTGGCCAGTGGCTGGAGCAATGGCCAGGCCACCGGCATCGGCCTGACAGCAGCCCTGCTGCGCGCAGCGGCGCCTGATGGCCCGTTTGCCACTGTCGCGGTCGGCGTGGCCGTCAGCGATGGCGAGGCCGGCATCTTCCAGCCCGATCTGGACACCGACTCGCCGGCCAATGGCGCCGACAGCAGCCAGATCGCCACAGTCGAGCTGCGTTTCGGTCGCCTTCGTTTGCAAAATGCCATAGGCTCGCAGACAAGAACGCTCGCCCTGCCCGTGCAGGCTCAGCACTTCGACGGTAGCAACTTTGTCACCAACACTTTGGACAGCTGCACCAGCATCAGCGCCAGCCAATTGAGCTTCGGCAATTTCCGCAAGACCCTGGATAGCGCCGATGCCGCGATGCAGGGCAGCTCGCTGACCCTCAGCAGCGGTGTCGGTGCCCTGGTGCTGGCCAAGCCGGCCAGCGGTCACGCCGGCAGCTACGACGTCGCCATCAGCCTGGGCGCCAATGCGGCCGACAACAGCTGCCTGAAGCCCTGGACACCGGCCAAGGCCGCCAGCAGCGGCGCCGGCCGCGACTATCTGCAGACCAATTGGTGTGGCAACAGCCTGGATCGCGACCCTGCCGCGCGGGCCAGCTTCGGCCTCTACCGCGGCAGTGACGCGGTGGTCTATCAAAGGGAGAACTATTGATGCGCTGGCCTTGGCAGACACGAGCCAACAGCCTGAGGCTGTCGCTGCGAATGACGCCCGAGCTCTTCGCCTATGTGCTCGGCGAGCCCGGCGCCGCCCTGCGCAGCTGGGGGGCCATATGGCGGGGAGGCGATAGCGAGGACGACTTCAATCGCCGCATCAAGGCGCTCGGCTTGCAGGCTGGCGAGGTGCAGGCCCTGCTTGAGCCGCCCGACTACCAGATCCTCAAGGTCGATAGCCCCAAAGTGCCGGCCGCGGAAATGAAGGCCGCTGCCCGCTGGCAGATCAAGGAAATGGTCGAGCACAAGCTCGAAGAGCTGACACTCGATGTGCTGCATGTGGGCATCGATGTGCATCGCGGCCAGCCGCAGATGTTCGTCATTGCGGCGCAAAACAGCGCTTTGCGCCAGTTGAACGAGCGAGCCGGCGCCTTGCAGCTAGGCCTTGACATCGCCGACATCTGGGAGACCGCGCTGCGCAACCTCCAAAGCGCTCAGGCCAAGCACGACGGCCTGGGCGAACGTGCCTGTGCCGCCTTGCTGTGGCGCGATGGCGAGCCCTGCCTGCTGTGCATCTGCGCCGAAGGCGAGCTGTACTACACCCGGCGACTGGACAGCGATGCGCGACTGCTTGCACGGGCCATCCAGAGCGACAAGCCGGCCGCCAGCCTGGAGGCCGGACTCAGCTTCGAAGCGCCACCGACCGATGCCAATGGCATCGTTGACTACTCGAGCGGCGGCGAAGAATCTGCGCTGGTGATCGAGCTGCAGCGCTCGATCGATGTCTGGGAACGCTCGACGCCGGACCTGCCGCTCGCGCGGCTCTACGTGGTCGCCGCCGAGCATGCCGAGCCGCTGGCCGCACTGCTGCAACGCGAACTCGGCCTGCGCAGCAGCGCTTTGCAGCTGGGCGAAATCTTCAGCGGCCTGCAAGCCGGCGATGCCCAGCAGCAGCTTGAACTCGCCGCCTGCCTGCCCCTGCTGGGCGCCAGCCTCCGCGACAGCGGCAAGGAGCTCTAGACATGGCGCAGCAGATCAATTTGTTGACGCCCATCCTGGCGGCACCGCGCCGGCATTTCTCGGCCCTGGCGATGCTGCAGGCGGGCGCCCTGCTGCTGCTTGGCATGCTCGCCATTTCGCTGTGGCTGGGTCGTCAGGCCGATCTGGCGCGACGCAGCCATGCAGCGGTACAGGCGCAAACCGAGCAGGAGCGGCGCATGCTGATCGAGGCCCTGGCGCGCTTGCCGCAATCCGGCGACCCCAAGTTGCTGGAGCAGCAATTGGCCCAGCTGGAGCAGCAGAACAACGAGCTGGCGCAGCAGCTGCAAGCCTTGCGCGGCGGCCTGCTCAAGCCCGGCCACCGTTATTCTGACCTGCTGGGCTTGCTGGCACGCAGCGTGCCCGAGCCGGTCTGGCTGAGCGAGCTGCGCTGGCAGCCCGGCCATTTGGCGATGCAAGGCGGCACGCTCGATCCATTGCCGCTGCGTGCCTGGGTCGTCGGCCTGGGCAGCCTGGCGCCGCTGCAGGGCTTGCAGATTCAGCAGGTACGGCTTGAAAAAACTGGCGGCCGCGTTTTGCCCCCGCTCAACAGCAGCCCCGGCAGCAGCACCGCTGGCAGCAGCGGTAGCCTGGCGGGCCTACCGGCCAAGGGGCCGAACAGCTGGGCCTTTGAAGTGCTGCTGGGGTCGGCACAGGCACTGCCTCCGACCGGCGCCGCCTCGCAAGCCAGCACAGGGGGCGCACGATGAGCAACAGCACCCTCGCACGCTGGCGCCAGCAGCTGCTCAACCTGGCGCAGCGGATCGATGCGCTGAGTCTGCGCGAGCGCGTCTTCCTGTTCGTCTCGCTGAGCCTGCTGGCCATGGCCTTGCTCGACCGCCTGCTGATCACACCGCTGCGCGCCGAACGCGAGGCCCAGACCGTGGCCCAGCAGCAGCTGGCCCAACAAATGCAACAGCTGCGCGAGCAGTTCAGCAGCGCCTCGCGGCAAAGCCTGGGCGACGGCCAGGTCTCGCTGCTGCGCCGGCGCATCACTGCCGCGCGCCAACGCCTCATCGCTCAGGCGCAGGACATGAATCTGGGCGCGCCCCAAGGCACGGCGCCCTTGAGCAGTCTGCTGGCTTCCCTGCTGAAGCGCCACGAAGGCCTGACGCTGGAGAAGCTCGACAGCATCAACGATGCCCCGGTCTACGCCCGCGGCATCAGCCTCAAGGGCTTGCAATGGCAGGGCCTGGAACTTCAGCTCGCCGGTGACTACAGCGAGTTGCAAGCCTATCTGCGCGATCTCGAGCAGGCCTGGCCCGAGCTGCATTGGGGCGAGATGCGCTTGCAGGCCGGCGCCAGCGGCCACGCCACCCAGTTGCAGCTGCAACTCTTTGTGCTGAGGGCAGCCCCATGAACCGTGCACGCAGTTCGAAGCGGCGGCAGCTGGCAGCGAGCCTGCTTCTAAGCTTGATCTATTGCCTGCAGGCGAACGCCGCAGCACCGGCACAGCCAGCGCCCGCAGCGCCGGCCAAGCTGCCGACGGCACCAGCTGCCGCCAGCGCCGTCGCTGCCTCCGGCGGCCGCGATCCCATGCAGTGGCCACCGGCCCTGCGCGCCGCTGCCGCCGCCGAGGCCCTGGCCGCCGCAGGCCCTGCCAGCGCAGCCGAGGCCGAGGCCATCGCGCCACGCCTGCTGCTGTTCAGCGACGGCAAGGCCTATGTGATGCAGGGCAGCCGCCGGCTCGGCATCGGCGACAAGCTGGGCGAGGCACGCATCGTGCGCATCGACCAGCAGGCCGTCTGGCTGCGTGAAGCAGGAGTGACCCGGCGCGAGCCTCTGTTCGCCGGCGTCGAGCTGCGACCGAGCCCCGAGAGCGACGCCGCCGCCTCAGCGCCGGCCGGCAAGGCCACCAAGCGTAAGAACAACAAGTCCGTCTCCAAGGAACAGCCATGACGCACAGCCTCCACCGCCTTGGCCGCGGTGCCGCCGCCGGCCCGCACGCATTGGCTCGCCGTTGCCGCAGCGCAGCGCTGCCGCTGATGCCCATCGCCCTGGCCCTGGCCTTCGTCCTGAGCGGCTGTGCCGAGGCACCGCTGCGCCTGGCTCAGCCAGCCGACAATCTGCGCGCCGAGCTGGAGGCTCATCGGCAGCAGCAAGCGGCACGGCTGGCCCAGGAACGCAGCCTGCAACAGGCCCAGCCAGCCAGCCCGCAAGCGGCGACGCCGGCCGCGCCCCCGCCTGCCGCGCCGGCCGAGCCGCGCTTCGACCTGATCGTCAACGGCGCGCAGATCCGCGACGTCTTTCTCTCCCTGGTCACCGACACCCGCTACAGCATGCTGGTCCATCCCGATGTCAGCGGCCAGCTGTCGGTCACCTTGAAGGGTGTGACGCTGCGCGAGGCACTGGAATCCATCCGCGATGTCTATGGCTTTGACTTCCGCATCGACGGCCGCCGCATCAGCGTCTACCCACCGACCATGCAGACCCGCGTGTTCAGCGTCAATTACCTGCAGGGTCAGCGTCTGGGCCGCAGCGAGCTGCGGGTCAGCTCCGGCGCGGCCCTGGTGGCCGCCAACAGCGGTGGCACCGGCTCGGGCAGCACTGGCACCAGCACCGCCGCCAATGGCGCCGGCAACAACACCGGCAATGGCAGCAACGGCGCCCTGACCCAGCCGGAAAGCAGCCAGGTGTCCACGCTGACGAGGAGCGACTTCTGGGCCGATACCGCCCAGGCGCTGCGCAATCTGGTCGGCAGCGAGCCAGGCCGCAGCGTCATCGTCAGCCCGCAGGCCGGCACGATTGCCGTTCGGGCAATGCCACAGGAGCTGCGCCATGTCGAAGCCTTCCTGCGCGCCACGCGCCTGGCCGTCGAGCGCCAGGTGATGCTGGAGGCCAAGATCGTCGAGGTTGAACTGCGCGAAGGCTTCCAGAGCGGGGTCGATTGGTCGGTGCTGGGCAAGAACGGCAGCATCGGGCAGACCAGCGTCAACCCCTCCATTCCCAGCGGCGTCAACACGGTGCTGAATCCGCTGGTCAGCAACAGCCTGCAGCTGCCGGTGCTGTCCACCGGCACGCAGGCACCCGCCTGGCCCGATCTGATTCCACTGCCCTCGGCCGGCGGCGGCGCCTTTGGCCTGGCGCTCAGCAAGGGCGGCTTCCAGGGCCTCTTGAGCTTTCTGCAAAGCCATGGCGATCTGCAGATTCTGTCCAGCCCGCGCGTCGCCACCCTGAACAACCAGAAGGCCGTGCTGAAGGTGGGCACCGACGACTACTTCGTCACCGGCATCACCGGCGGCAATACCAACACCGGCACCAGCACCAACAACAATGTCGGCATCAGCATGCCGACGCTGACGCTGACCCCTTTCTTCTCCGGCATTGCGCTGGACGTGACACCGCAGATCGACGACGCCGGCATGGTCACCCTGCACATCCACCCCTCTGTCACCACGGTGACAGAAAAGATCAAGCAGGTCGATTTGGGCACCATCGGCAATTACCGCTTGCCACTGGCGTCCAGCAGCGTCAACGAAACCGACACCGTGGTACGCATTCCCGATGGCGCGATTGCCGCCATCGGTGGGCTGATGCAGCTGGAGTCGTCCCGGCGCGGCTCCGGCCTGCCCGGCGCCGAGCAGAACCCGATCACCGCCACGCTGTTCGGCAACCGTGCCAACAGCGGACGCAAGCGTGAACTGGTCGTGCTCATCAAGCCGACCATCATCCACGGCAGCGACGATTGGGATCAGCTCAACCCGCAGCTGGGTGCCGCCGACACCGGCAGCGACAGCAGCCCGCGCCGCGTCATCACCGTCAATCCGCCGCCGTCCCCCCCCTCCACGCCCTCCTCTACACCGAGTACGCGCTGACGCGGGGTCAGGGCTTGCCCCGAGACGGCCACTATTGCCTCGCCCGAGCGCTTGCGGGATAGTCAGCCCTTCACCAAGCAGCAAGGGGGAGCGGCCATGGATTTGCCGTTGTACAGCCATTCCAGCGCCAGCGGCCATCCGAGCGGCTTGCCGGTGCAGGGCCAGCTGCCATCGGCACACCAGCAACTGATCCTCAGCTCGCATCAGCGCTGCCAGGCTTTTGGTCTGAATCCGGCCGATGAGGCCGATCTGCACCGGCTCGACGGCGCCGCGCTGCAGGATCTGCAGCAGCGCAATGCCAGGCTCTGCGCCCAGGCACTGCCGGTGATGGACATGCTCTACGAACAGCTGGCCCATGCGCAAAGCATGGTGGTGCTGGCCGACGCCGCAGGCACCATCCTGCATGCGCTGGGTGATAACGGCTTTCTGCAGCGGGCACAGCGCGTGGCGCTGGCACCCGGTGCGCATTGGGCCGAGGCTGACAAGGGCACCAACGCCGTCGGCACCGCCCTGATGACCGAGTTGCCGACGCTGGTGCATGGCAGCGAACACTATCTGCGCAGCATGCAGTTCCTGACCTGCTCGGCCGCACCGATCTTCGACCACAAGGGCGGTCTGCTGGGCGTCATCGATGTGTCGGGTGATCGCCGCTCCTACCATCCGCATACGCTGGCCTTGGCCGCCATGTCGGCGCGGCTGATCGAGAACCAGTGCTTTGCCGAACGTTTCAGGCACAGCCCGCGCTGGCATTTCCACGGCAGCAGCGCCGGCCTGGACACCTTGCAGGAAGGCGTGCTCGCGCTCGATGCCGAGGGCCGCATCCAAGGCGTCAATCGCCGCGCCCAGGAGCTGCTGGGCCTGTCGGCCGCGCAGCTGCGCCGGCACACGCTGGAATCGCTGCTGGGGCAAGGCCTGGGCCAGCTGATGGCTGCCGGCGGCGCCATCGACAACCCGGTCTGCGTGGAGCTGCCCGAGCCCTTGCTGCAGACCAGCCGCCATACGCGCTTCTTTGGCAAGCTGCAGGCGGGTAACCAGGCCTTGCGCGTCGCTGCTCTGGCCCCACAGGCCAGTGGCAACGCTGCGCCCAGCATCATGCTGGCGCCCCAGCCCGAGAGCAGCCCGGCGCAGCCCAAGGCCGAGCCTGTCGACCCGGAAGCGCTGGGGTTGAAGCTGGCCGCCCAGCCGACCACCTTGCGCCAGACCGAGGCCCAGGCCATCGAGGCGGCCGTGCAGGCGGCTGGCGGCAATCTGTCGCTGGCCGCGCGTCAGCTCGGCATTGGCCGCAGCACGCTTTATCGCAAGCTGCGTGGCGGCTGAGTCTCAGCGGCGCAGCAAGGCAAGAATCTCTGCCGCCATCGCTGCGGCCGCACCGCGGTGGCAGGCCGCAAAACGTCTGGCCTGCTCGGCCCGCTGCTGCAAGCCAGCGGGATCGGCCAGCAGCACCTGCGCGCGTTGCAGCGCGCCAGCCAGATCGTCAGCCCGCTCGGCCGCACCGGCCGCTGCGGCCAGCGCCGCAGCGTCGGCAAAATTGAAGGTGTGCGGCCCCATCAACAGCGGGCAGCCGCAGGCGGCGGCCTCGATCAGGTTCTGTCCGCCCAACGGCGCAAAGCTGCCGCCCAGCAGGGCCAGATCGGCCGCAGCATAGTAGAGCGGCATCTCGCGCATGCTGTCGCCCAGCCAGACCTCGGCAGCCAGCGCCGCGGCATCTGGCTCAGCGCCCCAGCTGCTCCGCCGCGCCAGGCGCAAGCCCCGCGCGCTCACCAGGGCCGCCACCTCATCAAAGCGCTGCGGATGGCGCGGCACGATCAGCAGCAAGGGGCGCGGCGCCGGCCATTGCAGGAACTGATCCAGCAGCTCGGCCTCTTCACCTTCGCGTGTCACCGCGGCCAGCAGCACCCGGCGCTCCTGCTGCTGCAAGCGCATCTGCCAGCCCTGCCCCTGCGCCAGCAGGCGCGGATCGGGATGCAGGTCGTACTTCAGATTGCCCATCACCCGCACACGATGCACACCGGCATCGCGCAGCCGCGTGGCGTCGGCCTCGGTCTGCGCCAGTGCCAGCGTCAGCCGCGCGGCCGCCGCGCCCAGCAAGGCCTGCAACCGGCGCCCCTTGCGGGCACTTTTCTCCGACAGGCGGGCATTGGCCAGCACCATGGGCAGGCCCTGGCGCTGTGCTTCGTAGAGCAGCGTTGGCCAGATCTCGGTTTCCATCAGCACGCCGACGGCCGGCCGATGGCGGCACAGGAAACGTCGCACCGCGCCGGGGCTGTCGTAGGGCAGCCAGCACTGCTGATCGCCGTCATGCAGCAGCGCCTGTCCGGCCTCGCGGCCGGTGGCGGTGGCATGGGTGAGCAGCAGGCGCAGGCCCGGCTGAGCGGCGCGCAAAGCCTCGATCAAGGGCGCGGCAGCGCGCGTCTCGCCGAGCGATACCGCATGCAGCCACAGCGCCCCGCCCGCCGAGGCAGGGACGGCAGCAGGCCCAAAGCCGAACCGCTGGCCCCAATCCTGGCGGTACAGCGGCTCGGCCGCTCCGCGCCGCCACAGCTTGAGCAGATACAGCGGCGTGGCCAGGCGCAGCGCCCAGCCGTAGGCCCAGCGCGCCAGCCGCTGCTTCAGCGTCTCGGCGCCGCCTGCCCTCATCGCGGGCTCAGTGGCCGGCCGCAAAGGTCGCGTCGGGCTTGACGCGCTTCAGCTGCGCCAGCACATCGTGCTGGATGCGGTCCAGCGCTTCCTGCGTCTGGCCTTCAAAGCGCAGCACCAGCACCGGCGTGGTGTTGGACGGGCGGATCAGGCCGAAGCCATCGGGGTACTCGATGCGCAAGCCGTCGATCGTGACCAGCTCGGTGGCGCCGGGGAAGTCGGCCAGCGTGGTCTGTGCCTTCAGCTGCTTGACCACTTCATGATGCTCGCCCTCGGCGCAGGGCACGTTGAGTTCGGGCGTGTTGAAGCTGTTCGGCAGGCCATTGAGCAAGGCGCTCGGGTCGGCCTCGCGCGACAGGATCTCCAGCATCCGGCCGGCCGTGTACATCGCATCGTCGAAGCCGTACCAGCGCTCGTTGAAGAAGATGTGGCCCGACAGCTCGCCGGCCATCGGTGCACCGGTTTCCTTCAGCTTGGCCTTGGCCAGTGAGTGGCCGGTCATCCACATCAGCGGCTTGCCGCCATGGGCGCGGATCCAGGGCGCCAGCTGCTGGGTGCACTTGACGTCAAAGATGATCTCGGCGCCGGGCAGGCGCTTCAGGATGTCGGCCGCCAGCACCATGATCTGGCGGTCCGGCATGATCATCTGGCCGTCCTTGGTGACGATGCCCAGCCGATCGCCGTCGCCGTCAAAGGCCAGGCCCAGCTCGGCGTCGCAGGCGTGGACGATGCGCTTCAGGTCTTCCAGGTTTTCCGGCCGCGAGGGATCGGGATGGTGGTTGGGGAAATCGCCATCGACCTTGGAGTAGATGTCGATCACCTCGCAGCCCAGCGCGCGCAGGATGGCCGGTGCGCTGGCGCCAGGGATGCCGTTGCCGCTGTCGACCACCACCTTCATCGGGCGGGCCAGCTTGCAGTCGCTGACGATGCGATGGCTGTACTCGGGCACGATGTCCATCGCTGCCACACGGCCCTTGCCGCTCACATAGTCTTCGGCCTCGATGCGCTGACGCAGGCCCTGGATCTGCTCGCCGTAGACGGCCGCGCCCTTGAGCACCATCTTGAAGCCGTTGTAATCCTTGGGATTGTGGCTGCCAGTGACCATGATGCCGGAGTTGCAGCCGTGCTTGGCGCGGGTGGCGGCCACGTAGTAGAGCATCGGCGTCGTCACCGGGCCGAGGTCGACCACATCCAGGCCGGTCGACTGCAGGCCGCGGATCAGCGCCGCGACTAGCGAGGGGCCCGACAAGCGTCCATCACGACCCACGGCCACGGCCTTCTCGCCCAGCTTGACCGCCTCGGTGCCGAAGGCGCGGCCCAGGTGCTCGGCCAGTTGCTCGTCGAGCGTGCTGCCAACGACGCCACGGATGTCGTAGGCCTTGAAGATGGAGGCGTGAACTTGCATGCGTAATCCCTGGACAAGCGTCCGATGCCAAAAACAGCGCGCCATTGTAGGCAAGCCCGGGGCCGCCGCCGTACTGTTGCCGTAACCGGCCCGGCGCTTGCGATTCAGCGCCGCGGTTGTCGATTCGTCGAGTGCGTGCCACCGCCCTGGGGCCATCCCTCTAGGCTTGCCTCCATCAGACACCGACACTGCCCGCCATGCCCACCCTGACCGATTTGCTGCAAGACTTTGCCTATGCCCGCGGCCGCTATTTCAAGCTGCACAAACACCGCGACGAGAAGTTGTGGGCGCGGCTGCTGATCAGCAGCGCCTTCGCACTGTTCTTCCCGACCTTCTTCATGAGCCTGGGCGTGGTGTTCGGCGACGCCCAGATCGGCCTGGCCGGCGTGCTGCTGACCTATCTGCTGGGTTTCTTCATTGCCTTCTCCATCCACGGCAGCTACCGCGCCGTTGAGCTGCTGCTGCCCGAGGCCCGGCTGCAGCGGCTGAACCGGGGCGGGCCCTACAGCAGCCTGTTCTTCGGCGGCGTGCCCGTTCTGATCATGGCGATCAGCTTCTTTGTGTTCACACAGCTGCTGCGCGTGTTTGCCGATGTGCGCATCACGGATTCGCCGTTTGATTCGATGCGGGCGGCCAGCAGATTCCTCTTCATCAGCCTGATCTTTGCCTTGCTCAGCGCCTTCATCTCCTGGCAGGCCAACAAGCGCAAGGCCTTGCAGCTGCAAGCGACCGAAGCGCAGCTGCTGCGCCTGCAGGCCCAGATCGAACCGCATTTCCTGTTCAACAGCCTGGCCGCGGTGCAAAGCCTGATCGACCCGGCACCTGAGCGCGCCAAGCAGATGCTCGAATGCTTCACCGACTATCTGCGCGCTAGCCTGGGCACGCTGCGGCTGCAGACCTGCAGCCTGGACCAGGAGCTGCAGGCGGTGCAGAGCTATCTGGCCCTGATGCAGATCCGCATGGGCGAGGAGCGGCTGCAGTTCCACATCGACGTGCCCGCCGAACTGCGCGCACTGAAGCTGCCGCCGCTGCTGCTGCAGCCACTGGTCGAGAACGCCGTCACCCATGGTCTGGAAGGCAAGGCCGAGGGCGGCACGGTACGACTCAGCGCAAGACTGCTGGATGAGCGCCTGCATCTGCGCGTCGAGGACGACGGCCTCGGCCTGCGTGCCGCCCAGCGCCGCGCCCGGCCCGGCCATGGGCTGGCGCTGAAAAACATCCGCGAGCGCCTGGACGCCCGCCATGGCGACGATGCCGCCCTGACCATCACCCCGGGCGAACAAGGCTGCGTGGCCGAGCTCGTTCTGCCCATCGAAGCCCAGCCCACCAGCAAGAACGACGACCAGCCATGACACGCGCCTTGATTGCCGACGACGAAATCCACCTGGCCGAATACCTGCGCCAGCAACTGAAGACCCTGTGGCCCGAGCTTGAGCTGCTGCCGCTGGCCCGCAATGGCGATGAGGCCGCCGCACTGATCGCCGCCCACGACCCCGAGCTCGCCTTCCTGGACATCCAGATGCCCGGTCTGACCGGCCTGGAAGTCGCCCAAGGCATCGAAGGCAAGACGCGTGTGGTCTTCGTCACCGCTTTCGATGACTACGCGGTGGAAGCCTTCGACCATGCGGCGCTGGACTATCTGCTCAAGCCCTTGAAGACCGACCGACTGGCACGAACGCTGGAACGCGTGCGTGCCACCCTGACCACCCCGGCCGCGGAGCCGGATGCAGCCCTCGCCGGTGCCTTGCAAAAGCTGCTCGGCGCCAGCCCACAGCCCGGGGTAGCGGCCCCATTGCGCTTCATTCGCGCCAGCCAGGGCGAGTTGATGCATCAGATCGAGGTGAACGAGGTGCGCTACTTCCACGCCGACGAGAAATACACCTGCGTACAGACGGCCGATGCCGAGTACCTGATACGCACGCCGATCAGCGAGCTGATCACCCAGCTCGACCCGACCCTGTTCTGGCAGGTACACCGCTCCACCATCATCAATCTGCAGCACCTGGCCGGTACCCGGCGCGATGAGCTGAGCCGGCTGTTCGTGCGCTTCAAGGACCAGTCGCGCGAGCTGCCGGTGAGCCGCGCCTATGTCCATCTGTTCAAGGCCATGTAGGCGGCCCACCCATTCAGTCGCGGGATAGGCCGCCCGCGGCGCGGTGCTAGAGTCGGCAGCAGGCCAGGGAGATAGAACAAGAAGCGGATGGCCTGTCGATGAATGGTTCTTTGGGCGCGGTGTGGGGCCGTGTCACCCTTTATGGATGCCTGCTGAGCGGATTGCTCTTGGCCCCTCCCTGCCTGGCTGCAGAGACCGAGCTGCAATGGGTAGCCGGCGAACTGCCACCGTTTGCCTGGATAGGCCCAGGCGGCGCGCCACAGGGCTATGCCAGCGAGCTGGCGCTGGCGATGGCGCAAAAGCTCGGCCGCAAGCCCGAGCTGCAGTTCTTCCCCTGGGCCCGCGCGGTGCGCATGACGGCCGAGGGCGAGAACTTTGGCGTTTTCCCGCTGGCCCGCACGCCGGATCGCGAGGCCGGCTTTCGCTGGCTGATTCCGCTGATGCGGGTCGACTACAGCTTCTTCGTCAAGCGTTCGCAGGGCGCCACCGGCAATCTGCTGGAGCTGCGCCGCCAGCGGGTCGGTGTGCTGCGCGGCTCGCCCATCATCAAGAACCTGCAGGCCGAGGGCTTCAAGCAGATCACCGAGGCCAAGGACTACAAAGACCTGCTGCGCATGCTGCAGCAGGGCATGATTGCCGCCATCTATGCCGGCACGCCGATGCTGCAGGCGGCGATTGATCAGGCTGGCCTGTCGCGCGAGGACTTTCTGATCAGCGCCCAACTCGGTTCCGCCGAGCTGTATATGGGCGCTTCGCTGAAGCTGAGCGAGGCCGAGGCCCAGCGCTGGCTGCGCGCCTATGAGCAGTTGCAGGCCGAGGGCACGGTCAAGGAACTGCAGCAGCGCTATCTGAAATAGCGGGCCGAAAACCGCCAGAGCGCCGCCGCCGCCGCGCCTATGATCGCGGCTTTTGCCATGCTGCCATGAAGCCCCGCGATATCCAGGAATTGCTCTTGCTCGCCGCCATCTGGGGCGCCTCCTTCCTGTTCATGCGCCTGGGCGCTCACCAGTTCGGCCCGCTGCCGATGGCGGCGATGCGGGTCAGCGGCGCCTGCCTCCTGCTGTTGCCGCTGCTGGCCCAACGTGGCCGGCTGGGCGAGCTGCGCAGCGCCTGGCGGCCGCTGCTGGTGGTCGGGGTGCTCAACAGCGCCCTGCCCTTTGCGCTCTATGCCTATGCAGCGCTGTCGATCACGGCCGGCCTGTCCAGCATCCTCAACGCCACCACGCCGCTGTGGGGCGCGCTGGTCGCCTGGGCCTGGCTGTCACAGGCGCTGACGCGCTGGCGCCTGCTGGGCCTGGCGGTCGGCTTTGGCGGCGTCGTCTTTCTGGCCTGGGATCAGGCCAGCTTCAAGCCCGGCGGCAGCGGCTGGGCCATCCTGGCCTGCCTGCTGGCCACCTTCTGCTATGGCATTGCCGCCAATGCCAGCAAACGCTGGCTGAGCCACATCAGCCCCTTGAGCGTGGCCACCGGCAGCCAGCTGGGTGCCGCGCTGCTGCTGGCCGGCCCGGCCTTCGTCTACTGGCCATCCGAGACGCCCGGGCTGCAAGCCTGGATCAGCGTGGCCCTGCTGGCCCTGCTCTGCTCCGGCATCGCCTACATCCTCTACTTCCGGCTGATGCAGCGCATCGGCCCGGCCAACACGGTAGCGGTAACCTTTCTGATCCCGGTCTTCGCCGTGCTCTGGGGCGCACTCTTCCTGGCCGAGGCCTTCACGCTGCACATGGCCGCCGGCTGCGCCATCGTGCTGCTGGGCACGGCGCTGGCGGTGGGCTTGCTGCCACGCAAGACCTGACCCCGCCCCCGAAACCCATCAGCGCCGCAGGCTGGCGCCGCGCACCTCGAATCGCACGCTCTGGATCAGCTTGCCGCTGTCGGAGAGCAGGCGCAGCTCATGCCGGCCCGGCATCGGCGCCCAGGACAGCGCCGCGCCTTGCCCGAGGCGCCGACCGTCGAGCTGCCAGACCCCGGCCTCGCCTTCAAAGCGCAGCCGCTGGGCACGCGGCGGGATGTCGGGGTCCAAGGCGTAGACGCTGCCATCGCGCGGGCTCTTGATGCCCTGGGCGGCCAGGCTCTGCACCTCGGCCGTGGCCTGCACACGCGCAAGTTCGCTGCCAGCCAGGAACCATTCCATCCGGTCCGCCTCGCGCGCGGCCTCGAACTGCGTTTTCAGCGCCAGCACGCCGGCCGGCGGCAGCGGCGGCCGCGAGGGCCGATCGCGGTGCAGCCAGCGCATCAGCCCGGCCCAGACCGGCGCCGCGCCGCTGACGCCGGAGACCTGGTGCATGGCCTCGCCGCTGGCATTGCCGACCCACACGCCCACCGTGAATCGGTCGCTGAAGCCGACGCACCAGTTGTCGCGCATGTCCTTGCTGGTGCCGGTCTTGACCGCCGCAAAGCCGCTGGTGGCCAGCGCGCTGTCCAGGCCAAAGGTCAGCGCGCGGGCATTGTTGTCGGCCAGCATTTGGGTGACGATGAAGCTGGCGCCGGCTTCGGCCACGCGCCGCCTGGCCGGCTCCGCGCCTGGCAGCGCCACCGCGCTGTAGACGCCGCCATTGGCCAGCGTGCGGTAGGCATTGGCCAGGGCCAGCAGGCTGACATCGGCGCTGCCCAGCGCCAGCGCCGCGCCGTAGTAGCCGCCCGGCTCGGCCAGCTTCAGGCCCAAGGCGTTCAGCCGTTCGGCCAGCGGGTCGGCACCCAACATCGCACCGACGCGCACCGCCGGCACATTCAGGCTGTTGCCCAGGGCTGTGCGGGCGCTGACCCAGCCGCGGAAGCGCTTGTCGTAGTTCTGCGGCAGGTAGAGGCCATTGCCGGTCTGGATCTGCGCCGGCGAGTCGTCCAGCAGGCTGGCCGCGGTGATCAGCCGCCGCTCCAGCGCCAGCTCGTAGACAAAGGGTTTCAGCGTCGAGCCCGGCTGGCGGCGGGCCAGCACCGCGTCGACCTCGGGCGCATCGGAAAAGCCACTGCCGCTGGAGCCGACCCAGGCCAGCACCGCGCCGCTGGCGTTGTCCAGCACGATGACCGCGCCGTCCTCGACCTGATGACCTTGCAGCTCGCCGAGCTGCTGACGCAAGAGCGCCAGCGCCTGGCGCTGCAGCGCGGCGCTCAGGCTGCTGCGCTGCGCATTCGGCCCCTCGCGGCGCAGCACCAGGCGGGCGTAATGCGGCGCCAGCTGCTCGCCCGGCGGCATGCCGCCGCGGCGCTGCAAGGCCGCCTGCGCCTGCGGCTCCAGCCCGGCGCAGTCCTTGCCCAGGCCTTGCACCTGCAGCAGCACGCAAGCCCGCTGTGCCACCAGGGCCGGCTTGGCATTGGGTGCGCGCAGCAAGGCCGCCAGCAGGGCCGCCTCGCGGGCGTCCAGGCCGGCCGGCGATTTATCGAACAGGGCCAGAGCCGCGGCGGGCACGCCGATCAGATCGCCGCGCAGCGGCACCCGATTCAGATAGGCCTCCAGGATTTGCGCCTTGCTCCATTGCGCTTCCAGCCGGCCGGCCAGCCACAGCTGGCTGACTTTCTGCGCCGGGCTGCGCCCCTCGCGCGGTCGCGCCAGGTCCTGCTCCAGCAGGCCGACCAGCTGCATGCTCAGCGTCGAGGCCCCGCGGGTGCGGCTGTTCCAGAGATTGGCCCAGGCGCTGGACGCCACCGCGCTCCAGTCGACGCCGCTGTGTTCGTAGAAGCGGCGGTCTTCGCTGTAGAGCATGGCGCGCAGCAAGGCGGGAGAGACCTCGGCCAGGCTGACCCAGGGCAGCACGCGCTGCTGCTTGTCCAGGCGCAGCGTCTGTATGGGCACGCCCTCGCGGTCCAGCAGCGCGATGTCGGATACCTTATGGCCGCTGCGCGTCGCCTCGAAGCTGGGCAGGGCCTGGGCCAGCTGCATCACGCAGGCCAGGGCCGGGGCCAGCAAGACCTGACCCCAGCACGCCCAGCCACGCCTTCGAAGTCTCAAGGCGCCACCTCCAGCACCCCGCCGGGCAGCTCACCAAATCGATCCGGTGCATACATAGCTTCGACCCGCGTGCCGGGCAGCTGGAAGCGACCGGCATTGTTCAGCCGAACCGTGTACTCGATCAGCTGCTTGCCGCGCGGCAGGTAAGCGTAGTAGCCACGCCAGGCCTCGAAGCTGCGCTCCTCATAGGCCAGCCAGCCATCGCCCTCGCGGCGTTCGCCTTCAGCAGCGAGCTGCCCACCACCGACGCCGCCACCCAACACACTGGCGCCCCCCGGCACCGGGTCGCTGATCACGACCCAGCTCATATCGGTCTGCGCCTCGATCTCCAGCCGCACCCGCAGCACATCGCCGCGGCTCCAGCGGCTCTTGTCCTTCTGCTCGACGGCCTGCAGGCTGCGGTTGATGCGGTAGCCGGCGTTCATCGGCCCGGCCAGCGGCACGGCAGCCAGCGTCTGCAGCGTCACCCAGGGCTTGCCAGTACCTTCCTGGCGCAGTTGCAGCGTGGCGGGCTTGGCTGGCCAGGGCAGGCTTTGGCTCTCGCCCTCGGGCTTGCGCGCCCAGTCCAGCGTGCGGCTGGCCGACTCCAACTGCGCGACGCTCTTGCCGCTGAGCTTTTGCGACTCGTATCGGGCGCCGAATTTCTCCACTGCCATCACGCCCCAGAAGTTCGCCGTCGTCGTCTGCCAGGCGCCGCGATTCTGGCGGGCCAGCGCGCCCTGCACCAGGCGCGGCAGCTCGCTCTTCCAGCCCGGTTCGTCGAGCATGGCCAGGATCAGCCGGCCGGCATTGCCGTCGGCGTTGTCCATCAGCCACCACCAGGCATCGCTGTCCTCGGTGCTGAACTTCAGCGTGCTGCCGGCATAGCTCAGGCGGCTGCGCAAGAGGCCCTGCACCTCGGCGAGCCGGGCCTCGCGCGCCGGTGCATCGGCCAGGCGCTTGTGGATCAGGTACCAGTCAATCAAGGCCGCGCTGGGCCAGTTGCCGAGCTGGGCCGTGTCGACCGTGGCCAGCATCCGCGCGCTGGCCCTGCCGTAGCGGGACAGCGCCTCGATGGCCGCCAGCCGGCGCACATCGCCATCGGCCCGCGGCGACCAGAAGCGGCGCTGCAGCCGGCCATCGACAAAGGCCGTCAGCGCATCCAGCATCTGCCGCTGCGCCTGCTCGGGCAGTCGCTGGCCGGCCTCATGGGCGGCGCTGAGCAGATAGGCGGTGAGCCGATCGCTGCCGCCCGGCGCCTGGTCGCTGCGCGGCGGGAAGTAGTTGGCCAGGCCATCGGCGTCCAGATAGCTGGGCAGCTTGCCCATCAGCGCCTGCCAGGCCTTGTCGTCATGCAGGCCGAGGTATTTGCTGCTTTGCTGTTCCAGGCAGTTGTAGGGGTAGGTTTCGAAGAAGCGGCGCAGGCCCGGCAGCCCGCCACTCAGGCGTGGCTGCCAGGCCAGCTGCAGGCCACCGCGCTTGATCCCTTCCGCAGGTAGCGCCTCGGCCGGTGCCGCCACCGGCAGGCTCAGCGCGCCGTCGAGCTGCTGCAGCGTCGACTGCTGCACCCGCAGCGGCAGCGCTGGCTGCACCAGCTGGCTGATGCGCAGCTGGTCGCCGGCCTTCAGGGTGCCAGCTTCGCCGCCCTGCTCGCTGACCTCGGCCAGCCAGCCGAGGCTGATCGCTCCAGCGGGAACCGTCACCGGCCAGCTCAGCTCGCGCGCGGCGCCGGGGGCCAGGTCTATGGTCTGTGGCGGCAGTTGCAGCGGCTCGCGCTTGATCGCCTCGGGGCTGCCCTCATCACTGCGCAGCTCGCCCTTCAGCGTCACCTTGAGCTTCAAGGCCCGGCTGCTGGCATTGCGCAGCGTCAGCATGGCCTGGAACTGATCGCCCTCGCGCACCAGCGGCGGCAAGCCGGAGAGCAGCTGCAAGTCTTGCGACACCTTGATGCTGGCGCTGCCGGTGCCAAAGGCCTGGGCGCCGGCATCGGCCACCGCCACCAGGCGGAAGCTGGTCAGCGAATCGTTCAGCGGCACCTCGACGACGGCCTCGCCGCGCGCATCGAGCTGGACGCGAGGGTTCCACAGCAAGAGCGTGTCGAACAGCTCGCGGGTCGCGCGCCCGCCGCCCCCGCCGGCCGCCACCGCCTTGCGGCCATAGTGGCGCCGGCCGACGATCTCGCTCTGCGCCGTGGCCGTCTCAACACCCCAGGCGCGCTGCTGGATCATCGCCGGCAGCAGGTTCCAGCTGGCATTGGGCCGCAGGGCCAGCAGGCCTTCGTCGACGGCGGCAAAGGCGGCCTCGGCATTGGCCAGCGGCTTGCCGTCCTGGCTGACCTGGATGCGCACCCGGGCCTTCTGGCGCACGCCGTACTGGGCCTGTTCGGGCGTCACCTTGACCTGCAGCTGGTGCTGGGCCAGGCCGACCTTGATCGCCGCCACACCGAGCTTGAAGGCGGGTTTGGCCAGGTCGACCATGGCGGTGGGCGGCTGGTAGTCGCCCGAGGCGCGCCAGGCCTGCCACCAGCCGCGCGGGTCCCGCCAGCCCCAGCTGAAGAAGGAATACCAGGGCACGTCGACGATGCGGCCCCGTATCGCCAGCACGCTGACGTAGACATTGGGCGCCCAGGCCTTCTCGATCTTGATCTCCAGCGTCGGGTCACGCCCGCTGAGCGTCTGCACCTGGGTCTGGATGATGCCCTCGCGCTCGATCGCCACCAGCGCGGTGGCCTCGCGGAAGGGCATGCGCACCTGCAAGCGCGCCGTCTCGCCCGGCTCGTACTGGGTCTTCTCGGGCAGCACGTCGATGCGGTCGTCGTTGTCCTGCGCGAACCACAGCTCGCCCTGGCGGGTCACCCACACCGAGCTGGCCGCTTCGACGCTGCGACCCTGCGCGTCGCTGAGCTTGGCAATCAGATCGACCTGGCCGGCGTTCTTCAGGCTGACTTCGCAGTTCAGCAGCCCATGCTCATCACTCTTGCCGCTGCACAGCTCGCCCAGCTCCTGGTTCTCGACCCGGTTGTCATAGGCATAGAAGCCGCCGACCATGCGTTTGCGCACCGACAGCGTCTGCATCAGCCGCGCCCGCACGGCGATGCGCTGGCCGGCCAGCGGCTTGCCGTTCAGATCCAGGGCCAGCGCCTGCAGCTTGATGCTGCCGCCATTGCTGACCCAGGAGGCGCTGCGCAGGCCCACCACCGCCGCAGCCGGCCACAGCGGCTGCAGCTGGCGCACCGTCTGCGTCTCGCCGTTTGGATCGCGGTAGCTCAGCTCGCTGAGCAGATCGCTGGGCCGGCTGAGGCGCGGCAGCTTGGCCAGCGCGAAGCGGGCCGCGCCCTGCGCATCGGTGCTGGCGGCCAGTTTGTCGGCGACCAGCTGGCTGTCGCGCGCCGCGCTCTGTTCGGCGTCCTCATCGCTGTCGGCATTGCGATTGGCCTCGCCGGGCGGTTCGAAGCTGAAACCCTCGAAGCCGGCAAAGCTCAGCACCCGCGGCCGCAGCACCGCGCTGAGCTGCACCGGCGCATTGCCCATCGCGCCACCGGCCAGATAGTTCAGCTGCGCGCCGATCTCCAGCTTCTCGGGCGCGATCAGCGGGCCCTTGGGCGCCATCAGCCGGGCATCGACCAGGGGCACGCGGAATTCCTCGACATTGAAGCCACCGCTGGCCCAGACACGGCGGCGCCTGTCGTCATCGGCGGCGCGTTCCAGCTCGATCCGGTACTGGCCCAGCTTGGCGGCCGGCGGAATCTGCCACTGCGCCGCGGCAAAGCGCGCGCCGGTCCATTGCAGCGTCTGCACAAACTCCTGGCCGCTGCCCTCGTGGATGATCTTCATCCGCGTCGGCAGCTGGTCCGGCGGCGCCAGCGCCAGGCCTTGCGCGGTTTCCAGGCGGAAGAAATGCTTGATGGACAGCGTCTCGCCGGCGCGCAGCAGGCTGCGGTCGAGCACGCTGTGGGCGCGGGCATTGCGTTCGGTGCCGCGCTCGGTGGGCACATTGAAGCGCCAGTTCTCGATGCCGCGGTTCCAGTTGCTGAACACAAAAGCGGTATCGATCACACCGCCGACCTCGGCCTTGCGCGCGGTGATGAAGAGGCCCGTCTCCGCCGTGCATTTGCCATCCCAGCGCGGCGGCTCCAGCGCCTGCGTCACCCAGGCGCGGCCTTGTGAGTCGGTCTTGCCCGACCACAGCGGCTTGCCCTGGCAGTCGTTCACCACCACCTGCGCCTCGGCCACCGGCTTGCCCTTGTCCAGGCTGGTCACCCAGACCAGGCTGTTCTCGCGGCCCAGCTTGAAATGCACGCCCAGATTGGTCACCAGCACGCCGGTGCGCACATACATGGGCTTGCCAGTGTCCAGCAGCGATTGGCCCAGCCGCGGCGAAGTGAGCTCCAGCACGTGATAGCCGGGGGTCTGGATGGGCAGGCCGATCACCTCGAAGGGCCGCGGCCCGGCGCCGTCGAGCGCGGGCAAGGTCAGGGCCTGCGCGCCGTTCTTCTGGCTCAGATAGGGGCGCTTGCGCGTCTCCCATTCATCATGGCTTTGGCGGCGCAAATCGGCATAGGCCTGCAGCATCTCGGCATCGCTGGCATAGCGTTTGACCAGCAACTGCCCCGTGCCTGCACGCCTGGCCTCGGGCCAAAGCTCCGGCTGCACATGGCGCATGGTGATCGGCACCAGGCTGGGGCCGCTGGGCTCGCGTTCGATCACGCCAAAGGGCGCGGCAGCGAACTTGGCAATCGGCGGCGCGGCATCGGTGCGCACCGCCAGCGGAAAGTTCTTGGCATTGGCCAGCGGCCGGCCGGCATCGTCCTTCAGATCGCCGGGCAGCTCGATCTTGAAGCTGGCCTGCTCGGCCAGCGGGTAGGGAAAGTCGACACGGGAGAACTGTGTCTCTTTCTCGTCCTTGGGCAGCCGCGGCGCCACCGCCTCGCCCTTCTCGGGCCGTAGCCTCAGCTTCAGTGCCTGTTCGCGCGAGATCGGCGCACTGAAGTTCAGGCTCATCGGCCGCACCGGTAGACAGCCGGCTTCAGCCCGTTCGCGCTCGCAGCTGAACTCGGCGGTGAAGGGCTTGCGCACGGTGAATTCGAAGCGCTGCTCAAAGCCCGTCTGGACCTGAGGATTCAGGGCCGACGCAATGCCCTTGCCAAGCACCAGCTTCAGCCTGGCTTCGGGCGGCAGGCGCCGCTGGCAGGCGAGCAGCAGCCAGTGGCTGTCGCTGCGTCCCTCGCGCAAGGCCTTCAGCGTGCGCTTCAATTCATCGTTAGGCAGTAACGCAGCCGGCACCCGCTCGCCCAGGCCCTGGATCTCGCACCAAGCGCGGCCTTTCAATGAATCGGTGTTCAGCGGGCCGTCCAGGCGCAGCAAGAAGCGCTGTTCTTCCTCGATCTCGCTGCCCTGCCAGGGGCGGGAGTCCTGCACCGTGGGCGCGGCGACGGTGAAGCTGAACGCCGTCTGCCCCGTCCATTGCGCATTGGCAGCTGCCGAGGGCCGGAAGCCGGGCTTGGCCGCATAGCTGCAGCTGGCCCCCGCCGGCAGCGCCTGGTTCAGCTCGTAGACCCATTCCCGCTCATTGATCCAGCGGCCCTGGCCGTTCATGGCCACCCCGCCCTCGCAGCGCAGTTCCACCGGATCGGCCAGCCGCGCATCGCCCAGCGGCATCATCGCCTCGCTGAAGCGCAGCCGCAGCTGCTGCACCCGCTTGACCTGCCCCTGAGGCGAAGCGCTCGTGACACTGAAAGCCTGTGCCGCCACCGGCAGCATGGCGGCGGCCAGGCAGAAGGCCTGCACCACATTGACGATTCGCCGCATGATCTCAAGCCCTCCCAGGCCGTGTTCGTGCGGCGAGTCTAACGGCGCTCGATGGGCGCCGAACGGGCTTCAGCCCTCGGTTTGTATCAAGGCCTGCAACCCGGCTTCGTCCAGCACCGTCACGCCCAGTTCGCGCGCCTTGTCCAGCTTGGAGCCGGCTTCCTCGCCCGCGATCACATAGTGGGTTTTCTTGGACACCGAACCGCTGACCTTGCCGCCAGCCGCCTCGATTAGCTCCTTGGCCGCGTCGCGGCTGAGTGTGGGCAGGGTGCCGGTCAGCACCAGCGTCTTGCCCAGCAGCGGCTTGGGGCCCTGCTCGGCCGCGGCACCCTCGCCCTCCGGCCAGTGCACGCCGGCGGCACGCAGCTGCTCGACCGCCTCGCGGTTGTGGGGCTGGGCAAAGAAGGTGTGGATGCTCTGCGCGACGATGGGACCGACGTCGCGCACCTCGAGCAGCTGCTCGACGCTGGCATCCATCAACCTATCGAGCGCACCGAAGTGCCGCGCCAGGTCCTTGGCCGTGGTTTCGCCAACCTGGCGTATGCCCAGCGCAAACAGAAATCGCGCCAGCGTCGTCGTCTTGCTCTTCTCCAGCGCATCAACGATGTTCTGTGCGCTCTTCTCGGCCATGCGCTCCAGTGCGGCCAGCTTGGCCACACCCAGCTTGTACAAGCCCGGCAGGCTCAGCACGATGCCGCCGTCAACCAGTTGATCGACCAGCTTGTCGCCCAGGCCCTCGATGTCCATCGCCCGGCGGCCGGCAAAGTGCAGCATCGCCTGCTTGACCTGCGCCGGGCAGGACAGGCCGCCGGAGCAGCGGTAATCCATGCCGCCGCGCTCGCGCACCGTGGCGCTGCCGCAAACCGGGCAGCTGCGCGGCATATGGAAGTTAGGCACATAGGCCGGCCGCTCGGCGGCCAGCTTGCCGACGACCTCCGGAATCACATCGCCGGCACGGCGCACGATCACCGTGTCGCCGACGCGCACGCCCTTGCGGCGCAGCTCGAAGACGTTGTGCAAGGTCGCATTGCTGACCGTGGTGCCGCCAACGAACACCGGCTCCAGCTTGGCCACCGGCGTCAGCTTGCCGGTGCGGCCGACCTGGATCTCGATCGCGTTGAGCCGGGTCAGCTGTTCCTGGGCCGGGTATTTGTGCGCCACCGCCCAGCGCGGCTCGCGGCTGACAAAGCCCAGGCGTTGCTGCAGCACCCGGCTGTTGACCTTGTAGACGACGCCATCGATATCAAACGGGAGACCATCGCGCTGCGCGCCCATGGCGCGATGAAACTCGACCAGGCCGGCCGCGCCGGCGGTGACGACGCGGTGCTCGCACACCGGCATGCTCATGGCCTGCAGCGCGTCCAGCAGCTCGCTGTGCGTGGCCGGCACGTCCCAGCCCTGCACGTCGCCGAGACCATAGGCATAAAAGCTCAAGGGCCGCTTGGCGGCAATGGCCGGATCGAGCTGGCGCACGGCGCCGGCGGCGGCATTGCGCGGGTTGACAAAGGTCTTGTCGCCGGCCTCGCGCTGGCGTTCGTTCAGCGCCTCGAAATCATCACGGCGCATATAGACCTCGCCGCGCACCTCGATCACCGGGGCCTCAACGCCGTGCAGCCGCAGCGGGATCTGGCCGATGGTGCGGATGTTCTGCGTGACATCCTCGCCCGTTTCACCATCGCCGCGGGTGGCGGCCTGCACCAGCACGCCCTGCTCGTAGCGCAGATTGATGGCGAGTCCATCGAACTTCAGCTCGGCGGCGTATTCGACCGGGGCCACCTCTTCGCTGAGCTCCAGCTGCTTGCGCACCCGTTCATCAAAGGCGGTGGCGCCGCTGGCCTCGGTATCGGTCTCGGTGCGGATGCTCAGCATCGGCACCGCATGGCGCACCGGCGTGAAGCCGGCCAGCACCTGGCCGATGACGCGCTGCGTGGGTGAATCGGGCGTCAGCAGTTCGGGATGCGCGGCTTCGATCGCCTGCAGCTCCTGGAACAGCCGGTCGTACTCGGCGTCGGGCAGCTCGGGCGCATCCAGCACATAGTAGAGATGGGCGTGGTGGTTCAGCAGCTGGCGCAATTCGGCAGCACGGTCGGCAGCGCGTTCGGCCGGCGTGCGAGCCGCGGGATTCACCTCTCGTGAGGCGGCGGAAAACAGGTCAGACTGGCTCATAGCCACGCATTGTGGCGCACAAGAATGAGGGAGTATTGCAATGCCTTTGATCGAGCCGCTGGCCGCCGACGCCAACCCCGAAGTGAGCGAACTGGCCACCCTGTTCAACCGCACGCTGGGCTTTGTGCCCAATAGCGTGATGACGATGATGCGCCGCCCGGCCATCGCCCGCGCCTTCACCGCGCTGAACGCCGCGGTGATGCACAACGAGGGCCGCGTCAGCAGCGAGTTGAAGCGTCTGATCGGCCATCTCTGCAGTGCCAGCAGCGGCTGCCGTTACTGTGAGGCGCACACGATTCGCGCGGCCGAACGCTTCGGCGCGGAAGAAGGTGCCGACCCGCGCCGCCTGGCCGAGCTGTGGAACTTTCGCAGCAGCCCGCTGTTCAGCGCCGCCGAACGCGCCGCACTGGAATTCGCCATCGCCGCGGCCGCGGTGCCGAATGCGGTCGATGAGCCGATTGGCGCGACGCTGCGCGAGTACTGGGACGAGGGCGAAATCGTCGAGATTCTCGGCGTCATCGCGCTGTTCGGTTTCCTGAACCGCTGGAACGACTCGATGGGCACCGAGCTCGAGGCCCCGGCTAAGGCCGACGGCCGGCGCCATCTGGCCGTACGCGGCTGGACGCCAGGCAAGCACGGCTGAGGCTCAGCCACCAGTCTCAGGCGGCAGCCGGGTGATCATCACCTGGTCAACCCGGTGGCTGTCAACGTCGACCACCTCAAAACGCCAGCCTTCCCAGACCACCTGATCGGTGCGCTTGGGAATGCGCCGCAGCATCACCATCAGAAAGCCGGCCAGCGTGTCGTACTGACCGGCATGGGGCCAGGCCTCCAGCTCGAGCGCGCGCTGCACATCAGGAATGGGAGTCACGCCATCGGCGAGGTAGGAGCCATCGTCGCGGCGGACGATCTGCTCCTCGTCATGCGGGCTGACCAGGCTGCCCATCACCGTGCTCATCACATCATTCAGCGTGATCACGCCAACGACCAGGCTGTACTCGTTGACGATGACAGCAAAGTCCTCATGCGCCTGGCGGAACTGGCCCAGCACCTCGTTCAGCGTGATGCGGTCCGGCACGATCAGCACCTTCTTCACCAGCCCCGGCGTGCCGCGCAGGTCGATGGCCTCGCCACGCAGCACGCGCTGGAACAGATCGGTGGCGTCGACATAGCCGACGACCTGGTCGATCTCGCCATCACAGACCAGATAGGTGGAATGCGGGTCCTCGGCGATGCGGTTGCGCACCAGCGCGTCGTCGTCGTCGAGCAGGAAGAAGACGATGCGCTCGCGCGTGGTCATCGCGCTCTCGACGGTGCGGGTGTCCAGCTCCAGCACGTTCTCGATCACCTGCTGCTCGGCATCGGCGACCACGCCAGCCTGGTTGCCGGCCTGGGCCAGCGCCAGGATGTCGTCGTGGGTGATGCTGTTGTCGCGCGAGGCCGGCCGGCCCAGCATCCGTATCAAAGCCTCGGTGACATTGCTGAAAATCCAGGCCAGCGGCTTGAGCAAGGTGGCCAGCCCCAGCATCGGCCCGATCAACACCATGGCGATGCGCTCGGGCTCGTTCATCGACAGGCGCTTGGGCACCAGATCGGCCAGCACGATGAATAAGGCGGTGATACAGACAAAGGAGCCGGCAAAGCCCAGCGTCGCGGCGCGGTCGGGTGGCAGCAGATAGGCCAGCGCCGCCTCGAAATGCGGGGTGAAGGCGCCCTCGCCGACGATACCGCCAAGAATGGCCACCGTGTTGACGCCGATCTGCACGACGGTGAAATAGTGGCCCGGCTGTTCCTGCACCGCCAGTACGCGCTCGGCGCGGGCGTCGCCCTCGTCAGCGAGCTGGCGCAGCTTCAGCCGCCGAGAGGCCGCCAGCGACAGCTCGGCCATCGAGAAGAAGGCACTGGCAGCAATCAACAGGGCAATCAGCAGCAGACTGGTGCTCAAGGGCGCGCTTCATTGAGTCCGAATGCCGCCCAGTGTAGCCCCGGGCAGCAGGCTCGATCAGCTGAAAAGCCGCCGTGCCGCCAGGCTGCCCGCGGCCAGATCGCGCGAGGCCAGCGCATGGTAGAGCGTGCCCAACTCCTGGCCGATGGCGGCAAAGGCTTGCAGGGGCAAGACCTGGCCCCGGTCGTCGCAGACATCGGCTTCGATATCGCGCGACAGGCCGCGCGACACCTCCTGCCAGCTGGCAAAGGGCTCCAGCGCTTCCGGCGTTTGCGGCACGTCAAGCGCCAGCGTCAATTCGCGCAGCGAGGACGCCTGCGGATCTTCGGCCAGCGCGGCCTGCGGATCGAAGCTGAGGCTGAGGATGGGCGGTGCGCCCTCGTCGGCCGAGGGCAGCACCAGGCGGCCGGGAATGGCGCCAGGCACAAAGCCATGGCGCAGCGCCATCTGCTGCACATAGCCCAGGGTCCAGGCGGCCTGGCGGGCGCGCAGCACGATGGCCAGCTGCGCATCGTGGGCGCTGGCGAACTGGTCCAGCTCGCGGGCCCGGGCCACCACATCCAGCATGTCGGGGAACTGCACAAAGCCGGCCAGGCCATCGGCAAAGCCCTGCACCTTCTGCACGAACTCCGAGTATTCGATCTCGTTCATCGCGCCGCTGCGGTTGGCCATCTGCACGCCGGCCTGGAACTCGCTGTAGCGCTGGCCCGGCTGGGGCAGATCCCATTCGCCGGTCTCGGCATTCAGGCCTTCGATATGAAAGGGCTTGGTGCCGGCGCGGCGACTGCCGGGCAGATGCGACAGCGCCAGTTCGCCGCTGACCGGCGCTTCGACGCTGATGGTGGCTATCGCGTCGATCAGCGCATCGATGCGCGCCGAAGGCCGGCGCGCCGCCTGGCGCACCACCGCCGGCACCGTTTCATCGAGCGGCGGCAAGGGCTGAAAGGGCTCGGCGACGGCCGCCTTGGCCTCGCCCAGATTGGGTTCCTGGCGGTCACCGAGCTGCGGCTCGATCTGCGGCTCGGCCCGCTTGGGGCCGGCCTTGCGCGCACTCCAGGCGCCGTGGGCCACGATGGCAGCCAGAATCAGGCCACCGAGGATGGCGAGCATGGCGGTCAGGGTCATACCAGGCCTCCCGCCGGGCCGCCTATCCAAAAGGACTGGAAGCCTGCACCCCAAGGCGAATTCAAGGGCCTTTGCAAGTCCCTGGGGGCAGCGAAGGAAGTGAGCGTGGGGGCTGTCATGCAACCTCCGCCATGCCCAGCGCCGCTTCCATATCGACGGCGACGATGCGCGACACGCCCTGCTCCTGCATGGTCACGCCAATCAGTTGTTCTGCCATTTCCATTGCAATCTTGTTGTGTGAGATGAACAGGAACTGGGTGCCGCTGCTCATCTCCGAAACCAGTTTGGCATAGCGCTCGGTGTTGGCGTCGTCCAGCGGCGCATCGACCTCGTCCAGCAGGCAGAACGGCGCCGGGTTGAGCTGGAAGATGGCGAACACCAGCGCAATCGCCGTCAGCGCCTTCTCGCCGCCCGAGAGCAGGTGGATGGTGCTGTTCTTCTTGCCGGGCGGCTGGGCCATCACTTGCACGCCGGCGTCGAGGATCTCGTCGCCGGTCATCACCAGCTTGGCATTGCCGCCACCGAAAAGGCTGGGGAACATGCGGCCGAAATGCTCGTTGACCTGCTTGAAGGTGGCCGCCAGCAGATCGCGCGTTTCCAGATCGATCTTGTGGATCGCGTCTTCCAGCGTCTGCATCGCCGAGCTGAGGTCGGCGTATTGCGAATCGAGAAAGGTCTTGCGCTCACGGGCGGCGGTCAGCTCGTCCAAGGCGGCCAGATTGACGGCACCCAATGCGGCAATTTCGCGGTTGATGCGATCGATCTCGCCCTGCAGGCCGTAGAGCTTGACGCCGCCCTCCTCGATGCTGCGCGCCAGCGCCTCGAGGTCAACGGCGGCGGCCGTCAGCTGTTCCATGTACTGCGCGCCGCCGAGCTGGGCGGCCTGCTCTTCCAGCTGCAGCTTGGTCAGCCGCTCGCGCAGCGGGTCGAGGCTGCGCTCGAAGCTCAGCCGCTGTTCCTCGGCCTTCTTCAAACGCAGGCTCAAATCGTCGTAGCCGGAGCGCACGGCAGCCAGCTCCTTTTCACGCTCCAGCTTGATCGCCAGCGCATCCTGCAGACCGGCCTGGGCGGCGGTGTCGTTCAGCGTCTCCAGCTCGCGACTGAGGTTCTCGGCCGATTGCTGGTTGACCAGCACCTGCTGCTGGGCCGTTTCGATCGAGCGCTGCAACTCGCCGCGACGGCCCGCCAGGCCGCGCGCACCGAACTGCGCTTCCTGCGCGCGCCGCTCCAGGCCGCGCAGCTGCTCACGCGCCTCGGCCAGGCGGCGCTCGGCGGCGATCACCGCATCGTCCAACTCGGCATGCCTTTCCTGGCAGGTGGCCAGCTGCAGATCGAGCTCTTCAAAGCGGCCCTCGCCGGTCATCCGGCGTTCCTGCAGGTCTTCGGCCTGCGCGTCGATCTCGGCCAGTTCTTCTTCCAGTTGCTGGCGCCGGCTGCTGGCCGCCTCGGCCTGCTGGGTCAGGCGCAGCAGTTCCACATGCAGCTGATGTGCCCGCGTCTGCGTCTCGCTGGCTTCGCGGCGCACACCGGCCAGGCGCTGCGAGGCCTCGGTGTAGGCGGCCTCGGCACGCACCAGCTGGGTCTTGGCATCTTCGGCGATCAGCTGCTGCGCACGCAGTTCGCGGCCGAGGTTTTCGATTTCCTGGGCGCGCGCCAAGAGGCCGGCGGCCTCGGAATCGGGCGCATAGAAGCTCACCGCGAACTGGCTGACGGCATGGCCCTCGCGGGTCATGATCAGCTCGCCATGCGTGAGCTTGGCACGGCCGGCCAGCGCTTCGTCCAGCGAGGCCGCCGTGTAGACGCCTTCCAGCCAGTCGTTCAGCAAGGCCTTCAGGCCGGCGTCGTCAAGCCGCAGCAGCTCGGAGAGCCGCGGCAGCGTTTCGTGGGTGTTCGCGATGCCGGCGGCCGGCGGCGAATAAAAGGCCAGCCGGGCCGGCGGCGCGTCGCTGGCAAAGGCGCGTACGGTTTCCAGCCGGCCGACCTGCAGCGCGCCCATCCGTTCGCGCAAGGAAGCCTCCAGCGCGTTTTCCCAGCCGGGCTCGATATGCAGCCGGGTCCACAGGCCCGCCAGGCCATCCAGCCCGTGCTTGGCCAGCCAGGGCTTGAGCTTGCCCTCGGTCTGCACTTTCTCCTGCAGCGCGCGCAACGCATCGAGCTTGGCGGAGAGATCAGACTGCCGCGCCAGCTGCGCGTTAGCATCCTGCTGCGCATTGCGGCGCGCCTCGTCCAGCTGCGGCACCTGCTCAGACAACTCCTGCAGCCGCGCATCGGCCAGCTCGCGCAGCTCGTCGGCCGCCTCGCTCTGGCGCTTCAGCTCGGCCAGCTTGTCCTGATCGGGCAGCGAGAGGCCCTGCCTTTCGCTGGCCAGGCGTTCGCGCCGGGTGCGCAGCGTGCGCGACTGCTCGTCGATATTGCGGCTCTCGGCGGCCAGCACCTGGATCTGCTGCTGCACCTGCACGACGAGATTGCGCTGCTCATTGGCACGCGCCTGCGCGGCGCGCACGGCATCTTCGCTATTGGGCAGATTGGCCGCCTGCTCCTCGGCCTGGGCGGCCAGGATCTCGCTCTGCTCCTCGGCCTCGGCGATCTTGATCGCGATGTCTTCCAGCTCGGCCTGGGCCTGCTCGGAACGTTCCTGCCATTGCTGGTTCTGCGTCTGCAGCTCCAGCAGCCGTTGCTCGGCGCGCTGGCGGCCTTCGACGACGTAGCGGATGCGTTCCTCCAGCCGGCTTACTTCCAGCTGGGCCTCGGCCATGCGGCCCTGCGAGGCATGCAGCTCGTCGCCGGCGGCGTAGTGGGCCTGGCGTATCGTTTCCAGCTCGGCCTCGACATGGCGCAGCTCGGCCAGCCTCGATTCCAGCGCGTTGGTCGCTTCCAGGTGTTCGGCCTTGACGCGGGCCTGCTCGCCGGTGGCATCGCGGTGCTTCAAGAACCAGAGCTGGTGCAGCTTCAGCGTACCGGCGTCCTGCAGGCCACGATAGGTGGCGGCGACCTCGGCCTGGCGCTCCAAGCGCTCCAGGTTGTTGTTCAGCTCGCGCAGGATGTCGTCGACCCGGGTCAGGTTCTCGCGCGTGTCCTTCAGCCGGTTCTCGGTTTCGCGGCGGCGTTCCTTGTACTTGGAGACCCCGGCGGCCTCCTCGAGGAACATGCGCATCTCTTCCGGCTTGGATTCGATGATGCGGCTGATCGTGCCCTGGCCGATGATGGCGTAGGCGCGCGGCCCGAGGCCGGTGCCCAGGAACACGTCCTGCACATCACGGCGGCGCACCGGCTGGTTGTTGATGAAGTAGCTGCTGGTGCCTTCACGCGTCAGCACCCGCTTGACGGCGATCTCGGTGAACTGGTTCCACTGCCCACCGGCACGGGCATCTTCATTGCTGAACACCAGCTCGACGCTGGCCCGGCTGGCCGGTTTGCGATTGCCCGAGCCGTTGAAGATCACATCCTGCATGGACTCGCCACGCAGCTCGCTGGCCTTGCTCTCGCCCAGCACCCAGCGCACCGCGTCCATGATGTTGGACTTGCCGCAGCCATTGGGGCCGACCACGCCCACCAGCTGCCCGGGCAGCTGGAAATTGGTCGGTTCGGCAAAGGACTTGAAGCCCGAGAGCTTGATCGAGTTCAGGCGCATGGACGGCTAGCGGTGCTCAATGGGGTCTGAAGTCAGCGCTTGATACGCCTCTAAGGCGTTGATTTATTTACAGAAATGCCCCTTCAAAGGGGCACGTCGCGGGGTCGGATGATAACATCGGCCTCCTCCCCAAACCGCGTCTTACCGCCTGTTCAAACTGCCTTTGAAACAGCTGGTCAGCGCACGCATGGACAGACGATGAACAAGAACAGCAAGCCCGCCGCCAAACCTGCCGCTAAGCCCGCTATCAAGGCCGCTACCAAGACCACTGCCAAGCCCCGCAAGGCGAGCCAGCCCGCCGCCGAATTGGCGCCCAAGCAGCGCGAGATGCCGCCCAACCCGCCCTCGCGGCCGAGCAAGGAGCTGCACGCCTTCCCGAACCCGGCGCCGGAGCGCGACTATGTGATCCAGTTCCAGGTGCCCGAGTTCACCTGCCACTGCCCGCTGACCGGCCAGCCCGACTTCGCGCACTTCACCATCGACATGATTGCCGACAAGTACTGCGTCGAGCTGAAGAGCCTGAAGATGTACTTCTGGAGCTACCGCGACGAAGGCGCCTTCCACGAGAAGGTGACCAACACCATCCTGGAAGACATCGTCAAGGTCACCCATCCGCGCTTCATCCGCATCACCGCCAAGTGGTATGTGCGCGGCGGCATCTATACCAACGTCGTCGTCGAACACCGCAAGAAGGGCTGGAAGCCGCAGCCGCGCGTCGATCTGCCGAGCCACGACTTCCAGACTGGCTTGTGACTCCCCCCCTACGCGCTACGCGCGCCCCCTCGAGGGGGCGGCAGCGGCCGACCGGCGGAGCCGGATCGGCGCTGCCTGCTGGGCAATGGCCGTGCCTTTGAGATCGCTGTGGCCATTGCCTGCAGTTCTTTGAATCAGGCCGTCGCCGTGAACTTGCGGCGCAGCCGCATTGATGGCTTCGGCGTGTTTGCGGCCGAAGCGATTGCCGCCGAGGCCTGCATTGGCGGCCTGACGGGCGAGGCGATCACCGTGGCCGAGGCACGCCGTCGCGCCGAGGGGCGGCAGCGGCTGATGCTGGTCGAGATTTCGCCGTCGCGCGCGATTGACGCGACCCGCTCCGACGATGCCATGCGCTTCACCAACCACAGCTGCGCGCCCAATGCGCGCATCCAGGTCGAGCAGGGCGACATCCGCTTCTTCGCGCTGCGCGAAATAGCGCTTGGCGAAGAAATAACCGTTGATTACGGCCTGACACACCACCAAGGGCGGCTGCAATGCCGCTGTGGCGCGGACAATTGCCAGGGTCAGCTCTAAAGCCTTCCATGGATCTTCAATCGCCCCCGGCCACGCCCGCCACACCGCACAACCCGCGGCTCGACAAGCTGCAGCCCTACCCCTTCGAGCGGCTGCGCGCGCTGGCCCGCGACATCAAGCCCAACCCGGCCTACAAGGCCATCAGCCTGGGCATTGGCGAACCCAAGCACGCCGCCCCACAGCTGATCGAGGACGCGCTGTGCGCCAATCTGAAGAGCCTGTCGGCCTACCCGGCCACCGCCGGTGATCCGGCCTTGCGTGAGGCCATCTGCGGCTGGCTGCAACGCCGCTACGGCCTGCAGCTCGACGCGGCCACCCAGGTGCTGCCCGTGAACGGCTCGCGCGAGGCGCTGTTCGCCCTGGCGCAAACGGTGATCGACCCCAGCCGCCCCGGCGCTACCGTCGTCAGCCCCAATCCCTTCTACCAGATCTATGAGGGTGCGGCCCTGCTGGCCGGTGCCGAGATTGTCTTCGTCAATTCCGACCCGGCGCGCAATTTCGCCGCCGACTGGCGCCAGATCGACGAAGCGACCTGGGCGCGCACGCAGCTGGTCTACGTCTGCTCGCCAGGCAACCCGACCGGCGCCGTGATGCCGCTGGCCGAATGGCAGGCGCTGTTCGAGCTGTCCGACCGCTACGGCTTTGTGATTGCCTCGGACGAGTGCTATTCGGAGATCTATTTCCGCGATGAGCCGCCGCTGTCTGGCCTGGAGGCCGCGGCCAAACTCGGTCGCAGCGATTTCCGCCGGCTGATCGCCTTCACCAGCCTGTCCAAGCGCTCCAATGTGCCAGGCCTGCGCTCGGGTTTCGTCGCTGGTGATGCGGCGCTGATCAAGCGCTTCCTGCTCTACCGCACCTACCACGGCAGCGCGATGAGCCCGCTGGTGCAGGCGGCCAGCATCGCGGCCTGGAACGACGAGACCCATGTGCAGGCCAATCGCGAGCAGTACCGCGCCAAGTTCGCCCACGTGACGCCGATGCTGGCCGAGGTGCTGGACGTGGCCCTCCCCGATGCCAGCTTCTACCTCTGGGCCGGCGTGCCCGCCGATGTCTGCGGCGGCGACGATGTGCGCTTCGCGCTGGAGCTGCTGGCGCAGTTCAATGTCGCCGTGCTGCCCGGCAGCCTGCTGGCGCGCCAGGCTCATGGCCTCAATCCCGGCGCCGGCCGGGTGCGCCTGGCCCTGGTGGCCGAGGTGGCCGAATGCGTTGAGGCGGCCGAGCGCATCCAGGCCTTTGTACGTGCCCAGCGCGGCCAACGCTGAGCCGCCCCTAAACCCTCCCACTGGGCCGGCCACGAGCAGGCCCATCGCTGAATCCAACTGAAGAGAGCGCCATGAGCCAAGAACTGCAATCCATCATCGACCAGGCCTGGGAAGGCCGCACGGCGCTGAGCGTCAGCAGCGCGCCCGCCGAGGTCCGCGACGCCGTCGAGCATGTCATCGCCGAACTCGATGCCGGCCGCCTGCGCGTGGCCGAGCGCCAAGGCGTTGGCCAATGGACCGTGCACCAGTGGGTCAAGAAGGCGGTGCTGCTGTCCTTCCGCCTGAACGACAACCAGGTCATGGGTGAAGGCCCGCTGACCTTCTTCGACAAGGTGCCGACCAAGTTCGCCGGCATGAGCGACGAGCAGCTGCGCGCCACCGGCGTGCGCGTGGTGCCGCCCGCGGTGGCCCGCCGCGGCAGCTTCCAGGCCAAGAACGTGGTGCTGATGCCGTCTTACGTGAACATTGGCGCCTATGTCGACGAAGGCGCGATGGTCGACACCTGGGCCACCGTGGGCTCCTGCGCACAGATCGGCAAGAACGTGCACCTGTCCGGCGGTGTCGGCATTGGTGGCGTGCTGGAGCCGCTGCAAGCCAACCCGACCATCATCGAAGACAACTGCTTCATCGGCGCCCGCTCGGAAGTGGTGGAAGGCGTGATCGTCGAGGAGAACTCGGTGATCTCGATGGGTGTCTATATCGGCCAGAGCACGCCGATCTACGACCGCGAAACCGATACCGTCAGCTACGGCCGCGTGCCGGCTGGCTCGGTGGTGATCAGCGGCAGCCTGCCCAAGGCCGATGGCAAGTACAGCCTGTATGCCGCCATCATCGTCAAGAAGGTCGACGCGGGCACGCGGGCCAAGACCAGCATCAACGAACTGCTGCGCGCCTGAAGCTCCCACCCCCTACTGCCTGCGGCAGCCGCGCGGACACCACCCCGTACTGCCTGCGGCAGCCCCCTCAAGGGGGCGAGCGCGACAGACCGGCAGAGCCGGATCTGCGCGCTCTGCTGGGGAATGCTTCAAGCGGTTCGATGGGGTGTTTCAGCGGCGATACTCCGGTGATGTTGAAATCCTTGCTTGAAATCCGGGGAGCTGCGCGATGAGCGGAAACATGGAACGCATCCTGCGCCTGATGGCGGAGAAAGGTGCGTCCGACGTCTATCTCTCGGCCAATATGCCGGTGCTGATCCGCATCAATGGCCAGATGTTGCAGCTGTCCGATCAGTTGCTGACGCCTGGTCAGCCGCGCCAGCTGATCGCCGAGGTGATCGATCCGCCGCAGTTGCAGGAGCTGGATCAGACCGGCGAGCTGAATATGGCCGTGGCGATTCCGCGCGTCGGCAGCTTCCGCCTCTCGGGCTTTCGCCAGCGCGGCAGCGTGGCCGCGGTTTTCCGCCACATTCCCCATGTGATTCCCTCGCTGGAAAGCCTGAACCTGCCGCCGGTGCTGGGCAAGCTGGTGCTGGAGAAGCGAGGATTGATCCTGATGGTGGGCGCCACCGGCACCGGCAAGAGCACGACGCTGGCGGCCATGCTGGAGCAGCGCAATCAGACCCTGCCCGGCCATATCCTGACCATCGAGGACCCGCTGGAATACCTGTTCAGCAACAAGCGCTCGGTGGTCAATCAGCGTGAGATCGGCCGCGACACCGCTTCGCTGCAGGTCGCGCTGAAGAATGCGCTGCGACAGTCGCCGGACTGCATCCTGATCGGCGAAATCCGCGACCGCGAGACGATGACGGCGGCGATCTCCTACGCGCTGTCCGGCCACCTGGTGCTGGCCACGCTGCATGGCAACAACAGCTATCACGCGCTGAACCGCATCCTGTCCTTCTACACACCGGAATCGCGCCCGGCCTTGCTGAACGACCTGGCGGCCGGCCTGAAGGCCATCATCTCGCAGCGCCTGGTCAAGGCCAGCGCGGGTGGCCGTGTGCCGGTCACCGAGGTGATGCTGAACACCAAGCTGATCGCCGAGCTGATCGAGCAAGGCGACTTCGCCGGCGTCAAGGAGGCGATGGAGAAGTCCATCGCCGAAGGCTCGCAGACCTTCGAAGAGCATTTCTCCAAGCTGATCAAGGATGGCGTTATCACCCGCGAGGAAGGGCTGGCCTTTGCCGACTCGCCGACCAATCTGATGTGGCGCCTGCAGAACGAGTCCAATCCGATGTCGCGCCAGCCGCCCAAGAAGGAAGACCCGCACGAGGATCAGGCCAGCTTCACCGAAATCACCCTCGACGTGCGCCCCGAATGAGCACCGATACCTTCGCGCTGCTGGAGCAGCTGATTGCCCGCCCTTCGGTCACGCCGCAGGACGCTGGCTGCCTGGAAATCATCGCCGCACGGCTGGCCCCGCTGGGCTTCGGGCTGGAACGGATGGACAGCGGGCCGGATGATTTCCGCGTCAGCAATCTTTGGGCCATCAAGCGCGGCCGTGAGGCCAATGGCCCGGTGCTGCTGTTCGCCGGCCATACCGATGTGGTGCCGCCCGGCGCGCTCGCCGCCTGGGACTCCGACCCCTTTGTGCCCAGCTACCGCGAGGGCCGGCTCTATGGCCGGGGCGCGGCCGATATGAAGACCTCGGTGGCGGCGATGGTGGTCGCCTGCGAGGCCTTTGTCGCCGCCCATCCCGAACACGCCGGCAGCATCGCCTTCCTGTTGACCAGCGATGAGGAAGGCCCGGCGCGCGATGGCACCGTGGTCTGCTGCGAGCGGCTGAAGTCGCGCGGCCAGCGGCTGGATTTCTGCATCGTCGGCGAGCCGACCTCGGTCGAGCGCCTGGGCGACACCGTCAAGAACGGCCGCCGCGGCAGCCTCTCCGGCAAGCTGCGCGTGCAAGGCGTGCAGGGCCATGTGGCCTACCCTCAGCTGGCCCGAAACCCCATCCATCAATCGGCCGCGGCGCTGGCTGCACTGGCCGCGACGCACTGGGACGATGGCAACACCTACTTCCCGCCCACCACCTTTCAGATCTCCAATATCAAGGCGGGCACCGGCGCCACCAACGTCATCCCCGGCGAGTTGGAGCTGGATTTCAATTTCCGCTTCTCGACCGAATCAACACCCGAGCAACTGAAGGCCCGCGTCCATGCGCTGCTCGATGAGCACGGCCTCAGCTACCAGCTCGACTGGACGCTGGGCGGCGAACCCTTTCTGACGCCGGTGGGCAGCCTGTCGGCAGCCCTCTGCGCGGCCATTGCCGCCGAGACCGGCGTGACGGCCGAGCTGTCGACCACCGGCGGCACCTCGGACGGCCGCTTCATCGCCAAGATCTGCCCGCAGGTGGTCGAGTTCGGCCCGCTCAACGCCAGCATCCACAAGATCAACGAATACGTGCCGATCGATCAGATCGAGCCGCTCACCGCCATCTACCGGCGCACCCTGGAGAATCTGCTGCTGTGAAGCTGATCGCCTGCATAGAACTGCAAGCCGCCCGCCTGTCTGAGGCGGGCGTTTCATTTGGGCATGGCACCGCCACCGCCTTTGACGAAGCCGCCTGGCTCACGCTGTGGAAACTCGGCCTGCCACTTGACAGCCTGGATGAGCACGCCGAGCAAGACCTGACGCCGGCGCAGCAAGCCGAAGTGCAGGCGCTGGTTGGCGAGCGCATCGCCAGCCGCAAGCCGGCCGCCTATCTGACCCGCGAGGCCTGGCTGCAGGGCGTGCCTTTTTACGTTGATGAACGCGCCATCGTGCCGCGCAGCTTCATCGCCGAGCTGATCGCCGATGCCAGCATCGATGCCTGGCTGAGCGGCGCGACGGAACGCGTGCTCGACCTGTGCACCGGCAATGGCAGCCTGGCCGTGCTGGCAGCGATGGCCTGGCCCGACATCCGCGTTGACGCAATCGACCTCAGCGCCGATGCGCTGGCCGTCGCCCGCATCAATGTCGACAAGCACGGCCTGCAGGACCGCATCCGCCTGCTGCAAGGCGACGGCTTGGCGCCTGCGGCCGGCCATCGCTATGACCTGATCTTGTGCAACCCGCCCTATGTGAACAGCGCCTCGATGGCGGCACTGCCGGCCGAATACCGGGCCGAGCCCGAATTGGCGCTGGCCGGTGGCAGCGATGGCATGGACTTCATCCGCAAGCTCCTGGCCGACGCCCCCGCCCATCTGAGCGAGCGTGGCGTGCTGGTGCTGGAGATCGGTAATGAGCGCCCCTATTTCGAAGCCGCCTTCCCGCAGCTGGAAGTGGCCTGGCTGGACACCTCGTCCGGCGAGGACCAGGTTTTATTGATCACTGAAGAAGTACTGAAGAAAGCCCTGCACGCATGATCACGCTGCGCAATATCACGCTGCGACGCGGCACCAAGGTCGTGCTCGACGACGCCAGCGTCACGCTACAACCGGGCGAGAAGGTCGGCCTGGTCGGCCGCAACGGCGCCGGCAAGTCCAGCCTATTCGCACTCCTGGCCAACCGCTTGCAAAGCGACAAGGGTGACGTCGAGATTCCGCGCCAGTGGACGATGGCCGAGGTCGCGCAGAACATGCCCGAAACCGATATGCCGGCCACCGATTTCGTGCTCGAAGGCGACACCCGGCTGATGGCCGCACAGCAAGCCCTGGCCGCCGCCGAGGCCGCCGAGGACGGCCACGCCATGGCCGACGCCCATGGCCTGCTGATGGACGCCGGCGTGTTTGATGCCCGCCCGCGCGCGCAGGCACTGCTGATGGGCCTGGGCTTCACCGGCGCGCAGGTCGATGCCCCCGTTAACAGCTTCTCCGGCGGCTGGCGCATGCGCCTGCAGCTGGCCCGCGCGCTGATGTGCCCGGCCGATCTGATGCTGCTTGACGAACCGACCAACCACCTGGATTTGGACGCCCTGGTCTGGCTGGAAGCCTGGTTGCAGCGCTATGAAGGCACGCTGATCATCATCAGCCACGATCGCGAATTCTTGGACGCCATCACCAAGGTGACCCTGCATCTGGACGAGGCCAAGCTGCACCGCTATGGCGGCAACTACACCGCCTTCGAGGCCATGCGCGCCGAACGGATGGTGCTGCAGCAGGCGGCGTTCGAGAAGCAGCAGGACCGCATGGCCCATCTGCAGAAGTTCATCGACCGCTTCAAGGCCAAGGCCAGCAAGGCCAAGCAGGCGCAGAGCCGGGTCAAGGCGCTGGAGCGGATGGAAAAGCTGGCACCCGTGCTCACCGCCTCCGACTTCAGCTTCGAGTTCCGCGAGCCCGTAAGCCTCCCCAATCCGATGCTGATGTTCGACGAAGTCGCTTGCGGCTACATGGTGCCCCGAACCTCCGAGTACGGAGGCCCGCCCCCCGAGGGGGCTGGCGGCAGCGCCTTGGGGCGGCCCGGCGCCGCTGCCGCTGACACCGACCTAGTCGAGAAGATCATCGTCCGCGGCATCGACCGCTCGGTGCTGGCCGGCCAGCGCATTGGCATCCTGGGCGCCAATGGCCAGGGCAAGTCGACCGTTGTGAAGACGGTGGCGCGGATGCAGCGCGCGATGGCCGGCAAGATCACCGAAGGCAAGGGCCTGACCATCGGCTATTTCGCGCAGCAGGAAATGGACGTGCTGCGCCCCGATGAAGGGCCGCTGTCGCATATGGTGCGGCTGGCCAAGGAGGTCAGCCCCTCGGCGCGAGAGCAGGAGCTGCGTGACTTCCTGGGCCAGTTCCGCTTTGTTGGCGATATGGTCAACCAGGCCGTCGGCAGCCTCTCCGGCGGTGAGAAGGCGCGGCTGGTGCTGGCCATGCTGGTCTGGCAGCGCCCCAACCTGCTGCTGCTCGATGAGCCGACCAACCACCTGGACCTGCAGACCCGCGAAGCGCTCTCCATGGCGCTGAACGAGTTCGAAGGCACGGTGATGCTGGTCAGCCACGACCGCGCGCTGCTACGCGAGGTTTGCGACGAGTTCTGGCTGGTGACGCGCGGCGGTGTCGGCCCCTTCGACGGCGATCTGGACGACTACCAGCGCTGGCTGTTGGAGCAGTCCCGCGAGGCCGCCAAACTGGCCAAGGAAGCGGCTCGCGAGGCGGCCAAGGGGGCGAGCAAGGAAGCCGGCAAGGACGCTGGCAAGGACGCGGCCAAGACAGCCCCTGCCCCGGCTCCAGCGGCTGCGCCAAGCAATAGCGGGGGCCGCGAGGATCGCAAGGCCAGCGGCCAGGCGCGCCAGAAGCTGGCCGAACAGACCCGGCCGTTGCGCAAGGAAATGGAGTCCATCGACAAGCGGCTCAACACCCTGGCCGATGAGCGCACCTCTATCGAAGGCCAGCTCGCCGCCGGCACGGCCACGCCGGCGCAGATCGCCGAGCTGGGCCGCCGCCTGAAGGCGATTCACGACGAGCTCGAAAGCGCCGAGCTGCGCTGGTTGGAGCTGAGCGCCGAGATCGACGCGCTGCACGCGGCGGCAGCTTGATGCCCGTGAGCTGATCCGCCGCTGACGGCAGGATCAGCTCCGGACCCTCAGCTAAACAACAGCGCCGCCAGCGTGAGCGCCGCCGGCAGCGCCTGCACGAACAGGATGCGGCGGTTGGCCGTCGCCGCGCCATAGAGGCCGGCCACCAGCACGCAGGCGGCGAAGAACAGCTCGACCGGTCGCCCTGCAGCGCCCAGGCTCAGCCCCCAGAAGAGGCCGGCGGCAAGAAAACCGTTGTACAGGCCCTGATTGGCCGCCAGCACCTTGCTGGCCTCGGCAAATTCGGCCGTGGTACCGAAGGCACGCCGCCCGCGTTTGCTGGTCCACTGAAACATCTCCAGCCACATGATGTAGACGTGCAGCAGGCCCAAGAGGGCGACCAATACCTTGGCAATCAAATCCATCTCAGCTGTCTCCTTGTGAAGCGATCCGTGGGCCGGGCACAGCCCAGCCACACCAACATCCAGACGCTGCGCTGACCGTGCCTCAAGCGTTCGGCCAACACCCACACCCGCATCCAACTCCGCATCGACGCGCAATTTGCGTCGACTGCAGCCAGCGGCGTGCCCCGTCTGTTCTTAGCAGAATCCGCCCGCTCGCGTAAAAACCATTTCAATTGTGCGCAATTTAATTGCGGACTACATTATTACCCATGCCACGCAAACAAGCCGCCTCCAGCAACAGCATTGGCCTCAGCAGCCAGCAAGCCGCCCATGACTGGCTGCAGCTGGACCAGCAGCTCTGCTTTGCGCTCTACGCCAGTTCCCTGGCCATGACCAAGCTGTACAAGCCGCTTCTGGCACCGCTGGGCCTGACCTATCCGCAGTACCTGGTGATGCTCGTGCTTTGGGAGCAGGATGGCATCAGCGTTTCTACCCTGGGCCAACGTCTTTCGCTGGATTCCGGCACCTTGACGCCGCTGCTCAAGCGGCTGGAGGCCGCCGAGTTGATCAGCCGCCAACGCAGCGAGGAAGACGAACGTCGCGTTCATGTCCACCTCAGCAGCGCCGGCAAGAAGCTGCGCCAGCGCGCGCTGGGCATTCCAAAGCAGCTGGCCTGCGCCAGCGCCTGCACCCTGGATGAACTGAGTTCCCTCACCGCCCGTCTGCATCAGCTGCGTGAGCAGCTGGCAAGCGGTGCATCCGACTGACCCTTTCCCTGTCCACACTGGAGACCCCACCATGGCACTCGACAAAGTCCTCTACACCGCCACCGCCACCGCCACCGGCGGTCGTCAAGGCAGCGCGCAATCGTCCGATGGCGCCCTGAAGATTGAACTCAGCACCCCGCGCGAACTCGGCGGTGCCGGCGGCCCCGGCACCAACCCGGAGCAGCTCTTTGCTGCCGGCTATTCGGCCTGCTTCATCGGCGCGATGAAGGCCGTCGGCGCGATGCAAAAGATCGCTATTCCCGCGGATGTGTCCATCACTTCGGACGTGGGCATCGGGCCGATCCCGGCCGGCTTCGGCATCCAGGTCGCCATGCGCATCAGCCTGCCGGGCATGGACCGCGAGGCCGCCCTGGCGCTGATCGACGCCGCCCACAAGGTCTGCCCCTACTCCAACGCCACGCGCGGCAATATCGACGTCAGCCTGACCCTGGTTTGAGGGGGCTACGGCGGCGGCGCTGTCATCGCGCCGTCACCGCAGCGGGCGATGCTCCGACGATTCACAAGAATCGTTGGAGCATTGCCCATGACACATTCCTCTTGCCTCGCCAGCCGCCAGCTGCTGGCACGCCTGCGCCCACATCGCCTCAGCCTCGCCGCTGCCTTTTGCGCACTGACGCTGCAGGTACAAGCCTCGCCACAGCTGGTGGCCACAGGCTCCCTGTCGGGACTGCTGCACGACCAGTCCGGCCAGTCGGCCCTGCTGGAAAACGGCGTGGCCGGCGACCTGCTCGGCGGCTTGGGGTCCGGTCTGGCCTGGGCAGGCGGTACCACCTTCATCGGCCTGCCCGACCGCGGCCCCAACGCCAAGAGCTGGAATTCGGCGCTGGACGACACCACGTCCTTCATTCCGCGCCTGCAAACGCTCAGCCTGACGCTGGCGCCGCAGGCCGGCAAGCTGCCTTTCGCGCTGACGGCGCAGCTGAGCAGCAGCACCCTGCTCTACAGCAACACCGCGCTGAACTACGGTGCGGCGACGCCAAGCCTGAACAACGCCGGCAAGTTCTATTTCAGCGGCCGCTCGGACAATTTCGCTGCCGGCAGCTCGCTCAACGCCAGCAACGCGCGCCTGGACCCCGAGGCGCTGCGCCTGTCCAACGATGGCCGCTCGGTCTTCATCAGCGATGAATACGGCCCCTACGTCTACCAGTTTGATCGCGCCACCGGCCAGCGCCTGAAGAGCTTTGCCTTGCCGGGCAATCTGGCGATCGCCAAGCCCAGCAGCCAGGGCGCCGCCGAGATTGCCGGCAACAGCAGCGGCCGCGTCGCCAACAAAGGCATGGAAGGCCTAGCCATCACGCCGGATGGCAAAACGCTGGTCGGCTTCATGCAGAGCCCGCTGATCCAGGACGGCGGCGATGGCGGTGCGGCCAATCGCATCATCAGCATCGACATCGCCAGCGGCGCAACGCGGCAGTTCGCCTATAACAACTACGATGCGCTGACCAAGAAGAACTACAACAGCAGCGAGATCCTGGCGCTGAACAATCATGAGTTCCTGGTGCTGGAGCGCGATGGCAAGGGCCTCGGCGACGATTCCAACGCCAAGTTCAAGAGCATCTACAAGGTCGATCTGGCCAATGCCAGCGATGTCAGCGGCCTGAGTGGCGAAGCCTCGCTGCTGGGCAAGGCGCCCGCCAAGACGCTGTTTCTGGACATCAAGAAAGCCTTGAACGATCAAGGCATCACGGACGACCAGATCCCGGCCAAGCTCGAGGGTATGAGCTTTGGCGCCGACATCACCGTGGGCGGCGCGATCAAGCACACGCTCTACATCGCCAATGACAATGACTTCATCGCCACGACGGCCGGCGGCAAGAGCAATCCGAATCAGTGGTTTGTGTTTGCCTTCAGCGATGCCGATCTGAATGGCTCGGTCTACCTGCCGCAGCAGATCAGCGCGGTACCAGAGCCGCAGCAAGCGATGCTGCTGGCCAGCGGCTTGCTGGCCATTGCCGGGCTGCGCCGCCGCCGTCGCTGATTGACCGACACGCTGCTTCAGGGCAGCAGATCACGCCCCGGGGCAGCCCCCCGGGCTGGTAGACCTCGGTTTCGCCCTGTTCAGGCCAGCAGCAGTTGCAAGAGCAGCTCGACGCGGGCCTTGACCGCCGACAGCGCACCCGCGCTCGGCAATGCTGCATTGCCGCCGATCACCGGGCCAGACTCACAGCGGCTGCAACGCAGCACCCGCACGCCCTGCTGCTGCGCCTCAAGTAGAGCCTGCTCCAAGCCAGTGGCGAGCGTGCCGTTGCCGGTACCCGCCACCACAAGGCCATCAACCCCCTGCGCCATCAACGCCGCCACCACCGTGCCATCGGCGCCCGCGTGGTTCAAAACGATCTGCACGCGGGGCCAGGTCGAGGCCGGGCGAGCGATATGCGCCAGACCTAGCGCCTGTTGAGCAATGGGCCACGACCCGAGTTGACGCAGCTGCCCCTCCTCGACCAGGCCGATCAAGCTTTCGTCGCGCGAGCGAAAGGCATCGACCCGATAGCTGTGCGCCTTCTGCACCTGCTCGGCCGCATGGATACGCCCGGCAACAACCGCGGCCACACCAGCATGACCGGCCGCCGCCAGCTGCCCCAGGACCGCCACCGCGTCCAGCAGGTTTTGTGGGCCATCGGCCATCAAGGCCGTGGCCGGCCGCATGGCCGCGGTCAACAGCACCGGCTTCTCGGGCGCCAGCACACGTTGCAGGAAATAGGCGGTTTCCTCTAGTGTGTCCGTGCCATGGGTGATCACCACCCCTTGGACCTCGGCTCGCTGCAGATGCTGATCCACAGCCTGGGCCAGACGCTGCCAGGTCGCGTGATCCATGTCCTTGCTGTCGAGCTGGGCCACTTGCTCGGCTTCCAACGTGTAGCCGGCGAGGCCCGGCACCGCGTCGATCAGGCTCTGAACCGACAAGGTACCCGCGCGGTAGCCGACGTTGTCAGCGCTTTGTGCCGCCGTTCCGGCAATCGTGCCGCCGGTGCCCAGGATCACGATCGTTTGGGCTGCGAGGTTTTTTTGCAATTTGCTGATTCCTGGATGAAAATACAGTAGCTGGATAAATCATCAGACCTCATCGCCTGATCCATTCAACTGCCCCTACCGGCTGCTGAAGCCTGCCATGCCGGCCAGCATCCAATCCGAAGCGCTCACCCAAACCGACCTTGTTGAGGCCCTTGTGGACGACACCCCAAAACTCACCGCCCGGCAACAGCAGATTCTCGAACTGGTGCGCAGCGCCATCGAAAACACCGGTTCCCCCCCCACCCGGGCCGAGATTGCTGCCGAGCTTGGTTTCCGTTCGGCCAATGCTGCCGAGGAACACCTCCAAGCGCTGGCGCGCAAGGGTGTGATCGAGTTGCTCGGCGGCACCTCGCGCGGCATCCGCTTGCGCGCCGACACCTTGCAAGGCATCAACCGCTCGCGCATCAATCGCAGCAGCGACATGCCCCAGCAATTCACCTTGCCAGGCCTGGCCCAGCTGTCCTTGCCCTTGGTCGGTCGGGTTGCCGCCGGCTCGCCCATCCTGGCGCAAGAGCATGTCGAACAGAACTATAGCGTCGAGGCCTCGCTGTTCAGCAAGAAGCCGGACTACTTGCTACGCGTTCGTGGCATGAGCATGAAAGATATCGGCATCATGGATGGTGACCTGCTCGCCGTGCAGAAGGCCAGCGAAGCGAAGAATGGTCAGGTCGTCGTTGCGCGCATTGGTGATGAAGTCACAGTCAAGCGCTTCATGCGCCGCAAGCAAGGCATCGAGTTGCTGGCCGAGAACCCGGATTTCGAGCCCATCGTTGTTGAAGAAGGCGACCAGAGCTTCGCCATCGAAGGCCTGGCCGTGGGGCTGATCCGCACCCAGCCCTTCTCCTGACTCTCGGAACGCGCTTGCAGCGGTGTGTGTGTGGATGCGCGGCGGCATGCAGCGCACCTGTCTGGCGAGCAGAACTGTCAGTCAAATGGCGGTCAAGCAGTGGGAGCTCTCTGTTCCTCGAGCCCGCCTTTCTGCGCCCATCATTGAAGCCACGCTGAGTGCCTGCTTGCCCAACTGCATCCGATGAACTCGCCATCCCCACGCCTTGCCAGCAAGCCCAAGGCCGCGGCGCGCGCGAAGGCCCAGCGCTGGGAAGATTGTCAGTCGCTCGCGCAGATTCCCAATATCGGTCCGGCGATGGTGGGCGACTTCCGTTTGCTGGGCATTCACACGCCCCAGCAGTTGCGCGGGCAGGACGCGTTGGCGCTGTATCGGCGCCTATGTCAGATCACCGCCACGCGGCACGATCCCTGTGTGCTCGACACCTTGATGGCCGCCACTGATTTCATGGGCGGCGCGCCGGCTACACCCTGGTGGCACTACACCGCCCAGCGCAAAGCCTTGTACCCGGAGATTTGAGGGCTGAGCGCACCCTGTGCTTGGCCGCGGACAGTCCACCTCGCTGTGCGTGATGAGACGGCGATGCAAATCTATTCAGCCATTCAGCTTGCCTTCGGCACGATCACAGCATTTGAGTGGCAGGGATCTTGAAGTGCCAAGGCCTACGGCGCTGTTGTGCAAGGGGTCGGCCCGCATCGAACCCAGCGCTCAAGTGGCATGGTGGTTTTTTACTGTCGCTTCCAAGCAGTTCCAGCGCGCAGCCACATGCTTGTCTAAATCAGGCGCATTCACAGATAGCGAGCATCGTGACGGGTATTAAAGTGGCCAGGCCGCATCAATGCTTTCAAATAGATCGAGGCCTGGTCAATTCAGTATGTTCCGCACTTTTTATTCGCAGCACATTGACACAACAGCAGTAAATAAAAAACCCCACCAACTTGCGTTGATGGGGTTTTCAAAATGTTGGCGGAGTGGACGGGGCTCGAACCCGCGACCCCCGGCGTGACAGGCCGGTATTCTAACCAACTGAACTACCACTCCATACATTGCCGGAATGATTACCAGCAACGCAGAACAAGTTTTGCAACCATCTCGCGACAGCTGCCAAGCCTTGTCAAACTTGGCGTCCCCTAGGGGATTCGAACCCCTGTAGTCACCGTGAAAGGGTGGTGTCCTAGGCCTCTAGACGAAGGGGACTAAACCTTCTGAGACTTCATCCGCCACTGTGCCGCGCCACAGCCAAAGCAACGAGCTTTGGTGGTGGAGGTAAGCGGGATCGAACCGCTGACCTCTTGCATGCCATGCAAGCGCTCTCCCAGCTGAGCTATACCCCCGAATTTCGGGCGCGCCACAAGAGCGAAATCAATCTCTAAATACAAACGGCCAATTTCTTGGCCGCTTTTCGATACAGTTAATACTATATCTCAAAACCTTTGGCGGAGTGGACGGGGCTCGAACCCGCGACCCCCGGCGTGACAGGCCGGTATTCTAACCAACTGAACTACCACTCCGCGTGGGATAAGTTCGTAACTATAACAGATATTTAACTATCCATCACAATTACCAAGCCTTATCAAACTTGGCGTCCCCTAGGGGATTCGAACCCCTGTAGTCACCGTGAAAGGGTGGTGTCCTAGGCCTCTAGACGAAGGGGACTAAACCTTCTTCCTTGAACTGCGCGCCAGCCAAGCCGCTGATTATAAACCAGCTTTTTGGTGGAGGTAAGCGGGATCGAACCGCTGACCTCTTGCATGCCATGCAAGCGCTCTCCCAGCTGAGCTATACCCCCTAAAAGCTTTACAAGATCCTGATTGCTCAGCTTCTTGCTATTCTTTGTGTATCGCGCCGTTCAAGCGAGAGAAAGATTATAGAACGCTTTTTAGAAGCTTTGCAAGCGTTCGATGACAATTTCTTTTTCGAACAGTTCCAGCACCGCATCGACCGAGGGCGTCTGCGCCCGACCGCAGACCAGCACGCGCACCGGAATCGCCAGCTGCGGCATCTTCAGACCATGGGCGCCGATGGTTTCCTTGATAGCAGCCTGAATGGCTGCCTTGTTCCATTCCAGCGTCGCAAACTTGTCAGCCAGACTGCGCAATGCCGGTCGGATGCTGTCATTCAGATGCGCGGCACGCTCCTCGGCCGACGCTTCAACCTGGCTGAAGTACATCGCCAGCCAGTCAGCCAGAGCCACCGTCGTGCTGCAGCGGTCCTTGAACAGCGCGCACATCGGCTGCAGGCGTTCGACACTGGCCGTGATCCCGCGCTTGGCCAATTGCACGGCCACCAACTGCGCCAGGCGTGCATCGTCGGCCTGCTTGATGTAGTGGCTGTTGACCCATTCGAGCTTGGCCGGGTCCCATTGCGCCGGGCTCTTGTTCAGGTGCGTACCGTCGAACCAGCTGACCAGTTGCTCGCGCGAGAACAGCTCGTCGTCGCCATGGCTCCAGCCCAGGCGTGACAGATAGTTCAGCATCGCCTCGGGCAGATAGCCGCCCTCCTCATACGCCGTGACGCTGACGGCGCCACGTCGCTTGGATAGCTTCTGACCGTCGTCACCGAGGATCACCGCCATATGGCCGAACTTGGGCAGTGGCGCGCCCAATGCGTTGAAGATGTTGATCTGCCAGGGCGTGTTGTTGACGTGCTCATCGCCACGGAAGACATGGCTGATCTGCATGTCCCAATCGTCAACGACCACGGCGAAGTTGTAGGTCGGCACGCCGTCGGTGCGCTGAATGATCAAATCATCGATCTCGCGGTTGTTGATGCTGATCGTGCCCTTGACCAGATCGTCCCACACCACATCGCCGTCAATCGGATTCTTGAAACGAACGACCGGCGTCACGCCCTCGGGCACCGGCGGCAACACCTTGCCGGGTTCCGGCCGCCAGGTGCCATCGTAGCGGCGCTTCTCGCCGCGGGCTTCCTGTGCGGCCTTCATCGCATCCAGCTCTTCGGGCGAGCAATAGCAGCGGTAGGCCTTGCCCTCGGCGATCAGCTGATCGATGACGGCCTGGTAGCGCTCCAGCCGCTGCATCTGATAGATGGGGCCTTCGTCGTAGTCCAGACCCAGCCAGTGCATGGCGGCCAGGATCTGGTCGACCGAATCCTGCGTCGAGCGGGCGACATCGGTATCCTCAATGCGCAGCACAAACTTACCGCCATAGTGCCGGGCATAGGCCCAGGAGTACAGCGCCGTGCGGGCCGTGCCCAAATGCAGAAAGCCCGTCGGGGACGGTGCAATGCGGGTGCGAACTGCCTTGGTGTTGGTGTTGTTCATCAGTGGTTCAGTGTTGAAAGACCGCGCAGCAAATCATCGGTGATGTCGTCCACATGCTCGAGGCCGACCGACAGGCGAATCAGCCCCTGGCCAATGCCAGCGGCCTGACGCTGCTCTTCTGACAGGCGACCATGCGAGGTGGTCGCCGGATGGGTGATGATGGACTTGGTGTCGCCCAGATTGGTCGCGATGCTCAGCACGCGGGTGCTATCGATGATGTGGAAGGCCGCGGCCTTGGCGGCCTCAGGCGTCTCGCCCTTCAGCTCGAAGGACAGCACCGCACCGCCCTGCCCTGACTGCTGGCGCATGGCCAGCTCATGCTGGGGATGAGAAGCCAGCGAGGGGTAGAAGACCCGCGCCACCTCCGGCCGGCCTTCAAGCCAGCGCGCGACCGCCAGCGCCTGCTCGCTTTGTGCACGCATGCGCAGCGACAGCGTCTCCAGCCCTTTCAGCAAGACCCAGGCATTGAACGGTGCCAGCACCATGCCAACCGTGCGCATCACCGGGCCGAACACATCCTTGATCAGGCGTGAGGGGCCGCACAGCGCACCGCCCATCACGCGGCCCTGGCCGTCGATGTACTTGGTCGCCGAGTGCATGATGATGTCGGCACCGAACTCCGCCGGACGCTGCAGTGCCGGGGTCGCATAGGTGTTGTCGACCACGAGCAAGGCGCCGCCACCGTGGGCAATACCGGCCAACGCGGCGATATCGCAGACATCAGTCAGCGGATTGGTCGGCGTCTCGGCAAACAGCAGCTTGGTGCTGGGCCGCATCGCGGCACGCCATTCGGCCAGATCGGTCTGCGAGACGAAACTGGTCTCGACGCCAAACTTGGCAAATTCCTTGGCGAAGAGATTGACCGTCGTGCCGAACACCGAGCGCGAGCAGACCACATGGTCGCCCGACTTCAGCAGGCCCAGGCACAGCAGCAGGATGGCGCTCATGCCGGTGGCCGTGGCAATCGCCGCCTCGGTGCCTTCCATCGCCGCGAGTCGCGCTTCCAGGCTGCGCACCGTCGGGTTGCTGGTGCGCGAGTAGGTGAAATCCTCGGAGGCCGCAAAACGCTGCGCCGAGGTCTGCGCATCGGGCTGCACATAGGCGCTGGTCAGGAACAGCGCCTCGGAGTTTTCGCCGTGCTGGCTGGGCGCCAGCCCGGTGCGAACGGCCAAGGTCTCGGGGCGCAGGCCAGCCGGCAGCTGCGCGCGGGCCAGGCGGCGCGCTTCGTCGTTCTGGCTCATCAGCTCGGCTCCGTTCCGCTTTGCAAGGCCAGGCGGCTGCGCGCCGGGCCGTCTTCTTCGTCGCCCTGGCTCTTGCGCTGCTCTTGCATCGTCGCGAAGTCTTCGGCGCTGACATCACCGGTGATGTACTGGCCATCGAAGCAGGAGGCCTCGAAGCCAGCCAGACCCGGCTTCAGCGCCGCGACCACACGCTTCATCGCGTCGACATCCTGGTAGATCAGCGCATCGGCACCGATGAACTGGCGGATTTCCTCGATGCTGCGGTTGTGCGCCACCAGCTCTTCCTTGGTCGGCATGTCGATGCCATAGACGTTGGGGAAGCGCACCGGCGGCGCGGCCGAGGCCAGATAGACCTTGCGCGCGCCCGCCTCGCGAGCCATCTGCACGATTTCCTTGGATGTGGTGCCGCGGACGATGGAGTCATCAACCAACAACACATTGCGGTTCTTGAACTCCAGGCCGATCGCGTTGAGCTTCTGGCGCACCGACTTCTTGCGCACGCCCTGGCCCGGCATGATGAAGGTGCGGCCGACATAGCGGTTCTTCACAAAACCTTCGCGATAGGGCTTGCCAATCTTGTGGGCCAGCTGCATCGCCGAAGGGCGGCTGGACTCGGGAATCGGGATGACGACATCGATATCGCTGGGCGGCATCGTCGAGATCAGACGTTGGGCCAGCGTTTCGCCCATGTTCAGGCGGGCCTGATAGACCGAGATGCCGTCCATCACCGAATCGGGCCGCGCCAGATAGACGAACTCGAACATGCAGGGGTTCAGCGTCGGGTGCTCGGCACATTGCTCGGTGTGCAGCTGGCCCTGGGTATCGATGAACAGGGCCTCGCCCGGTGCCACATCGCGGATCAGCTGGTGGCCTGTGCCTTCCAGCGCCACACTTTCGCTGGCCACCATGAATTCGCCATCGGCAGCTTGGCCAAAGCACAGCGGACGGATGCCATAGGGGTCGCGGAAGGCCAGCAGGCCATGGCCGGCGATCAGCGCGATCACCGCATAGGATCCCTTGATGCGCAGATGCACATTGCGCACCGCCTTGAAGACGGCATCGGGTGTCAGCGGCAGATCGCGCGCGGCGCGCTCCAGTTCGTGGGCGACGACGTTGAGCAACACCTCGGAATCGCTCTCGGTGTTGATGTGCCGGCGATCGATGTCGAACAGCTCTTTCTTCAGGCCGTGGGCATTGGTCAGATTGCCGTTGTGCACCAGCACGATGCCGAACGGTGCATTGACGTAGAAGGGCTGCGCCTCTTCCTCGCTATAGGCGTTGCCGGCGGTCGGGTAACGCACCTGGCCCAGGCCCGTGGTGCCCGGCAGCGCACGCATATTGCGGGTGCGGAACACATCGCGGACCATGCCGCGTGCCTTGTGCATGAAGCACTTGTTGCCCAGCATGGTGACGATGCCGGCCGCATCCTGGCCGCGGTGCTGCAGGAGCAGCAAGGCGTCATAGATGGTTTGGTTGACCGGCGCCTGGGAAATCACTCCGACGATGCCACACATGCTAGTTCCTCAACGTTTCAGGTCTCTGCCGAGACGATTCTCACAATACCTTGGCGCTGCACACTCGTGATGCTCAGGCCGGGATGAATTTGACCACCGCCTCCGGCAGCATGGGTTCGATTCCATGCAACACAGCCTGCAAAAGCGGCACGGTGCGCGCCGCCGTCCAGACTTCGGCGCGGCTGAGCGGCGTCATGCTCACCAGCACCACTGCCAACAGCGCCAGCAAGAGGCCGCGCAGGGCCCCGAAGGCGGCACCGGCGGCGCGGTCGAAAATGCTTAAGGGCGTGGCATGCAGCAGCGCACGCAGCAGCTTGGCCGCCAGCCCCCACAGCAGCAGGATCAACATAAAGGCCAGCACCAGCGCCAGCGCATGGGCAAGACCTGGCCCCAGCCGCTGCTCGGGCAGCCAGCCTTGCAAGGCCGGCGCCAGGTAGCCCGCGCCCCAGTACGCCACCAGCCACCCGGCAATCGCCAGCAATTCGTACAACAAGCCACGCCAGATGCCGACCAACACCGAGACCAGCAGGATCCCGATGAAGCAGAGGTCCAGCCAGTTCATCGCCATCAAAGCGTCAGCACCACGCCGCTGATGCCAGCCGCGCGCAGCTTGGCCGCGGCCCGGTCGGCCTCCTCACGGCTGGCGAACGGCCCGACACGCACCCGGGTGCGCTTACCATCGGCCGTGTCGACCGCCTGGGTGTAGGTCTTCAGCCCCTGTTTCTCGACCTTGGCACGCGCGTCCTGGGCGGCCTTGCCATCGGCATAGGCGCCGACCTGAACGATGAAGCGTGCGCCGGCGGCCGGCTCGCTGGCCTTCTTGTCGACCGGACGGCCTTCAAGCAATGCCAGCGCGCGAGCCGCCTCGGCGGCCTTGGCCTCAGCGGCACGAGCCTTCTCAGCGGCTTTGTCGGCAGCGGCTTTTTCAGCGGCCTTGTCCACGGATTTCTCCGCGACCTTGTCACTGGCCTTCTCACTTGGCTTCTCGGCGACCTTGGCGCTGGCGCGCTCGGCAGGACGCTCTGCCGGCTTGGCCATCGGCTTTTCAGCCGCGGAAGGTTCGACCTTCTCTGTGGCACGGCCGGTTGGCTGAGCCACGCTGCCTGGCGTCTCAGCGCTATCGGCCACCTGGGGCGGCGTCAGTCCGGGCAACTGGGCCGGCAGCGTCTGGGGCTGCGGCGGAATCGGCAGTTGTGCCGCGCCTTCCTTGCGCGGAATCTCGATGGGCAGATCGACCGGAATCGGCCGCGGCTGCGTTTCGAACAGCAGCGGGAAACCGATCACACCCACGCCCACCAGCACCGCGGCGCCAATCAAGCGGCGCCGGGCCCGCAGGCGCAGCGTCTGCACAGCATCTTGGGAGTCGGAAACCGGCTTGGCCGCAGGTGCTGCCGCACTGCGCTTGAGGAAAGACAGCATGTCGTGGCGGTGCCTTGAATGGAAAGCGGCCCCCATGAGGCCGCAACAGGATGTCCGGGGCGTCCCTCAGTCCAGCTGGGGCCGGGCGGTGGGGGCGCGGCCGGCCGTCAGGCGCGGAACGCCATGGGCCAGCACACCACCGACGGTGTGGAAGGAACCGAACGCCAGAATTCTATCAGCCGGCTCCGCGTCAGCCGCCGCGGCCTGCAGCGCCTCCATGGGGTTGGCATGCTGGGCCATCGCCAGGGCTTGCGGGCATCTCAAGCGCCCGGCTGTGCGCTCGGTCTCGAAGGCCTGGGCCAGGGCAGCGGCAGTGGCCGCACGCGGCAGCGGCAGGTCGGTAAAGTGCCAGCTGTCGACCAGCGGCGCAATGCGGCCGAGGATAGTGGCCAGGTCCTTGTCGGCCATGGCACCGAACACCGCATGGGTGTGCGGGAAGAAACCCATCTGGTCGAGGTTCTGCGCCAGCGCCGCCACCGCATGCGGGTTGTGCGCCACATCGAGCACCAGCATCGGCTGGCCCGGCACGACCTGGAAGCGCCCCGGCAGCTCGACCAGTGCCAGCCCGGTGCGCACCGCCTGGGCACTGATTGGCAGGCGCTGATGCAGGGCCTCGAACACCGCCAGCACGCCGGAGGCATTGAGCAGCTGATTGACACCGCGCAGCGCCGGGTAGGCCATGCCGCTGAAGCGCTTGCTGCGCCCGACCCAGTTCCACTGCTGTCGATCACCGCTGTAGCTGAAATCACGGCCCAACTGGCGCAGATCGGCGCCGACTTCGGCCGCATAGGCAGCGATCGATGCCGGCGGCAAAGGATCGCTGACGATGACCGGCCGGCCTGCACGCATGATGTGGGCCTTCTCGCGGCCGACCGACTCGCGGTCGGGCCCCAGGTATTCGGTGTGATCCAGATCGATGCTGGTGATCACGCTGCAGTCCGCGTCGATCGCGTTGACGGCATCCAGGCGCCCGCCCAGGCCCACCTCCAGGATCACCAGGTCCAGCGGCTCTGCGGCCAGACGGCGCATGATGGCCAGCGTCGTGAATTCAAAATAGGTCAGCGCCAGTTCGCCGCGCGCCGCCTCGATGGCCTCGAAATGCGCCAGCAGCGACTCGGCCTCGACCGGCGCGCCACCGACCCGGCAGCGTTCCTGAAAATGCACCAGGTGCGGCTTCTGGTAGAGCCCGACGCGGTAGCCGGCCTGCAGCGCGATGGCCTCCAGCATGGCGCAGGTCGAGCCCTTGCCATTGGTACCGGCCACCATCACCACCGGAACGTCAAAGTGCAGACCCAGGCGATCGCGCATCTGATGCATGCGCGCCAGGCCCATATCGATTTCCTTGGGATGCAGGCGTTCGCAATGGGCCAGCCAGTCGTCGAGGCGGATTTGGGCGGTGCTGGTGGGCGGAGTGCTCATCGGTCGTGGCTTCTCAAATGCAACACGGCCAGACCTTGCGGGCCTGGCCGTGCGGGTGTCAGGGAAACGGGGTCAGGCCACCGCGTCCGAACTCTGGCGTTGCAGCATGGCCAGTTGGCGGGCAATGGTCTCACGCAGCTGACGGCGGTCGACGATCATGTCCACCGCACCCTTTTCCATCAGGAATTCGGCGCGCTGGAAGCCGGCCGGCAGCTTCTCACGCACGGTGTTCTCGATCACTCGCGGGCCGGCAAAGCCGATCAGCGCCTTGGGCTCGGCGATGACGATGTCGCCCACGAAGGCAAAGGAGGCCGAGACACCGCCCATGGTCGGGTCGGTCAGCACGCTGATATAGGGCAGTTTGGCCTTGGCCAGACGAGTCAGCGCGGCGTTGGTCTTGGCCATCTGCATCAGCGACAGCAGACCTTCCTGCATCCGCGCACCGCCGGTGGCGGTGAAGCAGATGAAGGGCGTCTTCTGCTCGATCGCGGTTTCGACGCCGCGTGCAAATCGCTCGCCGACCACCGAACCCATGGAACCGCCCATGAAGTCGAACTCGAAGCAGGCTGCGACGACCGGCACGCTCATCACCGCGCCGCCCATGACGATCAGCGCATCGGTCTCGCCGGTCGATTCCAGCGCTTCCTTGAGCCGGTCGGGGTACTTCTTGCTGTCCTTGAACTTCAGCGCGTCGACCGGCAGCACTTCCTGGCCGACTTCATAACGGCCTTCGCCGTCGAGGAAGGCGTTCAGCCGGGCGCGGGCACCAATGCGATGGTGGTGGCTGCACTTGGGGCAGACGTTGACGTTCTGCTCCAGGTCGGTCTTGTAGAGCACCGTCTCGCAGGACGGGCACTTGATCCACAGGCCCTCAGGCACCGTGCGGCGCTCCGAGGCCTCGCTTTGCTGCATCTTGGGCGGCAGAAGTTTCTCAAGCCAACTCACAAGCAGACTCCTTTGATTCGCATGGTCATGCGGTTAACCGAGCCGGCCCTTGCCGGCCGGCGTCAGCCGCCCTGGATGTGGTCCAGCGCAGCCCTGATCTCGCGGATGAATTCAGCACCCTTGGAGGCGACATTATCGCTCGGCTCCGTCTCCAGCAATTGGACCAGCCGGGAACCGATCACGACGCCATCGGAAACCCGCGCCACCGCTTGGGCCGAAGCCGCATCGCGAATGCCGAAACCGACCCCGACCGGCACCTTCACATGGGCCTTGATGCGCGGAATCATCGCCGCCACTGCCTCGGTGTCCAGATGGCCGGCACCGGTCACGCCCTTGAGCGAGACGTAGTAGACATAGCCGCTGGCGACCTTGCCGATGCGCGCCATCCGCGCCTCGGTCGAGGTCGGGGCGAGCAGGAAGATCGGATCCATCTCGGCCGCCTGCAGCGCGGCGGCAAAGCGTTCGCACTCCTCCGGCGGGTAGTCGACCACCAGCACGCCATCGACGCCGGCCGCCTTGGCGTCCTGCACAAAGCGCTCCAGGCCGTAGCACTCGATCGGGTTGGCATAGCCCATCAGCACCACCGGCGTGCTTGCATTGCGGGCGCGGAACTCGCGCACATAGCCCAGCACGTCGCTCAGCCCCACGCCCTTGGCCAGTGCCCGCTCGGCGGCACGTTGGATCACCGGGCCGTCGGCCATCGGATCGGAAAACGGCACGCCGAGTTCGATCACATCGGCCCCGGCCTCGGCCATCGCCAGCATCAGCGCGACCGTGGTCTCGGGATAGGGATCACCGGCATGGACGAAGGGAATCAGCGCCCTGCGTCCGCTGGCGGCCAGTTTCGCAAAAGTGGCTTGGATGCGGCTCATCACAGGCCTCCCTTCAGCGCGGCGGTATTGACGATGCTGCTTTGCACCGTGTCGCCGCCCTTGACCGATTGCCCCTTGCAGGACGGCCGGCAATAGAACTCGGCATGCGAGAGATCGGCCACGGTGCCGATGTCCTTGTCGCCGCGGCCGGACAGATTGACCAGCAGATGCTGCTCGGGCGACAGCGTCGGTGCCAGCTTGATCGCGTGGGCGACCGCATGGCTGGACTCCAGCGCCGGAATGATGCCCTCGGTGCGGCAGAGGCGGTGAAAGGCGTCCAGCGCTTCCTGGTCGGTCACGCCAACATACTCGGCCCGACCGATGTCCTTCAGATAGGCATGCTCGGGGCCGACGCCGGGATAGTCCAGGCCGGCCGAGATCGAATGCGTCTCGGTGATCTGGCCGTTCTTGTCCTGCAGCAGATAGGTGCGGTTGCCATGCAGCACACCGGGCGTACCGGCCGACAAGGTGGCCGCATGCTTGCCGCTGGCAATGCCCTCGCCCGCCGCCTCGACGCCAATCAAACGCACGCCTTCATGCGGGATGTAGGGATAGAAGATGCCGATGGCGTTGGAACCGCCACCGACGCAGGCAATCACTGCGTCCGGCTGGCGGCCGATCATCGGCGGCATCTGCGTCAGGCATTCGTCGCCGATGACACGCTGGAAGTCGCGCACCATCATCGGATAGGGGTGCGGGCCGGCGACGGTGCCGATGATGTAGAAGGTCGACTCGACATTGGTGACCCAGTCGCGCATCGCCTCGTTCAGCGCGTCCTTCAGCGTCTTGGAGCCCGACTCGACCGGCACCACGCGGGCGCCGAGCAGATTCATCCGATAGACATTGGGGCTTTGGCGTTTGACGTCCTCGCTGCCCATGTACACCACACACTCGATGCCATAGCGGGCACAGATGGTGGCCGTGGCCACACCGTGCTGTCCGGCGCCCGTCTCGGCGATGACGCGCTTCTTGCCCATGCGCTTGGCCAGCAGGGCCTGGCCGATGGTGTTGTTGACCTTGTGCGCGCCGGTGTGGTTCAGGTCTTCGCGCTTCAGATAGATCTGCGCGCCGCCGAGTTCGCGGCTCAGCCGGTCGGCGTGATAGATGGGGCTGGGCCGGCCGACGAAATGCGCCAGTTCCTTCTTGAACTCGGCGATGAAATCGGGATCGCGGCTGTAGTGGGCATAGGCCTCGTTCAGCTCGTCCAGCGCGTGAACCAGGGTTTCAGCGACAAAGCGGCCGCCGTATTGCTGGCCATTGATGGGGCCAAAGTGCCCGAGCGCGTCGGGCTGGTCGTAGGTCTTCATGGGAATTCTTGCCTTCAGGTGGAAGCTTCATCAAGGCGCGCATCCGCTTCGCGGACGGCCTCGCAGAATTGACGCATCAGCGTGGCGCTCTTGAGGCCCTTGGCCTCCTCGACACCGGAGCTGACGTCAACGGCCCAGGGCCGTACCCGAAGAATCCCTTCGATCACATTTCCGGCATGCAACCCACCAGATAAAGCGACTGGAGAGGGCACGTTTCGTGGAATGAGTGACCAATCAAATACCTTTCCGCCGCCGCCATAGCCCTCGACATGAGCGTCGAGCAGCAGGCCTTGGGCGCTGGAGAACCGAGACGCGAAGTCTAGCAAATCAAAACCCGGCTCCATCCTCGCGGCACGCAGATAGGGGCGGGCCGCACGTTCGCAATCCGCCCTGCTCTCGTCGCCGTGGAACTGCAGCAGCATCTGCGGCAAGGCCTGCAGCGCCGCCTGCAATTCGGCCTCAGTGGCATTGACGAACAGGCCCACCGGCGTCACAAAAGGCGGCAGCCTTCGCGCCAGCTCGGCAGCACGCGCCGGCGTCACCGCTCGCGGGCTCTTGGCATAGAAGACAAAGCCGATCGCGTCGGCCCCTGCCTCCACCGCCACATCGACATCGGCCTCGCGGGTCAGCCCGCAGATCTTGATTCGGGTTCGGCTCATGGGCGCAGTATCTCAGGCCTAGCCCCTCGCCCACGCGCAAGGCCTCAGGGCAGCCAGTCCATCGCGGCGGTCTGTTCCGGCAACTTCAGCTCGGCGTCGTAGTAGGGGCCGACGAAGTACAGTCCGTCCGGCGCGAAAGTCGGCGCCGCCACCTTGCGGTCGCGCGCCGCCAGCACCTCAGCCACCCACTCGGGCGGCCGCACACCGGTGCCGACCGCGATCAGGCAGCCCATGATGTTGCGCACCATATGGTGCAGAAAGGCCGAGGCATCGAACTCGAAGCGCCAGTAGGCGCCGCGCTTGCTGATCTCGATCGCGCGCAGCACCTTGATCGGCGACGCCGCCTGGCACTCGGCCGAGCGGAAGGAGCTGAAATCATGCTCGCCGAGCAGATGCGTCACCGCCTCGCGCATGGCCGCGCCATCGAGCGGCCTGAACACCCAGCCGGCGGCGCCGAATTCGATGGCCGGCCGCACCGGCGACTGCAGCAGCAAATAGGCATAGCGTCGGCCGCGAGCCCAGTTGCGGGCATGAAAGTCGGCCGGCGGAAACGCGCACCACTGGACGGCGATATCGGGCGGCAGATAGCGGTTGGTGCCGCGAACCCAGGAAAAAGGCTCGCGCTCCACTGGCGCATCAAAGTGCACCACCTGGTTCAGGCCATGCACACCGGCATCGGTACGGCCGGCACAGAGCGTACGAATCGGCTGGGCCGCAAACTGGCTCAGCGCAGACTCCAAGGCATCCTGCACCGTCTGCCCGCCGGGCTGGCTCTGCCAGCCGCGGTAGGCCTCACCGCGGTAGCTGACACCCAGCGCCACCCTTACCGTCATTGCGTCACCCACATCACCAAGAAGTACCAGAAAGAAAAAAGCGCCCGGCCGAGCCGAGCGCCTTGGCAGTCATGCCCGCAGCCAGAGCGGCGGGTACCTTGCGTGGTCAGCGCAGCTCGTCCAGCATCGCTTGCGCCTTGTCGCGCAGCGGTCCGGTCGCCTTGCCGACCAACTCCTGCAGCACATCACGCGCGCCCTCAACGTCGCCGATCTGACGGAACTCGTCGGCCAGCTCCAGCTGACGCATCAGCGGGTCGCCCTCATCGCCGGCCAGTGCCTGCATGGCATCGGCCAGCGTGTCGGCCGGCGAAGGCATGGTCGGGAAGTCCGGCGAGTTGACCGGATCGATGGCGGTCGGGCGAGCCGGCTCAGCGGAACCAACGGGCAGGTCCAGATCGATCGACGAGAGATCAAAGTCCAACGCGTTGGGCGTCGGCATCTCGACCTGCAGCGACGAGGCCACCGTCGCCTGGTCAAAGTCACCCAGCTCATCCAGATCAAATTCCAGCGAGGCCGCCGCAGCCTTGGCCGGGGCATCGGCACTGCGCGCCGGCGTGTCGAGGTCGAAGTCCATCGGCATCGGCACCTGCTCAACGCTGGCGGCCATCGCTTGCGTGGCTTCCAGGGCGGTCGGCGACGGCGAACCGAGGTCCAGATCGAGGTCCAAGCCCATGATGCTGGACGGTCCCGGGTCGCTGGCGCGGGCCAGCGGCTCGGTGGCCAGATGCGCACCAGCCGCGGGCAACGTGCTGGCGTCCATCGGTTCGGGGCGCGGATCGTTGTCGTTCAGCAGCTGAGGCGCACCACCAGGCTGGTAGAGCGGGTTTTCTGGATCGACCTGACGGCCCATTTCCTGCGCCTTGGCCCAATCCTCGCCCTGCCCATGGGTCTCGGCGAAGAGCTGGATGGCCAGCTGCTCAAAGCCCTTGACGTCGCGGCGCTTGGCGTAGACCTCCAGCAGCTTCAAGCGAATCGCCATGCGCTCGGGATTGGAACGCAGCGCTTCCTTGAGGATTTCCTCGGCCTGCAGATCGCGGCCATAGGCCAGATACACATCGGCCTCGGCCACCGGGTCGACGTCCCCGATGGCATCGAGCTGGCTCAGCGAGTAGCTCATCGAGGATTGACCGCTGCTGCCATCACGCGTATCGACACGTTGGCCGCCGCTGGCGCCGAAGAAGGAATCCGGCGCCAGACGGCTTTCGGTGAAGGCTGTTTCAGCCTTCAGATCCGGACGGCGGTTGCGGCTGCGCAGGAAGCCGAGCACGCCAAGCACAGCCAGCAGACCAGCGCCCAGCGGCAGCAGCAGCGAGCTGCTCATCAATTCGTCGAAGAAGCCTGGCTCCTCGGCCGCCGGCGGCACGGCGGCCGGCTTGGGCACCGGCTTGGAGGCTGCGGGCTTGGGCACAGGCATGGCGGGCGCTGCCGCCGAGGCCACCGGTGCCGCTTCCGGCGCTGGCGCTGGCGCTGGCGCTGGCGCCGGCTGCGGCGCCGGGGCTTGAGCCACGACAGGCGCCGGCGCAGGTGCTGCAACCGGTGCGGGAACTGGTGCAGGCGCCGGTGCAGCCGCGGGCTTGGCCGCGCTGGACAGCTTCTTCAGCTCCTCGACATTGCGCGTCAACTCGGCCACGCGGGCCGCTGAATCCTTCTTCTCGGTGTCCTTGGAGACCTTCTGCTCACCGCCGGCCACCGCAGGCTTGGACAGCGTCAACTTGTCCGGCGCAACCGGCGCCGAAGACTTGCGCTCGGCGACTTCGGCCTGCACACGGCCCTTGGCCTGGCGTTCGCTGCCCTCCGAAGGCAGCAGCGGCGCGCCGGTGGCCAGGCGTTGGCGATAGCTGTTGAAGTCAGCGCTCTGCGCTTGAATCACTTGGCGCGCTTCCGCCGGCGTCAGCGAAGCCAAGGCCTCGCCGCTGGGCACCTGCAAGACGACACCCGCCTTCAGGCGGTTCATATTGCTATCCAGGAAGGCTTCCGGGTTGTTGCGATACAGGCCGACCAACATCTGGTCCAGCGAGATGCCAGCCGGCTGAGTCTTGGCGGCGATCTTGGACAGGCTGTCGCCCGGCTTGACCGCGTATTCAGACGCTGCGGTTGCGGCAGGCGCAGGTGCGGCAGGCCGTGGCTCGGGCTTGGGTGCCGCAGCAACCGGGGCTGGGGCTGGGGCCGGTTTAGGCTCAGGGCGCGGTGCTTCAGCCTTCGGCGGGCGCGGTGCCGGCGTGGGCGCAGGCGCTGCGGTAGCGGGCGCCGGGCGCGGTGCGACAGGCGCGGTTTCCGCCGGAGCGGCAGCGATCACTGGCGCCGCATTGACTTCAGGCGGCGGCACCGGGCGGGCCAGCGTCGGCGGATCAAACAGCAGCGTGTACTCGCGCACCAGGCGACCGCTGGAGGAGTTCAGCTCCAGCACCACATCGATGAAGGGCTCCTGGACGGCACGATCACTGCTCAGACGCAGCACCGGGCGGCCATCGGCTCGACGCGCCAGCTGCACCTGGGTGCCGGTCAGCACCGCGTTGTATTCGATGCCCGAGCTCTTGTAGACGTCCGGCGGCGCAATGCGCAGGCGCAGGCTGCTGGCTTCCTCGGCGCTGAGACTGCTGACGTCAATTTCCGCCTTCAGGGTTTCACCAAGCGCCGATTGGACGGTCAGGCGACCAAGACCAAGGCTCCAGGCCGAGCCGCAGGCCAGCGACAGGGCAGCGACCGCGACATGGGTCAGGGCAAAGCGCGCATACGCGCCAGGATGAATTTTCAAGGCGTCCCCCAAAGCAACAAGGCGGGCACCTGCAGGTGTCCGCCCGTTCCGACGATGTTTGTATTGTGCACAGCCCACACGATGCTGACCCTGCTCTTCATGCGATCCGAAATCACAACAGCAGCAAGCATATACGCGGATTTGCTCACGCAAAGGCTGAATTCCACCCTTGACAGGGGGATGGTTCACCACCCGTTACCAGCTTGTCGCTTGCCGGCAACGGGCGATGGACTCAGCTCAGGGATATCACTGAGCCAGCAGAATGCGCAGCATCCGACGCAGCGGCTCGGCCGCGCCCCACAGCAGCTGATCGCCAATGGTGAAGGCACCGAGGTATTCCGGGCCCATGGCGAGCTTGCGGATGCGGCCGACCGGGATGGTCATCGTGCCGGTGACCGCCACCGGGGTCAGGTCTTGCACGGTGGCCTCACGGGTGTTGGGCACCACCTTCACCCACTCGTTGTCGGCAGCGATCAGGGCCTCGATATCGGCCAGCGGCACATCCTTCTTCAGCTTGAAGGTCAGCGCCTGGCTGTGGCAGCGCATTGCGCCGACGCGCACGCAGAAACCGTCGACCGGGACGGCGCTCGAGCCAAAGCCCTCGCCCATGCCGAGAATCTTGTTGGTCTCGGCCATGCCCTTCCATTCTTCCTTGGACTGGCCGCTGCCCAAGTCCTTGTCGATCCAGGGAATCAGCGAGCCGCCCAGCGGCACGCCGAAGTTGGCCGTCTCGGCGGCCGACAGCGAACGCTGCTTGGCAATCACCTTGCGGTCAATTTCCAGGATGGCGCTCTTGGGGTCGTCCAGCAGCGCGCGCACCTCGGCATTCAGCGTGCCGTACTGCGTCAGCAGTTCGCGCATATGCTGGGCTCCGCCGCCCGAAGCCGCCTGATAGGTCTGCGTGCTCATCCACTCGACCAGCCCGGCCTTGTACAAGGCACCCACGCCCATCAGCATGCAGGACACGGTGCAATTGCCGCCAATCCAGTTGCGGCCACCCTTGGCCAGCGCGTCCTTGATGACGGGCATATTGACCGGGTCGAGGATGATGACGGCGTCATCGGCCATGCGCAGCGTCGAGGCGGCGTCAATCCAGTGGCCATTCCAGCCGGCAGCGCGCAGCTTGGGGAAGACCTCGGTGGTGTAGTCGCCGCCCTGGGCGGTGATGATGATCTCGCAACGCTTCAGCTGCGCGATGTGATAGGCATCCTGCAGCTGGGTTTCGTTCTTGGCCTGGGCAGGCGCCTTGCCGCCGGCATTCGAGGTGCTGAAGAACAGCGGTTCGATCAGGTCGAAATCGCGCTCGGCTGTCATCCGGTCCATGAGCACCGAGCCCACCATGCCGCGCCAGCCCACCAAACCTACGAGAGTCGTCATCTTGCTTCCTTTGTCATCTCACACCACAAACCCTTTGGTCCTTCTCCGGCTCGTTCGCCGGGTCTGTGGGGGCGAGACGAACCGGAGCTGGATCAGCCCTTAATGGTTTTGGTCATGGTGGTGCCGGCAGCAATCGCTGCGACGACGGCATCACCCATCTCGACCGTGCTCACCTTGCGCGTGCCTTCCGACCAGATGTCGGCCGTGCGCAAGCCCTGCGCCAGCACGGACTGAACCGCCGCCTCGATACGGGCGGCTGCTTCTGGCTGGTTGAGAGAGAACTTGAGCATCATGGCGGCGGAAAGGATGGTGGCCAGAGGATTGGCAATCCCCTTGCCTGCAATATCGGGCGCGCTGCCGTGGCTGGGCTCGTACAAGCCCTGGTTGGCCGCATTCAGCGAGGCCGAAGGCAGCATGCCGATGGAACCCGTCAACATGGCCGCTTCGTCGCTCAGGATATCACCGAACATATTGCCGGTGACCACGACGTCGAATTTCTTCGGCGCTTTCACGAGCTGCATCGCCGCGTTGTCCACGTACATATGCTCCAGCTCCACATCTGGATACTGGGCATGCACCTCGGTCACCACGTCCTTCCAGAACTGGAAGGTCTCCAGCACATTGGCCTTGTCGACGCTGGTGACCTTCTTGTTGCGCTTGCGTGCCGCCTGGAAGGCAACATGGGCAATGCGCTCGATCTCCGGACGCGAATAGCGCATCGTGTCAAAGGCTTCCTCGCTGCCGGGGAAATGGCCATCAACGGCCGTGCGACGACCGCGCGGCTGGCCAAAGTAGATGTCGCCGGTCAGCTCACGGATGATCAGGATGTCCAAACCCGCCACCAACTCGGGCTTGAGGCTGGACGCATGGGTCAGCTGCTCGTAGCAGATGGCCGGGCGGAAATTGGCGAACAGACCCAACTCCTTGCGCAAGCCGAGGATGGCCTGCTCGGGACGCAGACGCCGCTCCAGCTTGTCGTACTTCCAGTCGCCCACGGCCCCAAAAAGCACGGCGTCAGCGGCCTTGGCCAGCGCCAGCGTGCTCTCCGGCAGCGGATGACCAGCCGCCTCGTAGGCAGCGCCACCGACCGGCGCGGTCTCAAGCTCGAAGCTCAGGTCCAACACCCTCAGCACCTTCACCGCCTCGGCGATGATTTCGGTGCCGATGCCATCACCGGGCAAGACTGCAATCTTCATGGTCGTTTCCTTGTTCGCCGGCGCTCAGCCGATGCGTTGGTTCAGCCAGGGCTTGGTGGCGATGCGCTCGGCTTCATAGGCGCGGATCTTGTCGGCATGACGCAGCGTCAGGCCGATGTCGTCAAAGCCGTTGAGCAGGCAGAACTTCCTGAACGGCTGCACCTCGAATGGCAGTCCCGTGCCGTCGGGCTTGAGCACCAGTTGCCGCTCCAGATCCACGGTCAGCGAATACCCCGGAAATGCAGCGACCTCGTCGAACAGCCGGTCAACCTGAGCCGCCGGCAGCACGATGGGCAGCAGGCCGTTCTTGAAGCAGTTGTCGAAAAAGATATCGGCAAAGCTCGGCGCAATCAGCGCGCGAAAACCGTACTGCTCCAGCGCCCACGGTGCATGTTCCCGGCTGGAGCCACAGCCGAAATTGCTGCGCGCAATCAGGATGGATGCGCCGGCAAAGCGAGGCTGGTTGAGCACGAAATCCGGATTGGCCTTGCGCGAAGCCGGGTCCTGCCCGGGCTCGCCCTTGTCCAGATAGCGCCATTCATCGAACAGATTGGGGCCGAAGCCGCTGCGCTTGATCGACTTCAGGAATTGCTTGGGGATGATGGCATCGGTGTCGACATTGTCGCGATCCATCGGTGCCACCAGGCCGGTGTGAATGGTGAACTTTTGCATTTGATGATCCTGTTGCCAAGCCGAAGCGCGGGGGTCATGCCAGCCGACGAACGTCGACGAAATGGCCTTCCATGGCGGCCGCCGCGGCCATCGCCGGGCTGACCAAATGGGTGCGGCCACCGGCGCCCTGGCGCCCTTCGAAATTTCGGTTGCTGGTCGAGGCACAGCGCTCGCCCGGCTCCAGCCGGTCGGCATTCATCGCCAAGCACATCGAGCAACCCGGCTCGCGCCACTCAAAGCCGGCGGCCTTGAAGATCTTGTCCAGCCCTTCGGCCTCGGCCTGCGCCTTGACCAGCCCCGAGCCCGGCACGACCAGTGCCTGCCTGATATTGCTGGCAACACGGCGACCGCTGCCACCGGCGATGCGCTTGACCACGGCGGCGGCCTCACGCATGTCCTCAATACGGCTGTTGGTGCAGGAACCGATGAAGACCTTGTCAACGCGGATGTCGGCAATCGCCTTGTTCGGCTCCAGGGCCATATAGGTCAGGGCGCGCTCAATGGCGCTGCGCTTGACGGCATCGCGCTCCCTGTCCGGGTCGGGCAGGCGGTCCTCGATGGACAGCACCATCTCCGGCGAAGTGCCCCAGGTGACCTGCGGGCGGATCTGCGCGGCATCCAGTTCGACCACAGCATCGAAATGCGCGCCGGCGTCGGAATGCAGCGTGCGCCAGTAGGCCACGGCCAGATCCCACTCCACACCGCTGGGGCTGAAGGGGCGGCCCTTGCAGTAGTTGATCGTCGTGTCGTCGACGGCGATCAGGCCGGCGCGGGCGCCCGCCTCGATGGCCATATTGCAGACCGTCATCCGGCCTTCCATCGTCAACGCACGAATCGCCGAGCCGGCAAACTCAATCGTGTAGCCGGTGCCGCCGGCGGTGCCGATCTTGCCGATGATGGCCAGCACGATGTCCTTGGCGCCGACGCCGGGCAAGACCTGACCCTCGACGCGGATCAGCATGTTCTTGGCCTTCTTGGCCAGCAGCGTCTGCGTGGCCAGCACATGCTCGACCTCGGAGGTGCCGATGCCATGGGCCAGCGCACCAAAGGCGCCATGGGTGGAGGTGTGGCTGTCGCCGCAGACGACGGTCATGCCCGGCAGCGTGGCGCCCTGCTCCGGCCCGATCACATGGACGATGCCCTGGCGGCGGTCGTTCATCTTGAACTGCGTGATGCCATGGCGATCGCAGTTCTTGTCCAGCGTGTCGACCTGCAGGCGCGAGACCGGATCGGCGATGCCAGCGCTGCGGTCGGTGGTCGGCACATTGTGGTCGCTAACCGCCAGATTGGCCGACAGACGCCAGACCTTGCGGCCGGCCAGATCCAGGCCTTCGAAGGCCTGCGGGCTGGTCACCTCATGGACCAGATGGCGATCGATATAGAGCACGGCCGTGCCGTCCTCTTCGGTATGGACGACGTGTTCGTCCCAGAGCTTGTCGTACAGCGTACGTTGCGTCATCGCTATCTCTCCGTCAGGAAGCAGGCTGGGGGCACAGCGCATCAACAAAGCGCTGCACCACGGTCGGCAGGCGCTCCTGGCGCGCCACACCCAAAACATAGTCACGCTGGGCCCAGGGTTCATCCAGGCGCAGATGCTTGACTGCGAAGACCTGGGCAAAACGCCGCGCCGGCGCATCCGGCAGCACCGCCACGCCCATGCCGGCCTCGACCAGCTGAGCGATGGCGTCAAAGCCTCGGACCTGCAGCCGCGCCTTCAGCGTGCGGCCGCGGGCCATGGCCTCGTTCATCATCAATTCCTGGGCCGCCGCACCGCTGTGCAGGCCAACCAGATCATGTTCCAGCAGATCGTCAAAGCTGAGCGATTCGCGCGTGGCCAGCTCATGCTTGGCCGGCACCAGCACGCCCAGCCGGCCGCTGCGGTAAGCCCAGGTTTGCAGCCGGTTGTCCAGCAAGGGGGCGGTGAACACGCCGACATCGGCGCGGCCCTCGGCCACGGCGGCCTGGACCTCGGCGCTGGTCTGGTCTTCCAGGCTGATGCGGATCTGCGGATGGGCCTGCGAGAACGAGGCCAGATCGGGCGGCAGGGCTTCGGCGATCGCGCCGGCATTGGCGGCCAGGCGCAGATGGCCCTTGATGCCGCGGGCGAACTCGACCACCTCGCTCTCCAGCGCATGCAGCGAGGCATGCAGCGAGCGGATGTGGCGGACCAGCGCACGGCAGGCCTCGGTGGGCTCGACGCCGCGGGCACGGCGCTCGAACAGCTGCACGCCCAGCCTTGATTCGAGATCGGAGACCCGCTTGCTGGCGGCGGCCAGCGCGAGATGCTCACGTTCGGCGCCGCGGGTGATCGAGCGCGTTTGCTCGATGGCAAGCACCAGGTTCAGGGTGGTCAGGTCCAGTCGCATCGTCAGCCCTCGCTGCAGGCGCGGAGCTGACGGCCGCTCACGACCGCGGCCATCGCCGTGCGGCGACCAGGCATGCGGGGGGTGAACTTCTCTGGCACGAACAACTCCGGGAAACAACCGTTGAACGCAGCTTAGCGTTCGTTGGAACCCGGCAATTCTGCCATCAAACAATTAAGACTTCGCAATCAGCGAAGCCGAAAGGCGAAAAATCAGGCTTTGCGGCGCTGCAGATAGGCCCACATCGCCTCCAGCGAACCGAGGTTTTCCAGCGTCAGATCTTCGGCCGGAATGCTCAGGTCATAGGCGCCTTCGAACCAGCTCACCAGCTCCAGCAGCGCGGCGGAATCCAGATAGCCGCCCTCGGGAATCGATTCGCCGGGCTGCACGTCACTGGCATCGTTGCCCAGCATCTCAGCCAGTTCGACCAACTTCTTCTTCAAGGCCTGCAGGACCTCGTCGCGATTCAGACTCATTCGTTCTTGCTCCAGACTGGCCCCGCCGCCGACAGCGGTGCTCAGGGCTTGCTCAATAGTTTCAGGACCTTGACCACATCGGCACCGGTCAGCACGCGGTGATCATAGGTGGCGCCCAGCACGCCACGCTCGTCATCGACGGCGGTATGGGCCACCATCAGGCTGGTGTAGGGCGACAGCACCGGGATGTGGCGCCCCACCTTCCAGCGCGCCATGCTCGAAAAGCCCAGGGTGGCACCGGTGCATTGCTGCGGCGAGAGCTTGTGCGCATTGGCCAGGCGCTGCAACTCCACCAGTTCGGTGACGACCTGCGCCGCCTCCTTCTGGGCCGCGTCTTCGACGACGGTCAGGTAAAGCACCTCGCCGACCTGCACGGTGAAGCCCAGATTGACCTGGCCAAACTCATAGCGGCCCTGCTCCACCAGCGTGGCATTGATCTTGGGGTTGTCGCGTGCCAGACGGGCCAACTTGGCCGCCATCAGCGGCAGCAAGGGACTCAAGAGGCCGCCGCGCTCGCTCTGGAACTGCTTGGCCGCCGAAGCCCAAGGCGCCTGGTCGTACTCGATCTCGATATAGCCAGGCACCGCATGATCGCGCTGCCAGCTGACCGTGGCCAGCATGCCGCGCTCATGCGAGGCCAGCGCCTGCACGCTGCCGGCCACCGCCATGCTGCTGGCCGAGGCTTCGGGCGCGCGGCCTCGTCCGCCAGCGGGCGCAGCGCTGCTGCCACGCCGGGCCACGTAAGCCTCAACATCGGCCGCCGTCAAGCGAGCGCCGGCTGTCGGTACCTGATCGGCATGCAGGCCATGGCGGCGCAGCAGCAACAAGGCCTTGGCCGTGGGAGCGGCTTCAGCGCCGGCCGCTGCAGCGTCGCCCGACACGGCAGCCGCGCCCTCGTCGGGCACCGCTTCCTCAGCCGTTTCGCCCAGCCAGATCAGCACCGAACCGACTCGCAGCTGCGTGTCGATCTCGCCACGCAGCGCCAGCACATAGCCCGCGGCCGGCGCCTCGATCTCGACCACCGCCTTGTCCGTTTCGACCTCGGCGACGATCTCGCCCACCTCGACGCGCTGACCCACAGCCACATTCAGCTGGACCAGCTTGACCTCGTCATCGTTGTTGTTGACGCGGGGAACATTGATTGCAACAGCCATGTCCTGGCACTCCGGCACGGGCGCAGTGATGCGCGTTGGGTTCTTTAGAGCAGATCCAGCACCGCATCAACTATGCGGGCCTCGTCAATCATTTGCGCGGTTTCCAGGCTGCGCGCAGCGGCAATGGGCACCGGGTCCAGCCCCAGCCGCGCCACACGGCCGTTAAAGCCCTCCTCCGCCAGCGAGGCCAGCAGCTCGGCGCTGATGCCGTACTGGTGATGCGACTCTTCGACCACCAGGATGCGTTCGCGCTCCAGCAGCAGCGGCAGCAGGCTGTGCCGCGGCCAGGGCGCCAAGAGGCAGGGCGTGATGATCTCGACCTGCAGCTCCTCCTCGGCCTGCAGCCGCGCCGCCGCCTTTTCAACATGGCTGAGCATGCCGCCAAAGGCGATCAGCGTGATGTCGGGCGTGCCGGCAGCCGGGCGTTGCAGCGTCGGGAACAGCGCGGCGCCAGGGTCCAGCTCGCTGGCCGGTACTTCAAGATACTCGCCCGGCGCCTGCGCTTCGGAATAGAGCAGCTTGTGCTCCATGAAGACGGTGGGATTGGGCCAGCGCGTCACCGCATCAACCAGCAACTGCCCCACGTTGTGGCGGTGGCTGCCGAACAGCAGGGTCAGGCCCGGCACCGAGGCCAGCAGGTTCTCAGGACTTTGGCTGTGCGTCGGCCCATAGCCGCGGCGGCCGCCGGCCGGCGCACGCAGCAGCAGCGGCACGTCAAAGTCCTTGAACATGCCGGGGAACTTGACCGCATGGTTGTAGAGCTGATCCAGCGTCAACGTCATGAAGTCGGCGAACATGATCTCGACGATGGGCCGTCGGCCGGCCAGCGCCAGGCCAATGCCACAGCCGGTGATGCCGGCCTCGCTGATCGGTGTGGACAACACCCGACCGGCAAAGGCGTCCGACAAACCCGCCGTCACCTTGAAGGCGCCGCCATAGGGCTCGTGCAGGTCTTCGCCAAGCAGCACCACCCGCTCATCATGGGCCAGCAGATCGCGCAACGCGCGGTTGATGGCGGTGCGTACATTGGCCTGCGCGGCATCCTGCGCTGGCACGGGGCCAGCCGCCTCGACGGGACGCAGGCAGTGCTCGGGCAATGCCTCGAAGCGTGCTTCCGGTGAGGCCAGCGCGGCCTGCTCGGCGGCGCCGATAAAGGCCAGATTGCGCGCCTCCAGCTGCGCAGCCTGCTCCTCGGGCAGTTGCCGGCGCAGCGCCAGCAGCGGGTCGCGGGCGGCGATGGCCGCCTTCACCTCGGCCGCGCGCAGATCGTCGCCCTTGCTGTGCGGGCCCAGCCGGCGGGTGGTGATGGACAGAAAACCCGGGCCCGCACCATCGCGCAGTTCGCGCACCACCGCCTCGGCACGGCCCAGGAAGTCCGGCGCGGCATCGTCCAGTTCCCAGCAGCGCAGGCCAAAGGCGGCACCGCGGGCCATGATGCTGCCGCCGAGCGAATAGGCCGTCTCGGTGGTCTGGGCAATGCCGTTGTTCTCGACGACGAAGAGCACCGGCAGCTTCCAGATCGCCGCCAGGTTCATGCTCTCGTACAGCAGGCCCTCGCCCAGCGTGCCGTCGCCAATCATCACGCTGACCAGACCGCGCGAGCCGCGCTGCTTCAGCGCCAGCGCCAGGCCCACGCCGATGCCGGTCATGCCCGCCTGCACACCATTGCTGTGGAAATGCCGGAAGGCCAGATGCTGGCTGCCGCCGTAGCCGCCGCAAACGCCAGCCTCGCGGCCCATCACCTCGGCCAGCAGACCGGTCACATTGCCGCTGTAAGTCAGGAAATGGCCGTGATTGCGGTGGTTGGACAGCACCACATCATCGGCATCATCCAGCGCCCGCACCACCGCCATCTGGCACAGCTCCTGGCCAATGCAGGTGTGGGTGGTGCCGGACAGCAGGCCACGGCCGAAGAGCTCGAGAATCAGCGTCTCGGTCTGGCGCAGCAGATGGCCAAAGGCGAAGGCCTGCTCGACGCCGCTGCCCACCAGGGGCTTGCCATGGGCATCAAGATCGAAGGGGGGCGCGACGGGCATGGTGCTGTTCATCCCTGGGATTTGACCCGAGTCGCGGCGGATCATAGAGCAGCATCAAAGCCGCTGGCAGGGAGCAATTCCGGGCTTCAGCGCCCCGCGGTTTGTCGGCGCCGCCCCATGAAAAAGCGATCCGGCAAAGAAAAACGCGGCCAGGCAGGCTGCCGGCCGCGTTTCCAGGTGCCTTGCGCGCAGCGTCACTGGGAGACGCCGCCTGCGGCCATCAGCCGCCCTTGTGAGGACGCTTGCCCGGGTTCTTCTTGCTGCGGGTGTGCGAACCGCGCTCGAGGCTGATCTTTTGGCCGCGGCCGGTGGTCAGGGTCACGCCAGCGGTGGCGGTGGGACGGGGGGAAGCACGACGCTGTGCCTCGGTAACGATCTTGTTGCCCATGATGGCTCCGGTACGAGAAATGAACGCGGGATTTTAGAGCAAGTTCGGCATGAGCCCGCCAAGCCTTGCTGCGGCCGCCTTCGCCCACCGTTCTGGCCGTCATGAAAGGCAAGACCTGGCCCTGCCGTGCCGGCGCAACGAAGCAGCACCAAAGCCGGCCAGCCCTGCTAATCTGCTGACCGAGCCGCCCCTGTGCGGCACGGGAGACACCTTGACCGAGGACGCCAGCGCTGCATCAGAGTCCCAGAGCCCGGCAAGCCCGCTACCGGCGGCTGGCGGCGCCGTAGCCAGCGCCCAGTGGCAGAGCGATGCTCAGGGGCCGGTGCTGGTGCTCAGCGGCGATGGTCGGCAGCTCAGCACGCTGCCCTCACCGCCCGACCTGCCACGGCAGCCGGGCCAGACCCTGCGCCTTGATGGGCGCCAGCTCAGCCATTTCGACAGCCGACTGGCCGCCGCGCTCTGGGGCCTGAGCAAACGCAGCGGCCTGCCGCTGGATACCGCCACGCTACCCGCTGGCCTGCGCGGCATCCTGCAACTGGCAGGCCAAACGCCTTCGCTCGCCAACGCGCCCCCGGTACGCAGCCGGCGCTCGCGCTGGCTGGCGCAGATCGGCATCAGCTGGATGATGCGCTATCAGCGCACCCGAACGACGCTGAGCTTTATCGGCGAGGTCTTGCTGGCGCTGATCAAGGCCATGCGCGGCAGCACAGCCATGCGCGCCGAAGACCTGGCCTTTCAGCTGCATGCCACCGGCCCGGCCAGCCTGCCCATCGTCACGCTGGTAAGTTTTCTGGTCGGGCTGATCATTGCGTACATGGGAGCGGCACAGCTGCAACGCTTGGGCGCCCAGTCCTTCATGGCCGATCTGGTCACGGTGGGCGTGGTGCGCGAGATTGCCGCGCTGATGACCGGCATCATCCTGGCCGGCCGGGTCGGCGCTGCTTTTGCGGCCCAGCTCGGCAGCATGCAGGCCAATGAGGAAACGGATGCGCTGCGGGCGATGGGCCTGAACCCGGTCGAGCATCTGGTGCTGCCCCGCGTGCTGGCGATGGCGCTGATGGCCCCGCTGCTGACGACCTTTGCCGCGACCGTGGGCATGGCCGCCGGGGGACTGGTGGCGGTGGGCATCTTTCAGGTCGAGCCGCTGGACTACCTCTACCGCAGCTCGCAGTCGCTGACGCTGACCCATGCGGCCATCGGCCTGCTCAAGGGCACGGTGTACGCGGTGCTGGTGGCCCTGGCCGGCTGCCGGCAGGGGCTCAATGCCGGGCGCAGCGCGCAGGCCGTCGGTGAGGCCACCACCGCGGCAGTGGTGCAGGCCATCGTCTGGATCGTCATTGCGGCCTCGGCGCTGACGATCGCCTTTCAGCGCTTGGGGTGGTAATGGCCGCACATCTTTCACCGCTCATGCGCGCCGAAGGGCTGAGCCTGGCAGCGGGCAGCCGCATCATCCAGCGCGATCTGAGTTTTGAGCTGGCCCGCGGCGAAATCCTGGTGCTGATGGGCGGCAGCGGCTGCGGCAAGAGCACGCTGATGCGCCATCTGATCGGTCTGCAGCCACCGGCCGCCGGCCGCGTGCTTTACGGCGACGTCGACCTGAGCGAGGCCGACGATGCGCAGCTGGCCCAGATCCAGCGCCAATTCGGCGTGATGTTTCAGGCCGGCGCCTTGTGGAGCTCGATGACGGTGGGCGAGAACGTGATGCTGCCGTTACGCGAATTCACCGAGCTCGACGATGCCGAGGCCGAGCAGCTGGCCCGCTTCAAGCTGGCGCTGGTCGGCCTGGACGGTGCCTTCGACGAACTGCCGGCCGCCCTCAGCGGCGGCATGAAGAAGCGCGCGGCCATCGCCCGGGCCATGGCCTTGGATCCGCCGCTGCTCTTTCTCGATGAACCCTCGGCCGGCCTCGACCCGCTGAGCTCGACGCGGCTGGATGAGCTGATCCTCAATCTGCGCGATCATCTCGGTACCTCCATCGTGCTGGTGACCCATGAGCTGGACAGCATCTTTGCCGTTGCCGACCGCGCCCTCTTTCTCGATGCCAAGGAAAAGACGATGACCGCCCTCGATGCGCCGCGCGCGCTCTTGCAGTCCGGCCCCGACACGGTGCGTGCCTTTCTGCGCCGGGAGGCGCGCCCATGAGAAAGCGCCATGGCCACCCGGCCCTGCTGGGCTTGTTTGTCGTCAGCGCGCTGATGGTGTTGTTTGTCGGCGTCTTTGTCACCGCGGGTGGCAAGCTGTTTGGCGGCAAGGAACGGGTGGTGATGTATTTCAATGGCTCGATCTATGGCCTGCAGGTCGGCGCGCCGGTGGTGTTTCGCGGCGTGCGCCTGGGCAGCGTCAGCTCGATCGGCGTGGCCTACGACCGTTCACACAACGAGGTGACGATTCCGGTGCTGGCCGAGCTCGACAGCGACATGCTGGGCAGCCTGAGCGGTGAACAGCGCGCCGGCATGCTAGGCGCTTCCATGAGCGGCCTGGTCGAGCGCGGCCTGCGCGCCCAACTCGCCATGCAAAGCCTGCTGACCGGCCAGCTCTATATCGATCTGGACTTCCGCCCCGGCAAGGCCACGGAAGCCAACAAGCCGCTGCGCGCGGAGATCGAGATCCCGACCGTCAGCACCCCCTTGCAGGATTTGAAGAACCAGGTCGACGGGCTGGACATCAAGCGCCTGGTTGGCGATCTCTCGGCGATTGCCAGCTCGGGCAGGCGCCTGCTCGAAGGGCCGGAGCTGAGCCATGCGGTCAAGGACATCGAGGCGGTGGCGACCAGCCTGCGCCGCCTTACCGAACAGCTCGATCGCCGTGCTGGGCCGCTCGCCGATGCCTCGCTGTCAACCCTGGAAGCCACCCGGCTGGCGATGGAGCGCATGGGCAATACCGCTGTCACCGTCAATGAGTCGGCCCAGCGCGTCGGTCAGACCTTCAATCCCGAGGGGCCGATGGTGCAGGATCTGCGCAAGGCCAGCCAGGAACTCAGCCGCGCCGCCGCCGTGCTCGCCGATGCGGCGAAGGACGAGTCACCGCTGAACCAGAATCTGCAAAAAGCGCTGAAGGATGTGTCGCAAGCCGCGCGCGCCCTGCGCGAGCTGGCCGACACCTTGGATCAGCAACCCGAATCGGTGCTGAAGGGACGACGATGAGCAAACCGTGGAGAGATCTTGGCGTCTTGGTGGCCATCCCAGCCCTGCTGGCGGGATGCAGCAGTTCGCCGCCGGTGCAGCTCTATCAACTCCGGGCCGAGGCGCCCGTGACGACGCCCAGCGTAGCGGCCAGCACCGTGTGGGCCTTGGGCCCGGTGCTCTTGCCCGACTACCTGGACCGCGATGCCATCGTGAGGCCCAGCGGGGCCGCCAGCCTGCAGCACAACCCTTCGCAGCGCTGGGCCGAACCGCTGCGCGAGGCCGTACCGCGCCTGCTGGCGCAAGACCTGGCACAGCTGCGCGGCAGCGCCCAGGTCTGGCGCATGCCGGTGCCCCCTGGTGTGCAGGTCGATCGGCAGCTGCGCGTGGACGTGCAACGCCTGGATGCCAAGGCCGATAGCCGCCAGGTGGTGCTGCAAGCCCGCTGGACCCTGGTCGACCCCAGCGGCAAGACCAAGCCGGTCGTGCTCGAACGCCGGATCGAGCTGGAGGCCAGCGACGCCAGCGTCGATGCGCTGGTCAGCGCCCACCGCAGCGCGCTCTGGCAATTGGCCGAGGCGATTGCAGCCAGCCCCTGAGTCTCAACAGCCCATAGCCGTCAGATAGGCAGTGGGCGGGTTCCTGCCCGGCCTGGCCTGGCTGGAGAGGACCAGGGCGTCGTGGCTGCTATTGCTTCCGCCCACAGCAAAAAGGAAGTCGGGGCGCCCGTCGCCGTCGAAATCACCCAGCGCCTGGATGGACACCTCCCAGCCATAGCCGCCGAGGTCGTATTCGTAGACCTGACCCTCGATCTCCAGCTTGAATTGCGTGCCAGAGCCGTAGGGGCGGCCATCGGCGGTTCGGAAACCGTTCTGAACGGTAAAGGCATAGGGCAAACTGCCCAGCTGCAACTGAATACGATGGCCGAGTTCGGGCACCAAGACAGGGGTGCCGTTGCGAAACCGATGCAGGGCTACTGTGCCAGGCTTCCAGCGCAGCCCGGGGACTCGGACGAACAGATCAGTGCCAGGTTCGATCGGGCTGTAGTTGGCCCAATCGGCATCGGCCGCCTTCTGTGCAATCAGCACCTGCGACAGGACGGGCTTGAGCAGTTGGCGCGCCTCGCCCTCGACGAGGGGCCTGATGCTTAACGTTGCTGCTTGCGTGTCAATCATCAACACGACCCAAGCGTCCATCGGCCAACGTGACGCCGGCACCGTTACCAAGGCCTCCGGAACGCTGAAACTACCGACATCACCGCGCCACTCGCCCTGACGCAGGATCAGGCCAGGCGGCGTTAGTTCGGCGGCGCTGGCGCCGATGCCCACAGCGACCAGAGCGGTCAGCAGCAGCCGGCCAGCAAGCGAGCGACTCAGGAACATGATTCGACGGCACAGCTGCAGGTAGACCGCATCATCTCAGAGTCAGTGCGCGGCCAGCGCCGCCACCACCTCGGCAGGCGCCTGCACCAGCTCGATCAGCACGCCCTCACCGCCGATGGGAAACTCGGCGCTGCTCTTCGGGTGAATGAAGCAGATGTCGTAGCCGGCCGCGCCCTTGCGGATGCCGCCCGGTGCGAAGCGAACGCCATTGGCGGACATCCACTCCACCGCCTTGGGCAGATCGTCCACCCAGAGCCCGACGTGATTCAGCGGTGTGGTGTGCACCGCTGGCTTCTTCTCCGGGTCCAGCGGTTGCATCAGGTCAACCTCGACCTTGTGTGGCCCGCTGCCGATGGCGCAGATGTCTTCATCGACGTTTTCACGCTCGGAGACGAAGTTGCCGGTCACCGTCAGTCCCAGCACATCGACCCAAAGCTTGCGCAGGGCCTGCTTGTCGGGGCCGCCGATGGCGATCTGCTGGATGCCGAGAATCTTGTAGGGCTTGCTCATGTTGCGGTCCTCACTCGAAGCGCAGGATCGGTTGATCGACCGACAGGCTCTCGCCGGTCTTGGCGAGCACCTCGGCGATCTTGACGTCGCGCTCGGCAACGAGGATGTTCTCCATCTTCATCGCCTCGATCACCGCCAGGCGCTCGCCGGCCTGCACCGTCTGGCCGACACTGGCGGCGATATGCACCAGCAGGCCGGGCATCGGCGAGAGCAGGAACTTGCTGGTGTCCGGCGGTGCCTTGTAGGGCATCAGCGCATGCAGCTCGGCCGCGCGCGGCGACAGCATGGTCACTTCGATGGCGGTGCCATTGTTGGCGATGCGATAGGCCAAGGGGTTCTTGCCGGTGCCACGCTCTGCCTGGGCGGTGAAGGGCTGGCCGTTGACGGTGCCGCTTAAGCGGATGTCGTTCAGCCGCGAGCGGCAGACGATTTTGTAGACCCGGCCACCGACGGCCACGGTGGCCTCGCCGCTGTGGCCGACGAATTCGGACACATGCACCGCATGCCGTGCCTGCTTGCCTGCGCCCTCGTTGACGACTGCCACATAGTCGCTGTCGATCTGCATCTCGTGGCCAGCCATCTGGCCGCTGATGCCGGCGGCGCGCTCGCGCGTCTTGCGCCGGATGAAGGCACCCAGTGCCACCAGGAACAGCGGATCGTCGTGCGGCACGTCTTCGGCGCGGAAGCCGTTGGCATAGTGCTGCGCGATAAAGCCGGTGTTGAAGTTGCCGGACACGAAGTCCGGATGCGCCAGCAGCGCCGACTGGAAGGGAATATTGCTGGAGATGCCGCGGATCACAAAGCCGTTGAGCGCCTCACGCATCTTGGCAATGGCTTGCTTGCGGTCGCGGCCGTGCACGATCAGCTTGGCGATCATCGAGTCGTAGAACATCGGGATCTCGCCGCCTTCGTAGACGCCGGTGTCGACCCGAACGCCGCCCCAAGCGGTGTTCGTCGCGTCCTCGCCACCGAAGCTGCCCTCGCCATAGGCCGCCCCCTGCAGTGTTTCGGTGCCCTGCTCCAGATTCGCCGCCGGCGGCTGGTACTTCACCAGGCGGCCGGTCGAGGGCAGGAAGTTGCGGAAGGGATCCTCAGCGTTGATGCGGCACTCGATGGCCCAGCCCTCGCGCCTGATCTCTTCCTGCTTGAAGGGCAGCGGCAGACCGGCCGCCACACGAATCATCTGCTCGACCAGGTCCACGCCGGTGATGCATTCGGTGACCGGGTGCTCGACCTGCAGCCGGGTGTTCATCTCGAGGAAATAGAAGTCCTGGTTCTTGCCGACAACGAATTCGACGGTGCCGGCGCTCTGGTACTTGACCGCCTTGGCCAGCGCCACCGCCTGCTCGCCCATGGCCTTACGGGTGGCCTCGCTGATGAAGGGCGACGGCGCCTCCTCGATCACCTTCTGATGGCGACGCTGGATCGAGCATTCGCGCTCATGCAGATAGACGACGTTGCCCTGCGCGTCGCCGAGGATCTGGATCTCAATATGGCGCGGCTGCTCGACGAACTTCTCCATGAAGACTCGGTCGTCGCCGAAGCTGTTGCGGGCCTCGTTGCGGCAGGATGAAAAGCCGTCGAAGCATTCCTTGTCGTTGAAGGCCACACGCAGGCCCTTGCCACCACCGCCGGCGCTGGCCTTGATCATCACCGGATAGCCGATGCCTTGGGCAATCTTCACCGCCTCCTCGGGCGAAAGGATGGGCTCGTTGTGGCCGGGGATGGTGCTGACCTTGGCCTCGTTGGCCAGCTTCTTGGACGCAATCTTGTCGCCCATGGCCGCAATCGAGTAATGCTTGGGGCCGATGAAGGCGATGCCTTCTTCCTCGACACGGCGCGCGAACTCCTCGTTCTCGCTCAGGAAGCCGTAGCCCGGATGAATGGCCTCGGCGCCGGTCTGCTTGGCCGCGGCAATGATCTTGTCGGCCACCAGGTAGGACTCGCGCGATGGCGCCGGGCCCAAGAGTACGGCCTCGTCAGCGAGTTCCACATGGCGGGCATCCTTGTCAGCCTCGGAATACACGGCCACCGTCTTGATGCCCAGCTTCTGGGCGGTCTTGATGACGCGGCAGGCGATTTCGCCACGATTGGCGATCAGGATCTTCTTGAACATATGAAATCCTTAACCACAGAGACACGGAGACACAGAGCCAAAACGGAGCCCTGAGGATTGCTCTGTGTCTCTGTGACTCTGTGGTTGCAATGGGGTTATCAGAGCGGAATGTTGCCGTGCTTGCGCCAGGGGTTTTCCAGCTTCTTGTCCTTCAACATCGCCAGCGAGCGGCAGATCCGCTTGCGCGTTTCATGCGGCTGGATCACATCGTCGATGAAGCCACGGGCGCCGGCCACAAAGGGGTTGGCAAAGCGGGCCTTGTACTCGGCTTCCTTGGCGGCGAGCTTCTCGGGATCGCCTTTGTCCTCGCGGAAGATGATCTCCACCGCGCCCTTGGCCCCCATCACGGCGATCTCGGCATTCGGCCAGGCGAAATTGACGTCGCCGCGCAAGTGCTTGGAGGCCATCACATCGTAGGCACCGCCATAGGCCTTGCGGGTGATCACCGTCACCTTGGGCACGGTGCACTCGGCATAGGCGTAGAGCAGCTTGGCGCCGTGCTTGATGATGCCGCCGTACTCCTGCGAGGTGCCGGGCATGAAGCCGGGCACGTCGACAAAGGTAATAACTGGAATGTTGAATGCATCACAGAAGCGCACAAAGCGCGCCGCCTTGATGGAGCTCTTGATGTCCAGGCAACCGGCCAGCACCAGCGGCTGGTTGGCGACGATGCCGACGGTCTGCCCGTCCATCCGCGCCATGCCGATGATGATGTTCTTGGCGTAGTCGGGCTGCAGCTCGAAGAAGTCGCCATCGTCGACCGTCTTCAGGATCAGCTCCTTCATGTCGTAGGGCTTGTTCGCGTTGTCGGGCACCAGGGTGTCCAGCGACAGGTCAAGCCGATTGCCGGGATCGCCACTGGGCCGGCTGGGCGCCTTCTCGCGGTTGTTCAGCGGCAGGTAGTTGAAGAAGCGCCGCAGCATCAGAATGGCTTCGACGTCGTTCTCGAAGGCCAGATCGGCCACGCCGCTCTTGCTGTTGTGGGTGGTGGCGCCGCCGAGCTCCTCGGCGGTGACTTCCTCGTGCGTGACCGTCTTCACCACCTCGGGGCCGGTGACGAACATATAGGACGAGTCCTTCACCATGAAGATGAAGTCGGTCATGGCCGGCGAGTAGACGGCCCCGCCGGCGCAAGGGCCCATGATCATGCTGATCTGTGGAATCACGCCCGAGGCCAGCACATTCTTCTGGAACACATCGGCATAACCGCCCAGTGACGCGACCCCTTCCTGAATGCGCGCACCGCCGGAATCGTTGAGTCCGATGACCGGGGCGCCCACCTTCATCGCCTGGTCCATGATCTTGCAGATCTTCTCGGCATGGGATTCGGACAGCGCGCCGCCGAACACAGTGAAGTCCTGGCTGAAGCTGAAGGCCAAGCGGCCATTGATCATGCCGTAGCCGGTGACGACGCCATCACCCGGGATCTTGTTCTCCGCCATGCCGAAGTCGACACAGCGGTGCTCGACGAACATGTCCCACTCTTCGAACGTGCCTTCGTCGAAGAGCAGCTCCAGCCGCTCGCGCGCCGTCAGTTTGCCCTTGGCATGCTGGGCCGCGATGCGTTTCTCGCCGCCGCCCAGCCGCGCCTTGGCGCGCTTCTCTTCGAGCATTTGTTGGATGTCATGCATGGTGGTCTCCAAAGAACTGAGCCAGCAGCTCGCGCGCTGCCGTCGAGGGCGCAAGCCGGCCGGCTAGCACGCGCTCGGTGGTGTCATGAAGCGCCGCCCGCACGGCCGGCGCTTCGGAAAACTCGTGTTTCAGGCCAGCCTGAATGCGCTCCCACATCCAGGCCAGTGACTGCTGCTGGCGCTTCGCGGCGAAGCGCCCATTGCCCTGCTGCAAGGCCTGGAATTGGCTGACGGCGGCCCAGAAACGGTCCAGCCCTTCGGCCTTCAGCGCGCTCAGCTGCATCACCTGCGCCTGCCATTGCAGCTGGTCGTAGGCGACATGATCGGGATGGTGGTGCAGGCCCAGAAGGCGCAGGGACGAGGCGATCTGCGCCTGGGCGCGGGTCGCGGCAGCGGCATCGATATCGGCCTTGTTGATCACCACCAGATCCGCAAGCTCCATCACGCCCTTCTTGATCGCCTGCAGATCGTCGCCGGCATTGGGCAGTTGCAGCAGCACATACATATCGCTCATGCCGGCCACCGCGGTCTCGCTCTGGCCAACGCCTACGGTCTCGACGATGACGATGTCGTAGCCCGCCGCTTCGCAGACCAGCATGGCCTCGCGCGTTTTTTCTGCCACGCCACCCAGTGTGCCGCTGCTGGGGCTGGGGCGGATGTAGGCGCGCTCGTCCATCGACAGCCGCTCCATCCGCGTCTTGTCGCCCAGGATGGAACCACCGGACACGCTGCTGGACGGATCCACCGCCAGCACCGCCACCCGATGGCCGCGCTCGATCAGGAACAGGCCCAGCGCCTCGATGAAGGTGCTCTTGCCCACACCGGGCACGCCCGAGATGCCCAGGCGCAGCGAGCGGCCGCTGTGCGGCAGCAGTTCGGTCAGCAGCGCATCAGCCGCCTGGCGATGATCGGCCCGGGTCGACTCCAGCAGCGTGATGGTCTTGGCAATGGCACGGCGCTGGGCCGGGCCTGGCGCACCCACAACAGCCTCAAAGAATGCGCTCTTTGGCATGGGCGCTGTCATTGGATGCATCGTCTGCGGCAGTCCACCAGCACCCAGCCAGCGGCGCCCCAGGATCCGGCTCTGCCGGTCCTAGGGGCGCGCCCCCTTGAGGGGCTGAGCCTGGACTCAGACGCCTCGGCGTCTGTGCCTGGCGAAGAACCAGGCCGCAGGCCTGGTGCGGCCTGCAAGGCCGGCGAAGCCGGTAGGGGGTGGGTCATGCTACGGCTTGCCGGATCTGCTCCAGCACATCCTTGGCGCTGGCCGGAATCGGCGTACCCGGTCCGTAGATGCCCTTGACGCCAGCCTCGTAGAGCTGCTCATAGTCCTGCGCCGGGATCACACCGCCAACAAAAACGATGATGTCGTCGGCGCCCTGCTTCTTGAGTTCGGCAATGATGGCCGGCACCAGGGTCTTGTGGCCGGCGGCGAGTGTGGAGACGCCCACCGCATGCACATCGTTCTCGATCGCCTGGCGGGCACATTCCTCGGGGGTCTGGAACAGCGGGCCCATGTCGACGTCAAAACCCAGATCGGCATAGGCGGTGGCCACGACCTTGGCGCCGCGGTCATGGCCGTCCTGGCCGAGCTTGGCGATCATCACGCGCGGGCGGCGGCCCTGATCCGCGGCGAAGGCCTTGATCTCTTCCTGCAGCTTGGCCCAGCCCTCGGCGGAGTCGTAGGCAGCGGCATAGACGCCGGTGACCTTTTGCGTGTCGGCACGGTGGCGGCCGTAGACCGCCTCCAGCGCATCCGAAACCTCACCGACCGTCGCCCGCAGGCGGATGGCCTGGATCGAGAGGTCGAGCAGATTGCCCTGGCCGCTCTTGGCTGCCTCTGTCAGCGCGGCCAAAGCGGCCTGCACGGCGGCGTTGTCGCGGCGGGCCTTGATGTCCTTCAGCCGGGCGATCTGACCCTCGCGCACCTTGACGTTGTCCACGTCGAGGATCTCGATCGGGTCCTGCTTGGCCAGCCGGTATTTGTTGACGCCAACGATCACGTCCTTGCCCGAATCGATGCGCGCCTGTTTCTCGGCGGCGCTGGCCTCGATCTTCAGCTTGGCCCAGCCGGAATCGACCGCCTTGGTCATGCCGCCCATGGCCTCGACTTCCTCGATGATGGCCCAGGCCTTGTCGGCCATGTCCTGGGTCAGGCTTTCCATCATGTAGCTGCCGGCCCAGGGGTCGATCACATTGGTGATGTGGGTCTCTTCCTGGATGATCAGCTGGGTGTTGCGAGCAATGCGGGCGCTGAACTCGGTGGGTAGGGCAATCGCCTCGTCCAGCGAGTTGGTGTGCAGGCTTTGTGTGCCGCCGAAGACGGCGGCCATCGCCTCAATGGTGGTGCGCACGACGTTGTTGTAGGGGTCTTGCTCAGTCAGGCTCCAGCCCGAGGTCTGGCTGTGCGTGCGCAGCATCAGGCTCTTGGGGTTCTTGGCATTGAAGCCCTTCATGATCCGGCACCAGAGCAGGCGCGCGGCCCGCATCTTGGCGATCTCCAGATAGAAGTTCATGCCCACGGCCCAGAAGAAGGAGAGGCGGCCGGCAAAGTCGTCCACATCCATGCCCTTGGCAATCGCCGTCTTCACATACTCCTTGCCGTCGGCCAGCGTGAAGGCCAGCTCCAGCGCCTGATTGGCGCCGGCTTCCTGCATGTGATAGCCGCTGATGCTGATCGAGTTGAACTTCGGCATCTTGGCCGCGGTGTACTCGATGATGTCGCCGATGATCTTCATCGACGGCTCCGGCGGGTAGATGTAGGTGTTGCGGACCATGAACTCCTTGAGGATGTCGTTCTGGATGGTGCCGCTCAATTGATCCTGCGAAACGCCCTGCTCCTCGGCCGCCACCACATAGCCGGCCAGCACCGGCAAGACGGCGCCGTTCATCGTCATCGAGACCGAGACCTTGTCCAGCGGAATGCCGTCGAACAGGATCTTCATGTCCTCGACCGAGTCGATCGCCACGCCGGCCTTGCCGACATCGCCGGTCACGCGCGGGTGGTCGCTGTCGTAGCCGCGGTGGGTGGCCAGGTCAAAGGCCACCGACACACCCTGCCCGCCGGCGGCCAGTGCCTTACGGTAGAAGGCATTGCTTTCCTCGGCGGTGGAGAAGCCGGCGTACTGGCGGATGGTCCAGGGCCGCACCGCATACATGGTGGCCTGCGGGCCGCGCAAGAAGGGTTCAAAGCCGGGCAAGGTGTCGGCATAGGGCAGGTTTGCGGTATCCGCCGCGGTGTACAGCGGCTTGACCGTCAGCCCCTCGGGCGTGTGCCAGTTCAGTGCCGAAACATCACCGCCGGGCGCCGACTTGGTGGCTGCCTTGTGCCATTGCTCCAGGCTGGCGGCAGCGAATTCGGACGGGGGACGTTTGGACTCGGACATGGCAAAACTCCTTCAGACCTGCCATCATAGCCGGTCAATCATTCATAATTATGAATGCAAACATGACTACACTCTGACGTCAGACCGCTGCCGCTTTCACCCTTGCATCTCACCTATGCCTACCCAGCAGCGGCACGCCTCAGCCCCTCGACCATAGCGCCCGCGCCGCCACACGTCACTGTCTACCGATGAACGCCATGCCCCAGGCCAGCCTCACCCGCCGCGCCCTCTACGAGGACGTGGCCGAGCATCTGCGCCAGCAGATCTTTGGCCGCCAGCTGGAACCGGGGGCCTGGATCGACGAGCTGCAGCTCTGCGCCGAACTGGGCATCAGCCGCACGCCACTGCGCGAGGCGTTGAAGGTGCTGGCCGCCGAAGGCCTGGTGACGATGAAGGTGCGCCGCGGCGCCTATGTGACCGAGATGTCAGAGCAGGATGTGCGCGAGGCCTACGAGCTGCTCTCACTGCTGGAGAGCGACGCTGCCGCCCGGGTCGCAGCCCAGGCCGAGCCCGCCGCCCTGGCCCGCTTGCAGGCCTTGCACCAAGAGCTGGAGGCGCAAATCGATCAGCACGACGCCTTCTTTCGCGCCAACGAAGACTTCCATATGGCCTTGCTCGCGCTGGAAGGCAATCGCTGGCGCCAGCAGATCGTCAACGATCTGCGCCGGGTGATGAAGCTGAACCGCCACCACTCGCTGTTCAAGCGCGGCCGGCTGGAGGAATCGCTGCAGGAGCATCGCGAGCTGATGCAGGCGCTGATGGCCGGTGAGGCCGAGCGCACGCGCAGTCTGATGGCCCGGCATTTCGCCAACGGCCTGGCCGCCACACGCGGCGCGCCGGCGCAGCTCAGCGGCGGCGCGAAATCAGCTTGAGCGGCGAACCGGCGTACACGCCGTAGGGCTCGAGCACGCCCTTGACCACCGAGCCGGCGGTCACCACAGCGCCCTGGCCGATGCGCGCCCCTTCCAGAATTGTGCAGTTGGCGCCGATCCAGACATCGTCCTCGATGACGATGCCCGGCCGAGGATTGAACAGCGTGCCGGGCGGCACGAAGCCTTGCTCGCGAATCGGCACGTCCTTCTTCATATAGGCGTGGGTCACCGGCGAGATCACCGTGTTGGCCGCGATCAGGCATTTGGCGCCGATCTTGACGCCGTTGCCGGTGTAGATGGCGACGCCGACATTGATCGCGGTGTCATCGCCGATCTCGCAATCACCGCTGCCACCGGCCGGCTTGATCTTGACGAAGGAGTCGATGCTGGCGCGTTCGCCGATGATGATCTTGGAGCCGCGGACCGAGTCCTCGATATCGGCGAAACGGGAAATCTTGGCGCTCTCGGCAATGATCAGCATGGGCTGGATAAATGAATATTCGGTGGATCAGGTCGGCGCCTGGGTGCTGGCTGCCGCAGCGGCAGCGGCTTGGGCAGCGGCCTGAGCGGCGGCATCCTGGGCCTGATTGATCTCGAACATGGCCTTGGTGTAGAGGTTGATGTTCGGCAGGCGCAGCTGCGAGAAGAAGTGGTACAGCACCTTGGTCAGATCGTACTGGCTGGGTTCGCGCATCTCGGCCTCGAAGTCCAGCACGAAGTGCAGGCGGTTGACGATCATGCGCTGCATGATCAAGAGGCGCTGGGCATCGTTGATCTGATTGGCTTCGAGCAGCAGCGTGGCGAACTGCATCAACCGGCGGCACTGGAAGACATAGCGATCAGCGGCCTCGGGCGGCAGCTTGATCTTGTACTTCACATCGTCGACACCGGCGGTGTAGAGCAACTGGTCGGGCACCGTGCGGATGCCATTGAGCAGCATCTGGCGCAGCAGCAGGTATTCGTCGTCGCCGGTGGTGTTGGACGGATCGGCAAACCACAGCACGGTCGAGCGGCGATGCAGACCGTAGAACATGCTGTGCGGCATGGTGTTGAAGAAGCCCATCACATCGGCGAAGCGGTCATCGCCGGTCATCAGCGGCAGATTGGCCACGCCCTTGTGGTTGTGCGCGCGGAAGTCGCGGTAGAAACCGGTCATCACCGTGCCGACCTTGTGCTGCAGATGGGTCTCAACGCAGACCTTGACGAAGTCCGGGTCCCATTCATCGTCGTCGGCCGCCCACATGAAGAAGTCCGAGGTCGACTTCTCCAGCACGTACTTGAAGTTGTTGACCAGGCCGATGTTCTCGCTCTGGTGCGTGACCTTGATGCGCGGATCACGGCGTGCACATTCGTCCAGCAGCGGGCGAACGATCTCGTTGGTCGAGCAGTTGTTGGAGACGACGATCTCCAGGTTCTGGTAGTTCTGCGCCGCCAGTTGCTTGAGGGTGCGCAGCACGCCGTCAGGCCGGTTGTAGGTCGGGACACCGATGCTGACGGTAGGCTGCGAGCTGCTCATGACGCGATTCCTGGCAAGACGTTGATCGAAGGGCGGCGGCGGCTCAGCGGCGACGCAGGAAGCCGTCCGGCGCCGAAGTGACCAGCAGGCGGTCTTCCACCGAGTGGTCGATCTCGAACTCGGGATGGCTCTTCAGGTATTCCCAGACTGCCGTCTTCGGGTTGTTGCCCTTGCCCCAGTAGCGGCCCGGCCATTCGGTCTCGGCCGGCATGTCCTCGACAAAGGTGTCGAACACAACGCAGTAGCTGCCGCTCGTCACCAAATCGGCATAGGCATTGAGCTCGCCGAGCACATGCTCATGGGTGTGGTTGGAGTCCAGGCAGACCAGCACCTTTTGCTTGCCCTGGGCGGCGGCGCGCACCTGCGCCACCACCTCGGGCGCAATCGAGGAGCCCTCGATCATCTTGATGCGGTGCCCCAGCGGATGGGCCTCGATCTCGGCGCGGTTGTGCGGGCGGATTTCGATGTCCACGCCCAGCACCTCGCCGTGGCCGATCAGCTGCAGCATCGAGGCCGACAGGATCAGCGAACCGCCATGGGCAATGCCGGTCTCGATGATCAGATCGGGCTTGACCTGCCAGATGATCTCCTGCATCGCCATCGCGTCCTGCGGCAGCTGGATCAGCGGGCGGCCGAGCCAGGAGAAGTTGTTCATGTACTTGCGCTCGAGCGCCATGGTGCGCCAGGCGTTGGACAGCGCACGAAACTCGGCATCGTCGTGCAGCTTCATGATGCGCTGATGCTTTTCGTCGCGGTACTCAGGGTGCGCGGTAGGCGTGGTCTCGAGGTAGTTCATGTCATCCCTTTGGCTTGTTTGAAGTCCGCTAGAAACTCAGGGAAGTAGACCGCAAAGGGTTGCGGACTAAAGCCCAAAAAACGCTGAATTCGGCCCGCATCTACGGCCCCGCTGCCCAGCACCGGAGCGCCCGCGGCGACCTCGCAGGCAAAGCCCATATGGCGCTGCAGCAGCTCGACGATCTGCCCATTGCTGACCGCCTCGCCGCTGCACACATTGAAGATGCCGCTGGCGTCGGCCAGCGCCAGGCCGGCCAGCATGGCCACGGCATCGTCCAGGGCCACATAGTCCTTGGCCGAGGCCAGCGCCGAGCGCAGCTGCACGCGGCCCGTGCGGCAGCCCTCGTCCAGCAGCTGGTCGATGAAGGTGTCCGGGTCGGCACGCAGGCCGACGACGTTGGACAGCCGCGCGATCTTCATCCGCGGTCCGCCGCTGTGCAGGCACAGCGATTCGCCCATCAGCTTGGAGAGGTTGTAGAGATCGCTGGGATCGGCCGGCGCCACGCTGAGCTTGGCCGACTCGTCGCTGGGGCCGTCAGCCCCGTAAACGCGGCTGCTGGACAGATAGGTCAGCGAATCGAACTGCCCGTGCTCCAGCAGGCGCTTCAAGAGGCAGACATGGGCCTCCACCGTCTCCAGCGGCTTGCTGCGAAAGTCAGCCGTCAGGCCCACCGCATAGACCACATGGCCCATGGGCTGCAGAAAATCGCTCTCGGCGCCGCGCTGCCAGGCCAGTACCTCATGCCCCTGCTCGCGCAGACGCTGCACCAGGCGCGCGCCGACGAAGCCGCCGGCGCCCATCACCGTCACACGCATCCGGGCCTCACAGCACTTTCAGCGCCGGGCTGGCAACGACAAAGCGCCCGCCCCATTCGCTGATCTGCGCGTAGCTGGAACGCACCTCGTCGGCAATATTCCAGGGCAGGATGATCACGTAGTCGGGCCGGCGTTCGGCCAGGGCCTGCGGCGGCAGGATGGGGATGTGGCCGCCGGGCGTGTACTTGTGCTGCTTGGCGGCGGCGGCGTCGCAGATGAAGGCCAGCAGATCGGGCTTGACGCCGGCGTAGTTCAACAGCGTCATGCCCTTGGCGGCGGCGCCATAGGCGGCCACCGTTTTGCCGGCGGCCTGCTGCTCGAGCAGGAAGCGCAGCAGATTGTTCTTCAGCTCATTGGTGCTGGCCTGGAAGCGCTCGTAGCGCGCCAGCGTGTTCAGGCCGAAGTCACGCTCACGCTGCAGCATGGCGGCCACCGCCGGCGCATCGGCACGGGCGTCGTCGGCATGGCAGCCCCAGACACGCAGGCTGCCGCCGTGGGTGGGCAGCTCCTCGACATCGCAAACCCGCAGGCCGGCACGGGCGAACACGCTTTGCACCGCCGTCAGCGACAGGTAGGAGAAATGCTCGTGGTAGACGGTGTCGAACTGGGTCAGCTCGATCAGGCGCATCAGGTGCGGGAACTCCAGCGTGATGCTGCCGCCGGCCTTCAGCGCGCGCTTCATGCCCAGCGTGAAGTCATTGATGTCCGGCACATGGGCATAGACGTTGTTGCCGATGATCAGATCGGCCTGGCGCCCTTCCCCGGCCAGCCGGCTGCCCAGCTGCTCGCCAAAGAATTCGCGCAGCACCGGAATGCCCAGTGCCTCGGCGGCGGCGGCGGTGCTGGCGGTCGGCTCGATGCCCAGGCAGGGAATGCCGGCGGCGACGAAGTTCTTCAGCAGATAGCCATCGTTGGAGGCCAGCTCGATCACCTGGCTGCCGGCGTTCAAGCCCAGCCGTGCCGTCACCATCTCGCAATAGCGCTTGGCATGGGCCAGCCAGGAGCTGGAGGTTGACGAGAAATAGGCGTACTCGGTGTTGAACAGCGCATCGGCCTCGGTGTAGTCATCGGTCTGCACCAGCCAGCATTGCTCACAGACGAAGAGGCGCAGCGGATAGGTCGCCTCCGGCTTGTGCAGATCGGCGGCGTTCAGGTAGGCGTTCGAGGGTGGCGCATAGCCCAGGTCCAGGAAGACATGACTCAGCGCGTTCTGGCAGTGCCTGCATTTCATGGTGTCAGCCCTGAAAAGTCGGAGGAAAGTGGAGGATGTCCGGCGTCGCGCGGCGACAGGCCACGCACCGGCAGCGGCCAGGCGATGGCCGCGCGCGGCTCCTGGCAATGGACGCCGAACTCGGCCTCGGGGGCATAGGCGGCGGTGTGGAGGTAGAGCAGTTCGCTGTCCGGCTCCAGCACCTGGAAGCCATGGGCGCAACCCTCGGGAATGATCATCAGCCGGGCGTTTTGCGGGTCCAGCTCGACCGCATGCCAGCGCATGAAGGTCGGCGAGCCGTGGCGCAGGTCCAGCGCCACATCGAGCACACGGCCGCGCAGGCAGCGCACCAGCTTCATCTCGGCGGCGTTGCCGCGCTGCAGATGCATGCCGCGCACGGTGCCGACGTCGGTGGTGCGCGAGTGATTGATCTGCACGATGCGCCGGCCTTGCAGCGCTGGCGCCAGCGCCTGCTCGCAGAACAGGCGGCCAAAGGCGCCGCGGGCGTCCTGCCGGTAGTCGGTCTCGGCGATCCGCACACCGGCGATCGGCGTATCGAGCAGTCTCATGCGCCGCCCGCCCAGGCGCGGCCGAGCGCGCGGGCATCGGCCAGATAGGCTTGCAGCTGACGCTGGCTGAGGTCGGCGCCCTGGCTGCGCCAGCCCTGATACCAGGCGGCCGTGGCGGCCAAGGCCTGATCCAGGGCCCAGATCGGTTCCCAGCCCAGTTCGCTGCGCGCGCGGGCGCTGTCCAGCATCAAGAGTTGGGCCTCGTGAACCTGGGCCGTCGCATCAACCTGCCAGCGCAGCGCCGGCCAGTGGGCCTGCATGCGCGTCAGCACCTCCTGCACCGAACGGTTGCCGGCGGCATCGGGGCCGAAATTCCAGGCGCTGGCGGCGCTGGCCCGGCCGGCCAGCAGCTGCTCGGCCAGCAGCAGATAGCCGCTCAGCGATTCCAGCACATGCTGCCAGGGGCGGGTCGAGCGCGGTGCACGGATCAGCAGCTCCTGGCCGGCGTCCTGGGCCCGCACCAGATCCGGGATCAGCCGGTCGGCCGACCAGTCGCCACCGCCGATCACATTGCCGGCCCGCGCCGTGGCCAGCAGCGGCTGGCCCGGCTTGCCGAAGAAGGATTCGCGGTAGCTGGCGACCAGGATCTCGGTCGCCGCCTTGGAGGCGCTGTAGGGGTCATGCCCGCCCAGCGCATCGTTTTCGCGATAACCCCAGCACCATTCGCGGTTCTGGTAGCACTTGTCGGTGGTGACGACCAGGATGGCCCGCAGCGCCTCGGCATGGCGGCAGGCGTCCAGCAGATGGGCGGTGCCCATCACATTGGTGGACCAGGTCTCCAGCGGCTGGGCATAGGACTTGCGCACCAGCGGCTGGGCGGCCAGGTGCAGCACCAACTCGGGATTGATGGCCTTAACCCGCGCCGCCACCGCGGCCGCGTCGCGCAGGTCGATGCGGTGGTCGGGCATGTCGAGGCCCAGCAGCTGCCAGTGGCTGGGCTCGGTGTCCGGGTCCAGCGCTAGGCCATGGACCTCGGCGCCCAGGCCTTGCAGCCACAGCGCCAGCCAGCTGCCCTTGAAGCCGGTATGGCCGGTCAGCAGCACCCGGCGGCCGCGGAAGGTGCCGCCGAAGGCTTCAGTCGCAGCACTCATCGCCCGTGCCTCGTTCATGCCCAGACTTTCCAGGGCGGATTGCCCAGCCAGGCTTCCTCGAGCTGGGTCTTGTCGCGCAGCGTGTCCATCGCCTGCCAGAAGCCGGCATGCTGGTAGGACATCAGCTGGCCTTGGGCGGCCAGATCCTGCAGCGGCTGGCCCTCCCAGGAGGTTTGGTCGCCCTCGATCAGGTCGAAGACGCCGGGCTCCAGCACGAAGAAGCCGCCGTTAATCCAGGCGCCGTCACCGGCCGGCTTCTCCTGGAAGCTCTGCACGGCGTGGCCATCCAGGTTCAGGGCGCCATAGCGGCCGGGGGGCTGGATCGCCGTCACGGTGGCCTTGCGACCATGGGTTTTGTGGAAATCGATCAGCCGGGCGATGTTCAGATCGCTGACACCATCGCCGTAGGTGAAGCAGAAGGGGCCGTCGTCCAGGTACTCGCGCACCCGCTTCAGGCGGCCGCCGGTCAGCGTGTGCGGGCCGGTGTCGACCAGCGTCACGCGCCAGGGCTCGGCGTAGTGCTGGTGTACCTCCATCTTGTTGTTGGCCATGTCGAAGGTGACATTGGACATGTGCAGGAAGTAGTTGGCGAAGTACTCCTTGATCACATAGCCCTTGTAGCCCAGGCAGATCACGAAGTCATTCAGGCCGTAGTGGGAATACATCTTCATGATGTGCCACAGGATCGGCTTGCCGCCGATCTCGATCATGGGCTTGGGCTTCAAATGCGATTCCTCGCTGATCCGCGTACCCAGTCCACCGGCAAGAATGACGACCTTCATCTGATGTTCCTCACTGAAGTCAAAGTTCTCGGCTGCCTGGCATCTTAGAAGTGGGCGCCCGGCTAGCCCGGCCGGGTTTGCACCCGACTCCTGAGGCTCGCAGGCAGCCGCAGACGCGGCTTTGCAGCTGACAGCACAGATTGGAGCCGGGGCCGTCAAGCCGCCAAGCAAAAAACAGCAAGGAATTGCTAAGGTATTTGCGGCGACTGCCGATAAGGCCTCCCCCCTAGCATCGCAAGCTCATGGTCAAAGCTGGCTCAAGCTGTGTCTTGGGCGCCGTTCGCGGCTCCGCTTTGACCGCCTGCCTACCGCAACAGGTGCTGCTTGATGACCGCTGACCACCGCAATCGCCCCCCACCCCGGGACCAAGGGGGCCACGCACGCGCACCCAGGCTTGTGCTTGCTCAAGTTTCAAGCAGTCACACCGAAAACACGATTCATGTAGGCAGGTATTCGTCCGGCCTGTGCCGTCCATGCCCCGCGGGGGCCGGCACAGCGAGACATCAATGGAATTTGGGCCTCGCGACCGGCCCCAAGCGTTTCAGGGTTGCGGCACAGCACATGTTTTTTGGTCCCCGAGCGTTGCAGCTGGCACAGGCCACGAACGCGAAGGTGTCAGACGCCGGCCAAGCCGCCGACGTGACCAGCAATTAACCGAGTGAGATACAAATGGCTTCTCTGATCACAACCTTCTCGCCCTCGCAAATCGCAGGCCTGCCGACGAGCACCCTGTCGAAGCTGACGACCGAGGACTGGGCCGCGTTCAACTCGGATCAGATTGCTGCACTGACGGCCACGCAGGTGACCTCGCTGGGCACCTTTGCGATCAACTCGCTATCGACCACGCAGATCAGCTGGTTTGAGACCACCGATGTGGCGGCCTTCAACACCGGCGCGCTGCGTGCGATGAACTCGGCGCAGCTGGCGGCCTTGAACTCCGATCAGATCGGCTCGCTGACCAATTCGCAGGTCGCCGCGCTGACGACGCTGCAGATTTCCAATCTGAACAGCGCCGATCTGAATGCGCTGACGACCGCCCAGGTGCCCTCGCTGACCAGCGCCCAGGTCGGCGCCATCAGCACCACGCAGCTCTCCAAGATGGAGACCGACGACATCGCGGCGCTGAGTACCACGGCGATTCGCGGCCTCAACAGCGACCAGATCAAGGCGCTGACCACCGATGAAGTTGTGGCCCTGACGGCCGCCCAGGCCGCTGCGCTGACGACGCTGCAAGTGTCCTCGCTGACGACGCTGCAGCTGAACAAGATGGAGAGCGACGATCTGCGCGCGCTCACCACGTCCGGCATCCGTGCACTGACCAGCACCCAGTTCAATGCGCTGAGCTCCGATCAGATCGCGCTGCTGACCAATGCCCAGGTGGCGGCGATCAGCACGACGCAGATCGCCAATATGAGCAGCACGGCGCTGAACGCGCTGACGACGGACCAGATCCCGTCCATGAACAGCAGCCAGATCGCCGCCATCGGCACGACGCAGCTGTCCAAGATGACCACCGATGATCTGCAGGCGATCACGACCAGCGGCATCCGCGCCCTGACCACCGACCAGATCAAGGCCCTGACCACCGATGAAGTCGTGGCGCTGACGAATGCGCAAGCCGCGGCGATCAGCAGCACCCAGGCGGCGGCCCTGACCACGCTGCAGCTCAACAAGATGGAGAGCGACGACCTGCGCGCTCTGGCCACCAGCGCCATCCGCGCGCTGGCCAGCAACCAGGTCAACAACCTGAGCAGCGACCAGATTGGCGCGCTGACCAATGCCCAGGTCGCCGCGCTGTCGACGCTGCAACTGTCCAACATCACCTCGGACGCGCTGAACGCGCTGACCACCGACCAGATCCCGTCCCTGACCAGCACGCAGATTGCCTCGATTGGCACGACGCAGCTGACCAAGATGACGACTGATGACCTGCAGGCCATCACCACCACCGGCATCCGCGCGCTGACGACCGACCAGGTCAAGGCGCTGACCACCGATGAGGTCGTCGCGCTGACCAATGCCCAGGCCGCCGCACTGACCAGCACGCAAGCCGCTGCATTGACCACGCTGCAGCTCAACAAGATGGAGAGCGACGATCTGCGTGCGCTCGCCACCAGTGCCATCCGCGCGCTGACCAGCACCCAGATCAACAACCTGAGCAGCGACCAGATCGGCGCGCTGACCAATGCCCAGGTCGCCGCGCTGTCGACCACGCAGCTCTCCAACATCACCAGCACGGCGCTGAATGCACTGACCACCGATCAGCTGCCCTCGCTGAACTCCGCGCAGATCGCGTCCATCGGCACGACGCAGATCTCGAAGATGGATACCGATGACCTGCAGGCCATCACCACCAGCGGCATCCGCGCGCTGACCAGCGACCAGATCAAGGCGCTGACGACCGACGAGATCGTTGCACTGACGGCCGTTCAGGCCGCGGCCTTGAGCAGCACACAGGCCTCCGCACTGACAACGCTGCAGCTGAACAAGATGGAGAGCGACGACCTGCGCGCGCTCACCACCACGGCGATCCGTGCGCTGACCAGCACGCAGATCAACAATCTCAGCAGCGACCAGATCGGTGCGTTGACCAACGCCCAGGTTGCCGCCCTGTCGACCACGCAGCTGGCCAATATCACCAGCACGGCGCTGAACGCGCTGACGACCGACCAGATGCCGGCGCTGACCAGCAGCCAGGTCGCCGCGATCGGCACGACGCAGCTGTCCAAGATGGAGACGGCCGATCTGGCCGCGCTGACGACTTCGGGCATCCGCGCGCTGACGACCGATCAGATCAAGGCATTGACGACCGATGAAATCGTCGCGCTGACGGCCGCCCAGGCCGCCGCACTCTCCAGCACACAGGCCGCGGCCCTGACCACGCTGCAGCTGACCAAGATGGAAAGCGACGATCTGCGTGCGCTGACCACCACGGCCATCCGCGCGCTGACCAGCACCCAGGTCAACAACCTGACGTCCGACGAGATCGGCCAGCTGAGCAATGCCCAGGTCGCCGCGCTGAACACCGATCAGATCAAGAACCTGACCAGTGACGCGCTGAACGCGCTGACGACCGACCAGATTCCGTCCTTGACCAGCACGCAAATCGCTGCCATTGGCACGACGCAGCTGACCAAGATGACCACCGATGACCTGCAGGCGATCACGACCAGCGGCATCCGCGCCCTGACCACCGACCAGGTCAAGGCACTGACCACCGACGAGATCGTCGCGCTGACGGCCGCCCAGGCCGCGGCCATCACCAGCACGCAGGCCGCCGCGCTGACCACCTTGCAGCTGAGCAAGATGGAAAGCGACGATTTGCGCGCACTGACCACCACCGCCATCCGCGCGCTGACCAGCACCCAGGTCAACAACCTGACCTCCGATGAGATCGGCCAGCTGACCAATGCCCAGGTCGCCGCGCTGAACACCGATCAGATCAAGAACCTGACCAGCGACGCGTTGAACGCGCTGACGACCGACCAGATTCCGTCCCTGACCAGCACGCAGATTGCCGCCATCGGCACAACGCAGCTGACCAAGATGACGACGGACGATCTGCAGGCGATCACGACCAGCGGCGTCCGCGCGCTCACCACCGACCAGGTCAAGGCACTGACCACCGACGAGATCGTCGCGCTGACGGCCGCCCAGGCCGGCGCACTGACCAGTACCCAGGCCGCCGCGCTGACCACCTTGCAGCTGAGCAAGATGGAAAGCGACGATCTGCGCGCGCTGACCACCACGGCCATCCGCGCCCTGACCAGCACCCAGGTCAACAACCTGACCTCGGACGAAATCGGCCAGCTGACCAATGCCCAGGTCGCCGCGCTGACCACGACGCAGATCGCCAATCTGACCAGCGACGCGCTGAACGCACTGACGACCGACCAGCTGCCCTCACTGACCAGCACGCAGATTGCCGCCATCGGCACGACGCAGCTGACCAAGATGACGACGGACGATCTGCAGGCGATCACGACCAGCGGTATCCGCGCGCTCACCACCGACCAGGTCAAGGCGCTGACGACCGACGAGATCGTCGCGCTGACCGGCGGCCAGGTCGGTGCGCTCACCAGCACGCAGGCCGCTGCGCTGACGACGCTGCAGCTGAACAAGATGGAGACCAATGATCTCCAGTCGCTCAGCAGCGCCTCGGTGCGCGCGCTGACCAGCAGCCAGATCAACAACCTCAGCTCCGATCAGATCGCGGTGCTGACGAACGCCCAGGTCGGCGCACTGACGACCACCCAGCTGGCCAATATCACCAGCACGGCGCTGAACGCGCTGACCACCGATCAGATGCCGGCGCTGACCAGCAACCAGGTCGCCGCCATCAGCACCACGCAGATCTCCAAGATGGAGACCGACGATCTGGCCGCGCTGACGACCACAGCCGTGCGCGCACTGACCACCGACCAGGTCAAGGCGCTGACGACCGATGAGATCGTCGCGCTGACCGCTGCCCAGGCCGCCGCGCTGACCAGCGCCCAGGCCGGCGCGATGACGACCACCCAGGTCTCGAAGATGGAGACCCAGGACCTGGCCTCGATGACCACCACGGCCATCAAGGGCTTCAGCAGCGACCAGGTCAAGGCGATGAGCACCGACCAGCTGGCCGCGCTGACGGCCGCCCAGGTCGGCTCGCTGGTCACGACGCCGGCGAACCAGCTGGCTGGCCTGAGTTCCGATGCCATCAAGGCGCTGACCGTCACCCAGGCTGCCGCGCTGACTTCTGCCCAGCTGGCTGGTCTCACGACCACCCAGGTCGCGGCCTTTGATACCGACGATCTGCGCGCGCTGACCACCACGGCCCTGCGCGGCTTCAACACCACGCAGCTGGCCGCGCTGAACTCCGACCAGATCGGCGCACTGACCAATGCGCAGGTCGCCGGCCTGACGACGACCCAGGTGGCCGGACTCAACAGCGATGACCTGAACGCGCTGACGACCGACCAGATCCCGTCGCTGACCAGCGCCCAGGTCGCCGCCATCGGCACGACCCAGCTGTCCAAGATGACGACGGACGACATCGCCGCACTGAGCACCTCGGCCGTCCGTGCGCTGACCACCGACCAGATCAAGGCGCTGACCACCGACGAAGTCGTCGCGCTGAGCGCTGCCCAGGCCGCTGCACTTTCCAGCACCCAGGCCGCTGCATTGACGACGCTGCAGCTGACCAAGATGGAGAGCGACGACCTGCGCGCGCTGACCACCACGGCCATCCGCGCGCTGTCCAGCACCCAGGTCAACAACCTGACCTCGGACGAGATCGGCCAGCTGACCAATGCGCAGGTCGCGGCGCTGACCACGACGCAGATCGCCAACCTGACCAGCGACGCGCTGAACGCGCTGACGACCGATCAGATCCCGTCCCTGACCAGCACGCAGATTGCCGCCATCGGCACGACGCAGCTGACCAAGATGACGACCGATGATCTGCAGGCGATCACCAGCAGTGGCATCCGCGCCCTGACCACCGACCAGATCAAGGCGCTGACGACCGACGAAATCGTCGCGCTGACCGGCACGCAGGTCGCCGCACTGACGACCTCGCAGGCCGCCGCGCTGACCACGCTGCAGCTGAACAAGATGGAGACCAACGATCTCCAGTCCTTGACCAGCACCGCCATCCGCGCACTGACCAGCTCGCAGATCAACAACCTGAGCTCCGACCAGATCGCTGCGCTGTCGAACAGCCAGGTCGGCGCGCTGTCGACGCTGCAACTGTCCAACATCACCAGCACCGCGCTGAACGCACTGACGACCGACCAGGTGCCGTCGCTGAACTCGGCCCAGGTGGCCGCGATCGGCACCACGCAGATCTCCAAGATGGAAACGGATGATCTGCAAGCGCTGACGACCTCGGCCGTACGCGCGCTGACGACCGACCAGGTCAAGGCACTGACGACAGACGAGATCGTCGCACTGACCGCTGCCCAAGTGGGCGCGCTCAACAGCGCCCAGGCGGCCGCCCTGACGACGCTGCAGCTCAACAAGATGGAGACCAATGACCTCCAGGCCTTGAGCAGCACGGCGATTCGCGCGCTGACCAGCACGCAGATCAACAACCTGACGTCCGATCAGATCGTCGCCCTGAGCAATGCCCAGGTCGGCGCCCTGACGACCACGCAGCTGGCCAACATCACCAGCACGGCGCTGAACGCTCTGACGACCGATCAGGTCCCGTCGCTGAACTCGGCCCAGGTGGCCGCGATCGGCACGACGCAGATCTCCAAGATGGAGACCGACGACATCGCCGCGCTGTCCACCAACGCCGTCCGCGCGCTGACGACCGATCAGATCCGCGCCCTGACGACCGACGAGGTGGTCGCACTCAGTGGCACCCAGGCCGCTGCGCTGACCAGCACACAGGCCGCTGCCCTGACCACGCTGCAGCTCAACAAGATGGAGAGCGACGATCTGCGTGCGCTCACCACGACGGCGATTCGCGCGCTGACCAGCACGCAGATCAACAACCTCTCATCCGACCAGATCGCCGCGTTGACGAATGCGCAGGTGGCCGCACTGACGACGACCCAGCTGGCCAATATCACCAGCACGGCGCTCAACGCCTTGACGACCGACCAGGTTCCGGCGCTGACCAGCAACCAGGTTGCCGCCATCGGCACGACGCAGATCTCCAAGATGGAGACCGACGATCTGGCCGCACTGACGACCTCCGACGTCCGTGCGCTGACCACCGATCAGGTCAAGGCGCTGACGACCGATGAGATCGTCGCCCTGACCGCCGCCCAGGCCGCCGCGCTGACCAGCGCCCAGGCCGGTGCGATGACGACCACCCAGGTTTCCAAGATGGAAACCGTCGACCTCGCCTCGATGACGACCACGGCCGTCAAGGGCTTCAGCAGCGACCAGATCAAGGCGATGAGCACCGATCAGCTCGCCGCGCTGACGGTCTCCCAGGTTGGCAACCTGTCGACCAACCCGGCCAACCAGCTGGCCGGCCTCACCTCGGATGGCATCAAGGCGCTGACGGTGGCCCAGGCCGCCGCGCTGACCAGCGCCCAGCTGGCCGGCCTGTCGACCACCCAGGTCGCGGCCTTTGACACCGACGATCTGCGTGCCCTGACCACGCTGGCCATCCGCGGCTTCAACACCACACAGCTGGCCGCGCTGAACTCCGACCAGGTGGGCGCACTGACCAATGCGCAGGTCGCCGGCCTGACGACGACCCAGGTGGCCGGCCTCAACAGCGATGACCTGAACGCGCTGACGACCGACCAGATCCCGTCGCTGACCAGCGCCCAGGTCGCCGCCATCGGCACGACCCAGCTGTCCAAGATGACGACGGACGACATCGCCGCACTGAGTACCTCGGCCGTCCGTGCGCTGACCACCGACCAGATCAAGGCACTGACCACCGACGAAGTCGTCGCGCTGAGCGCTGCCCAGGCCGCTGCACTTTCCAGCACCCAGGCCGCTGCATTGACGACGCTGCAGCTGACCAAGATGGAAAGCGACGACCTGCGTGCGCTGACCACCACGGCCATCCGCGCGCTGTCCAGCACCCAGGTCAACAACCTGACCTCGGACGAGATCGGCCAGCTGACCAATGCGCAGGTCGCGGCGCTGAACACCAACCAGATCGCCAACCTGACCAGCGACGCGCTGAATGCGCTGACGACCGATCAGATCCCGTCCTTGACCAGCACGCAGATTGCCGCCATCGGCACGACGCAGCTGACCAAGATGACGACCGACGATCTGCAGGCAATCACGACCAGCGGCATCCGTTCGCTGACCACCGACCAGATCAAGGCGCTGACGACCGACGAAATCGTCGCGCTGACGGCCGCGCAGGCCGCCGCGATCTCCAGCACCCAGGCCGCTGCCTTGACCACCTTGCAACTGAGCAAGATGGAGAGTGACGATCTGCGCGCGCTGACCACCACGGCCATCCGTGCGCTGACCAGCACCCAGGTCAACAACCTGACCTCCGACGAGATCGGCCAGCTGACCAATGCCCAGGTCGCCGCGTTGACAACGACGCAGCTGGCCAACATCACCAGCACTGCGCTGAACGCGCTGACGACCGATCAGGTCCCGTCGCTGAACTCGGCGCAGGTGGCCGCGATCGGCACGACGCAGATCTCGAAGATGGACACCGATGATCTGCAGGCGCTCTCGACCACGGCCGTCCGTGCGCTGACGACGGACCAGATCAAGGCACTGACCACCGACGAGATCGTCGCGCTGACCGCCGCCCAGGTTGCCGCGCTCTCCAGCACCCAGGCCGCCGCGCTGACCACGCTGCAGCTGAACAAGATGGAGACCAACGATCTCCAATCCTTGACCAGCACGGCAATCCGTGCGCTGACCAGCACGCAGGTCAACAACCTGAGCTCGGATCAGATTGCGGTGATGACCAATGGCCAGGTCGGTGCACTGACAACGACCCAGCTGGCCAATATCACCAGCACGGCACTCAACGCGCTGACCACTGACCAGATGCCGGCGCTGAACTCGGCCCAGGTCGCCGCAATCAGCACCACGCAGATCTCCAAGATGGAGACCGACGATATCGCCGCGCTGTCGACCGGTGCCGTGCGCGCGCTGACGACCGACCAGGTCAAGGCGCTGACGACCGATGAGATCGTCGCCCTGACCGCCGCCCAGGCCGCCGCGCTGACCAGCGCCCAGGCCGGCGCAATGACGACCACCCAGGTCTCCAAGATCGAGACGACCGACCTCGCCTCGATGACGACCACGGCCGTCAAGGGCTTCAGCAGCGACCAGATCAAGGCGATGAGCACCGATCAGCTCGCCGCGCTGACGGTCTCCCAGGTTGGCAACCTGTCGACCAACCCGGCCAACCAGCTGGCCGGCCTCACCTCGGATGGCATCAAGGCGCTGACGGTGGCCCAGGCCGCCGCGCTGACCAGCGCCCAGCTGGCCGGCCTGTCGACCACCCAGGTCGCGGCCTTTGACACCGACGATCTGCGTGCCCTGACCACGCTGGCCATCCGCGGCTTCAACACCACACAGCTGGCCGCGCTGAACTCCGACCAGGTCGGCGCGCTGACCAATGCGCAGGTCGCCGGCCTGACGACGACCCAGGTGGCCGGACTCAACAGCGATGACCTGAACGCGCTGACGACCGACCAGATCCCGTCGCTGACCAGCGCCCAGGTCGCCGCCATCGGCACGACCCAGATCTCGAAGATGACGACGGACGACGTCGCCGCGCTGACGACGACCGCCGTTCGTGCGCTGACCACCGACCAGATCCGTGCCCTGACCACCGACGAGATCGTGGCGCTGACGGCCGCCCAGGTCGCCGCCCTCTCCAGCACCCAGGCCGCCGCGCTCACCACGCTGCAGCTGAACAAGATGGAGACCGGTGATCTGCAATCGCTGACCACCACGGCCATCCGTGCGCTGTCCAGCACGCAGATCAACAACCTGAGCTCGGATCAGATTGCGGTGATGAGCAATGGCCAGGTCGCCGCGCTGACGACGACCCAGCTGTCCAACATCACCAGCGACGCGCTGAACGCGCTGACGACTGACCAAATGCCGGCGCTGACCAGCGCCCAGGTCTCGGCCATCGGCACGACGCAGATCTCCAAGATGGACACCACCGATCTGGCGGCCCTCAGCACCAACGCGCTGCGCGCGCTGACGACCGACCAGATCCGTGCGCTGACCACCGACGAGGTCGTCGCGCTGAGCGTGGCCCAGGCTGGCGCGCTGACCAGCACCCAGGCCGCTGCGCTCACCACGCTGCAGCTGACCAAGATGGAAAGCGACGACCTGCGTGCGCTGACCACCACGGCCATCCGTGCGCTGACCAGCACCCAGGTCAACAACCTGACCTCCGATGAGATCGGCCAGCTGACCAATGCACAGGTTGCTGCTCTGAGCACCTTGCAGCTGGCCAACATCACCAGCACGGCCTTGAATGCGCTGACCACGGACCAGATCCCGTCGCTGAACTCGGCACAGATCGCCTCCATCGGCACGACGCAGATCGCCAAGATGGACACGGACGATGTCGCGGCGCTGACGACGTCTGGCGTCCGTGCACTGACGACCGACCAGATCCGTGCGCTGACCACCGATGAAGTCGTGGCGCTGACGGCCGCCCAGGTTGCCGCACTGACCAGCACGCAGGCCGCCGCGCTCACCACGCTGCAGCTGAACAAGATGGAGACCAATGACCTGCAAGCGCTGACGACCACGGCCGTCCGCGCGCTGACCAGCACGCAGGTCAACAACCTGAGCTCGGATCAGATTGCGGTGATGACCAATGGCCAGGTCGGCGCGCTGACGACGACCCAGCTGGCGAATATCACCAGCACGGCACTCAACGCCCTGACGACCGATCAGATGCCGGCGCTGAGTTCGACCCAGGTGGCCGTGATCGGCACGACACAGATCTCCAAGATGGAGACCGACGATCTGGCCGCGCTGTCGACCAGCGCCGTGCGCGCACTGACGACGGACCAGGTCAAGGCACTCACCACCGATGAGGTGGTCGCGCTGACCGCTGCGCAGGCCGCCGCGCTGACCAGTGCCCAGGCCGGTGCGATGACCACGACCCAGGTCTCCAAGATGGAGACGACCGACCTCGCCTCGATGACGACCACGGCCGTCAAGGGCTTCAGCAGCGACCAGATCAAGGCGATGAGCACCGATCAGCTCGCTGCCCTGACCTCGGCCCAGATCGGCAATCTGTCAACCTCGCCGGCCAACCAGCTGGCCGGTCTGAGTTCGGATGCAATCAAGGCGCTGACGGTGGCCCAGGCCGCTGCGCTCAACTCGGCCCAGCTGGCCGGTCTGAACACGACCCAGGTGGCCGCCTTCGACACCGACGATCTGCGGGCATTGACGACACTGGCTCTGCGCGGCTTCAACAGCACCCAGTTGGCGGCGCTGAACTCCGACCAGATCGGTGCACTGACGAATGCACAGGTCGGCTCGCTGAGCACGACACAGATCAACGGCCTGAACAGTGATGATCTGAACGCGCTGACCACCGACCAGATCCCGTCGCTGACCAGTGCCCAGGTCGCCGCCATCGGCACGACGCAGATCTCGAAGATGACGACGGACGACGTCGCCGCGCTGACGACAACGGCAACCCGCGCATTGACCACCGATCAGATCCGTGCCTTGACCACCGACGAGGTCGTGGCGCTGACAGCCGCCCAGGTCGCCGCCCTCTCCAGCACCCAGGCCGCCGCGCTCACCACGCTGCAGCTGAACAAGATGGAAACCGGCGATCTGCAATCGTTGACCACCACGGCCATCCGTGCGCTGTCCAGTACGCAGATCAACAACCTGACGTCCGATCAGATCGGTGTGCTGACGAACGGCCAGGTCGCCGCCCTGACGACGACCCAGCTGTCCAGCATCACCAGCGATGCGTTGAACGCGCTGACGACTGACCAGATGCCGGCGCTGACCAGCGCCCAGGTCTCGGCCATCGGCACGACGCAGATCTCCAAGATGGAAACGGCCGACCTGGCCGCACTGGGCACGACCACCCTGCGCGCGCTGACCAGCGACCAGATCAAGGCCCTGACCACCGACGAGATCGTCGCGCTGACCGCTGCCCAGGCCGCGGCGCTGAGCAGCACCCAGGCCGCCGCGCTGACCACGCTGCAGCTGAACAAGATGGAGACCAATGATCTCCAGGCACTGACGACGACGGCGATCCGCGCGCTGAGCAGCACGCAGATCAACAACCTCTCGTCCGACCAGATCGGGGCGCTCAGCACGGCCCAGGTCGCCGCGCTGACGACCACGCAGCTCAGCAGCATCACCAGCGATGCTCTGAACGCGCTGACCACCGATCAGATGCCGGCGCTGAACTCGGCGCAGGTTGCCGCCATCGGCACGACCCAGATCTCCAAGATGGAGACCACGGACCTGGCCGCGCTGACGACGACCGCGGTGCGCGCGCTGACCACCGACCAGATCAAGGCCCTGACCACCGACGAAGTGGTGGCCCTGACCGCCGCCCAGGCGGCCGCGCTGACCAGCGCCCAGGCCGGTGCGTTCACGACCACGCAGATCTCCAAGATGGAGACCACCGATCTGGCCGCGCTGACGACAACCGCCATCAAGGGGCTGAACAGCGACCAGGTCAAGGCGCTGACGACGGACGAACTGGCGGCCCTGACGGCGGCGCAGATTGCGGCGCTGGCGACAACGCCGGCGAACCAGTTCGCCGGTCTCAGCTCGGACAGCATCAAGGCGCTGACCGTGGCCCAGGCCGCGGCGCTGACCTCGGCCCAGATCGCTGGCTTCAACACCACGCAGGTGGCGGCCTTCGACACCGACGATCTGCGGGCACTGACCACGGCCGCGGTGCGCGCCTTCACAACCACGCAGCTGGCCGCGCTGAACTCCGACCAGATCGGTGCGTTGACCAACACCCAGGTCGCTTCGCTGACGACGACGCAGATCGCCGGCCTGAACAGCGATGACCTGAACGCGCTGACGACCGACCAGATCCCGTCACTGACCAGCACCCAGGTCGCAGCCATCGGCACGACGCAGATTGCCAAGATGGAAACCGCTGATCTGGCCGCACTGAGCACGACGGCACTGCGCGCGCTGACCACCGACCAGATCCGTGCCCTGACCACCGACGAGGTCGTGGCGCTGACCGCCGCCCAGGCCGGCGCGCTCTCCAGCAGCCAGGCCGCCGCGCTGACCACGCTGCAGCTGACCAAGATGGAGAGTGACGATCTGCGCGCGCTCAGCACGACCTCGATCCGTGCGCTGACCAGCACCCAGGTCAACAACCTGACGTCCGACCAGATCGGCCAGCTGACCAATGCCCAGGTGGCAGCGCTGAACACCGATCAGATCAAGAACCTGACCAGTGACGCGCTCAACGCGCTGACGACCGACCAGCTGCCATCGCTGACCAGCACGCAGATTGCCGCCATCGGCACGACGCAGCTGACCAAGATGACGACGGACGATCTGCAGGCGATCACGACCAGCGGCATCCGCGCCTTCACCACCGATCAGATCAAGGCGCTGACGACCGATGAGATCGTTGCACTGACAGGCAGCCAGGTGGCCGCGTTGACGACCAACCAAGCCGCCGCGCTGACGACGCTGCAGCTGAACAAGATGGAGACCAATGACCTGCAATCGCTGTCCACCGCCTCGATCCGGGCGCTGACCAGCACGCAGATCAACAACCTGACGTCCGACCAGATCGGTGCCCTGAGCAACAGCCAGGTCGCGGCCCTGACGACGACGCAGCTCGCCAGCATCAGCAGCGACGCGCTGAACGCGCTGACGACCGACCAGCTGCCGGCGCTGACCAGCACGCAGGTGGCATCGATCGGCACCACGCAGATCTCCAAGATGACCACGGACGATCTGCAGGCGCTGAGCACCTCGGCCATCAAGGCGCTGACCAGCGACCAGATCAAGGCGCTGACGACCGACGAGATCGTCGCGCTGACCGTCGCCCAGGCCGGTGCACTGACGACGCTCCAAGCGGTCTCGCTGACGACGACCCAGGTCAGCAAGCTGGAGACCGACGATCTGCGCGCGCTGAGCAGCTCGGCCATCGCCAACATGAGCAGTGATCAGATCAAGGCGCTGAGCTCGGATCAGATCGTCTCGCTCACCGGCAGCCAGGTGGCCGCACTGACCTCGGCGCAAATCGCCGCGATCGGTTCGGACGATGTTCAGTCGATGACGACCGACCAGTACGCGGCGATGACTTCGCAGCAGATCCTCGGCTTGACAACCCAGGAGATGGCGGCGATCGAGACCAACGACCTGCAGTCGCTCAGCATCTTCGCGGTGCGGGCGCTGAACTCGGCGCAGCTGAACGCGCTCAATACCGATCAGATCCAGGCGATCACCAACGTCCAGATCAGCGGCCTGAGCAGCACACAGCTGAGCAATATGGCGACCGATGACTTCAAGGCGCTGACGAGCTCGCAGTTCGGTGTGATGACCTCGACCCAGATCAACGCGTTCAACACGCTGCAGATGTCCAAGATCGACACCGAGGACATTGCCGCACTGACGACCTCGGCGATCCGTGGCATCACCTCGTCCGATCTGACCGCGTTCAACTCCGATCAGATCTCCGCCCTCACGGTGGCCCAGGTGGCAACGCTGAACAGCGCCCAGATCGCCGGCATCGAAACTTCGGACATCAGCCACATCGGCTCTGACCAGATCGCGGCGATCAGCACCACCGCGCTGAAGGCCCTGAGCACCGATCAGCTGACCGCGCTGACCTCCGACCAGACGGGTGCCTTCAGCACCAGCCAGATCGCGGCGCTGACCACTGATCACGTCAAGGCCTTGCAGACCGACGACATTGCGCACTTCAGCGTGCAGCAGGTCGCCGCGCTGACCTCGGCGCAGATCGCGGTGATGTCGACAGCGCAGGTGCTGCAATTCAGCTCTGACGACATCACAGCGCTGTCGACGCTGCAGGTTCATGGCCTGACCACGCAGCAGATCCACAACTTCACCACCGATCAGATCCTCGGCCTGGAGACCAACGACATTGCGCACATGAATATGTCGCAGGTGCTGGCCTTCACGACTGACCAGACGGCGGCGATGAACGACGATCAGCGTGCCGCGATGTTCCTGGCCACGCCGCTGATGCTCGACCTCGACGGCAATGGCATCAACACCACGGCGGCGGCCAATGGCGTCAACTTCGATCTGCTCGGCAACGGACAGACGAACAAGTGGGGCTGGACCGGTGGCGGCGATGGCCTGCTGGTGATGGATCGCAACCACGACGGCAAGGTCAACGACGGTAGCGAGCTGTTCGGCGCCGGTACGGTGCTGGCCAACGGCAAGAAGGGTGCCGACGGCTTCACCGCCCTGGGCCAGGAGGACAGCAACAGCGACGGCAAGATCGACGCCCACGACAGCCACTGGAAGGAACTGCAGGTCTGGGTTGACAAGAACCACGACGGCAAGACCGAGGATGGCGAGCTGAAGAGCCTGGACGAACTCGGCATCACCGAGCTCGACCTGAGCGCCCAGGCCAGCAGCACCGTCGACCATGGCAACGTGATCGGTCTGGTGTCCGGCTACAAGACGGCCGATGGGCAGACGCATCAGATGGCCGACGTCTGGTTCGCCAAGGACGTCAAACCGGCGCAGACCGAGGAGGCGGCGCATCAGGAGCTGAAGGTCAGCATCCATGATGTGCTGGCCGGGCCGCAGGGCAATATCCTGGCCGGCAGTGCCACCGCAGGCAACGATGCGCAGCCCCATGCGCATCTGACGCCGGTCGATGGCAGCACGCCGCACCTGGATAACCCGCTGGTTCACCTCGGCTTCATCAAGCGGCACGACGACGATGAGAACCGCGCTACACCGCTGATCTAAGCCCCACCCTGCGCCAACGGCGTGGGGTCCAGGAAGGCCCGTGATGCTCACCGCATCGCGGGCCTTCTGCCATTCGTGCCGCTGAGTGCTTGGCCGCGCAACTGAGGGGCATTGCTGCTGTTGCTCGTGCTTTGGACCGCGGGCCCTGCATTTATGCTGCTAGCATGCGCTCGAACTTCGCCGTCGGCGCCCCGTGCCCTTGGAGGATTTCACGATGATCCACAGCACCGCCATCGTCTCGCCACGCGCCCAGCTGGGCCGCGATGTCAGCGTCGGTCCCTTCACCATCATTCATGACGATGTGGTGATCGGCGACGGCAGCACCATTGATTCGCACTGCGAGATCGGCTACCCCACCGCGCTGGCCGAAGGCGCCAAGCTCGAGATCGGTGCCAAGGCGCTGATCCGCTCGCACAGCATCTTCTATGCCGGCTCGCGCTTCGGCGAGCGGCTGGTCACTGGCCACCGCGTCACCGTACGCGAACGCACCCATGCCGGCGCGAACTTCCAGATCGGCACGCTGGGCGATATCCAGGGCCATTGCGAGATCGGCGACTATGTGCGCTTCCACAGCAATGTGCACATCGGCCAGCACTCCAAGATTGGCAACTTCGTCTGGATCTTCCCCTATGTGGTGCTGACCAATGACCCGCACCCGCCCAGCCATGTGATGATGGGCGCGACCGTCGAGGACTATGCGGCCATCGCCACCATGTCCATCATCCTGCCCGGCGTCCGGCTGGGCCAGGGCTGCCTGATCGGCGCGCACAGCTCGGTCAACCGCGACGTGGCACCGGATACCGTCGCCGCTGGTGCGCCGGCGAAGTTCGTCTGCAACACCAATGCGGTGAAGCTCAAGGACGGCAGCGGCCGCACCGCCTACCCCTGGCGCCACCACTTCCACCGCGGCTATCCGGAGGCAGTCGTCCAGCAATGGCTGGCCGAGGCCGCTGCACTCGCCAACCTATCCTGAATGGCGGCTGCATCCGCCTGAGCGAGGCCAATGCGAGCGGGCTTGAATCGACCACAGAGACACAGAGACACAGAGAAGTCCACGGAGCCTTGACTCTGTGCCTACTCTGTGACTCCGTGTCTCCGTGGTCTGTGTTGAATTGCCCTCGTCGTGCCCAGAAGGGAGCTCGCGCGAGCTTCAGGAGGTGACCAAGAGATCCTCGGGCAGCGCCTCCGGCACCGGCACCGACAGCCCCGCATAGCGATGCCAGGCGCCGATGAAGGCGCGTTGCGCCTCGGGCGTCGCCGAGGGCAGATCGGCCATGGTGGCGATCAGCTCCTGCACATCGGCTTCCTGGCCATAGCGCTGCACGATGGTTGGGCACAGGCTGGCCAGACAGGCCAGGGCCTGCGCCTCGCTCAGCCGGCCGACGCGCCAGCCGCCCAGCGCCAGCGCCAGGTAGGCGAAATGGGCCAGCTTCAGCGGCCGGCCATAGGGGTTGGCCGAATGCTGTTCGCCGCTGGTGCGAAAGTAACCCAGCGGCTCATTGATATAGCCGACCGGCCCGCGCAGGCTGGCCATCAGGAAGGCGCCCAAATCTTCCAGACCGGCAAAGCTGAGGCCACCCAGGGTCGACGCCTCGATATCGGCCACCATGCTGGCGCTGAAGGTCGCGTTGGAGAACTCGCCCAACCAATTGCCGCTAACGGCCGCTGTGCTGGCGAACAGCGTGCCGGCGTCCAGGGCCAGGGTGCGCTCGGGATGGTAGGAAACGGCCGTGGGTACCGGCAGCTCGCGCAGCGGCTGGCCGTTCTCCAATGCGGTCCAGCGCCGGCTCACCACGCAATGGACCTGCCCGCTGCCATGGGCCTGCAGATGGCGCTCGTAAAAGGTCGGGTAGCAGATGTCATCGTCCAGCCAGATGTGGAACAGCTCGGTCTGGCCCGCGTACTGCTTGAGCAGGTAGAGGAAGTTGTTCCAGGCACCATTGCGCTGACCTGGGATGACCTCGATGTTCATGTCCGCCAGCGCGGTCTTGACGGCCGGCTGATTCAATTGCGCGACAAAGTCCTGGTTCGGGCTGTCGTCGGAGAACAGGATGCGCGCGGGCTTGACGGTCTGCTGGCGCATCGCCGTCAACAGCTCCATCAGGTACTTGCTCTTGTAGGCGGGAACCAGGGTGGTGATGCGCATGGTGCGAATCCTTGTGGCCTCAGCCCGCCCTCAGCGCCTGGCGCAGCACGCTGACGACCTGGCTGACCTCGTCGGCGCTCATATAGGGCGCGATCGGCAGGCTCAGCACCTCATGCTGCAGCTGCTCGGCCACCGGCAAGTCCGGCCAGCTCTGGTCGGCATAGGCCTGCTGGCGGTGGCAGGCGATCGGATAGTGAACCAGGTGGCCGATCTGCGCCGCGCTCAGCGCGCGCTGCAAGGCCTCGCGGCGCGGGCTGCGCACGACCATCAGATGCCAGGCCGATTCGGCCTGCGGCAGCTGCGCCGGCAAGCCCAGCTCCAGATCCTGCAGCTGCTCCAGGTACGCCGCGGCCACGGCACGGCGCGCGGCGTTTTCGGCATCCAGTGCCGGCAGCTTGGCGCGCAGCATCGCGGCCTGGATTTCGTCCAGCCGCGAGTTCACACCGGCGAACTCGTGGTGGTATTTGATGCTGGCGCCATAGTTGCGCAGCTTCTTCAGCCGCTCGGCCAGCTGATCATCGCTGGTCGTGATGGCCCCACCATCGCCCAGCGCGCCGAGGTTCTTGCCCGGGTAGAAGCTGAAGCCGGCGGCATCGCCCAGACTGCCGGCACGCCGGCCGGCATAGCGGGCGCCGTGAGCCTGTGCGGCATCCTCGATCACCTTGAGGCCATGCTTCTTCGCAATTGCCAGAATGGGATCCATATCGGCCGGCTGGCCATAGAGGTGCACCGGCATGATGGCGCGGGTGCGCGGCGTGATGCGCGCCTCGATCAGCGCCGGGCCGATGTTGTGCGTGGCCGGGTCTGGGTCCACCGGCACCGGCGTCGCGCCGGCCTGGCTGACGGCCAGCCAGGTGGCGATGAAGGTGTTCGAGGGCACGATGACCTCGTCGCCGGCGCCGATGTCATAGGCACGCAGGATCAGCGTCAGCGCATCCAAGCCGTTGGCCACACCGATGCAGTGTTTGGCCTCGCAGTAGCGGGCGAACTCCTGCTCAAAGGCCTCGTTCTCAGCGCCGAGGATGTACCAGCCCGAGGCCAGCACGCGGTCGATGGCGGCACGCAGCGCCGGCTCATGCGCGGCATTGACGCGCTTCAGGTCCAGGAATGGAATCACTTGCTCCACCTCGCACGCATGAATTCGGCGTAGTCACGGTAGTAGTCGGCCTCGTCATAGCGCGAGGACGCCAGCACCATGCAGACGGCACCGGAGGAAAAATTGTCCAGCTCGCGCCAGATCATCGGGCAGACGTAGAGGCCGTTGTATGAGCGGTTCAGGTGCACGCGCTTCTTGTCCTTGCCATCGTCCAGCACGACGTCAAAGCTGCCCGACATCGCGACGATGAACTGGTGCAAGCCCTTGTGCGCGTGGCCGCCACGTTCGGAACCGCCGGGCACGTCGTAGAGGTAGTAGACGCGCTGGATGTCAAACGGCACGTGGACACCGCCCTCGATGAAGGTCAGATTGCCACGCGGGTCGTGGATCTTGGGCAGCTCGAGGATCTGGCAGCTTTCTATGCTCATGGTTCACCCTGTTCGATGAGACGATTGTGCGTGCCGCTGTCAGGGTTGACGACGCAAAAAGGCCGGGGACAGCGCCCCATATCCGTGGCCCGAGACTGCGTCCATCGCTCCTATCGAAGCGGCGCCATCACGCCCCGCCCCATGGACCACATCATCGCCACCGCCTGCTGGCCGTCGAACAGCGCATTGACATGGGCGATGCGGGTCGAATAGTAGTCACCCTCGGCGCCCATCACGTCGAACAGGGAGCGCCGGCCCAACTGCTGCCACTGCTGCAAGGTGGTAGCGCGCACCCGCTCGCTATTGCGCAAGATCTCGACGGTACGGCGCGCGCGATCAAACGAGGACAAGGCCGCCTCATGCAATTCCGCAATACGGTAGCGCCGCGCCTGCACCGACTCCTCGCGCTGAAGCCGGGTCGCCTCGGCGCGGCGTCTGGCCGCACTCAGTGCCGCATCAGCGCCAGCTTGATACAAGGGCATGTTCAGGCTGATACCGGCCGTGTAGTCGCTGGTCCGCGAGGCACCGCCGGCCAGATTGCCGCTGAGCACCCAGCTGAGCTGCGGCTTTTGCCCGGCTGCCACCGATTCGGCATAGCTGGCCTGAGCGCGGGCCTGGGCATCGAGCTGCTCCACCTCGGGCGCCAGCAGGATGTCGTCCTGCATCTTCGCCAGGTCCGGCACCGTGGTCAGCAAGGCGGCATAGCTGGCGCTGGGTGGCAGATCGTCGCCCACAAAGCGCTTCAGCCGCACCTCGGCCTGGCGCAGTGCCGAATAGGTTTGCTCCACCGCGAGCTCGGCCTGCTGCTGGTTCTTGTGTGCCTGCACCAGTTCGCTGGAGCGGCCACGGTCGGCACGGACGATGGTTTCCAGCGCCTCAACGATGCAGGACATCTTGCGCACATATTGCTGGTAGACCTGGATCTGCAGCTGGTAGCGGCTGCGCTCCATCGCCAGCGACACCGTCTGCAGCGCCAGCTGCTGCTCGGTGCTGATCAGGCCCAGCCTTGCCGCATCGGCCAGCTGGCTACGCCAGGCCGTCAGCTGTTGCTGGCGGCCAAAGTCGAACAGCGGTGCCGACAGACTCACCCCCACCCTCCCCTGCAGGCCCTTGGTGGTGGTGATGCCATCCTGTTTGGCGCCTATGCCCACCGTCATCGCATTCAGGGAAATCTGCGGCAGACGCGCCGCCTTGGTCTCTTCCCAGTCGTCGCGCGCCGCCTGGGCCAGCAGCTTGCTGACGCCCAGCGCAGGGCTGCGCTTCAGCGCCATGTCGACCAGGCGCTGCAGCTGGGCCCGCGGGTCTTCACTGCTGAGCTCCAGCGCCGCCGCCTCGCGAGCGACCTTGGCACTGCCCGACTCCTCCTCGCCGCAGCGTGTTTGCGCCAGCACCGGCGCGCTGAACAGCGCCGTCAGCATGCCCGCGGCAAGCAGGCCTTTCAGGGCGGAAGATGGAAGCAGTTTCATGGCAGGGCTCGGCATATCTGGACAGCCTGGTTGCGCCTGCGCTGGAAACCGCGCGACACAACAATGGCAAGCCTCAACTTCAACACAGGCCTGAAAAAGCTAAAGCCCGATCAGCGGCGCGGCTGTCGGGCTTTTCAGAAATGGACTCAGACTAACGTCGAATCGACGCGCCCCCGGCCATCATCCCTTCAACGCTCGCTGAGCGCCTCCTTGGATTTCAGCATCGGACGCAGCAGATAGCTCAGGATCGAGCGCTCGCCGGTGCGTATCTCCACCGTGGCGCTCATGCCGGGAATCACCGGCAGGCTTTCGCCCTTGTAGCGCAGCGTGTTGCGCTCCGAGCGGATGGTGGCGCGGTAGTAGCGGCCATCGGCACCGGCCTTCTCGCTATCGCCCAGGGCGTCGGGGCTGATGTAGTCGACCTTGCCTTCCAAGCCGCCATAGAGGTTGTACTCGTAGCCGGTCAGCTTGACGATGGCCGACTGGCCCACATGCAGGAAGCCGACATCAGAGGGCTTGATGCGCGCCTCGATCAGCACCAAGGGCCCCAGCGGCACGATTTCCATGATGGGCGCGCCGGTGGTGATCACCCCGCCCACGGTGTTGACGCGGATGTTCTTGACCAGGCCACGCACCGGCGACTTCAGCACCGTGCGGCTCAGCGCGTCCTGGCGCACGATCATCTGCTCGTCCTGCATGGCCAGCTCGTTCTGCATACGCACCAGCTCGGTGGCTGCCTCCTGACGGAAGCGGCTGATGCGCTCATTGCGTTGCTGCTGCAGCTCATTGACCTGGCGCACCAGCCGCATCACCTCGACGTCAGACATCAGCCCCTTGGCCGCCATGTCCTGCGACATCTTCAGCTCGCGCTGCAAGAGGCCGACGCTGCGTGCGATGCTGCTGACGGCTTCATCAAGCACGCGCCGGCGCGAGGCCAGCGAATCTGTCTCCGAGCGGGCAATCGCCGGCACCGCCAGCACCTCGGGTGGGAACTGCAAGGCCTGGCCCGTCGCCTCGGACTGCAGCCGCGCAATGCTGGCCAACAGCGACACCCGCTTGGCCTGCCCTTCGTTCTGCTGCGCTTCGACGCGGGTCGGGTCCAGCCGTACCAGTTCCTGGCCGGCCTCGACCTCCTCGCCCTCGCGCACCAGCAGCTCGCGCAGGATGCCGCTTTCCAGGCTGGCAATGACCTGTTCCTTGCCGTCGGGCACGATGCGACCATCGGTGCGAGTCACCTGGTCGACCTTGGCGAATGAAGACCAGCCAATGGCCACCGCCACGATGACCAGCATCAGGTAGATCGCCCAGGTGGCGCGCGGCATCGGTTCGTCGACCTGGGCCGCGGCCAGGCTGCTGAGAAACAGACCCTCCTCGCGGGCCAGCACCGGTGTGTTCTTGGCCATCTCTATCGCTCACTCATGATTCACGGCGCCCCACTCGGCCTTCACACCGAAGCCGAGCGCTGCACCGGCTGCGCGGCCGGATGCATATGCAGATTGGATTGCGCTGCCGGCGCGCTTTCCGGCGCCGCCGGGCGCACGCCGGACAGCGCGGCCAGGACCTGGTCGCGCGGACCGTCGAGCACCAGGCGGCCGGCATCCATCACCGCGATGCGCGACACCAGCTCCAGCACGGCCGGCCGGTGCGTCACCACCACCAGCGTGCAGCTGCCCGCGGCATCACGCAGCTGGCGCAGAAAGGCCATCTCGGACTGCGCGTCCATCGAGCTGGTCGGCTCGTCCATCAACAGGATCTTGGGTTTGGTGACCAGCGCGCGTGCCAGCGCCACCAGCTGGCGCTGCCCGCCCGAGAGCAGACCGCCCATCTCGCCGACCGGCAGATCCCAGCCCTGCGGATGGCCCGCCACGACACGGTCCAGCCCGGTCAGCCGGGCCACCTCAACCAGTCTGGCGGCATCGATATTGGGCCGCCCCATCAAGACGTTATCGCGCAGACTGCCATGGAAGAGCCGCGGCTCCTGCGACACAAAGCCGACATGCAGGCGGAACTCGGCCGGGTCGACCTGGCGCAGGTCCAGGCCATCGACCTCGACCATGCCCTCGGTGGGCTGGTACAAACCGGCCAGCAGGCGCAGCACGGTGGACTTGCCACTGCCGATGCGGCCCAACACGGCCATGCGCTCGCCGGGCTCCAACTTCAGCGTCACATGCTTGAGCACCTTGGGGGCCGGCAGCTCGGGCTTGTGGCTGGGATAGGCAAAGCCGACATCGTGCAGGCCCATGCGCCCGGCCACCTGGTTCAGCGGCACATAGTTGGCATCGGCGCTGCGCTCGGTCGGCTTGGCCATCATCGCGTCCAGCGATTGCATCGCCGCGCGTGCACCTTGGAAACGCATCGCCAGCGCCACCACCCCACCCAGCGGCGCAATCGCCCGGCCGGCGTACATCACCGCGCCGATGAGTGCACCGGCGGTGATCTGCCCATCGGCAATCAGATAGACACCCCAGACCAGCATCACCAGCGTCACCGCCTGCTGCATGCTCTGCGAGATATTGTTGCTCCAGCTGTGCATGCCGCGGCTGCGCAAGCCGGACTCGGCCACCACCGCCATGCTGGTCTCGTAGCGGCGCAGGAAGCGGCCTTCGGCGCCCGACGATTTCAGGTCTTCCAGGCCTTCGATCGCCTCAACCAGCGTGCCGTGCAGATCGGCCTGCTCGGCCATATTCGCGCGCACCGCGCGGCGCATGCGGCCCTGAATGGCCAGCGTCAGGCCGATGATCAGCGGCACTGCCGCCACCAGCACCCAGCCCAGCGGCCCGCCAATCACGAAGGTGACGGCGATGAACACCACGATGAAAGGCAGATCAGACAGCACCGACATGCTGGCCGAGGTGAAGAAATCGCGCACCACCTCGATCTGCGCCAGGTAGTGGGCATAGGAGCCGGCCGACTCGGGCTTGTGCTCCATGCGCACGCCCAGGGTCTGGCGGAACAGCCGGGCACCGATGATCAGATCGGCCTTGCGGCCGGCCAGATCGATCAAATGCGCGCGCAGCTGGCGGGCGAACAGATCGAAGAGCTGGGCCAGGCCGGCACCGATGGCCAGCGTCCACAGCGTCACAAAGGCCTGGTTGGGGATGACCTTGTCGTAGATCACCGAGGTCACCAGGCCCGAGGCCAGCATCAGCACATTGCTGAGCAAGGCCGCCAGCATGGCCGCGCGGTAATAGGGGAAGAAGCGCTTGAGCGTGCTCCACAGCCAGTGGGCACTGTCGGGGCGCAGCACCTGGTTGTCCTTGCGGGTATGCGCCTGCGAGACTTCCTGCGGCGTCGCCACCAGCACAAAGCCGCTGTACTCGGGCTCCAGCTCGGCCGCCGTCGCCGCACATGCGGCGCCCTCTTCCGCACCGGGGAAAACGACCTCATAACGGATCGCGTCCATGCCGGGCTCGCCAACCAGGCGGCGCGCCAGCACGCAGGCATCGCCGCCCTTGAGCAACATCACCGCCGGCAGCAAGAGGCCATTGATATCGTCCAGCGCCTTGCGCATCAGGCCAGCCTTGTAGCCGGCCTCGCGCATGATGCGCAACGCCTGATCCGGCCCCAGCGGCCCCTCAATCGGCATGCCGGCACTCAGCGAGGCCGCCGAGCGCGGATGGCCATGGAAATTCGTCAGCCAGACCAGGGCCTGCAGCAGCGGGTCGCCAATCTCGGCCGCCTCGACGGCCGCCTGCTCGGCAGGGCCGGGCTCGGGCTCATGAACGGGTTCCGGCTCGGGCACCGGCCGCACCGGCTTCGCCGACGCAGCCAGGTACATCGATCCGGCAGCGGCCGATCGAGGCGTGGCGTCGAAGAAGGGGTCGTGGCGTTTGGACACAGGAAACCGTCAGTCAAGAAGCATCAAAGCTGGCCGTCGGCACGGGCGTCGAGCGCCAGCCGTTCAAACTCGTTTTCCAGATCGCGAACAATGGTTGGCAGGTCGAACAGCGGCGAGTTGCGGCCCTCTTCGCGCAGGAAGCGCTTGTAGGAGCGAGCCCGCGCCGGGTTCTTGCCGATCTGCACCGCCAGCTTCACGTAGTCGTCCAGCGAGTAGGTCACCAGATCGGGCAGGCCCACCGCATGCAGCAGCGAGCCGGCCATGCGCGAGATATAGGTGCGGCCGGAGCGGGTCAGGATGGGGGTGCCAACCCACAGGCAGTCGCTGGCCGTGGTGCCGGCGTTGTAGGGGAAGGTGTCCAGCACCAGATCGGGCAGGCGGAAGCGGGCCAGATAGTCGGCCGGCGAGACACGCGGTGCAAAGATCAGGCGCTTGGCATCGATGCCATGGCGCTCGGCCTCGGCCTGCAGGTTCTTCTGCGCCCAGGGGTTGTCGGCCAGCAGCCAGAGCACCGAGTTCTCCACCTCGCCGAGGATGCGCATCCACGCGGCGAAGGTTTCCTCGCCGATCTTGTGGTTGTTGTTGAAGGAGCAGAACAGGAAGGCGTCTTCGGGGATGCCGTACTGGGCCCGCGTCGGTTCGGCGCCAATCGGCCGGGTGCGATCGCTGACCTGGTAGCAATGCGGCAGGTAGATCGGCTTCTCGCTGCAGTACGGCAGGTACTCGGGCTGCATCACAAAGCGGTCGGCAATGATCCAGTCAACGCCGGGCAGCGCCGAGGTGGCCGGCAGGCCCAGATAACCGACCTGAATCGGCGCCGGCCGGTAGGCCAGGATGTTGGGACGGGCACCGCTGGTCAGGCCCTGCAGATCGACCAGCACGTCGATGCCGCTGGCGGCGATCAGCCGCGCGGCCGTCTTGTCGTCCAGATGGCCGATGGGAATGTAGTGATCCATGGCGGCCTTCAGCCGCGCGCGCAGCGGCGTGCCGTCCTCGCGGCTCCAACTGAAGGCAAAAACCTCGAATTTGTCGCGGTTGTGCAGCTCGTACAGCTCGGCCGACAACAGGCCCACCGCATGCATGCACAGATCGCCGGACAGATAGCCGACCTTGATGCGGCCCTCGCGCGGCTTGTTGGCGGCCACGGCCAGCCGGTGGTAAGGCGTCTCGCTGTACTTGACCACCTTCTCGTGGACAAAGCGCTGCGCCGTCATCAGCTGCAGCGCCGGGTCATCGCTGGCGCTCAAGGTGGCCAGCAGTGAGGTGGCGCAGAGCAGCTGGTTGTGGCTCACCTTGCCCATGGTCTGGTAGACCGGCCAGGCGCACTGCTTCTGGCGGATGTGCACATAGTGCTGCATCACATCGCTCTGATCGCCCTTCAGCTCCAGGCTCAGGCGCATCAGCGGCTCGGACTCGTCGTAGCGCTTCAGCATCTCCAGCAGCCGCGCCATATTGTTGATCGCGTGCAGGCGCAGCTGCGGCGCCTCAGGGCCGGCGTTCTGCAGACCGGTGCCCTTCTCCGCCACCTCGCGCCAGGCGGCCAGCGCTTCTTCGTTGCGACCCTGCTGCTCCAGCTGGTGGCCGAGGTTCAGATAAGCCTGCGCAAATTCGGGCTGCAGCTCGATCGCGTGGCGGTAGGCGCGCTCAGCCTCAACCGGCCGCTTCAAAGTGCCCAGCACCGTGCCCCAATTGAAGCAGGCGATATGGCGCAGCGGCGAGTCGGTGGCGGCGATCCAGCTCTCGTAGAGTTGGGCGGAGGCCTCGGCCATGCCGGTGGCATGCAGCTGATTGGCGGTGTCCAGCAGCTCCGGCAGCTGCATCTGCCCCGAACGCGAGCGCGCCAGCACCTGGGCCAGACGCTCGTCGGCGGGGCTGGCGGCAACAGTGGCGGCAGGATCTGGGCTGGGAGCGGGCGTGGCAGCGGCTGGGCGTGAGATGTCCATGGCAATCCGGGCCGCCAAGGCGGCTTTTTGACAGACTGATCCGATGTTAGGAGCCGCACCAGGGCGGCAATCTCAGCATTTGCCGGGCGAATCAACGCCTATTCATAAGCATCTCGGCTGCGCCGGGCTCGACTTGAGTCGAGTCACGCAAAAAGTGGCAACTGATACTCAAAAAGCCCTGAATTGCCGCTCAGTTCGGTCGATTGCGCGCTTCAGTCGGCGCAATTTCGGCCGAGAACCCAGAAGAGCGCCGCCCGGAGGGGAGCGGCCAGTCGCGAAATCAAGACCAAAAAATGCAGATAGCAAGATTGTGTCGTTGGAGTCGTACGCCCGCCGCGCCTGTTTCAGACACGGCCATCACCACCATCTACCGCGACAGCGTGCCGCCGCCCCGGCTGCTGCGCTGGCGCCAGAGCCGCCTGGCCGGGCGCAGCGGCGAGTCGCTGCTGCAAAGCATTCTGCGCTGGCTGCCCGGCGACGACGAGGCCAGCCGGCAACGCCGACAAGTCGAAAAACTGCGGCTGGCGCGACGCGCTTTTCTTGATGGGCTGGCCGATCTCAGCGGGCCGCCGATCAGCGATCTGCGCCGCGCCCTGCACCGGGCCCGCAGCACCCGCGATCTCTGGCATCTGCGCAACAGCTTCTACACCGAGGTCGGCCGCGCGCTGAGCCAGTGGGAGGCCGAACGGCGGCTGCAGGTGCTGAATGTCTGGTTCGAGCATGAGGGCGCGCTGGCGGCCTTGGCACGTGTGAGCCGGCTCAGCCGCCTCTGGACTGCCGCCACGAACAGCCAGCAGCCCGACGCCGAGACACAAACCAGCAGGTGGCGCTGATGGAGCTGACCCTGCGCGAGGTGCCGGGCTTTGTGCCGGCCTGGTCATTCGCCGCCGGCAGCAATCCGGCCGAGCGACGCGGCCGCAGCGCCAGGCGTCAGGCCCTGGTCGCCCTGCGCCTGAGCTTCAGCCGCGCCGCGGCCGAACTCCAGGGCCCGGAGGCGGCGCGGCTGCAGGCGCTGGTGCGTCAGGCCTGCGAGCCGATCGAGCTCTGGCTGCTGCAAGCGGCGCTGGCCACGGCTCTCAGCGACGACGAGGTCGGCGAGGCCCACCGCCGCGCCATGCGCCAGGCACTCGCCGCCGTCTTCAGCGGATCGCCGCTGCTGGCCTGATGCGACGCGCCCGGCTATGCCAGCGAGACCTGGGCACTGAGGGCCCCGAGGGCGATGTGGACCTTGCCGGCCTCAGCGGCCGATGAAGTCCGCCTTGCCCAGCTCGACGCCGGCTTGGCGCAGCAGACCGTAAGTGGTGGTCAGGTGGAAGTAGAAGTGCGGCAGCACAAAGTCGCGCAGATAGTCTTCGCCGCTGAAGTGCAGCGGCTCGCCCACCCGGCGCGGCAGCACGATGGCACGGGCCTCGCTGCCCTCGATGCTGGCCTGCGGCACCGAGTTGACGAACGTGATCGTGCGCTGGATGCGCTCAGCCAGTTCGGCCAGGCTCGCTTCCTTGTCCTCCCAGCTCGGCACCTCGATGCCGCCCAGGCGGGCCGCCGCACCCTTGGCCATATCGCAGGCGATCTGGATCTGCCGCGGCAGCGGGAACATATCGGGCGCCAGCCGCAACGTCATATAGACGGCCGGATCGAACTTCTTCGCCTCGGCATGGGCGGCGGCGCGTTCCAGCCAGGTCAGGGCGTTGCCCAACATGCGGGTGAAGACGGGAATGCTGGCGGTATACATGGTCAGACTCATCGGACTTCCTTTGACGGGGGCACTTCGGGGGTGTGAAGCGCAGGCATCGTAGCGGCGATGCCGAAAGCCTGCCGAAAGCCCAGTTGGAGCGGGCCGCGCACAGGGCACAATGCAGCCCGCACGCCATGAATATCATCATCCTCGACGACTATCAGGACGCGGTGCGCAAGCTCCGCTGTGCCAGCAAGCTGGACCCGCTCAATGCCAAGGTCTTTACCAACACGGTCAAGGGCATAGGCCAGCTGTCGGTGCGCCTGCGCGATGCCGATGTGCTGGTGCTGATACGCGAGCGCACCCAGTTCAACCGCCAGCTGCTGGAAAAGCTGCCCAAGCTGAAGCTGATAGCGCAGACCGGCCGGGTCGGTGCCCATATCGATGTCGAGGCCTGCACGCGGCTGGGCATCGCCGTCGCCGAGGGCGTGGGCTCGCCGATTGCGCCGGCCGAGCTGACCTGGGCCTTGATCATGGCCTCGATGCGCCGGCTGCCGCAGTACATCGGCAATCTCAAGCATGGCGCCTGGCAGCAGTCGGGCCTGAAAGCCGCATCGATGCCGCCGAACTTCGGCGTCGGCATGGTGCTCAAGGGCAAGACGCTGGGCATCTGGGGCTACGGCAAGATCGGCCAGCTGGTCGCCGGCTATGGCAAGGCCTTCGGCATGAAGGTGCTGATCTGGGGCAGCGAGGGCTCGCGTGCCAAGGCGGTGCTGGACGGCCTGGAAACGGCAGACAGCCGCGAGGCCTTTTTCGAGACCTGCGATGTGCTCAGCCTGCACCTGCGCTTGAACGAGGCCACCCGCGGCTTGGTCATCGCCGAAGACCTGGCACGGATGAAGCCGACCGCCTTGTTCGTCAACACCTCGCGGGCCGAGCTGCTGACCGACGGCGCGCTGGTGTCGGCGCTGAACCGGGGCCGCCCCGGCATGGCCGCCATCGATGTGTTCGAGAGCGAGCCGATTCTGCAGGGCCACCCGCTGCTGCGCCTGGAGAACGCCGTGTGCACGCCGCATATAGGCTATGTCGAGCAGGACAGCTATGAGCTGTATTTCAACGCCGCCTTCGACAATGTGCTGAATTTCATCAACGGCGAGCCCAGCAACATCATCAACCCCGAGGCACTGAAAGTGCTGCGCTGAGCACAAAGATGGACGGTGCCCGCGCCCAACCCGCCAGCATCGCGGCGCTGTTCTGGGCCTTCAACCGGCTGGCGCTGCAAGGCTTTGGCGGTGTGCTGGCGGTGGCGCAACGCGAGCTGGTCGAGCGGCTGCGCTGGTTGAGCCGCGAGGAGTTCGTCGAGATCCTGGCCGTGGCCCAGGTGCTGCCCGGGCCCAATGTCGTCAATATCTCGCTGATGATTGGCGACCGCTTTTTTGGCCTGCGCGGCGCCTTCGCGGCCCTGGCCGGCATGTTCGCCATCCCCTGTGTGATCGTGCTCGGCCTGACCGCCGTCTCGGAACAATTGCTCAGCCATCCGGCCATGGCCGGCGCGCTGCGTGGCATGGGGGCCGTGGCGGCTGGGTTGATCACCGCCACCGGCATCAAGCTGCTGAGTTCCCTGCGCCGCAACGCCATGGGTCTGCTGCCCTGCCTGCTGCTGGCGCTGCTGGCCTTCATCACCATTGCGCTGCTGCGCTGGCCGTTGATCTGGGTGGTGCTGGGCCTGGGCGGCAGTGGCATGGCCTGGGCCTGGCGTTGCCTGTTGTTCGAACAGCGTCAGGCCGCGCAGGAGGCTCAGTGATGCCCTGGGACCAACTGCTCTCGCTGTTCCTGCACTTTCTGGCGCTGTCGCTGCTGGCCATTGGCGGCGCGATCACCACGGCGCCGGAGATGCATCGCTATCTGGTCACCCAGCAGCATTGGCTCTCGGACACCACCTTCACCAACTCGATCGCCCTCGCCCAGGCCGCTCCCGGGCCCAACATCCTCTTCGTGGCGGTGCTGGGCTGGAACGTCGCCGGCCCGGCCGGCGCTTTTGCCGCCATGGCCGGCATCATGCTGCCCTCCACCACGCTGGTGCTGCTGGCCACGCGCTGGGCGCGCGAACATCAGCAGGCCATCGGTGTGCGTGCCTTCACCACCGGCCTGGCGCCGCTGACCCTGGGCCTGATCGTGGCCACCGGCTATCTGCTGGCCCAGCCCTATCTGGCCGTGCCAGCACATCGTTGGTCGACGCTGTTGCTGATCGGGCTGACCCTGCTCTTTTGCCTGCGCACCAAGTACAGCGTGGTCTGGATGGTGGCGGCCGGCGGCCTGGCCGGCGCGCTGGGTTGGGTCTGAGCTGGGTCTGCGCTCGGAATTAGCCGGGCTCAGCCTTCCTTGGTGCCGAAGATCTTGTCGCCAGCGTCACCCAGGCCCGGGATGATGTAGCCCTGCTCGTTCAGGTGGCTGTCGATGGCTGCGGTCCAGCAGCGCACCTCCGGGTGGGCGGCCGTCAGTGCCTTGACGCCCTCGGGCGCGGCGACCAGCACCAGCGCCCGGATGTCCTTGCAGCCGCGGGCCTTGAGCAAATCGATGGTGGCGATCATCGAGCCGGCGGTGGCCAGCATCGGGTCGATGATCAGCGCGGTACGCTCGTCCAGCTGGCCAACGAAGCGGTCAAAGTAGTTGACCGGCTTCAGCGTCTCGTGATCGCGCGCCAGGCCGACCACGCTGACCTTGGCATTGGGCATCATGTCCAGCACCCCATCGAGCATGCCCAGGCCGGCGCGCAGGATGGGCACGACGGTGACCTTGCGGCCGGCGATCTGGTCGATCTCGGTCGGGCCGCTCCAGCATTCGATGGTCGTCTTCTCCAGCGGGAAATCGGCGGTCGCCTCGTAGGCCAGCAGACGCGCCACCTCGCCGGTCAGTTCGCGGAACTTCTTGGTCGAGATATCGGCCTCGCGCATCAAACCGATCTTGTGCTTGACGAGGGGGTGCTGAACTTCGATGACGGCCATGGTGCGGACTTCCTTGCTGACGGTTTTTTACCAATTGGTGCGATTATCTCCGCTGGCGCAGCGCCTCATAGAGGCAAACCCCGGCCGCCACCGACACATTGAGACTCTCGACCGCGCCCTGCATCGGGATGCGCACCAACTCGTCGCAGGTCTTGGCCGTCAGCGCCCGCATGCCCTCGCCTTCAGCGCCGAGCACGATGGCGATGGGGCCCTTCAGGTCGAGGTCGTAGATGGACTTCTCGGCCTGGTCCGAGGTACCGATCACCCAGATCTCGCGTTCCTTCAGCTCATTGAGCGTGCGGGCCAGATTCGTGACCATCAGATACGGCACTGTCTCGGCAGCCCCGCTGGCCACCTTGGCCACGGTGGCGTTGAGGCCGACGGCATGGTCCTTGGGGGCGACCACGGCATGGGCCCCGGCGCCGTCGGCGACGCGCAGGCAGGCGCCAAGATTGTGCGGATCGGTGACGCCATCGAGCACCAGCACCAGCGGCGTGGCGCCCGCGCTGTCGACATCATCCAGCACATCATCGAGCGAGTGGTGTTGCACCAGCGCGCTGACACGGGCAACCACGCCCTGATGGCGGCTGTTGCCGCAGAGCTTGGCGAGGCGCTCGTCATCGCTGTCGATCAGCTTGACGCCGGCCTCGCGGGCCCGCTCGACGAACTGGCGCATGCGCTGGTCGCGTCGCGTCGCGTCGATATGGATTTCGCTGATCGAGCCTGCGGAGGTCTTCAGCCGCACGGTGACGGCATGGAAGCCGAAGAGGATTTGTTTGTTGGCGCTCATGCCCGCATGGTATCGCGCCGCCCCTTTGAGCCAAGATCAAGCACCGCCGCGCAGCAGCGCCAGCAGGCTCAAAGCGCCTATCAGCAGCGGCTGGTGAAGCATGTAATAACTCAATGAGTGCTGACCCATCCAAGCCAGCTGCCTGCTGCACCAGGCCGGCAAACGGGGCCGCCAGCCCTGCCGCCCCAGCAGCAGACCCAGGCCCATCACACCGATCCAGGGCAGTACTGGGACATAGTCCTCGGTGATCGGCTTGTGCGTCACCAGGCCAACCCAGTTGCTGGCCCGGTGATCGAAGAGGGGGTGCTGCCACAGCTGCGGCGCGGCCAGCGCCAGCAGGCTCAGGCCCACGAGCAACGCCGTGTTGAGGCGCGGGGCAGCCAGGCGCAAGAGCAAGAGCATCAGCGCCATGCCATGCAGCACACCGAAGCTGATATAGCTGCGCGGGAACATCCACCAGGAGCCCAGCGACACCAGCAGCGCGCAGCCCGCAATCTGCCCCCAGCGGCGCCAGAAGCGCGGCCAGCCCTGGCCGGCCGCCAGCGCCTCGGCCTGCCCCATGCCGGCACAGAGCAGGAACAGGCTGACGATGGCCGTGCGCTGCCAGGTCCAGAACGGGTCCTCGTAGAAGTTGGCACGCAGATAGTGAAACTGCTGCAGGTCAAAGCAGAAGTGATAGACCGTCATCCAGACCATGGCCAGGCCGCGCAAGGCGTCGAGCCCGGGCTGGCGCTGGGCGGACGGCACTGGGCTTGAGATTTCTGTTGCGATACTCATCTGGGCCGCAAGTCTAAGGTCGGTCTAAGCCAGCACCCGAAACGCCGCGGAATAATCAAGGCCACCGACAAGTCCACTACACCGAACCTCACCATGAGCGATCGCCAGCGCCGCGCCTTCACCGCCCTGCCCCTGCTGATCACGGCCTGCCTGGCCGCCGCCACTGCCCTCGCCCAACCACGTGCGGTACAGCCACGCGGGCCGCTGGATGCGGCCGAGCAGAACAATATCAGCGTGTTCAAGCGCGTCTCGCCTTCGGTGGTGCACATCACCAGCCTCGATGTGCAGCGCGACTTCTTTTCGATGAATGTGCAGCAGGTGCCCACCGGTACCGGCACCGGTTTCGTGTGGGACGAGGCCGGCCACATCGTCACCAACTTCCACGTCATCCAGGGCGCCGATGCGGCTCGCGTCACGCTGGCCGATCAGAGCAGCTACAACGCCAAGCTGGTCGGCGTGTTCCAGGACCGCGATCTCGCCGTGCTGCGCATCGACGCGCCCAAGGACAAGCTGCAGCCCATTGCCGTGGGCAGCAGCAAGGACCTGCAGGTCGGCCAGGGTGTCTATGCCATCGGCAACCCCTTCGGCCTGGACCAGACGCTGACCCGCGGCATCGTCTCGGCGCTGAACCGCGAGATCGAATCGGTCAATCGCCGCGCCATCCGCGGCGTGATCCAGACCGATGCCGCCATCAACCCCGGCAATTCGGGCGGCCCGCTGCTCGATTCCGCCGGCCGGCTGATCGGCGTCAACACCCAGATCTACAGCCCCAGCGGCGCCAGTGCCGGCATCGGCTTTGCCATTCCGGTCGACGAGGTCAATCGCGTCGTGCCCAAGCTGATCAAGGACGGCCGCTACATCCGCCCGGCCCTGGGCATCAGCGCCGGCACGGCCCAGCTGAGCGCCGCGCTGGGCCTGCCCAAGGGCGTGGCCATCGTCGGCATTGGCGCGCGCAGCGCCGCCGCTGAAGCAGGCCTGCAGGCCTTTGCCCGCGACCGCAGCGGCCGCATCGTCCACGGCGATGTGATCACCGCCATCAATGACGAGGCCATTGCCAGCCTCGACGACATGCTGGCCCTGTTGGAGCGCCGCCAGATCGGCGAGCGGGTCAGCCTGAGCCTGTGGAACAAGGGCAAGACGCGCAAGCAGACGGTGACACTCGGCTCATCCGACTGACAGGCGCTACTCGCGCCAGTCAAAGCGCCACACCGCCAGCAGCGCCAGCAACAAGGCGCTGCCGAGCAGAATGCCGACCGCCGGCAACGCACTCGCCAGGCCCAGGCCACGCCAGGTCATCGCATCAAAGCCATCAACAGCCCAGCGCACCGGCACCAGCAGGGTCAGGTCTTGCAGCCAGGCCGGGAAGACGAAGCTGGGCACCCAGGCGCCGCCCAGCATCACCATCAGCAAGGTGGCCAGAATGGCCAGGCCACGGGTCGCCTCGGGGGAGCCGCCCAGCGCGGCCAGAAACAGCCCAAAGCCTGCGGTGAACAGGCCATAGCTGACCACCAGCAAGGCCAGCCCCAGCCAGCTGCCGCTGACACCGAAACCGAACACCACCATACCCACCAGCAACACCAGGCCAAGAATGGCACTGGCAATCAGCGCGGTGCTGCAGAAATGGCTGGCCAGCAGGACGCCGCGCGACAACGGCGCCGAGCGCAGGCGCAGCCAGAGCCCGGCGCGGCGCGCCAGCAGAATGCCCACGGCCAGGTCCACGCCCAGCATCAGCACGAACTGCACGCCCATGCCGGCAAAGGAATGGGCATAGCCGTTGTAGCCGCGCTGGCCGCCAGCGCTCAGGCCCTCTTCACGCAGCGTGTAGGGCAAGGTCATGCCGGTGGCCGCCGCAGCCGCTGGTGGCGCCGATGCCGCGCTGGCGGCGCCGGGCGCGCTGGCCGCCGAAGCATCGCGCTGCTGCAGCGCTCCCAGGCTGGTGAACAGCTGCTGCAGGCTGTTGCGTGTTTTTCCATCGAGCGCCGCGTTGTCCTGCAAGGCCTTCAGTGTGCTGTCCAGCCGCGCCTGACCGGCCGCGCCACTGAAGGCATGGCTCATCGTCTGCTGCATCGCATGCTGGGCAAACAGGCCACGCAGCAGATTCAGGCTGATGCGATCGGAGGGGTCATAAAAGATTGCTGCCTCGGCCTTGGCGCCACCCACCATCGCGCGGCTGGCGGCCTCGCCAAAGCCAGCCGGCAGCACCAGGGCGGCCGGCAACTTGCCGCCGCGCACCAGCGTCGTGGCGCTGGCGCGATCCAGCGTTTGCAGGTCCAGCGCGGCATCCTGGGCCATCGCCGCGGCAATGGCCTGCGACAGCTCACTGCGGTCTTCGTCGACCAGACCGACCTTGATATGGGCCGGCGACTCGTTGCCGCCGAACAAGGAACCAAAGAATGCCGCAATCAGGATGGGCATCAGCAGATTGATCGCCAGCGCGCGGCGATTGCTGAGGTAGAGGCGCAGCTGCACACGAACCAGGGCCAGCAAAGCGTTCATCGTCAGCTCCTCAATCGCGCAGGGTACGGCCGGTCAGGGCCAGGAAGACGGCTTCGAGGCTGGGCCGCCCCGAGGAGAACTGCTGCAGGCCATGGCCGCGCAGCGCGTCCAAGGCGCCGGCCGCATCGTCCAGGGACTGCAGGCCGAGCTTCAAGTTGCTCCCCTGCCTGTGAACCGCTCGCACGCCGGGCAGCGCCAGCAGCGTCGCATCGTCCGGCAAGCCGGGCGCCGCCGGCGTCGCTTCGGCGAATTGCAGCTGCAGCTCGGCCGCCACCGGCAGCTTTGCCAGCAACTCGTCCAGGCTGCCCTCGGCGACGCTGCGCCCATGGTCGACGATCTGTATGCGGTCGCACAGGCGCTCGGCCTCCTCCATGTAATGGGTGGTGTAGAGCAGCGCCCGGCCCTGGCCGCGCAGCAGTTCCAGCGTGTCGAAGATGGCGTTGCGGCTCTGCGGATCGACGCCAACGGTGGGCTCGTCAAAGATCAGCACATCGGGCTCATGCAGCAGGGCGCAGGCGATGTTCAGCCGGCGCTTCATGCCGCCGCTGAAATTCGCCACCCGCTCATCGGCCCGCTCGGCCAGGCCGCTGATTTCCAGCACGGCACGAATGCGTTCGGCCAGCGTCGCGCCGGCCAGGCCATAAAGCGCACCAAAGGCCTGCAGATTGGCCCGCGCCGACAGCAACTCATACAGCGCCAGCTCCTGGGGCACCAGACCGATGCGGCGCTTGGCCGGATCGGCGTCGCCCTGCAAGGCGCGGCCATCGAGCAAGACCTGCCCCTGATCGGGCTTCAGCAGCCCGCACAGCATGGCCACCGTGGTGCTCTTGCCGGCGCCATTGGGCCCGAGCAGGCCCAGGGTCTGGCCGCTGCGCAGGCGCAGATTGAGATCGTTGACAACGGTCTTGTCACCGTATCGCTTGCTCAGTCCTTGTGCTTCAAGCATCTCCGTCCTCCGCCATGGCGCTGTGCCGCATCATCGTCGGCCGGCGGATGGTAGTCAGGCCGGCAGCCCATGCGCGACAACAGCTTCGTCACGTCGGCAAAACACGACATCGCCAGCCAGGCTCAGGCATGCCCGGTCAGTGCTCGGCCTTGTGATACCGTCGCCGCTGGTCGCGCGTTTTTTCGAGTCAGAGCATCGCATGAGCAGTCGCCGCCGCGCCGCGGGCCCTGATGGCCCACAGCAGGCATGAAGCCTTCAGTCACAACATCCCCTCAGGTGTCAGCCACGCTCTGGGCGCGGCTGGGCCATGGCTATGGCGCGGCCTGGTTGACCGCCCTCTTGAGCCTCCTGATCTGCACCGGCCTGATTCAGCTGCAGCAGTACTACCAGGCCGATCAGGAGCGACAACGCGTCGAGACCCGGCTGGGTCAGCTGCGCAGCCAGCTCGAAGGCGCTGCCCAAGCCACCTTCAGTCCGACGCTGGGCCTGGAGGCCATGATCCAGCTCGATGGCGACCTCAGCGAGGAGCGCTTTCAGGCCTTGACGACACGGGTGGTGCGCATGGTGCCGCATATCCGCAGCATCGTCGCCGCACCCAACGATATTGCCCGCCATGTCTACCCGCTGGCCGGCAACGAGCGTGTCCAGGGCTTGGACTACCGCAGCATTCCCCAGCAATGGCAACAGGTGCAGGCAGCCCGCAAGCGCGGCGCACCCTTGTTGGTCGGACCAGTCAATCTGGTGCAAGGCGGCCAGGGGCTGATCCAGCGCACGCCGGTATTCCTGCGTCAGGACGGTGAGGAGCGCCTGGGGCACTATTGGGGCGTGGTCTCGGTGGTCGCCGACCTGCCCCGCTTTCTGGCCGCCGCCGGCTTGAATGACAGCTCTGGCTTGGACATCGCCGTGGTCGAGAGCAGTGCCTCCGGCACGATCGGCCGCCTGATCACCGGCCAGGCAGCCGTGCTCAGCCTGCAACCGGCCAGGCAGCTGACGCAATTGCCCGGCGCGCAGTGGATGCTGCTGGCCGTGCCCGCCGGCGGGTGGGAAGCCGAGCCGCCCTGGCAGAACCCGCAAGCCTTGGCGGCCATCTTTGCCGGTGTGGTGATCACCACCCTGGTCTTCATGCTCAACCGGCAGAGCCGGGCCTTGCAAAAGCGCAATGAAACGCTGTCCAACGAGATCGCCCAGGGCCGCCAAGCCCGTGAGCAGTTGGAAGAGTCACAGGCGCGCTTTCGCAGCCTGGCCGCGCTGGCCAGCGACTGGGTCTGGGAACAGGACGAGGAACTGCGCTTCACCTATGTGTCCCGGGCTGCCGAGGAAGCGACTGAGGTCAACACCAACAATGTGCTGGGCTTTCGGCGCTGGGAGTCGCCATCGCTGGTGCCCGGCGTCGATTGGGACGCCCATATGGCCGCGCTGAGCCGCTGCGAAGCCTTCCGCGATTTCGAGTATGCACAGTACACCGCGGACGGTAGCCTGCGCCATGTCAGCGTCTCCGGCGTGCCGATCTTCGATGCCGACGGCCGCTTCCGCGGCTACCGCGGCACGGGGCGCAACATCACGCCTGCCAAGCAGGCGGAGGCCGCACTGAGGGAGTCGCAGGCGGCGCTGGTGCTGGCCCGCGACCGGCTGCAGGCGGTGCTCGATGCGGCCATCGAGGTGGCCATCATTGCGACCGATATGCAGGGGCGCGTCATCCTCTTCAACCGGGGGGCCGAGCGCATGCTGGGCTACCAGGAAGAGTTCATGCTCGGCAAGTCGCCGGCCATGCTGCACCTGCCCAGCGAGGTCAGCGCCCGTGCCCGCGAGCTGAGCGCGCAGCTGGGCCAGACGATCGAAGGCTTTGAAACCTTTGTTGCCCTGCCCCGCCGCGACGGCACGGAATCGCACGACTGGACCTATCTGCGCCAGGACGGCAGCACCGTGCAGGTATCGCTGAACGTGTCCATGGTCTGCGGCCGCAACGGCGTGCCGCTCGGGTTCCTGGGCATTGCCCGCGACATCAGTGCACAGCGCCGCGCCGAGGCCGAGCTGCGCACGCTCAATGCCGAGCTGGAGTCGCGCGTGCAGTCGCGCACCGCCGAACTGAGCGAGGCGCTCAGTCATCTGCGCCAGGCGCAGGACGAGTTGCTGCGCTCCGAGAAAATGGCCGCGCTCGGCAGCCTGGTGGCCGGGGTGGCGCATGAACTCAACACCCCGCTGGGCAACTGCCTGACCACCGCCTCGACGCTGGATGAGCGCACCCGCGAGACCCAGCGTGCCTTCGCCGCCAACACCTTGCGTCGCTCCAGCCTGGAGGCCTATCTGCATGATGCCGCCACCGCAGCCGAGCTGCTGTTGCGCGGCCTGGGCACGGCCAATGAGCTGGTCACGCATTTCAAGCAACTCTCGGTCGACCAGACCAGCGCGCAGCGCCGCAATTTCAGGCTCAGCGCCGTGGTCGGTGATGTGCTGAGCATCATGAAGGCGCGCTGGAAGGCCACGCCCTACCGCATAGAAACCGCGCTGGCGCTGCTCGACGACGACATCGACAGCTACCCCGGCCCGCTCGGCCAGGTGCTCAGCAATTTGCTGCTCAACGCGCTGCTGCATGCCTTCGAGGGGCGTGAGCAGGGCCTGCTGCGCATCAGCGCGCGCGAGGTCGGCGTCGATGAAATCGAGCTGGTGGTCGAGGACGACGGCGTGGGCATGAGCGAGGAAGTGCGGCGGCGCGCCTTTGATCCCTTCTTCACGACCAAGATGGGCCGCGGCGGCACAGGGCTGGGCCTGAACATCGTCTACAACATCATCACCGGCATTCTCGGTGGCCAGGTCGAGCTGCACAGCGAAGCCGGCCACGGCTGCCGCTTTGTCTTCACCCTGCCCCGGGTCGCGCCGGAGCTGCGTAGCGCAAGCTAGGGCCTGTTGACACGACGCAATGCCCCCGCCGCTGCAGCGCGGCGCGAGATCGGCGACGATGCCGCGATGAACACACCGCTTTCCGTGCTGGACCTGGCCCCGGTCGTCGAGGGCAGCAGCACCCGCGAGGCCCTGCTGAACAGCCTCGATCTGGCCCGTCACGCCGATGCACTCGGCTACCAGCGCTACTGGGTGGCCGAACACCACAATATGAGCGGCGTGGCCAGCTCGGCCACGGCCGTGCTGATTGGCCAACTCGCTGCGGTGACACAGCGCATCCGCGTCGGCTCGGGCGGCATCATGCTGCCCAACCATGCTCCGCTCGTCATTGCCGAGCAGTTCGGCACCCTGGCGACGCTCTACCCTGATCGCATCGACCTGGGCCTGGGTCGCGCCCCGGGTACCGACGGGCCGACGATGCGCGCGCTGCGCCGTCATCTGGACGGCGCAGCCGAAGACCGCTTTCCGCAAGACGTGCAGGAACTGCAGGCCTTTCTGGCGCCGGCCCGCGAAGGCCAGCAGGTGCAGGCGGTGCCCGGCCAGGGCACCGAGGTGCCCATCTGGCTGCTCGGCTCCAGCCTGTACAGCGCGCAGCTGGCCGCCTACCTGGGCCTGCCCTTTGCCTTTGCGTCACATTTCGCGCCCGCTCAGCTGATGGCGGCGCTGGCGCTGTACCGCGCCCAGTACCGGCCAAGCAGCCGCCACCCCAAGCCCCATGCGATGGTGGCCCTGAATGTGATCGTGGCCGACAGCGATGAGCAAGCGCAGTACTTGTTCACCTCGCTGCAACAGCGTTTCCTGGGCATGGTGCGCGGCCGGCGCGGGCTGCTGCCGCGGCCGGTGGCGACGATGGACGGCCTGTGGAACCCGGCCGAGCAGTCACAGGTGGCGGCGATGCTGGCCGAGTCCCTTGTCGGCAGCCCGGCCAGCGTCGCTCGCGGGCTCGGCGCCACGCTGGCTCGCACCGCGGCCGATGAGCTGATCGTCGCCTGCGGCGTTCACGATCATCAGGCGCGCAAGCGGTCCTACGCCTTGCTCGCCGCATTGGCTGGTCTGGCAGGCCTGGCGGACACGGGCCAGAAGTGACAAGGCCCTGCCGCAATTGCTTGCGGCAGGGCCTGGCACCAACAGCGAAGGCTGTCCCCACAGCTCGCCTCGTCCACACGCCGCGGGCAGATTTTTCCTGCTGCGGCGCTGCCTGGCGCGGTGGCCGGCGGTGGCTCTCCTCATCCTCATTCAACGGGGTTTGTGACCCGCTGACGCCATTGGACCTGGCTTTGGCATCAGGCTCAATCATCTTGCCCGGGCAGTATGTTTCGCATTGCCGCCGGCAATGGGCAAACGAAAGCTGCGCGGCAAAACGTGAAATATCAGACGCTGGCGAAGAGCTCGACGTTCAGCCTGCGCAGCCAGCAGACCGCTGGATCGTCGTTGAAGCGGCTGTGCCAGTACTGATGCACCAGGATGGACGGCAGGTCCAGCGGGCAGTCGACCACCCTCAGGCCATGAGCGCGGGCCAGGCGCTGAGACACCTGCTCGGTCGCCGTGAACACAAAATCGGTCTGGGCCACCAGATAGGGTGCCACCAGCACCGAATGGACACGGGCGCCGATGGCGGCCTCCCCGGCCGCCGCCAGCACCGCCTGCTCGACGCGCTGGTAGGAATGCATGCTGTCATGCAGCGAGGCCACCACATGGCGTTCGCGGCAGAACTGGGCCAGCGTCATTGACTGGCCCTTGATGCGCGGATGGCCCTCGCGGACCAGGCAGACATAGCGCGAGCCATACAGCGGCTCGGCCAGCACGCGAGGCCCGGGGTCGGTGAACACGCCGAGGCAGAGGTCAACGTCCCCGCTGGCCAGCCTTGCCTCCAGCGAGGCGCCGGTCAGGGGCACGATATCCCAGCGCAGGCCCGGCGCGCGCTGGGCCGCCTCGGCCATCAGCTTGGGCACGAAATGCACGGCACCGACATCGCTGCAGCTGACCCTGAACACCCGGCTGGAGCGCTGCGGCACAAAGCTGGGCTGCTGGCGCAACTCGCGGTCGACCACCTGGATCACCTGGGCCACAGCCGGCGCCAGCCGGTGGGCGAGATGAGTGGGGCGCATGCCGGTTTTGTTGCGCGAGAACAGCTCGTCGTCGTAGTAGCGTCGCAGCGTCGCCAACGACTTGGACAGTGCCGGCTGCGACAGGCCCAGATCTTCCGCCGCCGCCGTCAGGCTGCCCAGGCGGTAGATGGCCTCGAAGGCGCGAAAGTGCAGCAGTTCCGGGGCTCGCTCTGCACCGGCGTTGAGCAAGCTCTGCGTCGGTGTCATCGTGGGCTGCTCCTGCGCGCCTCGTTCGGGGCTCAACCCAGCCAGCGGCGGGCGTTGTCGAACATCCGCGACCAGGGGCTCAACGCGCCCTTGTCACCGCTGGTCCAGCTCATCTGCACATTGCGGAACACGCGCTCCGGATGCGGCATCAGCACGGTGAAGCGGCCGTCGGCGGTGGTCACCGAGGTCAGGCCATCCGGGCTGCCGTTCGGGTTCAGCGGGTAGACCTCGGTCGGGCGGCCGTGGTGGTCCACATAGCGCATCGCCCGTGCCACCGTCGCCGCATTGCCGCGCTGAGAGAAGTCGGCAAAGCCTTCGCCGTGGGCCACGGCAATCGGCAGGCGGCTGCCAGCCATGCCGGTGAAGAACAGGCTGGGCGACTCCAGCACCTCGACCAGGGCCAGCCGCGCCTCGAACTGCTCGCTCTTGTTGCGGGTGAACTTGGGCCAGGCTTCGGCGCCGGGGATGATGGGCGACAGCGCCGCCATCATCTGGCAGCCATTGCAGACGCCCAGCGCGAAGCTGTCGCTGCGCGCGAAAAAGGCCTTGAACTGCTCGGCCAGCACCGGGTTGAACATCACCGAGCGGGCCCAGCCCTCGCCGGCACCCAGGGTGTCGCCGTAGGAGAAACCGCCGCAGGCGATGAAGCCCTTGAACTGGTCCAGCGTCGCACGGCCGGACTGCAGATCGCTCATGTGCACGTCATAGGCGTCGAAGCCTGCCTGGGCCATCGCATAGGACATCTCCACATGCGAGTTGACGCCCTGCTCGCGCAGGATGGCCAGCTTGGGTCGCGCGCCGCTGTTGATGAAGGGCGCGGCCACGCGCTCTGCCGGATCGAAGCTGAGGTGCACATGCAGGCCCGGGTCATCGGCCAGGCCGACTTGAGCGTGCTCCTGATCGGCGCAGGCCGGGTTGTCGCGCAGCTGGGCAATGCGCCAGCTGACCTCGTCCCAGCACTTGTGCAGCGCTTCCAGCGGCGCCTCGAAGACCTTCTTGGTGTCGCGCCAGACCTCGACCACACCGCGATCATTGGGCTTGCCGACCACATGCGAGTGCTTGGACAGGCCATGCTCGCGCAGCAGCTGCAGCACCGCGTCGCGGTCTTCGCTACGCACCTGCAGCAGGGCACCGAGTTCCTCGTTGAACAGGGCCTTGAGCGTCAGCTCGGCGCGGCGCGGGCCGACCTGCTGGGCCCAGTTCTTGGAGTCACCGACATCGGCGCGGCTGTCGCTGACACCATCGCCTTCGGTGATCAGCATGTCGACGTTCAGGCTCAGGCCCAGATGGCCGGCAAAAGCCATTTCGCAGGCCGTCGCCCAGAGGCCGCCGTCGCCACGGTCGTGATAGGCCAGCAGCTGGCCCTTGGCACGCAAGGCGTTGACGGCGCTGACCAGGCTCTTCAGCAGCTGGGCATCGTCCAGATCCGGCACGGCGCCGCCGAACTGGTTCAGCGCCTGGGCCAGGATGGAGCCGCCCATGCGCTGGCGGCCCTGGCCGAGGTCGACCAGGATCAGCGTGCTGTCGCCCGCATCACTGCGCAGCTGCGGCGTCAGCGTGCCACGGACATCGTCGATGCTGGCAAAGGCCGAGATGATCAGCGACACCGGCGCGGTGACCTGGCGGGTTTCGCCGGCCTCGCTCCAGCGCGTGCGCATCGACAGCGAATCCTTGCCAACCGGGATCGACACGCCAAGCGCCGGGCAGAGCTCCATGCCCACCGCGTGCACGGTGTCAAACAAGGCCGCGTCTTCGCCGGCCTCGCCGCAGGCGGCCATCCAATTGGCGCTGAGCTTGACGCGTGACAGCTCGATCGGCGCGGCCAGCAGATTGGTGATCGCCTCGGCGACCGCCATGCGGCCCGAGGCCGGGCCATTGACGGCGGCCAGCGGCGTGCGCTCGCCCATGCTCATGGCCTCGCCGGCAAAGCCCTTGAAATCGGCCAGCGTGACCGCGCAATCGGCCACCGGCACCTGCCAGGGGCCAACGTTCTGATCGCGGTGGTTCAGGCCGCCGACGGTACGGTCGCCGATCGAGATCAGGAAGCGCTTGGAGGCCACCGTCGGGTGGCGCAGCACATCGAAGGCCACCGTGGCCAGGTCAACGCCGTCCAGCACCAGCGTGCCGGCATCGCGCTGCACGCGCTGCACATCGCGGTGCACCTTGGGCGGCTTGCCCAGCAGCGTGTCCATCGGCATGTCGATGGCGCGCTCGCCGCCGGGGCCCTCTTCCAGGATCAGCTCGCGCTCGGCGGTCGTCACGCCCACCACCGCAAACGGGCAGCGCTCGCGCTCGCACATGGCCTGGAACAGTTCCAGACTCTCCGGCGCGATGGCCAGCACATAGCGCTCCTGGCTCTCGTTGCACCAGATTTCCTTGGGCGCCAGGCCCGACTCTTCCAGCGGCACCTTGCGCAGATCGAAGCGCGCGCCACGGCCGGCGTCATTCACCAATTCGGGGAAGGCGTTCGAGATGCCGCCGGCGCCAACGTCGTGGATGGCCAGCACCGGGTTCTTCTCGGCCAGGCCCCAGCAATGGTTGATGACTTCCTGGGCACGGCGTTCGATCTCGGGATTGCCGCGCTGCACCGAATCAAAGTCCAGATCAGCGGTGTTGGTGCCGGCTGCCATCGAGCTGGCCGCGCCGCCACCCATGCCGATGCGCATGCCCGGGCCGCCCAGCTGCACCAGCAGCGTGCCAGCGGGGAACTCGATCTTCTTGGTCAGATCCGAGCGGATCGCGCCGATGCCGCCGGCAATCATGATGGGCTTGTGATAGCCGCGTACGACGCCGTCCACCTCTTGCTCGTAGACGCGGAAATAACCGCCCAGATTCGGGCGTCCGAATTCGTTGTTGAAGGCGGCGCCGCCGATGGGCCCGTCGATCATGATCTGCAGCGGGCTGGCGATGTGCTCGGGCTTGCCGACATTGGCACGCTCCCAGGGCTCGGCCAGGCCGGGCAGGCGCAGATTGGAGACCGAGAAGCCGGCCAGGCCGGCCTTGGGCTTGGCGCCGCGGCCGGTCGCGCCTTCGTCGCGGATCTCGCCGCCTGCACCGGTGGAGGCGCCGGGGAAAGGCGAGATCGCCGTCGGGTGGTTGTGCGTCTCGACCTTCATCAGCACATGGGCCGTCTCGCTGCGCGCCTGGTAGCGCGGCGACTGGCCGCTGGCCGACAGCGGGCCTTCGGGCATCCAGCGTTCGATCTGGTGGCCCTGCATCACCGCGGCGTTGTCCGAGTAGGCGATCACCGTGTGCTGCGGGTTCAACTTCTCGGTATTGCGGATCATGCCGAACAGCGACAGGTCTTGCGCCACGCCGTCGACGGTGAACTTGGCATTGAAGATCTTGTGCCGGCAGTGCTCGCTATTGGCCTGCGCAAACATCATCAGCTCAACATCGCTGGGATTGCGCTTCAGCCCTTCGAAGGCATTGACCAGATAGTCGATCTCGTCATCGGACAGCGCCAGGCCAAAACGCTTGTTGGCCTCTTCCAGCGCCGGCCGGCCCTGGCCCAGCACATCGACATGCTCCAGCGCCTGCGCCGTCTTTTCGTCGAACAGATGGGCCGCGGCTTCGCGCGAGAGCAGCACGCTCTCGGTCATGCGGTCATGCAGCAGCGCAGCGCAGGCCAGCAGCTCGGCCTCGCTGAGCGTCTTCTCGCCGCCCAGCAGGCCCGGCTTCAGGCTGATGCGGTACTCGGTGACCCGCTCGACGCGGTGGATGTTCAGCCCGCAGTTGTGCGCGATATCGGTGGCCTTGGACGCCCAGGGGCTGACCGTGCCCAGCCGCGGTGCCACCACCAGCAGCTGCCCCTGGCTGCCGCCCTCATAGGCATCGCCATAGTTCAGCAAGGCGGCCAGCTTGGACTGCTCCTCGGCGCCCAGCGCCTGATCACACCAGACCCAATGCACATGGCGTGCATGCAGTGCCGTGATGCGGGCATTGACCGCCTGCAGCTTGGGCAGCAGCGCCTGGGCACGGAATGCGGAAAGAGCGTTGCCGCCCTCGAAGTGGGTCAGATGCTTGGAGGAGGATGCCATGGAGTCCCGGGAGTGCGCCTTGGACGCTTGAAGTTGCGGCAACAGACCGGCAAGGTCTGGCCCTAGAAGCCCGGGATTTTAGCTAGGGTCTGTACCGATACGAACACCGGCATAAACTTTCACCGCCTGGTGAAATCCAGCTTGCAGGACGCCAGCGCTGCTGGCGGCACAAAGCGGTCAGATGGAAGCAGACCACAGAGGCACAGAGCCACAGAGAAATCCAAAGTGCTTTGTCTCTGTGGTCCCTCTGTGACTCCGTGTCTCTGTGGCGTGTTCCTGTGCATCGGTTTTGCGCCGTTCAGCGCAGTTCAGCGCCCGGCCTTCATCTGCCCGACGATGTGCTCGGCGCGATCGATCAAGGCGGCGGTGTCGATGGTGGTCAGCTCGCGGCCCTTGAGCACCTGGCGGCCGTTGACCCAGACGTCGGACACATGCTCGCGGCCGGCCACATAGACCAGCTGCGCGTCGGCGTGATAGACCGGGCGGCATTCCAGCGCATCCAGCGACACGGCGACCACATCGGCCAGCTTGCCGACTTCGAGCGAACCCAGATCGGCCTCGCGGCCCATGGCCTTGGCGGCGCGGATGGTGGCCATTTCCAGCGCGGTACGTGCCGAGACGGTCAAGGGGTCCAGCGTGCTGCCCTTGGCCAGCAAGGCCGCGGCGCGCACCTCGGCGAACATGTCTTGGCGGTTGTTCGAGGCGGCGCCGTCGGTGCCCAGCACGGTGTTCACGCCCGCAGCTTCCAGCGCCTTCAGCGGCATGATGCCGGAGGCCAGCTTCAGGTTCGAACTGGGGTTGTGCACCAGGTGGACCTTCTGTGCCGCCAGCAGGGCGATTTCCGCCTCGGTCAAGTGGACCATGTGCACGGCCATCATCCGCTCGTTCAAGAGGCCCAGCTTGTTGAGCCGCTCCAGCGGCCGCATGCCGAACTGTTTCAGGCTGCCATCGACCTCGTCCTGGGTCTCGTGGATATGGCAGTGCATCTGGATGTCCAGGCGCTCGGCCAGTTCGCGCAGCTTGACGAAGGTTTCGTCCGACACCGTGTAGGGCGCGTGCGGTGCGCTGGTCCAGTCCAGCAAGGCCTCGCCCTTGTACTGTTCATAGGCCTGCAGGCCCTTGGCGATGTAGTCGTCCGGGCCGCTGGCATAGCCGGTCGGGAAGTCGATCACATTGATGGACACGCCAGCACGGATGCCGGCATCGACCGCGGCGCGCGCCATGGCGGTCGGGAAGAAGTACATATCGTTCAGATAGGTCACGCCGCCACGCAGCGCCTCGGCGGCGGACAGCAGCGAGCCTTGATAGGTCCATTCTTCGCTGACCCACTTTTTCTCCAGCGGCCAGATGTGGTTGTTCAGCCAGTCCATCAGCGCCAGATCGTCGGCCACGCCGCGCAGCAGCGACATCGCCGAGTGCGTGTGCGCATTGATCAGGCCCGGGATCAGCACATGGCTGCCCAGCTCGACCCGCGCGGCCGCCGGGTATTGCGCCTCGGCCTCGGCCCAGGGCAGGATGGCGGCGATGCGCTCGCCGGCCATCACCAGCGCATGCTGCTCGAGCACGGCGCAGCCGGGGGTCATGGGCAGGACCCAGCGGGCCTTCAGAATGGTGTGGGAAGCGGTGGTCATGGGAGGCTCCTGGTAGCGCGGCAATGATCGCGTGATGGCGGACCGGCAGTATCGCGAACTACACGCCGGCCTTTCAATGGAAAAACGTCAGCCGGCAAAGACGCTGGCGAACTCGGCCCGCACCCGTGCCGCATCGACACGCACGCAGACCTGCTGGCTTGGGCAATGGCTCCAGGGCGAGCCGCTGCCGGCCAGGCCTTGAAAGTCCTGGATGGTCTGGCCGCGCGCGATGCCCTCGGTAACCACGCGCACCGGCCCGGCGCGCAGGCCAAAGGCCTCCGGCGCTGTCAGGAAGATGGCCGCGCTGGCGTCATGCGAGTAGATGCCGCGAATGCCATCGCGGCCGTCGTAAAAGGATTCGTAATGCCGGGTGATGGCCCAGAGAAAATCGCCGGCGCCCTGCCCTTTGCCGCGCAAGGCGGCCAGGTCGTCCTGGCTCATCACCACCTGCTGGGTCACGTCCAGGCCGACCAGCACCACCGGCCAGGCCGCGGTAAAGACCAGATCGGCGGCCTCGGGGTCATTGATGATATTGGCCTCGGCCACCGGGCCGACATTGCCGAAATGGCCGTGCGAGCCAAAAGCGCCGCCCATCACCACCGCCTGGCGCACCTTGGCCGCTATGCTGGGATCGTGGCGCAAGGCCAGCGCCAGATTGGTCAGCGGGCCCACCGCCACCAGCGTGATCTCGCCGGGTGCTGCGTTGACCATCTCGCAGATCAGCTCATGGGCAGCACGGCCATCGGCCTGCCGTGTTGGCGCTGGCACCAGCGCGGACTGTCCGCCCAGCCCATCGTCGCCATGCACATGGGTCGGGTACCAGGCCTCGCTGCGTGGCCGCAGTGGCGCCGCGGCGCCCGCGGCCACCGGCACCTCGAGCCCGTAGAGCGCGCACAGCGACAAGGCATTGCGCGTCGTCACCGCCACCTCGGCATTGCCGAACACGGTGGTGATGGCGCGCAGATCGATGGCCGGATGGCGGGCCAGGAAGAACAAGGCCATGGCATCGTCAATACCGGGATCGGTATCGAAGATCACCGGCAGAGGCTTGGGCGTACTGCTCATTGTTGCCCTCGCCTCAGGCCTGAGCCTGGAATTCGGCGGCCAGCTCGGCGCGACGCGGCATGGCCGTCTGCACACCGATGCGGCTGACCGCCACGGCCGCCGCCGCCTGCCCCAGGCGCAGCGCCTGCTCAGGCGGCATGCCTTCGGCCAGACCGGTCGCCAGCCCGCCCACAAAGGTGTCGCCAGCGCCCACGGTGTCTAGCGCCGTCACCCGCGCGGCGGGCAAACGGCTGATGCCGCCCGCCGCACACAGCAGCAGGCCTTCGCCGCCCAAGGTGATCACCACCTGCGCAAAGCCCTGGGCCCGCAGCGCCTCGGCCGCCGCCTCCAGCTGCGCCGCAGTGTCGACCGGCAGGCCCGACAGCAGCCCTGCCTCGCCCTCGTTGACCACCAACCAATCGGCCTGGCCGCGCAACTCAGGCGTCAGCGCCAGCGCCGGGGCGGCGTTCAGAATCGTCGTCGCACCGGCCTCGCGGGCCAGCGCAAAGGCGCGCGCGATGGCGGGCTGCGGCACCTCCAGCTGCGCCACCACCACGCGGGCGCCGCGCAGCGTCGCCGCGGCGGCATCGATATCGGCCGCGCTCAGCTGCGCATTGCTGCCCGGCACATAGACGATGGAGTTCTCGCCACCGTCGCTGGCGACCATGATCACCGCAATACCCGGCAGCGCCGCCGCATCGCGGGCCGTGGCCTCGGTGGCAATGCCTTCGCGCTCCAGATTGGCCAGCAGCTCGGCGCCATAGGCCTGGGTGCCAACGCGGGAGACAAAACTCACCTGGGCGCCCAGCCGCGCTGCCGCCACCGCCTGGTTGGCGCCCTTGCCGCCCGGCGCCATCGCGAAGCTCTCGCCGACCAGGGTCTCGCCCGGCGCCGGCAGGCGCGGCGAGCGCGAGACCATGTCCATATTGATGCTGCCGACCACGACAACCCGGCCGTGCTGCAGGGAACTGCTTGCTGCTGTCATCGTCCGCCCACCTGTGCCTGCACCGGCTTCTCCAGCGCTTGATTGGGCTCCGCCAGTTGGGGCTTGGCGCTGCTCTGCCGCACGACCAGTCGCGGCGACAGCAGCACGTCCTTCAAGGGCGCGCCCGGGTTCTCGATGCGCTCGATCAGCACCCGGCCCGCTTCGCGGCCCAGCTCCTTGATCGAACAGCCGACCGTCGTCAGCGCCGGATGGACAAAGCCAGAGAGCTCGATATCGTCGAAGCCGACGATGGAAAAGTCTTCCGGCACCCGCCGGCCGGCCTCGGCCACCGCACGCAAGGCGCCTATGGCCATCAAATCATTGCTGGCGAACACCGCCGTGACCTCCGGGTGATGGCGCAGCAGCGCCCGCGCCGCTTCGTAGCCACCGGCACTGGAGAAGTCGCTCTCGATCAACCAGTCTTCATTGGGCTGCAGGCCGGCATCGCGCTGCGCGGCGCGCCAGCCATCGGCCCGCTCAATCGTCACCTCGAATTCGCTCGGCCCGCTGATGCAGGCAATCTTGCGATGGCCCAGCTCGATCAGATGCTTGACCGCCGCATGGGCACCCGCCTGGTTGTGCACGGCCACCCGGTCGGCCCGCGCGCCGGGCACGAGACGGTCCACCGTCACCGCCGGTACGCTGGCCAGCTTGAAGATACGCGCCAACGCTTCGGAGTCACCGGCCGAGGACAGCAGCAAGCCATCGATGCGCTTTTCCAGCAGCGTGCGCATGTACTGTTGCTGGCGCTTGGGGTCGTTGTCCGAGTTGCACAGAAAGACCGAATAGCCGGCCAGCCGGCATGCCTCCTCGACACCGCAAACCAGCTCGGCAAAAAACGGGTTCTGCACATTCGGCACCAGCACGCCAACGATCTTGGTTTCGCTCTTCCTCAGCGAACGCGCCACCGCGCTGGGCAGATAGCCGATCTCCTCAACCGCCGCCAGCACCCGCCGCCGCGCATCGGCGCTGACCGGCCGCGTGTCGTTCAAGACATGCGACACCGTCGTGAAGGAAACGCCCGCCAGGGCGGCAACATCTTTGATCGTGCTCACGGTATTGAACTGGCTATGCCCCGCGCCGCGGGACAGCTGGCGTCGCTGTGGGTCAGAGATTAAGGGCCCTACCGCAATGCCTTGATCGGCAACTCTTAGGGCCTATGGGAACCAGGGCTTGCATACAAGCATTGGCAAACGTTTGCCAACCTGCGAAGCATAGCGGATTTTCAGCGCAGCGCGAGCTGGCTTCAACTATGCCAGCCAGGCTGCGTGTCGCTACGCATGGCTCGTTTGGTGAAGCCTGACGTTTAAAGCCGCGCGCTGAATCTGGCCGCGATGCAGCAATGGCCCGCCCTTCGCTGCGAACTCCCCTGCTCGGCGAAGGACAAGAAAAAACCCCGCGCAGCCGAAGCTGCCGGGGCTTTGAGTCTTGGGGCCCGACTGCAAGCCACTGAAGGCTTGCAGCCAGACCGGCCGATCAGCGCTCGCCGATGGGCTTGACGTTGCGCGAGCTGGCGCCGACGAAGAGCTGGCGGGGGCGGCCGATCTTGTACTCGGGGTCGCCGATCATTTCGTTCAGCTGGGCGATCCAGCCGACGGTGCGGGCCAGCGCGAAGATGGCGGTGAACAGCGGCACGGGGATACCGATGGCGCGCTGCACGATGCCGGAGTAGAAGTCCACGTTCGGGTAGAGCTTGCGGGCGACGAAGTATTCGTCTTCCAGCGCGATCTTTTCCAGCTTCATGGCCAACTCGAACAGCGGGTCGTCCTGCAGGCCCAGCTCGCCGAGCACCTCGTAGCAGGTCTCGCGCATCAGCTTGGCACGCGGGTCGTAGTTCTTGTAGACGCGGTGGCCGAAGCCCATCAGCTTGACGCCGCTGTTCTTGTCCTTGACCTGCTTGATGAACTCGCCGATCTTGGCCACACCACCCTGCTTCTGGATATCGCCCAGCATGTTCAGGCAGGCCTCGTTGGCGCCGCCGTGCGCCGGGCCCCACAGGCAGGCCACGCCAGCGGCGATGGCCGCGAACGGGTTGGTGCCGGACGAGCCGCACAGGCGTACGGTCGAGGTCGAGGCGTTCTGCTCGTGGTCGGCGTGCAGCGTGAAGATGCGGTCCATGGCGCGCACCAGCACGTCATTGGGCTTGTACTCCTCGCAGGGCGTGGCGAACATCATGCGCATGAAGTTGCCGGCGTAGCTGAGGTCGTTCTTCGGGTAGATGTAGGGCTGGCCGATGGTGTACTTGTAGGCCATGGCCACCAGCGTCGGCATCTTGGCGATCAGGCGGATCGCCGCGATCTCACGATGCTCGGGGTTATTGATGTCGGTGCTGTCGTGATAGAAGGCCGACATCGCGCCGACCAAGCCGGTCATCACTGCCATCGGGTGCGCATCGCGACGGAAACCGCGCAGGAAGAACTGCATCTGCTCGTTGACCATCGTGTGGTGCATCACACGGTTCTCGAAGTCAGCCTTCTGCGCCGGGTTGGGCAGCTCTCCGTAGAGCAGCAGATAGCAGGTCTCGAGGTAGTCGCAGTTGACCGCCAGCTGTTCGATCGGGTAGCCGCGATACAGCAACTCGCCCTTGTCGCCATCGATATAGGTGATGGTCGAGTTGCAGGAGGCGGTGGACAGGAAGCCGGGGTCGTAGGTGAACTTGCCCGTCTGCGCGTAGAGCTTGCGGATGTCGATCACATCCGGGCCTACCGTGCCCTTGTAGATGGGCAGGTCCATTTGCGGGCTGCCGTCGGAGAACGACAGGGTGGCTTTGACGTCAGACGGTGTCATGGGCATTCCTTATGACTTCTTGGGGATTCTTTAACGGGTCCTGAGCAGGCCCAGCACTTCCAGCACATCGGGCCGCTGCAAGTCGCCCTCGGGCTCTTTGCGCGCCATCAACAGGTCCATCAGGTCGTTGTCGGCCAGTTCCATCAGCACACGCAGCCCCTCGGCCTGGCGCTCGGTCAGGGTGGCTTCGTAACGCTGGAAAAAGCGCTCGATGAAAAGATCATTCTCAAGCAAACCACGGCGGCAGCGCCACTTCAGTTTGGAGAGTGCTCTCTCATCTATCAGGGCATCGGTCGCGGTGGTCATGACTTGAGAACTTTCGGCAGGGCCAATAACGGGATTGGTCATCGGCCCTGCGTCAGGGGTCGCTGTGCGGCGATCAGACCGCGCGACGAACCATCAATTCCTTGATCTTGCCGATGGCCTTGGTCGGGTTCAGACCCTTGGGGCAAACATCGACGCAGTTCATGATGGTGTGGCAGCGGAACAGACGGTAGGGATCCTCGAGGTTATCGAGGCGCTCGGCGGTCGCTTCGTCGCGGCTGTCGGCGATGAAGCGATAGGCCTGCAGCAGGCCGGCCGGGCCGACGAATTTGTCGGGGTTCCACCAGAAGCTGGGGCAGCTCGTCGAACAGCTGGCGCACAGGATGCACTCGTACAGGCCGTCGAGCTCTTCGCGCTCTTCGGGCGACTGACGACGCTCCTTCTCGGGCGGAATCGTGTCGTTGACCAGGAAGGGCTTGATCGAGTGGTACTGCTTGAAGAACTGCGTCATGTCGACGATCAGATCCCGCACCACCGGCAGGCCAGGCAGCGGCTTGAGCACGATGGTGCCCGGCAGCGAACGCATATTGGTCAAGCAGGCCAGGCCGTTCTTGCCGTTGATGTTCATCGCGTCGGAGCCGCAGACGCCTTCGCGGCAGGAGCGGCGGAAGGACAGCGTCGGGTCGACCGCCTTGAGCTTGATCAAGGCGTCCAGCAGCATGCGCTCGTGGCCATCGAGTTCGATCTCGATGGTCTGCATATAGGGCTTGGCGTCCTTGTCCGGGTCGTAGCGGTAGATCTGGAACGTGCGCTTTTGGGTCGTCATGATGGGGCTGTCCTTTAGAAGGTGCGGACCTTGGGCGGCACCGATTCCACCGTCAGCGGTTGCAGGTTCACGGGCTTGTAGTCCAGGCGGTTGCCTTCGGAGTACCACAGCGTGTGCTTCATCCAGTTCTCGTCGTCACGGTTCGGGAAGTCGTTGTGGGCGTGAGCACCACGCGACTCCGGACGGGCGGCGGCCGAGATCATCGTGGCCTTGGCGGCCTCGATCAGGTTGTCGACTTCCAGCGCTTCCACGCGGGCGGTGTTGAAGACCTTGGACTTGTCCTTCAGACCGATGGCCTTGACGCGCTCGGCCACTTCCTTGATCTTGACCACGCCTTCGTCCATGCTGGCCTGGGTGCGGAACACACCGGCGTGCTTTTGCATCGTCGAGCGGATGTCGTTGGCGACGTCTTGCGCGTATTCGCCGTTGGTGGCCGATTCCAGGCGCGCCAGGCGAGCCAGGGTCTGGTCAGCGGCGTCCTTGGGCAGCGGCTTGTGGTTCTTGTTCTTCAGTGCGAAGTCGACAATGTGATTGCCGGCGGCACGGCCGAACACCACCAGATCCAGCAGCGAGTTGGTGCCCAGGCGGTTGGCGCCGTGCACGCTGACGCAGGAGCACTCGCCGACGGCGTACAGGCCGTTGATGATGTCGTTGTGCTTGCCATTCTTCGGGATCACGACCTGGCCGTGCACATTGGTCGGAATGCCACCCATCTGGTAGTGGATGGTCGGCACCACCGGGATCGGCTCCTTGGTGATGTCGACGTTGGCGAAGTTGTGGCCAATCTCCAGCACCGAGGGCAGGCGCTTGGCAATCGTCTCGGCGCCCAGGTGGGTCATGTCCAGCAGCACATAGTCCTTGTTGGGACCGCAGCCGCGACCTTCCTTGATTTCCTGGTCCATCGAGCGCGACACGAAGTCACGCGGGGCCAGATCCTTCAGCGTCGGCGCATAGCGCTCCATGAAGCGCTCGCCATTGGCATTGCGCAGGATGGCGCCTTCGCCGCGGCAGCCTTCGGTCAGCAGCACGCCGGCACCGGCCACGCCGGTCGGGTGGAACTGCCAGAACTCCATGTCTTCCAGCGGGATGTCGGCGCGGGCCGCCATGCCCAGGCCGTCGCCGGTGTTGATGAAGGCATTGGTCGAGGCGGCGAAGATGCGCCCTGCCCCGCCGGTGGCCATCAGCACCGTCTTGGCCTCAAGAATGTGGACTTCACCGGTTTCCATTTCCAGCGCGGTCACGCCGACGACATCGCCTTCGGCGTCGCGGATGATGTCCAGCGCCATCCACTCGACGAAGAACTGGGTCTTGGCCTTGACGTTTTGCTGGTACAGCGTGTGCAGCAGCGCGTGGCCGGTACGGTCGGCCGCAGCGCAGGCGCGCTGCACCGGCTTTTCGCCGTAGTTGGCGGTGTGGCCGCCGAAGGGGCGCTGGTAGATGGTGCCGTCCGGATTGCGGTCGAAAGGCATGCCGAAGTGCTCAAGCTCGTAAACGACCTTGGGTGCTTCGCGGCACATGAATTCGATCGCGTCCTGGTCACCCAGCCAATCCGAACCCTTGACGGTGTCGAAGAAGTGATAGTGCCAGTTGTCTTCCGACATATTGCCCAGCGAGGCGCCGATGCCGCCTTGGGCCGCGACGGTGTGCGAGCGGGTCGGGAAGACCTTGGACAGCACGGCCACGTTCAGGCCGGCCAGCGAGAGTTGCAGCGAGGCGCGCATGCCGGAACCACCGGCACCGACGATCACCACGTCAAATTTGCGTCGGGCCAGCGAGTTTCCCAGCGAGGTTGCGATTTGCATTTTTACAGTCTCCACAGCACTTGGATCGCCCAGCCGGCGCAGCCCGACAGCCACACCAGTGTGAACACATGCAGCGCCAGCCGCAGGCCCACCGGTTTGACGTAATCCATCCAGATATCACGAACGCCGACCCAGGCGTGATAGCCCAGCGAGATGATCAGCGTGAAGGTCAGGAACTTCATCCATTGCTGGGAGAAGATGCCGGCCCACAGGTCGTAGCCCAGCGGCTGGCGGGTCAGCAGGATCTGCGCCAGCAGCGCGATCGTGAACAGCGCCATCAACACCGCCGTGGCGCGCTGGGCCAGCCAGTCGCGCAGGCCATAGTGCGCACCGACAACGATGCGCTTGGTTCCAAAAGTACTCATTGTTATTGCCTCGTCTTCAGGACAGGGGTCAGGTCTTGCTGTCTGGCCGTACGCATCAGTACAGGCCGAAGAGCTTGGCGCCCAGGGCCAGCGTCAGCAGCGTGCCCAGGGCCAGCGTCAACACGGCGCTGGAATGGCCTTGCTGCTTGCTGACGCTGTGCGTGGCGTCCATCCACAGATGGCGCACGCCGGCGATGAAGTGATGCAGATAGCCCCAGATCAGCGCCAGCGTCACCAGCTTCACAAACCAGGCGGGCACAAAGCCGATGCCGGCCACGAAGGCATTGGTGAAGGCGCCGTAGGAGATCTCGGAAGTCAGACTGGTGTCGAACATCCAGATCACGAAGGGCAGCAGCAAGAACATCAGCAGGCCGCTGATGCGATGCAAGATCGACACGATGCCGGCCGGTGGCAGGCGGTACGAAACGATCTCCGTGACGTGAATATTGCGATAGACCGGTCGCTTCCTGGCAGCGCTGTTGGTGGTGTCCGTCATACCGACCCTTTGTAATTAACGTGAAACCTGATGATTTTATTGCAATGCAACAGCACCCCATGCGGCTTGCTTGCTGTTGCATCCCTGCACCTGTGCGAGGGTCAATTCAAATCATTGCGATAAAAGTGAGTGGAAGTGTTGTACAAGCCGCGCCGCAACTCGACCGGCTTGTCGCCATAGGTGAATGACAGGCGTTCGACGCTGAGCAGCGGCGCGCCGATCTCGACCTGCAGCAGCGCCGCCGTCTCGGCGTCGGCCAGCACAGCCCGGATCTTTTCCTGCGCGCGAATCATCTGCACCCCGAACTCCGTCTCGAACAAACCATAAAAAGGCCCGCGGTGCTGGTTCAGCCGTTCGGTCGTCAGACCCTTGAACAACTGCCCCGGCAGCCAGATATCGTCCAGCACCACCGGCCTGCCCTTGCTGTGCAGCAGCCGGCGCACTTCGACCATCGCGTCACCCGAGCGCATCTGCAAAGCCTTGGCAATCCAGGCCGGCGCGCGCTGCCTCCGGCAATCCAGCAACTGCCGCCCCAGCCCCGCCTCCTGCCCTTCATCGGGCATCAGGCGCAGAAAGCGGTATTGCTGCTGCTGCTCGGCATGGGTGGCAACGAATGTCCCCTTGCCCTGGCGGCGCACCAGCAGATTCTCGGCCGCAAGTTCGTCAACAGCCTTACGAACCGTGCCCTGGCTGACACCAAAGCGCTGCGCCAGTTCCATCTCGCTGGGGATGCTCTCGCCCGCCTTCCATTCACCGGCCTGCAGCCGCGTGATGATCAGCCCCTTGATCTGCCGGTACAGCGGGCTGAACGAGGGCGCGCCCGCGCCGTCGCCGCGCTCGGGCATGTCGGTGCTGGGGGCTAGGGGCTGGGCAGGCATGGCCGGCATTGCAGCACAGGCAGGGCAGGCAGTCCAGCGTCTGACGACTTAGATCTTCTATAAGACATAAGACTGTCAGATTTGTGCAAAGCAGCATTGATAATCTGCAACGGTGTGCGCTATTTGCCGGACTCCGGCGCCGGTCAAGCTCGGGAATGCCCGTGGTCTGGCCTACACTTGGCGCCACCAGCGCTGCCGAGGCCAGCCCTTGGGGCCCGCTCGCCACAGGGTGCGCGGCCAGCGCCGAACAGATTTCGCACTTCAAACCTTTCGGAGAATCCCATGAGCAAGACTCCCGTTCGCGTTGCCGTCACCGGCGCCGCAGGCCAGATTGGCTACGCCCTGCTGTTCCGCATCGCCTCCGGCGAAATGCTGGGCAAGGACCAGCCCGTCATCCTGCAACTGCTGGAGATTCCCGACGAGAAGGCCCAGAACGCGCTGAAGGGCGTGATCATGGAACTGGAAGACTGCGCCTTCCCGCTGCTGGCCGGCGTTGAAGCCCACAGCGACCCGCTGCAAGCCTTCAAGGACACCGACTACGCACTGCTGGTTGGCGCTCGCCCCCGCGGCCCTGGCATGGAGCGTGCTGACCTGCTGGCCGCCAACGCGCAGATCTTCACCGCCCAGGGCAAGGCCCTGAACGCCGTGGCTTCGCGCAACGTCAAGGTGCTGGTGGTCGGCAACCCGGCCAACACCAACGCCTATATCGCGATGAAGTCGGCCCCTGACCTGCCGGCCAAGAACTTCACCGCCATGCTGCGCCTGGACCACAACCGCGCCGCTTCGCAACTGGCTGCCAAGACCGGCACCGCCGTGGGCGACATCAAGAAGCTGACCGTCTGGGGCAACCACTCGCCGACGATGTACGCCGACTACCGCTTCGCCACCACCAATGGCAAGTCGATCAAGGATCTGGTCAACGACCAGGTCTGGAACGCTGACACCTTCCTGCCCACCGTCGGCAAGCGCGGCGCCGCCATCATCGCCGCTCGCGGCCTGTCCTCGGCCGCCTCGGCTGCCAACGCCGCCATCGATCACATGCGCGACTGGGCCCTGGGCTCCAACGGCGAATGGGTCACCATGGGCGTGCCTTCGAATGGCGAGTACGGCATCCCGGCTGGCGTGGTGTTCGGCTTCCCGGTGACCACCGCCGGCGGCGAATACAAGATCGTCGAAGGCCTGGAGATCGATGCCTTCTCGCAAGAGCGCATCAATATCACCCTGGCCGAACTGCAGGGCGAGCAAGACGGCGTCAAGCACCTGCTGTGATCGCCTGCTGAAGACAGCGCTGCTTGCAGCGATACTTGAAAGGGTCGGCCGATGCCGGCCCTTTTTCATTGCGCCTTTGCGCGCCAGTTGTTGAACAAACAAACCACAGAGTCACAGAGCCACGGAGGAAGGCACAGAGCCATAGAGCCACAGAGCCACAGAGCCAATGCGGCTATTTTCTCTGTGTCTCAGTGGCTCTGTGGTGTGCTTCTCTTGGCTTTTGACCCATCAACAAGCAACGCCAAGATAGGCTTGTCATTGCCGTTACTGAACTTGAGTTGATTCGCATGTCCACCGCCCTGCACCCCAAACTGGCCCTGTTCGAAGAAGGCGATGCCGCCACGCTGCTGCCCGTGGTTGACCACTACTGCGGCGTCGAGGCGCGGATGCTCAAGAGCCTGGAATTGCAGGGCGAGCTGGGCCCGGTGTTCGACATCACGCTGGATTGCGAGGACGGTGCGCCGATAGGCGGCGAAGCGGAGCATATGCAGCTGGTGCTGAGCCTGCTCAATGACCCGCAATTGAATCGACATGGCCGCGTGGGCGTGCGCGTCCACCCGTTCGACCACCCGGCCTTTGAAGCCGATGTCGATGCCTTGATTCAGTCAGGCGGCGAGCGCCTGGCCTATCTGATGTTGCCCAAGCCGCGCCAACTCGCCGATGTGCAGGCCGGCTGCGCCTTCATCGATGCCGCGCTACAGCGTCACGGCACTGCCAAGCCGCTGCCGATTCACACGCTGATCGAGACGCATGGCGCGCTGCAGGACGTGCGCGCGATTGCCGCCCATCCGCGCATTGAGTCGCTTTCCTTCGGGCTGATGGATTTCGTCTCCGCCCATCGCGGCGCCATTCCGCGCAGCGCGATGACGCTGGAGGGGCAGTTCAGCCATCCACTGGTGGTGCGTGCCAAGCTGGAAATCGCCGCGGCCGCCCATGCCCATGGCAAGACGCCGTCGCACTGCGTGGTGACCGAATTCAAGAGCGTCAGCAGCATCGAGGCGGCCGCCAGTCGTGCCGCGCGCGAGTTCGGCTACACGCGGATGTGGAGCATCCACCCGAGCCAGATCCAGCCCATCATCGAGGCCTTTGCACCGAGCGTGGCCGAGATCGATGAGGCCATCGCCATCGTGCAGGCGGCGCAGGCCGCGCAGTGGGCGCCCATCCAGTACCGCGACACCCTGCACGACCGCGCCAGCTACCGCTATTTCTGGCAGGTGCTGGAGCGCGCCCATCGCACCGGCCAGACCCTGCCCAAGGAAGTCTGCCGCGCCTACTTTGATGCCTGTTGATCAGCGTAGGCGCGCCTGTTGCAGCCTGTCGCGAATCTGCAGCGCCGCTTGCATCTATGCAGGCAAATGCTTATCTCCAGCGGCGCAAACAGGCTGACAATAGCCAGCATTGATAGACGCCCGTGAGATGTCCCGATGATGATGAAGCGCCTGAGCCCTCTTGCTACCCTGCTCTGCGCCAGCCTGCTGGCCGGCAATGCCTGGTCCGCCGCCGTTGAGAATGCCAAGCCCAAGAGCCGACTGGCCGCCAAGATCAAGCCCGAGACGGCCATCGCGCCGCTGCCCGCCGATGAGCCGGCCTTGAACGAGGAACAGATGGCCGTCGGCCCGCGCGTCCACGCCGGCGAGGTCGCCTGCGAATTCAACCAAAAGGTGCAGCTGACGCCGCATCCCGACAAGCCGGGCCGCTTCCGCCTGCAGTTCGGCAAGATGGTCTACAACATGACGCCCGAGCCCACCAGCACCGGCGCAGTACGCCTCGAAGACAAGGCTGCCGGCGTGGTCTGGCTGCAGATCCCGACCAAATCCATGCTGATGAACGCCAAACTGGGCCAGCGGATGGTCGACAGCTGCCAGCACGCCGACCAGGTCAGCTTCGCCAAGAACCTGAGCGCAGCCAAGCCCGAAGGCGGCATTGGCATCACGCCCGGCACCAGCATCAACAACTGAGTCGCGCGAGAAGGCGAATACGAACAGGAGGCTGCGGCCTCCTTTCTTGTTTTCTGCTGCCATGTCTTGCGTCAGCGCAAGGGAAATCCCTTGGCTGCGGCCTCAAAGTATGTAAAATCAATGCATACTTTCTAGCGCATACCGCGGAGGCTGATGATGGAAGCCACAGTGGCCGAACGAGGCCAGATCACGCTGCCCAAGGCAGTACGCGATGCGCTGGGCCTGAGCAAAGGCACGGTGCTCAAGGTCGAACTCGAAGGCGGCCGCATCATTCTGCGCAAGAACGTCGACGACGCGATCTCGCGCGCCCGCGGCAAGTTCAAGCTGGATGGCTTTGCCTCGGTGGACGACGCCATGCGCGCCGTACGCGGCCGCGCCCCCGGTGATCCGCTCGATCAGTAAACCGCCCGAGCCGCCACCATGATTGCCATCGACTCCTCCGTGCTGGTTGACCTGCTCAGCGACAGCGCCCGTGCCGATCTGGCCGAGGCCGCGCTGCGCGATGCACTCAGCCATGGCCCGGTCGTGGTCTGCGATGTGGTGGTGTCGGAAATCTGCTCCTCGCTGCAGAATGGCGATCAGGCCATGCAGGCGCTCGAAGACATGGGCATCAGTTACAGCCCGGTCGAGCAGAAGGCCGCCATCCGCGCTGGCGAAATGCAGCGCCGCTACCGCAGCCGCGGCGGACACCGCCAACGCACCGTTCCCGATTTCATCGTCGGCGCCCACGCACTGCTGCAGTGCAATGCGCTGATCACCCACGACGACGGATTCTTTCGCGACTACTTCAAGGGCCTGAAGGTGATCACACCCAAGGCCAGCTGAACCTCGACATTGAAGCCAACGCGCCACCTACACCCTCGCAACACCTGGAGAGCTAGACCATGCTGCAAGCCTATCGCCAACACTCCGCCGAGCGCGCCGCGCTGGGCATCCCTCCTCTGCCGCTGGATGCCAAGCAGGTCGCCGAGCTGATCGAGCTGATCAAGAACCCACCGGCTGGCGAAGATGCCTTCCTGCTGGACCTGCTGACCCACCGCGTGCCCCCGGGCGTTGACGATGCCGCCAAGGTCAAGGCCAGCTTCCTGGCTGCCGTGGCTCATGGCGACTTTGCCGTCGCGCTGATCTCCAAGGCCAAGGCCACCGAGCTGCTGGGCACCATGGTCGGCGGCTACAACGTCAAGCCGCTGATCGACCTGCTGGACGACGCCGATGTCGCCGCCGTCGCCGCCGAAGGCCTGAAGAAGACGCTGCTGATGTTCGACTTCTTCCACGACGTCGAAGTGAAGGCCAAGGCCGGCAATGCGCACGCCAAGGCCGTGATCCAGAGCTGGGCCGATGCCGAGTGGTTCACCAGCCGCCCCGAGGTCGAGAAGAAGATCACCGTCACCGTCTTCAAGGTGCCCGGTGAAACCAACACCGACGACCTCTCGCCCGCCCCCGACGCCTGGAGCCGCCCGGACATCCCGCTGCACTACCTGGCGATGCTGAAGAACACCCGCGAAGGTGCGGCCTTCAAGCCGGAAGAAGACGGCAAGCGCGGCCCGATGCAGTTCATCGAAGACCTGAAGAAGAAGGGCCACCTGGTCGCCTACGTCGGCGATGTGGTCGGCACCGGCTCCTCACGCAAGAGCGCCACCAACAGCGTCATCTGGGCCACCGGCCAGGACATCCCCTTCGTGCCGAACAAGCGCTTCGGTGGCGTGACCCTGGGCGGCAAGATCGCGCCGATCTTCTTCAACACACAGGAAGACTCCGGTTCGCTGCCGATCGAGGTCGATGTCTCCAAGCTGGAGATGGGCGATGTGATCGACATCCTGCCCTACGAGGGCAAGCTGGTGAAGAACGGTCCGAATGGTCAAGAAGTCGTCGCCGAGTTCAAGTTGAAGAGCGATGTGCTGTTCGATGAAGTCCGTGCCGGCGGCCGTATCAATCTGATCATCGGTCGTTCGCTGACCGGCAAGGCCCGCGAATCGCTGGGCCTGCCCGCTTCGACGCTGTTCCGCCTGCCGCAAGCCCCTGCCGAATCCAAGGCCGGCTTCACGCTGGCGCAGAAGATGGTCGGCCGCGCCGTTGGTCTGCCGGAAGGCCAGGGCGTGCGCCCCGGCACCTACTGCGAGCCGAAGATGACCACCGTGGGTTCGCAAGACACCACCGGCCCGATGACCCGCGACGAGCTGAAGGATCTGGCCTGCCTGGGCTTCTCGGCCGATCTGGTGATGCAAAGCTTCTGCCACACCGCGGCCTACCCGAAGCCGGTCGATGTGAAGACCCATCGCGAGCTGCCCGCCTTCATCTCCAACCGCGGCGGCGTGGCCCTGCGTCCGGGTGACGGCGTGATCCACAGCTGGCTGAACCGCCTGCTGCTGCCCGACACCGTCGGCACCGGCGGCGACTCGCACACCCGCTTCCCGATCGGCATCTCCTTCCCCGCCGGCTCTGGTCTGGTCGCCTTCGGTGCCGCCACCGGCGTGATGCCGCTGGACATGCCCGAATCGGTGCTGGTGCGCTTCAAGGGCCAGATGCAGCCCGGCATCACGCTGCGCGATCTGGTCCACGCGATCCCGCTGTACGCGATCAAGGCCGGTCTGCTGACCGTCGCCAAGGCCGGCAAGAAGAACATCTTCTCGGGCCGCATCCTGGAAATCGAAGGCCTGCCCGATCTGAAGGTCGAGCAAGCCTTTGAGCTGAGCGACGCGTCTGCCGAGCGCAGCGCCGCCGGTTGCACAGTCAAGCTGAACCCCGCCCCGATCAAGGAATACCTCACCAGCAATATCGTGCTGATGAAGAACATGATCGCCGACGGCTACCAGGACGCCCGCACGCTGCAACGCCGCATCGAGAAGGTCGAAGCCTGGCTGGCCAATCCCAGCCTGCTGGAAGCCGACAAGGACGCCGAATATGCGGCCGTGATCGAGATCGATCTGGCCGACATCAAGGAGCCGATCCTCTGCTGCCCCAACGATCCGGACGATGCCAAGACCCTGTCCGACGTCGCCGGCACCAAGATCGATGAAGCCTTCATCGGCTCCTGCATGACCAACATCGGCCACTTCCGCGCCGCCGCCAAGCTGCTGGGCGGCCAGCGCGACATCCCGGTCAAGCTGTGGGTCGCCCCGCCGACCAAGATGGACCAGAGCGAGCTGATCAAGGAAGGCCATTACGCCGCCTTCGGCACCGCCGGTGCGCGCACCGAAATGCCGGGCTGCTCGCTGTGCATGGGCAACCAGGCGCAGGTGCGTGAAGGCGCGACCGTGGTCTCCACCTCGACCCGCAACTTCCCCAACCGCCTGGGCAAGAACACCAATGTGTTCCTGGCCTCGGCCGAGCTGGCCGCCATTGCCTCCAAGCTGGGCCATATCCCGACCGTGGCCGAATACCACGAGGCCATGGGCGTGGTGAACAAGGACGGCGCCGCGATCTACAAGTACATGAACTTCGACCAGATCGAGGAATACGCCGAAGCCGCCAAGTCGGTCGCCGGTGTGCCGGCCTGCTGATCAGCCGCGCCGATGAATCGCTGATCCTGCAAGCGGGATCAGCGCCACAGCCCCGCCATCGCGCGGGGCTTTTTGCTTTTTCGGCCGGGCGGATAGCGTCCGACGCCACCGCATCGGACGCGTACCAACCGCGTAGCGCACGCCGGCCAGCCGCCGAGTCCTATCATTGAACTGGTATTCAATTGGACTCAAATGAAGCTCCTGACCTGCTTGACCACGCTGACCCTGGCCTGCAACAGCGCCGTTGCCGCCGAAACGCCCATCGCGCCCATCGCGCCCACCGCCACGACTTGGCAAAGCTGGCCTTTGGCCGATGCCGACCAGCTCGACGATTTCTCCGACCTGGCGCCGCTGGGTCAGGCGCTGGCCGGCGTGCAGGTGCTGGGACTGGGCGAGCAGACCCATGGCGCGCATGAGGAGTTCGCCTACAAGCTGCGCCTCTTGCGCTATCTGCACGAGAAGCTGGGCTTCGATCTGCTCTTGCTGGAAAGTGGCTTCTACGACATCGGCCGCATCAGCGCGGCAATGGCGCGCGGTGAAAGCCTGGATGATCTGGCGCCGGGCAATGTGTTCTTCATGTATGCCAAGAGCGCAGAAGGCCGGGACTTGCTGCGATATGTCGATCAACGCCAGCGAGCGGACAGGCCGCTGCTGCTGGCGGGCTTCGACGCGCAGCACAGCGGCGCGCTCAGCGGCAGCGAGCTCTTGCCCGGCCTGCAAGCCGCCTTGCTCAGCCTTGGCCACAAAACGCTGGCGGAGGGTGAGCGATGGCGGCGATTCTCGACTCTGGCTGCGCCCTTGCTCGCCATGAACCGCGCCCTGCCCTCGGCACCCGAGCAGCAGGCCTTTTTCTCCCATGGGCAGGCCATAGGCGCGGCGCTGTGCGGCGCATCGTCTGGCGCGGCGGTCGACACGCCCGCCTGGTGGTGCCGGGTCGTCGACAGCTTGCTGGCACAGGCGCACAGTTTCTGGAGCCAGGATCAGGACTATCAACGCGACAACGCGATGGGCGCCAACGCCATCTGGCTGGTCGAGCAACTGGCCAAGGGGCGCAAGGCGGTGATCTGGGCCCACACGGTTCATCTGGCACGCGGCTTTCAACGCACGCCACAACACTTGCAGGCCGGCGAAGTCATGCACAGGCGTTGGGGGCCGCGCTACCAGGTGCTGCAATTCACTGCCGCTGCGGGGCAGATCCTCGATTTCCGCAGCATGCAGCCGCTGACACTGCCGCCCGTGCCAGCCGGCGGGCTGGAACAGCAGCTGATTCCGCAAGCCAAGGGGCGCCCCCTGCTCGTGCACGCCAGCAGCGCCGTCAATCTCCCGCAGTTCGCCTACGAATATGTGGAGCGCGGTACCGAAAGCTTTCAGCAGCCCGGCCAACTTGGCCGCAACTGGGACTGGCTGATCTTCCTGCCTCGGGTCAGCCCGGTGACGATGGTGCGCTGAGCGCCGCCAGTCGCTCCAGGCCAACAGGCTCTTCGGCCAGCAATGGCACGACGGCATAACGACTGGCATGAACGTCCGCAACGGCCTTGATGAACTCCCGTTCATGCAGCGCACGTGCCTGTAGCAGTGGTGACGCGCTGCCGGCCTGGGCGAGGCTGTTGTTCACCACCCAGGCCCAGGGCTCGATGCCGGCCCGACGCAGCTCGGCCTGCAGCTGCGCCGCCTCCTGCACCGGGGTGTTTTCGGCCAGTGTCACGATCAGCACCTTGGTCCGCTCGGCATCGCGCAGCTGCATCATCGGCGTGGTGAAACCCACACCGCTGCGGCTCATCTGGCGGGCGATATCGCGGTGGTAGGCGCCCGTCGCATCGAGCAGCAGCAGGGTGTGCCCGGTCGGCGCCGTGTCCATCACGACGAAGCGCCGCCCGGCCTCGCGGATGGCGCGCGAGAAGGCCTGGAACACGGCGATCTCTTCGGTGCAGGGCGAGCGCAAATCCTCCGCCAGCATCGCCCTGCCATGGTCATCCAGCGAGCGTCCCTTGCTGGCCATCACCTGGGCGCGGTAGCGCTCGGTCTCGGCCTTGGGGTCGATGCGCGACACGCTCAGCGTCGGCAGTCGCTCCTGCATGGCCACAGCGTCCGAGCCGGCCAAGGTCTCGGTGAGATGCGCGGCCGGGTCCGAGGTGCTGAGCAGGACCGGCAGACCGCGCTGCGCCAAGGCGACCGCAATGGCCGCGGCCAGCGTCGTCTTGCCCACACCGCCCTTGCCCATCACCATGATCAGCCCATGGCCGGGCGCCGCCAAATCCTCCATCAGATCAGCCAGCCGCGGCGATGGCAGGGGCTTCATCGCATCAGCGGCCAGCGCCGTGTCAAGCTCGGCCGGCGCCAGAAAGCGCCTCAAGGCCTCCAGGCCGACAAGATCGAAGCTGCGCAGCGGCAGTTGCTGCATCGGCAAGGCCTGCAGTGCGGCAGGCATCGCCGCCAGGGCCTGCTGTTCGCGCCGGAACACCGCTGCGGCCAGCGCATCACCGGCGCCCTCGGCCTCTGGCATCACACCGTTGACAACCAGCAGCTGTTGGCGCAGGCCGACCTGGGCCAGCTCCTCGTGGGTACGCGCCACTTCGCGCAGTGCCGAGGGCTGCGCTCGCGTGACCAGCACCAGGCGCGTCAAGGCCGGATCAGCCAGTGCATCAACGGCCGCCTGGTATCGCTCGCGTTGCTTGTCCAGGCCGGCCAGCGGCCCCAGGCAGGACGCATCGCCCTGCCCGGTCTGCAAGAAACGGTTCCAGGCGCCGGGCAATTGCAAGAGCCTGATGGTGTGGCCGGTCGGCGCGGTGTCGAAGAGCACATGATCGAAGCGCTGCTGCAGGGCCGCATCGGTGAGCAGGCCAGTGAATTCGTCAAAGGCTGCAATCTCGGTCGTGCAGGCGCCGGACAGCTGCTCCTCCATGCCGCGCAGCGCTTCGGCGCTGAGGCTGGCGCGGGCGGGTTCGATCAGCCGCTCTCGGTAGCCTTGCGCGGCCGCATGCGGGTCAATCTCCAGCGCCGACAAGCCGGGCACCGCATCGATGGCACGGATCTCATTGGCCAGGGCCTGGCCAAACACCTGGCCGACGTTGGAGGCCGGATCGGTGCTGACCAGCAGCACACGCCGCCCCTGCTCGGCCAGGCGCAAGGCCACGGCACAGGCCAGCGAGGTCTTGCCCACGCCTCCTTTGCCGGTAAAGAACACAAAGCGCGGCAGGCGATCCAGCACAGTCATCATCAGCTCCAAGCAAGATGCGAAGCCAAAGACTAGCTCAAGCTTGCACCATCACTCCGTTCACGAACTCACACAAGCTGACTTTCGTCAACTATTCCATAACTATAGAATTATCGAACAATGGACGAAACCAAAATCATCCGCTGCCTGGCCGCGCTGGCCCAGCCGCACCGCTTGCGCGCCTTTCGCCTGCTTGTCGTCGCCGGCCAGGACGGGCTGACGCCGGGTGCGCTCACCGAAGCGCTCGACTTGCCTGCCGCGACGCTGTCCTTTCATCTGAAGGAACTGTGCAATGCCGGCCTGCTGAGCCAGGAGCGCATCGGGCGCAACCTGGTGTACCGCGCCGCCTTTGCGCAGATGAATGAGCTGCTCGCCTATTTGACCGAGAACTGCTGCCAGGGCGAAGCCTGCCTGCCGAAGAACGAGGACAGCTGTGGCTGTTAACCCTCCCAAGGACGCCATCACATGAGCGACAAGCACTTCAACATCCTGTTCGTTTGCACTGGCAATTCTGCGCGTTCGATTCTGGCTGAAGGCTTGATGAACCAGCTGGGGCAAGGACGATTCACAGCCTACTCCGCGGGCAGCCACCCGACAGGAACGGTCAACCCATTTGCACTACGGACACTGGCTTGGCTTGGTCTGAGCACAGAAGGGTATCGAAGCAAGAACTGGGCAGACTTCGCTGCGCCTGGCTCACCGGAACTGGATTTTGTCTTCACTGTTTGCGATAAGGCTGCGGGCGAGGTTTGCCCTGTCTGGCCCGGACAGCCGGTCAGCGCCCATTGGGGCATGCCAGACCCCTCTGCAGTTGTGGGAAGCGAGCCCCAAAAGCTGCAAGCCTTTCAAGACACGGCAATTGCGCTGAAACGCCGCATCGAGTTGATGTTGGCCCTGCCCATCACCAGCCTTGACCGCATGTCCCTGCAACAGGCCGTGCGGCACATCGGACAACAGTGATTTCCAACACGCAAGCATCATGACCACCCACGTTCTCATTCTCTGCACCCACAACTCCGCCCGCAGCGTGCTCAGCGAGGGCATGCTCAACCATCTGGCTGCCAAGCTGGGCAAAGACGTCCGCGCGCACAGCGCCGGCAGCGCCCCCAGCGGCCGGCTCAACCCCTTCGCCTTGGAGGCACTGACGGCCGCCGGGGTCGATGTCAGCGGCTATCGCAGCAAGAGTTGGGACGAGTTCACCACGCCGGAAGCGCCGCCGCTGTCCATCGTCATCACCGTCTGCGACAGCGCAGCTGCCGAGCAATGCCCGGTTTTCTTTGGAGGCAACGGCCAGCCCGTCAAGGTGCACTGGGGCTATCCGGATCCGTCCAATGCACTCGGCGGCGACGAGGGCAAGCGCCAGGCGTTTGAGCTGACCCGCCAGGCGATTGCCTACCGGATGCTGCAGTTGCTGCAGCTCCCCTTGGCCGAGATGGACAAGCCCAGCCTGCAGCAGGCGCTGACCGATATCTACAAGAGCTGAGTCCACACCGCGCCATGAATCTGACACGCAAACTCGCGGCCGAGCTGCTTGGCACCGCCCTGCTGCTGGCCACCGTGATCGGCTCCGGCATCATGGCCGAGCGCCTGTCCGGCGGCAATATCGCCATCGCCTTGCTGGCCAACACGCTGGCCACGGTGGGCAGCCTGTACATCCTGATCGAGATCTTTGGCCCGCTCAGCGGCGCGCATTTCAATCCTGCGGTGTCGCTGGTGATGGCATTGCGCGGCGCGTTGCCGCTGCGCACGCTGGCCGTCTACGTGCCGGCGCAGTTGTTTGGTGCGCTGCTGGGCGCCTGGCTGGCCCATGCGATGTTCGAGCTGCCCATCGTGCAGACCGCCAGCAAGCTGCGCGGCGGCCAGGGCCAATGGATTGCTGAAGTGGTGGCCACCTTTGGCCTGCTGCTGCTCATCCTGCGCGCACCGGCCAGTCGGGTCGCGGCCATGGTGGCCGCCTATATCGGCGCCGCCTACTGGTTCACCGCCTCGACCTCGTTTGCCAACCCGGCCGCCGTGTTTGGCCGCATGTTCAGCGACAGCTTTGCCGGCATTGCCCCGGCCAGCGCGCCCGGCTTTGTGCTGGCCCAGTTGCTCGGCGCCCTGCTGGCACTGGGCGTGCATCGCCTGTTCGGAGCTCAAGAGGCCACCCCATGATGCAGTCGCCCATCGAATCGCCGCCAACCTTTCCCGCACTCGACGCCAGCCAGTTCCTTGTGCCGCAGTCGGAGGCGCTTCAGTCCATCCCGGCCGCGCAGCACGCACCGCGCTTTCTGCTGCTCTACGGCTCGCTGCGCGAACGTTCCTACAGCCGACTGCTGGCCTTTGAGGCTGCACGATTGCTGCAGGCCATGGGCGGTGAGGTGCGCATCTTCCATGCTGACGGCCTGCCCCTGCCCGACGATGGCACTGAGGCCCATCCCAAGGTGCAGGAACTGCGCGAGCTGGTGCTGTGGGCCGAAGGCATGGTCTGGGTCTCGCCGGAGCGCCATGGCGCGATGACCGGGGTGATGAAGTCACAGATCGACTGGATTCCACTGAACAGCGGCGCCGTTCGGCCCACCCAGGGCAAGACGCTGGCCCTGATGCAGGTCAGCGGCGGCTCGCAGTCCTTCAACGCGGTCAACCAGATGCGCCTCTTGGGCCGCTGGATGCGCATGCTGACGATTCCCAACCAATCCTCGGTCGCCAAGGCCTTCGCAGAGTTCGACGAGGCCGGCCGGATGAAACCCTCGCCGTACTACGAACGCGTGGTCGATGTCGTGGAAGAGCTCTACAAGTTCACACTGCTGACCCGCCATCTCACGCCCTATCTGACCGATCGCTACAGCGAGCGGCGGGAAAGCGCGGAGGCGCTGTCACGGCGGGTCAACCAACGCTCGATCTGATGGCCCCCTGAGCCCACGGACTCCAGGCATCCCAGCCATTCACTGGGGCCAGAGGCCCCTCTTCACAGCCCTTTTAGTTGCTATTGACAACCTACAGAGAGCCCACCTATGCTGCGCCCAGATAGTTGCCATACACAACCACATAGCCAACACCATGGCCACAAGCTGCAATCCAACAAAGACACAGAGCCCGACGCAAGCCGGCAGCCTGCTGCGCGAAGTCGCGCGGATGTACACCCGCGCCCAGCGCGTGGTGGCCGACTGCTGCCGCACGACCAGCACCCAATGCCATCTGCTGACCGAGCTGGCTCGCTCCGGGCCCTTGCCGCTGTCCGAACTGGGTACACGACTCAGCCTGGAGAAGAGCTGGGTGTCGCGCGCGGTCGAGGGCATGGTCTCGCGTGGCATGGTGAGCAAGGAGCCGAACCCGAACGACGCAAGGAGCTGGCTCGTCACGCTCACCGCCGACGGCGAACGCACCGTCCGTGAACTCAACGCCACCTTGGATTCCCATGCCGCACAGCTGCTGGATGCGCTGGACGCCGATGAGCGTGCCAGCGTCGAACGCTCCCTGCTGCTGCTCTTGAAAGCCCTGCGCGAGGACACCGCAGCCAACTGCTGCCTGCCTCCCGGCGGGGTGACAAAGGAAAGCAAATCATGTCGCTGAACCTGAACACCATCTCCTTCCGTCCGGCCACGGCCGCCGACTGGCCCGCCATTGCCGAACTGCTGCAGACGAACAAGCTGCCACTGGAGGGCGCTCAAGCCCATCTGCACAACTACCTGCTGGCCTGGTCGGGCTCGCAGTTGCTCGGCTGCGCCGGCGCTGAGCAGTACGGTGATATCGCGCTGCTGCGCTCCTTCGCCGTTGCCCCGAACGCGCAACAACAAGGCCTGGGCAAGGCCATGCTGAGCGTGCTGCTGGATCAGGCCGGGCGCCGCCAGATCAGCCAGCTCTTTCTGCTGACGGTGACGGCACCGGAGTACTTTGCCCAGTTCGGCTTCAAGCGCGGCCGCATCGAGGAGGCGCCGGCGGCGCTGAAGGCCTCGGCCGAGTTGCAGGGAGCCTGCCCGGCCTGCGCCGCCTTCATGTCGCTGCGCCTGACCGAACCGGCAGCCGCCTCGGCGCTGCCTTCGACCTTGCCCGTCGCCGTGATCGGCGCCGGCCCGGTGGGCCTGGCGGCCGTGGCCAAGCTGATCGCCCGTGGCATCCCCTTCATCGCACTGGAAGCCGGGCCGCAGGCAGGCCAGCACCTGCTCGACTACGGCCATGTGCGGCTGTTCTCCCCCTGGCGCTACAACGTCGACGCCGATATGGCCGCGCTGCTGGCACCGACCGGCTGGCAGGCGCCGCCCCAAGAGGGTATGCCGCTGGCCCGGGAAATCGTCGAGCAGGTGTTGCAACCCTTCGCAGCACTGCCCGCGGTGGCAAGAGGGCTGCAGCTCAACACCCGTGTGCTGGCAATCAGCCGAGAAGGCATGGACAAGGTCAAGAGTGCCGGCCGCGCTGAAGCGCCCTTTGTCATCCGTGCCGAGCAACAAGGCCGCTCGCTGGAGTTTCGTGCCCGCGCGGTCATCGATGCCACAGGCACCTGGGGCCAGCCCAACCCGCTCGGCGCCAACGGGCTGCCGGCCGCAGGCGAAGCGGCGGCAGCGGCCCATATTGCCTATGGCATACCTGACGTGCTGGGCACACAACGGCAGCGTTATGCCGGCAAGCGCACCCTGGTGGTCGGCGCCGGACACTCGGCCGCCAACGCCCTGCTGGCGCTGGCCGAACTGGCTCTCGAAGCGCCGGGCACCGAGCTCGTGTGGGCGGTTCGCTCGGCAACGCTGACCCGGGTCTTTGGCGGCGGCGACAGCGACGCGCTGCCAGCCCGCGGTGCCTTGGGCACAGCGCTGCGCCAGCTGCGCGACAGCGGCCGGATGCGCTTCGTCGCCGGCCTGCGCATCGATGCGCTGCACCCCGACGGCGCGCAGCTCAGCGTGCGTGGCCACGACGCTAACGGCGCCGCCCTGCAGCTGGACGGCATTGATGAAATCATCTGCGCCACCGGCCAGCGCCCCGATCTGCGGCTGGCCAGCGAGCTGCGTCTCGATCTGGACAGCGCACTCGAATCAACGACGGCGCTGGGCCCGCTGATCGACCCCAATCTGCACAGCTGCGGCACGGTGCGGCCGCACGGCCACCGCGAGCTGAGCCATGCCGAGCCAGGCTTCTACACCGTGGGGGTGAAGAGCTATGGCCGTGCGCCAACGTTTCTGATGGCCACCGGCTTTGAGCAGGTGCGCTCGGTGGTGGCCGCGCTGGACGGTGACCTCGAAGCCGCCGACCGTGTCGAACTCGATCTGCCGGCCACCGGGGTGTGCAGTGTCGAGCTGGGCAGCGCCGGGCCGGCAACAGCCAGCACCAGCGCCGCGTCTTGCTGCGCAAAGCCCACGCCTGCCGCTGCGACGGGAACGGGAACGGCACGACCAGCGGCGAGCTGCTGTGGCTGAAGCGATGCAGACGAGCTCCTGGCGCACCGTCGCCACCTTGGGCGCCGCGCAGACCCTGGCCTGGGCCTCGTCCTACTACCTACCGGCCATGCTGGCCACGCCGATGGCGCTGGAATTCGGCCTGGCTCCGGCGACGATCTTTGCCGCCTTCTCGGTGGCCTTGGTCGTCTCGGCCTTGGTCGGGCCCTGGGCCGGTCGCCGCATTGACCGCCATGGCGGCCGGCCGCTGCTGATGGGCAGCAGCCTGCTGTTTGCGCTCGGCCTGGCCGCGCTGGGCCTGGCGCAAGGACCGGTGAGCCTGTTTGCCGCCTGGCTGCTGCTGGGCCTGGCCATGGCGGGCGGGCTCTACGACGCCGCCTTTGCCAGCCTGGTGCGGCTCTATGGCCAGGACGCACGGCGTTCGATCACCGGCATCACCTTGATTGCCGGCTTTGCCAGCACCGTCGGCTGGCCTTTGAGCACGCTGATGGAGCAGCACTGGGGCTGGCGTGGCGCCTGCCTCGGCTGGGCGGCCTTGCATCTGCTGCTGGGCCTGCCCTTGAACGCCTGGCTGCCGCGAGCCGCTCCAGAAACCGTGCTCGCCAAACCGATGAAAAAGGCGAGTGACGGCGCCGGCAGCGCGCAGGCGAGCGTCCGCGCCGCATGGATATTGGCACTGGTGTTCGCCGTTGCGGGCTTCGTCGGCACGGCCATGGCCGCGCACCTGCCACGCCTGCTGCAGGCCCAAGGCAGCAGCCTCGCCGCCGCAGTGGCTGTGGGCGCGCTGATCGGCCCGGCCCAGGTGGGCGCGCGGCTGCTGGAATACGGCGTGCTGCGCCGCGCCCATCCCCTCTGGATCGCCCGTGCCGCCACCGCGATGCACCCGCTGGGCGGCGTGCTGCTGGCCGTTTTTGGCGCACCACTGGCGCCGCTGTTCGGCCTGTTGCATGGCGGCGGCAACGGCATCCTGACCATCGTCAAGGGCACGCTGCCGCTGGCCTTGTTCGGCGCCCAGGGCTATGGCCAGCGCCAGGGTCTGCTGATGGCACCTATGCGGGTGAGCCAGGCGCTTTCGCCCTGGCTGTTCGGTCTGGCGCTGGATCGCTGGGGCGGCGGCGCGATCTGGCTCACCGCCCTGCTCGGCTTGCTGAGCCTGGGCGGTTTGCTGATGATTCCGGCCAGACCGGCTGAGCACTGAACGGCTGCATTTGCGCCATTACAGTGGCGAGCCCGTCAACAACACCAGCAGCCCATGAATCCATCATCCGCCGCCGACACCCTCAGCGCCTTGCTGCAGCGCCATCGCTCGATCCGCCGCTTTGAGAACCGCCCGCTGGATGAGTCCGTGGTTGATGAGGTGCTGGCACAGGCGATTGCCGGCAGCTCCAGCTCCGGCAATCTGAACACCTACAGCCTGGTGCTGAGCCGCGATGCCGAACGACGCGCGCGGCTGCATCAGCTGCATTTCGAGCAGGACATGATTCTGCAGGCGCCGCTGCTGATCACCTTCTGCGCCGACACCCGCCGCACCCGCGACTGGCTGAAGCTGCATCAGGCCCGCGACAACTTCGACAATTTCCACGGCTTTCTGGTCGCCGCCTTCGACGCCATGATCCTGGCGCAAAGCGTGGCGCTGGGCTTTGAAGCCCGCGGGCTGGGCATCTGCTACCTGGGCACGACACTGAACGCGGCGGCCGCGATTGCCGAGTTCCTGGAGCTGCCCGATTCGGTGTTCCCGGTCACCTCGCTGGCGGTCGGCTGGCCGGCGGAAAGCCCGGCGCCGCGCGACCGCCTGCCCTTGTCGGCCTATGTGCATCAGGAGCGCTATCAGCGCCACGACGACGCGGCCCTGCAGGCCTTGTTCGCCGAGCGCGACGTCAAGGGCCTGCGGCGCTACCAGGCCATGGGCCCGGAGATGGCTGCGCAGTGGCAGGCCCTGGGTCTGAACTCGCTGGCCCAGTTCTACACCTCGGAGCTGAAGTACTCGCCCGCCGTGCTGCAGGCCAGTTCCCGCGATTTGCTCGCCCTGCTGCAGGCCCGCGGTTTCATGAATAACGCCACGACGGAGCAGCCAAACCGCCCCTGAGCGCCACTCAGAGTCGACGCGCGATCAGCCCGCCCGCCGCCGGCAGGCCGAGCGGAATCCATACCCGCAGCGGGTTGCCGGCGGCCACGCTGATCGCTTCGCCGGCCTCGTTCTGCATCGCCTCCAGACGCAGGCGGCGATTGCCGGCCGGGTGGATCAGCTCGATCTCGTCGCCGACCTGGAAGCGGTTCTTGGTCTCGATCTCCACCCAACCGTCCTCGCGCACGCCACGCACCTCGCCGACGAAATGGCTGCGCTGCAACTCGCTATTGCCAGTCAGATAGTTCTGATAGTCCTGGCTGGGCCGGCGCTCCAGAAATCCGCTGGTATAGCCGCGGTTGGCCAGGCCTTCGAGTTCCAGCAGCAGCTCGGGATTGAACTCGCGGCCGGCCACGGCGTCGTCGATCGCGCGACGGTAGACCTGTGCGGTTCGGGCCACGTAGTAGAGGCTCTTGGTGCGGCCCTCGATCTTCAGCGAATCGACGCCGATGCGCGCCAGCCGCGCGACATGCTCGACGGCGCGCAGGTCCTTGCTGTTCATGATGTAGGTGCCGTGCTCATCTTCCATGATGGGCATCAGCTCGCCGGGGCGGCCCTTCTCCTCGATCAGATAGACCTGATCGGCGGCCGGATGGCGCGCGCCACCGCCGCAGCTGGCGAAGCTGCCCTCGGCCTCGGCCGCCTCGGTGGCGAAATCAAAGCCGGCATCGAGCTGCGCCAGCGGCACCGCCTCGCCGCTATTGCCACATTCGCCGGCCGCCTGCGTGCCGTAGTTCCAGCGACAGGCATTGGTGCAGGTGCCTTGGTTGGAATCGCGCCGGTTGAAGTAGCCGGACAAGAGGCAGCGCCCCGAGTAGGCAATGCAGAGGGCGCCGTGGACAAAGACCTCGATTTCCATGTCCGGGCATTCATTGCGTATGCCCTCGATTTCTTCCAGGCTGAGTTCGCGCGACAGGATCACCCGCGACACGCCCACCTTCTGCCAGAACTTCACCGCCGCCCAGTTCGTGGTGTTCGCCTGCACCGACAGATGGATGGGCACCTCGGGAAAGCGGCCACGCTCCATCGCTTCGCGCATCTGCATGATCAGGCCGGCGTCGGCCATGATCAGCGCATCGGGCTTCAACTCGACCACCGGCTGGATGTCGCGCAGATAGGTGCGCACCTTGTCGTTGTGGGCGATCAGATTGCTGGTGACGAAGAACTTCTTGCCGCGCTGGTGCGCCTCGGCAATGCCTTCGGCAATCTGCTCCAGGCGGAACTCGTTGTTGCGGGCGCGCAGCGAGTAGCGCGGCTGGCCGGCATAGACGGCATCGGCGCCGAAATCGTAGGCAGCACGCATTTTGGCCAGCGAGCCGGCGGGCAGGAGCAGTTCGGGAGCAGAGACGGTAGACATCGGCGCAGTGTCCAACAGGCGCCAAGGGGGGAGCTTGATTCAGGTCATGACATCAAGCCGTCGCAAAACTTTCATAGACTGCCGCGCCTTCAGACCGTCGTTCGGAATCTCCTTGATGCATAACTACAAATCGCTCCAACAGCTGGCACGAGCCGCTGGCGCCGCCCTGCTCGGCCTCTGCGCCTTGAGCGCCCTGCTGCCGCTCAGCGCCCAGGCGCAGGACTCGGCGCCCGTGAATGGCACCGGCGCCAGCTTTCCCTCGCTGGTCTACCAAAGCTGGGCTCAGCAGTACGAAAAGCAGTTCGGCATCCCGGTCAACTACAAGCCGACCGGCAGCGGCGATGGGGTCAAGAAGATCGTCGCCCGCGCGGTCGATTTCGGCGCCAGCGACACGCCTCTCAGTGATGCCGATCTGGAGCGCCACCACCTGATTCAGCTGCCCATGCTGGTCGGCGGCATCGTGCCGGTCTACCGCTTGCCCGGCATCAACGCCGAGCTGAAGCTGACGGGCGAGCTGCTGGCCGATATGTTTCGCGGCCAGGTGAAGAGCTGGAACGATGCGCGCATCGCCGCGCTGAACCCCGGCGTGGCCCTGCCCGCGCTGCCCATCAAGCGCGTGGTTCGCGCCGACAAGTCCGGCAGCACCGATGCCCTGAGCCGCTATCTGGCCCAGGTGTCCGAGGCCTTCAAGGCCGAAGTCGGCGCCGGACAATTGCCGAAATGGCCGGCCGGTGCCATCGCCGCCGAAGGCAACGATGGCATGGTCAAGGCCTTGAGCGAGACGCCCGGCGGCCTGGCCTATGTGTCCTACGACCGGGTGCGCCTGCACAAGCTCAGCGCGGTGCAGCTGCCTTCGGGCAGCGGCAGCTATGTCAGCGCCTCCGAGCAGGCTTTTCGTGCGGCGATCAGCGCCTCGCGCATCGTCCAGGCCGACGACGACCGCGCCAGCCTGATCAATCTGCCCACACCAACCGCCTGGCCGATCACCACCACGTCCTTTGTGCTGCTGGACACCCAGCCCAGCAGCGCTCAGCGCGGTGAGTCGGGCCTGCGCTTCGTCTACTGGGCCTTCCAGAGTGGCGACCGGCTGCTGCGCAATAGCGGCTTCGCGCCGCTGCCGGCACAGCTGCAGGCCAAGCTGGTGGCGCGCTTCCGCCAGGTGCGCCCCCAGGACGGCCGGGCGCTGAACTACGCGACGCTCTGATCGCCTCGAACAGCCGCGCCGGCAGCAGGCCGTCGTTTCAATCGATGAACAGCGTCGCCGGGCACTCGAGCATTGCCCGCACCGCCTGGATGAATTCGGCCGCATCCTGACCATCGACCACGCGATGGTCAAAGGACGAGGACAGATTCATCATCAGCCGGCCGACGACCTGGCCCCCGCGCATCATCGGCCGCTCGACGATGCGATTGACGCCGACGATGGCCACCTCCGGATGGTTGATCACCGGCGTGCTGACGATGCCGCCCAGAGCGCCGAGGCTGGAGATGGTGATCGTCGAGCCACTCAGCTCATCGCGGGTGGCGCGGCCGCTGCGTGCGGCCTCGGCCAGCCGGCGGATCTCGGCCGCGCAACTCCACAGATCATGGGCCTCGGCATGGCGCAGCACCGGCACCATCAGGCCGGCCGGCGTCTGCGCCGCCACGCCCAGATGCACGGCATCGAAGCGATTCAGCACACCGGCTTCATCGTCAAGCCGGGCATTGAGCTGCGGAAAATCAGCCAGGGCCCGGACGATGGCGCGGGCCAGCAGCGGCAATATCGTCAGCTTGCCGCGGCTGGCGCCGTGCTGCTGATTGAGCTGCTGGCGCAGCGCCTCCAGCTCGGTGACATCGACCTCCTCAACATAGCTGAAATGCGGAATGCGCCGCTTGGCCTCCTGCATCTTCTGCGCGATCTTGCGGCGCAGGCCGACGATACGGATCGCCTCGACGCCATCGCCCCGGCTCTGCCTGGTGGGCCGGCGCGCGGCGGCCGGCGCGGCGGCCGCAGGCTGAGCCAGCGCACCACCGCCGGACTGCGGTGTCAGGCTCGCCGGATGGGCGGCGGCATAGGCCTCGACATCGGCATGCATGATGCGACCGGCCGGCCCGCTGGCCGGCACCTGTGCCAGATCGACGCCCAGCTCCCAGGCCTGACGGCGCACGGAGGGCGAGGCGATCGGCCTGTCGCTCGGACGGCCGGCCGGCGTTTCATTCGGCCGCTGCGCCGGCTGACTGGCCGACGCGGCGGTGCTTTGCGTCATCGCGGGCGGCGCCGGCGGACGCGGACTTGAGGCGCCAGCCGACGCTGAGGGCGCAGGCGCTTCTGCCATCACTGCAGGCATCACAGCCGGCTTGACCGCAGCCATCTCGCCATCCACGGCAATCCGTATCAGCTCCGAGCCGACCCTCATCACCGTGCCAGCCTCGGCACCGAGCGCCAGCACCCGGCCCTTGACCGGCGAGGGAATCTCGACGGTGGCCTTGTCGGTCATCACATCGGCCACGATCTGGTCTTCGGCGATCTGCTCGCCGGCCTGCACACGCCAGGCCACCAACTCGACTTCGACGATGCCTTCGCCGATGTCCGGCATCTTGATCACATGTTCACTCATGGTGGGGCTCATCAATTCAGGATTCCATCGCACGCCGCATGGCCGCGGCCACTCGGGCCGGACCAGGGAAGTAGTCCCATTCCTGGGCGTGGGGATAAGGGGTGTCCCAGCCGGTGACGCGCTCGATCGGCGCCTCCAGGTGGTAGAAGCAGTGCTCTTGCACCAGCGCCAGCAGTTCGGCGCCAAAGCCGCTGGTGCGCGTGGCCTCATGCAGGATCAGGCAGCGGCCGGTCTTCTTGACCGAGTTGACGATGGCCGCGAGGTCCAGCGGCCAGATGCTGCGCAGATCGATGATCTCGGCAGCAATGCCGGTCTCGCGCGCTGCCGCCTCGGCCACATAAACCATGGTGCCGTAGGTGATCACCGTCAGCTGCTCACCGGGCTGGTAGATCGCGGCCGATTCCAGCGGCACGCGGTAATGCCCTTCCGGCACCATGCTCATTGCATGGCCGCTCCAGGGTGTGGCCGGCCGGTCGTGATGGCCGTCGAAGGGGCCGTTGTAGAGCCGCTTGGGCTCCAGGAAGATGACCGGGTCGTCGCATTCGATCGCCGAGATCAGCAGGCCCTTGGCGTCATAGGGGTTGGACGGCATCACCGTGCGCAGCCCGCAGACATGGGTGAACAGCGCCTCCGGGCTCTGGCTGTGCGTCTGGCCGCCATAGATGCCGCCGCCGCAAGGCATCCGTATCGTCAGCGGCGCGGTGAAATCGCCGGCCGAGCGATAGCGCAGCCGCGCCGCCTCGGACACGATCTGGTCCGAGGCCGGATAGAAGTAGTCGGCGAACTGGATCTCGGCCACCGGGCGCAGGCCGTAGGCGCCCATGCCGACGGCGATGCCGACGATGCCGCCCTCGGAGATCGGCGCGTCAAACACCCGCTGCTTGCCGTACTTGGCCTGCAGGCCATCGGTGCAACGGAACACGCCGCCGAAATAGCCGACGTCCTGGCCAAAGATGACCACGTCCGGGTCGCGCGCCAGCATCACGTCCATCGCTGAGCGCAGCGCCTGGATCATCGTCATCGAGGTGACGGCACCGGCTTCGGCCTGCACGGCGCCCATGTCTTCTGCCTTCATGCCCGACCTCCAAATGCCTGCACCTGGCGCAACTGTTCCTGCAGATGCGCCGGCATGTCCTTGTAGACGTCCTCGAACATCGAAGCCGCGCTGGGAATATGGCCATTGGCCAACGTACCGAAGGCCTCGGCCGCCTTCTGCGCCACCGCCACCTCGGCCTCCAGCTCCTGCTGCAAGGCCTCATGCTGGGCGTCGGACCACAGGCCGCGGAGGGTCAGGTGTTGCCTGAGCCGGCCAATCGGGTCGCCAAGCGGGAAGCGGGTCCAGTCATCGGCCGGCCGGTATTTGCTCGGGTCGTCCGAGGTCGAGTGCGGGCCGGCGCGGTAGGTTACCCATTCGATCAGCGTCGGGCCCAGATTGCTGCGGGCGCGGTCGGCGGCCCAGCGCGAGGCGGCGTAGACGGCCAGGAAGTCGTTGCCATCGACCCGCAGCGAGGCGATGCCGCAGCCGACGCCACGCGCCGCAAAGGTCACGCCCTCGCCGCCGGCAATGGCCTGGAAAGTCGAGATCGCCCACTGATTGTTGACCACGTTCAGCACCACTGGCGCGCGGTAGACATGGGCAAAGGTCAGCGCGGTATGGAAGTCGCTTTCGGCGGTCGCGCCATCGCCAATCCAGCCCGAGGCAATCTTGGTATCGCCCTTGATCGCCGAGGCCATGCCCCAGCCCACGGCCTGGATGAATTGGGTGGCCAGATTGCCGCTGATGCTGAAGAAACCGGCCTTCTTGATCGAGTACATCACCGGCAGCTGGCGGCCCTTGAGCGGATCGCGTTCGTTGGAGAGCAGCTGGCAGATCATGTCCGTCAGCGGCACATCGTCGCGAGCGATCAAAAGGCTCTGCTGGCGGTAGGTCGGGAAGCACATATCGCCGTCCTGCAGCGCCATCGCGTGGGCGCTACCAATGGCCTCCTCGCCCAGGCTTTGCATATAGAAGCTGAGCTTCTTCTGGCGCTGGGCGATCAGCATGCGGGCGTCGAAGATGCGCGTTTTCAGCATCGTCCTCAGCCCGCGCAGCAGTTGCGCATCGCTGAGCTCGGGCGCCCAGGGGCCAACGGCGCGGCCCTCTTCGTCCAGCACGCGCACCAGGCTGTAGGCCAGCTCGCCGGTGTCGCGCGGCACGACATCTATCGGGGGTTTGGGCACCGCGCCGGCCGGCGACAGGTGCAGGTAGGAGAAATCGGTGTGGCAGCCCGGGCGCCCGGTCGGCTCCGGCACATGCAAACGCAGTGGCTCAGTCATAGGCACAACAGCTCCTGCACGCTGGGGTGGCGTGCTTGGCTCGATCGATTCCGGCAGCACCCGGGTGAGGCACCGCCAGCCCATGCAGGGCACGCCGGGATCGCCGGCACCTGCAAGCCACCTGAGCGTAACGGATAGCGAGGGCGCCGCGAAGCTCCGGCACTACCGATCTGGAAAACCCTGAGCCGCTGGGCTGGTGCCGTGGCCAGCGAGCGAGTTTTTCGCGCTAGGCTGCGGCCCATGTCGTACCGCCTGCTTCTCGTCCTGTCTGCTGTTGCGCTCAGCTTCACCAGCCTGTCTGTCCCTGCCTTGCCACAGGCCTCACGAGCTGCCAGGCCGACGGCCGAGTTGCAGCTGCGCATACTGGAAACCAGCGATCTGCACATGAATCTGCTGGCCTACGACTACTACCAGGACAAGCCCAGCCGCGAGTTCGGCCTGGCGGCCACCATGAGCCTGATCAAGGCCGCGCGCCAGGAGCAGGCCAACACCCTGCTGTTCGACAACGGCGATCTGCTGCAAGGTACGCCGCTGGGCGATCTGGTCGCCAAGATCGAACCGCTGCCGCCCGGCACGATTCACCCCGCCTACAAGTTGCTGAACGCGCTGCAGGTCGACGCCGCCAATCTCGGCAACCACGATTTCAACTATGGCCTGCCTTTCCTGCGCCAGACCCTGGCCGGGGCGCGCTTTCCCACCTTGAATGCCAATCTGCTGGATGCTCACAGTGGCAAACCAGCCTTCCAGCCCAGTGCGGTCCTGCAGCGGCGCTTTGTCGACGCGGCAGGCCGCGCGCAGCCCCTACGCATCGGCGTGATCGGCCTGGCGCCGCCGCAGGTGATGCAATGGGACAGGCAGCATCTGCAGGGCCGCTTGCGCGCCATCGATATGGTGGAGGCGGCCCGCCAGCAGGTGCAGCGCCTGCGCGCCGCTGGCGTCGACCTGATCATCGCGATCGCCCACAGCGGCTACGAGGCCGGCCCGCAGGGCGAAATGGCCGAGAACCGGGCCGGCGAGCTGGCGCAGCTGCCCGGCATCGACCTGCTGCTGCTCGGCCATGCGCACAGCGAGTTTCCCGGCCCAGGCTTTGCCCGCCATGCCGGCGCAGACGTCGCGCGCGGCACCATCCACGGCAAGCCGGCCGTGATGCCGGGGCGCTGGGGCGACCATCTTGGCGTGATCGACCTGCGCCTGCGCCGCGAGGCAGGCCGCTGGCGCATCGTCGACAGCCGCAGCGAGCTGCGCGCCATCTACGACCGTCAGCGCGGGCAGGCGCTGGTGGAAGCCGACCCTTGGGCTGCTACCTTGATTGCGGAGGAGCATCAGCGCACGCTGAACTACGTGCGCCGCGAGGTGGCACGCAGCGAGCTGCCGCTGCACAGCTTCTTTGCCCAGGTGCGGCCCTCACTGCCGGTGCAACTGGTGGCCCGCGCCCAGGCCGCGTTCGTTCGGCGCGCGCTGATCGGCAGCACGCTTGAGGGTCTGCCCATCCTGTCGGCTGCCGCGCCCTTCAAGGCCGGCGGCGCTCGCCAGGGCTGGCGGGCCTACACCGACATTCCTGCCGGTCCGCTGGCCATCAAGCATGTGGCCGACCTCTACCTCTACCCAAACACCATCAAGGTCTTGAAGCTCACCGGCGCCGAACTGCGCGAGTGGCTGGAACGCTCGGCCGCGCAGTTCCGCACCATAGACCCGGCCGGCCGGCCCGAGCAGGCTCTGCTGGATGAGGACTACCCCTCATTCAACTTTGACAGCATCGACGGCCTGCAGTACGCCATCGACGTCAGCCGGCCGCCTCGCTATGCCACGGACGGCAGCCGCACAGAGGCGCCAGGCGCGCGCATCGTCACGCTGTGCTTCCAGGGGCGTGCCATCGACGACAGCGCCGAGTTCCTGCTCGTCACCAACAACTACCGGGCCGCGGGCGGCGGGCGCTTTCCCGCGGCCGATGCCCGCCATCTGGTGCTTGATCTGCCCGACGAGAACCGCGAGGCGCTGGCCCACTACCTGAGCGAGTTGGGCACCTTCAAAGGCGGCCGCGTCGACGCCGAACCGTCGTGGCAGGTGCTGCCCGTGCCCGGCGTGAAGCTGGCCTTTCGCAGCGCCGATATCGCACGCGAACGGCTCGACCGCGATGGGCCGGTACAGTGGCTGCGTGACGCGGCTGATGGCTCCGCCTGGTTTGAATTGGCCGAGCAGCCACGAATCACATGCCGATGATGTGCTGCTGCCGGCTGCGCCCGGCTCAGGCCTTGATGTCCAGCAGCGTGCCCTCGGCGCGCACCTGGGTCTGCAGCATTTTCAGATTGGCCACGAAGGCATAGGTGGCCGAGCGCTGCTCGACCAGATCGGCTTCCAGGGCCGGCCCCGTCTCGCCGGATTGCGCCGCGCGAGCCTGCACGCCGTCAGCGGGCAGGCTGGACAACTCGACCCGCTCGCGCCGGTAGCCAGGCGTCTGGACGTTGGCGATGTTGTTGCTGGACGCGCGAATCCGCTCGTTCGCGGCGGCGATGCCGGACAAGGCGGTGGACAGACTGATGGCCATGGCGACGCTCCAACTGCTGGCGTGATGCCAGACATGTCGGCTGCCGCTAGGCAAACTTGAGAGTTGGGCCGAAAAAACCCCTCATTCCGGGGCTTTGGCCGTGAAAAACTGGGCAACGAGCGGGCCACAAGCGAGCCGGCCCATCGCCGCGGCGGCTCAGCCGGCCAGCTCCTCGTAACCGCCACTCGAGACAAAGACGCGGACGCAATCGCCACCGGCGGCCTTGGCCTCGGCACAGGCCAGGGCACCGGCGCCGAGCACGGCATCCACCGTTTCCAGCGAGTTCTGGATTTGCACCACGCCCACGCTGGCCTTGACCCGCGTGCGATGCAGTCCCCAGCGCAGCCGGTAGGCCGCCACCGCCGAGCGCACTTTCTCGGCCACGATATGGGCGTAATGCTGGTCGCAGTTGGGCAGCAGGATGGCGAAGTGGTCGTTTTCCAGCCGCGAGACCAGGTCGGAGGCGCGCACCTTGGTCACCAGCATCTGGCCCAGGCCGTAGAGGAAATGATCGGCCACCTCAGCGCCCATGCCGTGGATGACTTCGGTGAACTTGTCGACATCGAGCCAGAGAATGCAGACCGGTTCATGCCGGCGGCTGCCCACATGCTCGGCCAGACGGCGCTCAAACTCGCGCCGGTTGGCCAGCTCCGTCAGCGCGTCGTGCTTGGCCACCCAGGTCGGCTGCATGCGCAGCGCGCGAGCCGCCGTGATGTCATCAACAATCCAGAGCTGCTCGCCGCCCGGCTGATCCCAGTGCACCGGCGTGGCCTGCAAGCGGCCCCAGAAGCGCACGCCGTCGTGGCGCACGTATTCGATTTCCTCGTCCAGGGGACGGCCGGCAACGAAGGCGGCCGAGAGCCGCTCCTGCAGGCCGGCATGTGCGCCATCGGAAACATGGACCGCGCGGCTGTTCTGCCCACTCAAATCGGTGTCATCGCCATGGCCGAACAGATGATTGAAATGCTCGCTCACGACCTCAAAGCGCTCACCGCTGACAAAGGCCACGGCCATCGGCGCGCGTACCAGCAGGGCGCGCATCCGTGCGCCGGTCACATCAGAGCCGGCTTCGGGGGCCGCGTCGGGTTTTGCTTGCATCAGCTTCTCCTGGGGCACCGGTTCTGGCGGTGCGACACCCTATGGTGTACCGCTTTTGCGCCGGACTGGAAAGCCCGAAAAGCAGCGCTTTGCCGCCTTGTTGTACAGACGTTGCGGCAGCATCATGGCCGCGGACAGGGCAGCTTGTCGGCTTCACCAGCGCGCTCTCGTTCGGCGGTGCTCAGCGGGCCACCTTTGTCAAACACCACCCGCCATTGATCGCCCTCAAGCTTCCAAATCGAACTGAAGCGCAGCACGGCCTGACCGTCAGGACCACGAACCAGACCTGTCGACAGGGCCAGTTGCCCATCGGCCAGCACCTCGACCTGGTCAGGCGCCCAGGAAAACGGCGCACTCGCAGCTTCAAAAAACCCCTGCCATCCCTTCAGCACCGCGCTCTTCCCGCGCAGCACTTCGGCAGCGCCGAAAAAGACCGCCTGCTCGGACACGAAGCTGCCGAAGGCACTGAAATCCCGGCTGGCCATGCTGCGAGCAAAAGCGCATTCGGCGTCGCGCACTGCTTGAGGCGCCGAGCCGGCTGGTGCGGCGACAGCCACAGGCATCGCCAGCGCTACCGCAAACGGCAACGCTGAACGGCACAATACCCGCACCGCGCGACGCCCGGCGTGTGCCGCCTGTTTCTGTTCTCCCGCTGCTTCCGCATGCATAGACTGGCTCCTGATCAGGTTTTTATGCCGAGCCTTTTCCATCGCTCAGCTCGGCGCGCTTGGCGATTCTGGCCCTTGGGCGCTTGCCTGTATATCGCTGTCGCCCTGCTTTGTGGTACGGCCACCGCCCAGTCACTGCCCGCGCATCCTGCGCCGGTGATGCATATGGTGACGACGGAGTTTCCACCCTATATGAGCGAGCAGATGCCGGAGCAAGGCGTGGTCGTCGCCATCACCCGCGCGGCGCTGGCCAGTCAAGGCTGGCGCCTGGAATTGGCCTTCCGACCCTGGGCCCGTGTGCTGAGCGAACTCGAACAAGGGCAGCACGACGCCGTTCTTGGCGTCTGGTTCCAGACCGAGCGGGAACGCTACGTCGACTACAGCAGACCCACGGGGATCGCCACACCGATAGGCTTCTACGCCGTGCGTGCCGGAGTGGATGCTGGTATTGGCGCAAGCACGGCCGGCGGACGCGCGCCACTTGACCTCGCGGGCAAGCGGATTGCCACCGTCACCGGCTACGCCAACCCGCCAAGCTTTGAGCAGGCCTGCGCCGAGCAGCGCTGCCGGCAGGAGCGTGGCAGCAGCGATCTTGTCAACTTACGCAAGCTCCTGGCAGGCAGGGTGGACCTGGTACTGATCGACAAAGGCGTAGCTGCCCATCTGATCGCGTCAAACCGGCCGTCGCTGCGAGGGGCCGAGCAGTTGTTCTGGCTGGATCCACCCATCGAGCGAATGCCGCTGCATCTGGGCGTCAGCAAAGCGCTCGCCAAGCACCAGCAATTGCGCGCACTGCTTGATCAAGGCCTGCTCGCGATTGAAAGAAGTGGCGAGCTTGAACGCATCCGCCAACGCTGGAAGGCCCTGCTCTGATCAAGGTGCCGGCGGGGCGATCTGCTCGGCGTAGTCGTAGAGCGCGCCGAGAATCTCCTGGCTGCGCTCGTCCTCATGCGCCTCACCCAGCGCATCAATGCGTTCGAAGAACTGGGTCAGCGTCTGCGCACCACCCTCACCGCGGTGCAATCGTGCCGCGCAATGGTCCTGCCAACGCTGGGTTTCCTCGGGCGCCAAGGAATCCGGGAAGTTGCGCGCCCTGAAGCGGAACAGCAACTCGGCCAGTCGCTCATCGGCAAAGGCCGCGCGCCCCTCGGCCACGCGCTCCGACAGCGCCTCGGGGCTGAGCGCCCGCAGGCGGTTGAGCAGACGGCGGTCGTCCTGGCTGAGGAAACCACCGTACAGGTCCTCGTCGACATCGACCGCGCCCTCGGCCGGCGGGCGCTGGAAGACCTCGCCCCACAAACCGGCCAGCAGATGCGCGCTCTTGCTCAACAAGTCAGCATGCTGCATGCCCTGGGCCAGGTCCACGCCCCACCGCGCCGCCATTTCGGGAGACAGGGTTTTCAGCTGGCTGATCACCACCGGCGACTTGTTGATATGGATGGTCTTGATCGGCAGCCGCGTCTGCCCCTCGGGCAACAACTCCTGGCGGGTGAACATGCGCTCGCGGATGCTGGCGGCGTTCAGCGTCAGCAACTCGCTCGGGTCGGCGGCCAGATCCCAGACGATCAGCTCGTTCTTATTGGTCGGATGCGGGGCCAGCGGCCAGACCAGGGCGATACAGCCGCGCTCGGGCCCGTACATGCCGGACACATGCAGGAAGGGCCGGCCCTGCGACTGCGCGGCCTGGATCTCGGCCCAGACCGCATCCTTCTTCCTCAGCTTCAGGCAGAACTCAAACAGCTTGGGCTGAGCCGTTTTCAGCAGCCGGGCCAGGGCAATCGTCGCGCGCACATCAGACAAGGCGTCGTGCGCCGCCTCATGCGCCAGGCCATTGGCGGCCGTCAGGTGCTCCAGCTTGAAAGAGGGGCGGCCGTCCTCATGGCGCGGCCAGACGATGCCGTCGGGGCGCAGCGCGTAAGCGCAGCGCACCACGTCGAGCAGATCCCAGCGGCCACATTCGTTCTGCCACTCGCGCGCATAGGGATCGATCAGGCTGCGCCAGAACAGATGGCGGGTCACCTCATCATCAAAGCGAATGCTGTTGTAGCCCACGCCAACGGTGCCAGGTCTTGCCAGCTCGGCCTCGATGGCCGCCGCAAACTCGTGCTCGGGCAGCCCCTGCTCCAGACAGGTCTGCGGCAGGATGCCGGTCAGCAAACAGGCCTCGGGATCGGGCAACTGATCCGGCGCCGGCCGGCAATAGACCATCAAGGGCGCGCCGATCTCGTTCAGATCGGCATCGGTGCGCAGGCCGGCAAACTGCGCCGGCCGGTCGCGACGTGGCACGCGCCCGAAGGTTTCGTAGTCGTGCCAGTAAAAGCTCAAGGATTCCATGGGCGACACGATAACTGATCACACCGCACCGGTTCTGATGGAACTTCACGCCTGCTTCATCGTCGCTGAGCCAGGCTCGCGATAATCGGTGAGCTTCTGCTCACCACTGGATCATGGCTCGACATCCGAACGTTCCCACAGCTGCATCGCCTGAGGCCGGCATCGCCCTGCCCCGCCTGCTCTTGATACTTGGCGGTGTGCTAGGGCTGATCGTGCTGTTGCTGGGCATCGCCGCGGCCGTCGTGATCCCCAATCTGCCTTCGCTGGACAATCTGACCGATTACCAACCCAAGCAGCCCTTGCGCGTCTACACCGCCGATGAGCAACTGATCGGCGAATTTGGCGCCGAGCGACGTCACTACCTGCCGCTGGAGCAAATCCCGAAGCGGATGCAGAACGCCTTGCTTGCGGTTGAGGACAGCAATTTCTACGAGCATGGCGGGCTCTACTACCCTGGCATCCTGCGTGCGGCGCTGGCGAACCTGTTCAGCTCGCGCAGCCAGGGGGGCTCCACGATCACGCAGCAGCTGGCCCGCGATCTATACCTGACGAAGAAGAAGCTCTATAGCCGCAAATTCGTCGAGGTGCTGCTGGCTTTGAAGATCGAGAGCCAGCTGTCCAAGGAGAAGATTCTTGAGGTCTATATGAACCAGATCTATCTGGGACAGAAGGCCTATGGTTTCGAGGCGGCCGCTGAGGCCTATTTCGGCAAATCGCTGAAGGACCTCAGCATTGCCGAGTCCGCCATGCTGGCCGGCCTGCCGCAAAACCCCGCCTATGCCAACCCGATTGCCAACTTCCAGCGCGCCAAGCGGCGCCAGTTGATCGTGCTGGAGCGCATGCGCGACACCGGCGTGATCACGCCTGAAGACCACGACGCAGCCAAGGCCGAGAGATTGCACATCCGCTCAGCTCAAGACCAGCGCTTGCACGCCGAGTACGCGGCCGAGATGGCCCGCCAGGTCGTCTATGCCCAGTACGGCGAGGAGGCCTATACCCGCGGCTTCAAGGTCTACACGACGCTGCTCGCCGAGCAGCAGCAGGCCGCTTACAAAGCCCTGCGCAGAACGCTGCTGGAATACGAACGGCGCAAGCCCTATCGCGGGCCTGAGGCCTTTGTCGACCTGCCGGACGATGCCGCTGACGAAGATGCTGCCATTGCCCAAGCCCTCGGCGAGCATCCGGACAATGATGACTTGCGAGCGGCGGTGGTGACCAAGGTCAGCAGCGGCAAACTGCTGGCCAGTCTGCAAAACGGCGATGAGCTGACGATCACTGGCGACGGCCTGCGCGGCGTTCAATCAGCGCTGTCGGACAAGGCCCGGCCAGAGCTGAAGCTGCGCCGCGGCGCCATCATTCGTGTGATGCGCGGCGCACCCAGCAAGGACCAGCCGCAGGGCGCCTGGGTTGTGGTGCAGGCGCCAGAGGCTGAGGGGGCGCTCGTTGCGGTGGCACCCGACTCTGGCCGCGTGCAGGCGCTGGTCGGTGGTTTTGATTTCGCTCGCAACAAGGTCAATCATGTGACCCAGGCCTGGCGGCAACCGGGCTCCAGTTTCAAACCCTTCGTCTACTCGGCAGCGCTGGAGTTGGGTGTCACACCCGGCACCCTGGTCAACGATGCACCCATCGTCTATGACAACTGGGAGCCCAAGAACTACGACGGCACGTTTGATGGCCCGATGACGGTCAAGACCGCGCTGGCGCGCTCGAAGAACATGGTCACCATCCGCGTGCTGGAGCAACTCAGCCCGGCGCGCGCCAAGGCCTGGGCGGGCCGCTTCGGGCTGGATCAGGACAAGCAGCCCGATAACCTGACGCTGGCGCTGGGCTCGGGCTCGGTCACGCCGCTGCAGATGGCCAGCGCCTATTCGGTGTTTGCCAATGGTGGTTATGCGTTGAAGCCTTTGGTGATCGCGCGCATCACCGACGCCAAGGGTGCCGTGCTTTTTGAGGCCGATCCGCCCAAGCTCGGCGAGGAGCAGCGCGCCATTTCCGAACGCAATGCTTTCGTGATAGACAGCCTGCTGCAGGAGGTGGCTTTGCGCGGCACGGCAGCGCGCGCCTCGGCAGCGCTGAAACGTTACGACCTCTATGGCAAGACCGGCACCACCAATGACGCGGTCGACGCCTGGTTTGCCGGCTTTCACAAAACGCTGACGGCGGTGGTCTGGATCGGCTATGACAGCCCACGCAGCCTGGGCGAGCGCGAGACGGGAGGCGGCGCGGCCATGCCGGCTTGGATCGACTTCATGGCGGTGGCACTGCGCAATGCGCCGCCGGCTGAGATCGGCCCGCCTAGCGAGGGGCTCCTGCGCCAGGCCGATGGTGACTGGGTGTTCGAAGAGTTTGCCGGCGATGCCGGTATCCGCAGCATCGGCTTGGCGCCTGCGCCAGCCGACGCTGCAGCGTCGGCGCCAGCCCCGTGATTGCCCCATGAAGGCGGGCGCGCAGCACTGCACATTACAGCAGCTCAGACAAGCGCTTGCGTCGCTTCTGGCTGACAGCCAAGTTCACGGCCTGCGGCTACATTGACGGCATTCCGCCGCTCCAGCAGTCGCAAGGAACACACGATGAGCATCGTCAGCCCGCTTCGTCTTTGCCTCGTTCTTCTGGCAGTTAGCGGGCAAGCCGCCTCCGCCGAAGACGGCATCGTCACCGACCGCCCGGACTTCGTCGAGTCCAGCGATGTGGTCGGTGCTGGTCGGGTGCAGATCGAGACCAGCCTGGCCTGGGAGCGCAATTCGCGCGACGGCGTCAGCACACGCCTACGCTGCACACCAACGCTATTGCGCCTGGGGGTCAGCGAGAACTGGGAGCTGCGTCTGGAAACCGATGGCGCGCTGGCGCTGCGCACAACAGCCAATGGCCAGACCCAACGCGACACTGGCATGGCCGACGTCTCGCTGGGGGCCAAATGGCATTGGCAGGATGGCGACGAAGAGACCGGCAAGCCCGGCATGGGCTGGCTGTTTCACATTGATGTCGAATCCGGCTCCGCCGCCTTTCGGGGGCAGGGCTTGCGTCCCTCGGCACGTTTCGTGGCCGAGTGGGATCTGCCGGGCGGCATGTCGCTGGGTGTGATGCCGGGGCTGGTCTGGGATCGCAATGAAGAGGGCAAGCGCTTTGTCGGTGGCATTCTGGCGGCCGTCTTGGGCAAGCAGCTGAACGAGAACCTGCGCGGTTTCGTCGAGCTGTCGGCCCAGCAAATCGCCTCGACCAGGAACGGCGGCAATGTGCTGAGTTTTGACGCCGGACTGGCCTACCTGCTCAACCCCGGCATGCAGCTCGACCTTGCGATCTCACGCGGGCTGAACAAGAACACGCCGGACCTGCAGTGGACCGTCGGCTATTCGGTCAAGTTCTGAGTTGAAGCCTGGGCCAACAGGGCCTGCTCGCGCTCGGTACTGAGCCCGGCCTTGCTGAAACCCTGTGCCGACTCGGGTAGACCGCGCCACCAGGCCAAGGTGTCGCTCACCGTCTCGTCTATCGATCTGAGCTGCAGGCCCGCGGCCAAGGCCGCGGCGTTGCTGGTGCACAGAAAGGCCGCATAGTCACCCTCGGCGGGCAGCCAGAGGGGCAGGTCTTGCCAAGGGCGAACGCCCAGGTCTGCGAGTCGCTCGGCGCTCATCCACTGCCAGGCCGGCTCAAAGGCATGGTCCGCCGCCCGGACACAGGCGGCAAGCAGATCGGCAAAGCGATGCTGGCCCGGCGTCGTGGCCAGATTGAACACGCCGCCCTGCCCCTGTTCCAGGCGGTCCAGCGTGAAGGCAGCAAGATCGCGCGCATCGATCCATTGCAATGCGGCCTCGGCCGGCGCCGGCACCAGCAAAGGCTCGTCGGGCTGCGCCCGCGCCACCCGCGCCGGCCAGTAGGGGAATCGCTCGGTGTGGTCGTGCGGCCCCACCACCAGCGCCGGCCGGATGATCAGGCTGCGTGGCGCGCCAAAGCAGGCAAGCACCTGCGCTTCGCAGGCCGCCTTCAGCGGGCCATAGCTGACGGCGGTGATTTCTTCAGTCGCAGGATCTTCAAGCGCTGACGACTGCCCCAGCGGCGAGTCCTCGGCATTGCTGTGCGCAAAACTTGCATACGCCGAGACGCTGGAGATGAAGGCATAGCGCTCGACGCGCTCAGCCAGCAACTCGACACTGGCCTGCACCTCGCGTGGCAGATAGCCGCAGCAATCGATCACCGCATCCCATGTGCCGCTGCTCAGTGCCGACAGGTCCACACGCCGATCGCCATGGCGTTGCTCGACGCCCGGAAACAGCGCTGCACCCCGAGTGCCGCGGTTGAACAGCGTCAGCTCATGCCCGCGGGCCAGGGCTGCCTCGACCAGATGACGGCCCACGAACTGGGTGCCGCCGAGTAGCAGAATTTTCATCCGGCGATGCTAGCCGGCCAGTGACGAGCGTGCCGGAGGGCACGGGCGGCACGGCAGCCTTCAGTGCTTGCGCACAATCACGCTGCCAATCGAGTAGCCGGCGCCGAACGAGCAGATCACACCGGTATCGCCGGACTGCAGGCCGGCGCGGTGCTTGTGGAAGGCAATGATGGAGCCGGCCGATGCGGTGTTGGCGAACTCATCCAGGATCAGCGGCGCCAATTCCGAACCGGCCACGCCCGCCTCTGCACCGACCAGCTTCTTGATGATCAGCTGATTCATGCCCAGATTGGCCTGGTGCAGCCAGAAGCGCTTGATCGCGGACGGCTGCAACTCCATCGTGGCCAGGTGGGCTTCGATATGGGCGGCGGCCATGGGGACGACTTCCTTGAAGACCTTGCGGCCTTCCTGCTTGAAGGTCTTGTCGCGCGCCCCCGGGTCGCTGTCTTCGCTGCGGTTCATGAAGCCGAAGTTGTTGCGGATCGCATTGGAGAACTGGGTGACCAGCTTGGTGCCCAGCACCTCCCACTGCTCGGTCGCCGTGGCCAGATCGGCCCGCTCAATCAGCACCGCTGTGCAGACGTCGCCGAAGATGAAATGACAATCGCGGTCACGCCATTCCAGGTGCGCCGAGGTGATTTCGGGGCTGACCACCAGCACGCATTTGGCCGTACCGCTGCGCACCGCATTGACCGCCTGCTCGATGCCAAAGGTGGCCGAAGAGCAAGCCACATTCATGTCAAAACCATAGCCACCAGCGCCGATGGCCTGCTGGATCTCCACCGCCATGGCCGGATAGGCCCGCTGCATGTTCGCGGCGGCACAGAACACCGCGTCGACATCGCTGCCCTGGCGCCCCGCCGCAGCCAAGGCCTGGCGGCAGGCTTCAGCGCCGATCTCGGCCATCAGCGACAGCTCCTCGTCGCCGCGCTCGGCAAAGCGCGGATACATGCGGGTCGGGTCCAGCACGCCGCCCTTCTCGATCACATAGCGCTGTTTGATGCCCGAGGCCTTCTCGATGAATTCGACGCTGGAGTGGGTCAGCGGCGCGCGGTCGCCAGCGGCGATGGCCGCCGCATGCTGCTCGTTTTGGAGGTCGACGTAGCGGTTGAAGGCTTCGACCAGTTCGGCGTTGCTGATGGTGTGGGGCGGCTGGTACAGACCGGTGCCGCTGATGACGACTGCATGCATGAAATTCAATCCTGTAGCCCGGCCGAGATGCCGGGCGCGAGCCGAAGTGTAGCGAGCGCTATTGAAGTATCAGTAAGGGAAGGTCTGCATATGTCGGCGTGGGCCGTGGTTGAGAGAAAAGGGGCGGCTACGTAGGCGCGCTGCGAAGGTCGGGCTGGTGGCCCGACAGCCGAGCAGCGCAACGCCCGTGGGGGCCCCTTTTCTCTCAACCCGCAGGGCAAGCACCAGCCAAGCCCTGCCGGTGTTGCGAGCCTTGCGCAGGCCACCAGCCTGAGCTGCGGCTCGCGCCTAGGCAGGCCCTGGCTGGTGCTTGCCACGGCCCGCGCCGACATATGCAGACCTTCCTATGCGGACAAACCCCTTGTTTACGGCACGGCTTCGGCAGAGCCGCGTAGAATCAATCACCGGGCCCAAATTTTGGTGCCCGGTTTTTTGCGCCCGCCCCATGCCTTGCTGCATGGCCTCGCGGAACGCCAACCGGGTCTCCAAGTCAAGCGCTCGCAGCCGAGGCCGTGCACTGCACCAACGCACGCCGTCAATGCGAAACCCTTGAACCATGGAAATCTTTGACTACGACAACATCCTGCTGCTGCCGCGCAAATGCCGGGTGGAGAGTCGGGGCGAATGCGATACCTCGATCGAATTCGGTCCGCGCCGCTTCAAGCTGCCGGTCGTGCCAGCGAACATGAAGACGGTGGTCGATGAGAGCATCACCGAATACCTGGCCGCCAATGGCTACTTCTACGTGATGCACCGCTTCGACCTGGACAACGTCGCCTACGCCCGCCAGATGCGCGACAAGGGCCTGTTCGTGTCGATCAGCTCGGGCGTCAAGCCTGCCGATTACGCCGTGATCGACGCACTGGCCGCCGATGGCGTTGGCGCCGACTACATCACCATCGACATCGCCCATGGCCATGCCGACAGCGTGCAGCGCATGATCGCCCACATCAAGCAGAAGCTGCCCAACACCTTCGTGATCGCCGGCAACGTCGGCACGCCCGAGGGCGTGATCGACCTGGAGAACTGGGGCGCCGACGCTACCAAGGTTGGCATCGGCCCGGGCAAGGTCTGCATCACCCGGCTGAAGACGGGCTTTGGCACCGGCGGCTGGCAGCTCTCGGCGCTGAAATGGTGCGCCCGTGTCGCCACCAAACCCATCATTGCCGACGGCGGCATCCGCCATCATGGCGACATCGCCAAGAGCGTGCGCTTTGGTGCCTCGATGATCATGATCGGCTCGCTGTTCGCCGGCCACGAGGAATCACCGGGCAATACCGTCGAGGTCGATGGCAAGCTGTACAAGGAGTACTACGGCTCGGCGTCCGACTTCAACAAGGGCGAGTACAAGCACGTTGAAGGCAAGCGCATCCTGGAGCCGGTCAAGGGCAAGCTGGCCGACACCTTGCGCGAAATGCAGGAAGACGTGCAGAGCTCGGTGTCCTATGCCGGCGGCAAGCAACTCGCCGACCTGCGCAAGGTCAACTACGTCATCCTGGGTGGTGAGAACGCGGGCGAGCATCTGTTCATGTAATGCTCAGTGCCTTTCCTGCGTTTCGGCGCAGCGCAAACGCAGAGGAGCATTTGTTCATGTAGGACAATCTGCCATCTCCGTCTCCGCTACAGGGGCGGCTCCCGGCCTGGGAGTTCGCCCCTGTGCTTTTTCGATTTGAAGTGAACCGCGCCATGACCGAACTTGCCAAGTCTTTCGAGCCAGCCGCCCTGGAAGCCCATTGGGGCCCCTTGTGGGAGTCAAAGGGGCTGTACAGGCCCACTCTGGACCAAGACCGCGAGTCCTTCTGCATCCAACTGCCGCCGCCCAATGTGACCGGCACGCTGCACATGGGCCATGCCTTCAACCAGACCATCATGGACTCGTTGACGCGCTACCACCGGATGCTGGGCCACAACACGCTGTGGGTACCCGGCACCGACCACGCCGGCATTGCCACCCAGATCGTCGTTGAGCGCCAGTTGCAGGAACGCGGCGTCGAGGGCCAGAAGAGCCGCCACGAGTTGGGCCGCAAGAACTTTGTTGCCCGGGTCTGGGAGTGGAAGCAGGAGTCCGGCAACACCATCACCCGGCAGATGCGTCGCATGGGCGACTCCGTGTCCTGGGAGCACGAGTACTTCACGATGGACGAGAAGCTGTCCAAGGTCGTGACCGAGACCTTTGTGCAGCTGTTCGAAGAGGGCCTGATCTACCGCGGCAAACGCCTGGTCAGCTGGGACCCGGTGCTGAAGTCCGCCGTGTCCGACCTGGAAGTGTCGAGCGAAGAAGAAGACGGTTCGCTCTGGCACATCCGCTATCCGCTGGCCGATGGCAGCGGCGATCTGGTCGTGGCCACCACCCGCCCGGAAACCATGCTCGGCGACGTGGCGGTGATGGTTCACCCGGAAGACGAGCGCTATCTGGCCCTGATCGGCAAGACGGTCAAGCTGCCGCTGACCGATCGCGAAATCCCCATCATTGCCGACGACTATGTCGACCGCGAGTTCGGTACCGGCGTCGTCAAGGTCACGCCGGCCCATGATGTGAACGACTATGCCGTCGGCCAGCGCCACCAGCTGCCAATGATCTGTGTGCTGACGCTTGACGCCACCATCAACGACAACGCGCCCGAGGCCTATCGCGGCCTGGACCGTTTTGTAGCCCGCAAGCGCATCGTGGCCGATCTGGAGGCGCAGGGCTTCCTGGCCGAGGTGAAGAAGCACAAGCTGATGGTGCCGCGCTGCGAGCGCACCGGCCAGGTCATCGAGCCGATGCTGACCGACCAATGGTTCATGGCCGTCACCAAGCCAGGCAAGTCGGGCCGCAGCATCGCCGATGGCGCGATCGAGGCCGTCGCCTCCGGCGATGTGAAGTTCTATCCCGAGCAGTGGGTCAACACCTACAACCACTGGATGAACAATCTGCAGGACTGGTGCATTTCGCGCCAGCTCTGGTGGGGCCATCAGATTCCGGCCTGGTACGGTAGCAACGGCGAACTCTTCGTGGCCCGCAGCGAAGAGGAAGCCCGCGCCAAGGCCGATGCCGCCGGCTACACCGGCACGCTTGCCCGCGACGAAGACGTGCTGGACACCTGGTACTCCTCGGCCATGGTGCCCTTCTCGACGCTGGGCTGGCCCGAGCAGACCAAGGAGCTGGAGCTGTTCCTGCCTTCCTCGGTGCTGGTCACCGGCTACGACATCATCTTCTTCTGGGTCGCCCGGATGATCATGATGACCAAGCACTTCACCGGCAAGGTGCCCTTCCACCATGTCTACATCCACGGCCTGGTGCGCGACTCGCAGGGCCAGAAGATGAGCAAGTCCGAGGGCAATGTGCTGGACCCGGTCGATCTGATCGACGGCATCGAACTCGGCCCCTTGCTGGACAAGCGCACCACAGGCCTGCGCCGCCCCGAGACGGCGCCCAAGGTGCGCAAGGCCACCGAGAAGGAATTCCCCGAAGGCATTCCCGGCTTCGGCGCCGATGCCTTGCGCTTCACCTTTGCCTCGCTGGCGACGCTGGGCCGCAATATCAACTTCGACAGCAAGCGCTGCGAGGGCTACCGCAATTTCTGCAACAAGCTCTGGAACGCCACCCGCTTCGTGCTGATGAACACTGAAGGCCAGGACTGCGGCCTGCTCGAGCACAGCAAGGAGCAGTGCGCACCGGGCGGCAGTGCCCATGGCTATCTGCAGTTCAGCCAGGCTGATCGCTGGATCAGCAGCGCGCTGCAGCGCACCGAGTTGGCCGTTGCCCAGGGCTTTGCCGATTACCGGCTGGACAACGTCGCCAACGCGATCTACAGCTTTGTCTGGGACGAGTACTGCGACTGGTACCTGGAGATTGCCAAGGTGCAGATCCAGACCGGCAGCGAGGCGCAGCAGCGCGCCACGCGGCGCACGCTGATCCGCGTGCTGGAAACCACGCTGCGCCTGCTGCACCCGATCGCCCCCTTCATCACCGAGGAACTGTGGCAGACCGTGGCCCCCATCGCAGGCCGCAAGGCCGCCGATGCGGAGAGTTATCTGGTCAACGCAGCCTACCCCATCGCCAACCCCGAGCGCATCGACGAAAAGGCCGAGGCCTGGGTGGCCAATCTGAAGGCCGTGGTCGGCACCTGCCGCAGCCTGCGCAGCGAAATGAATCTGTCGCCGGCCGAACGCGTGCCGCTGCTGGTCGGCGGTGACACCGGCTTCATCGCCGAGGCGGCCGCGGTGCTGAAGGCCCTGGCCAAGCTGGCCGAGGTGCAGCTGATCGCTGACGAGGCGCAATTCGCCAGCGCCAGTGCGACCTCGCCGGTACTGGTGCATGGCGAAGCGCGCCTGGCCTTGAAGGTGGAGATCGATGTCGAGGCCGAGCGCGCCCGCCTGGCCAAGGAAATCGCCCGCCTCGACGGCGAAGTCACCAAGGCCACGGCCAAGCTCAGCAATGAAAGCTTTGTTGCCCGCGCGCCGGCGGCCGTGGTGGAACAGGAGCGTCAGCGCATCAGCGAATTCAGCAACACGCTGACGCGCCTGCGCGCCCAGCTGGACCGCCTGCCTGCCGCCTGAATCAGCTCAGCGCCAGCCTGATTCCTTCGCGAGATCAGGCAGCGCGGCGGGCCCGGTCGAGCGGAACTGCGGCGGCGCCTCGGGCGGGGCGCCGAGCAGCTCGTCCAAGCGCCGCGCCACACTCCAGGCCGCACGGGTGCGCGACTCGCGCGTGGTGCTGGCCAGGCGCGGCGTCACCTGCAGGCCCGGCAGGCCGTGCAAAGCGCGGCCAGGCTCGAGCCAACCCGGTTCCATGCTGTCGAACCAGGCCGCCAGCAGGCGCCCGCTGCCCAGCGACTCGGCCAGCGCAAGATCGTCAAAGATGGCCGAGTAGCTGAGGCTGACCATCACCTGCCCCGGTTTGCCAAAACCCAGCACACGCTCGCCGATCAAGCCGCGGTAGCGTTGGTAGAAGGGCAGCTGCACGCTCAGGGCATCACTCTGCTCCATCAATTCACGCAAGGACACCGGCTCCAAGCCCCAGTTGGCCCACAGCGGATCGCTCTGATGCAGGCTGGGGTCATAGGCCAGCAGCCGGGTGCCGAAAACTGGCAAGAGCTGCGCCAGCATCCGCGCCGCCGGCGTCATGCCGATCAAGCCAACGGTGGCACAGCCGAGTTCACGGCCCACCAGCATGCCATCGGAACTCTGCACCGGCACGCGGCGCAGCAGCGCCAGCAGCGCACCGACCACGAACTCCGCCTCGGCATTGGCCGTGGCGGTTGTCGAACGCACCAGCTCCACCTGGGCCTGGCGGCAGGCTTCCACATCGATGTTCTCAACGCCGGCGCTGACACGGCCAAGCACCCGCAGACGCGGCGCCGCGCGCAGGAAAGTCGCATCCACCGCCACCGAGGCCGGCAGCACCAGGCCATGCACCTGGTGCAGCGCCTCGCGCAAGGCCTGCGGCTGTTGCGCCAGCTCAGGCGCAAAACGCAGCGGGTGGCGTTCGGCCAGCCACTGCATCACCTCCGCCTCCAGGGCTTCGACGATCAACAGAGTCATTATTGTTAGCTCTTGTACAGGCACCGGCACGGCCCCTCGCCCGTGCCACAATGAGATCAAGCAAGCACACAGTGTAAGGACATGAAGCTCACCAAGGCGATTTTCCCAGTGGCCGGCCTCGGCACCCGTTTCCTCCCCGCCACCAAGGCGCAGCCGAAGGAGATGCTGCCGGTCGTCGACAAACCACTGATTCAGTACGCAGTGGAAGAAGCCTACGCCGCGGGTGTACGCGAAATGATCTTCGTGACCGGCCGCCACAAGCGCCCGATCGAAGACCACTTTGACATGACTTTCGAGCTCGAGGTAGCCCTCGAACAGGCGGGCAAGCAGGAGTTGCTGGAGGTGGTCCGTAGCGTCAAGCCAGACGATATGGAGTGCATCTATGTGCGCCAGGCTCAGGCCCTGGGCCTGGGTCACGCCGTGCTTTGTGGTCAGCGCCTGATCGGCAACGAGCCCTTCGCCGTGCTGCTGGCCGATGACTTGATGGTCGGCCCGCCGAATGGCCAGCCGGTGCTCAAGCAGATGGTCGACCAATTCAATGAATGGCGCGCCTCCATCCTGGCTGTGCAGGAAGTGCCCCAGGAGCACACGCGCCGCTATGGCATCGTGGCCGGCACCGCCGTCAACGAGCAGCTGATGGACGTCAGCCGCATCGTCGAAAAGCCGGCGCCCGAGGCCGCGCCATCACGCCTGGCCGTCGCCGGCCGCTACATCCTGACGCCCGGCGTCTTCCGCGAGATCGCCAGCCAAACCCGTGGTGTTGGCGGCGAGATCCAGCTGACCGATGGCATTGCCGGCCTGCTGCGCCGCGAAAAGGTGTTTGCCTATCGCTACGACGGCAAGCGCTACGACTGCGGCAGCAAGGAAGGCTTTCTGCAAGCCAATGTCGAGCTGGCGCTGGCCCACCCGCAACTGGGCCCAGGCTTCCGCGACTATCTGCGCAGCCTCGAGATCTGAGCCGGCACGCTGCAAACACAAAAGGCCACGCACTGCGTGGCCTTTTGCTTGATCAGCCGTCTGGTCGGCTGATCGCTCATTGCGGCTTGACTGCCAATTCAGCGCCGCTTCAGCACATGGAAGAACTCGCCATTGGCGCTGCTTTGTTCGACCAGCTCATTGCCGGTCTGGCGCGCGAAGGCCTGGAAATCGCGGGTCGAACCCGGATCGGTCGCGACCACTTTCAAGAGCTGGCCGCTTTCCATCTCGGCCAGCGCCTTCTTGGCCTTCAGAATCGGCAGCGGGCAATTCAGCCCGCGGGTATCGAGTTCCTTGTGAATGTCCATGCTCATCCTTGCAATGCGCCGATTCTAGAAGCCTGAGCGCAGCAGCATCTCGGTGTTTGCGCCCTCCGTGCCTGCCAGTTCAGGCCGGGAAGACACCGGTCGACAGATAGCGGTCGCCGCGGTCGCAGACGATGAACACGATGGTGGCATTGCTCAGCTGGCGCGCCAGCTGCAGCGCCACCCAGCAGGCACCGGCCGCAGAAATGCCGCCGAAGAGGCCCTCTTCGCGAGCCAGGCGGCGGGCCATGTCCTCGGCATCGGACTGCCCGACCAGCACCAGCTCATCGACATGATCGGGCTTGTAGATCTTCGGCAGATAGGCTTCGGGCCATTTGCGAATGCCGGGAATGCGCGAACCTTCGGCCGGCTGCGCACCCACAATACGGATCGCCGCGTTCTGCTCCTTCAGGAACTTCGAGGTGCCGGTGATGGTGCCGGTCGTGCCCATGGCGCTGACGAAATGGGTGATCTGCCCGTCGGTATCGCGCCAGATCTCGGGGCCTGTGGTTTCGTAATGGATGCGCGGATTGTCTTCGTTGGCGAACTGATCGAGCACCCGGCCCTTGCCATCGCGCTGCATCTGCTCGGCCAGATCGCGGGCGTATTCCATGCCGCCGGAGCGTGGTGTCAGCACCAGCTCGGCACCGAAGGCCTTCATCGTCTGGGCCCGCTCGATCGACAGATCCTCCGGCATGATCAGCACCATGCGATAACCGCGCATGGCCGCGGCCATGGCCAACGCAATGCCGGTGTTGCCCGACGTGGCTTCGATCAAGGTGTCGCCCGGCTTGATGTCACCACGCTCCTCGGCACGCCGGATCATGCTGATGGCCGGTCGGTCCTTGACCGAACCTGCCGGGTTGTTGCCCTCCAGCTTGGCCAGCAAGACATTGCCACGCGCGGCCAGCTCGGCGCCCAGCACGCGCTGCAGGCGCACCAGCGGCGTGTTGCCGATCACATCCTCAAGGCTGGGGTACTGTTTTTTGTTCATGATGCGCATTGTCGCAGTGACATCGTCTCTTTGCATGGCATAATCATGGGCTTCAAGTCTGAGGGACTTGGCCGGTTGGCCCGGGTGGCGAAATCGGTAGACGCAGGGGACTCAAAATCCCCCGCCGCAAGGTGTGCCGGTTCGAGTCCGGCCCCGGGCACCAACACAGTGCCAAGCCCTCAACACTGAAGTGTTTCGAACGAGCCCCGCCTGCCGGGGCTTTTTTGCGTCCGCGCGGCTGTAATCAGAACAGCTTTCAGCGCTGCGGCAAATTACCCAACGCATGACTGAGCCTGCTCCCGCCCTCGCCCTCAGGCCCTGTTGCGACCGCATACACTTGCCCCGTTTGCGATGCCGAATCAAGACCGCATCGCGCTTCCAGCGAGCCGCAAGACATGCCCCCCATTCCCGCGATCACCAAGGCCTTCATGCTGGCCTGTGTCGGCTTTTTCTGCGCTTTTGTGCTTTTGCCGCCCGGTCTCTCGGGCTGGTTCCAGCTGTGGCCGCTGCAATCAGGCAACTTCCTGCCCTGGCAAGTCATCACCTACGCCTTCTTGCATGGCGATGTCATGCATCTGTTCTTCAATATGCTGGGCCTCTGGATGTTCGGCTCGGAGCTGGAGCGCGTCTGGGGTTCCAAGCGCTATCTGCATCTGCTGATCGCCAGCACCTTGGCGGCCGCTGGTGTGCAGCTGCTGTTCACGCTGCTGATCGGTTCCTATGCGCCGACGGTGGGCGCATCAGGCGCGCTGTTCGGCCTGCTGCTGTCCTTCGGCATGCTGTTTCCCGATCGCATCATCATGCCGCTGTTCCCGCCCATTCCGATGAAGGCCAAGTACTTCGTCGCACTCTTCGGCGGGCTTGAGTTGATGATGGGCTTGGGCGGCAGCACCGGCATTGCCCACTTCGCCCACCTCGGCGGCATGCTGGGCGCCTGGCTGATGATGCGCTATTGGCGCGGCAGCCGCCGGCGCTGAAAACCGCTCAGGATCGGCCGGCCAGCAAGCCCTCAGCGGGTGTGGGGTAGCGCAGCTTCAGCCGCAGCTCGGTCCTCAGCCGGCGATTGCTCAAGCGTCGGGATTCGCTCATGAAGCTCAGCTGCATCGGCGACATCTGTGTGATCGCTTCAGCGCGCGAGATCCGCAGTGGCCGCGGCTGCTGCAGCAAATCAGCGGCCAAGTCGAAGTAGTCCCCCATCAGCAAATCGGCATCGTCGCAGACATGCAGCAGCCGCTGAGGCGCACCGCGCAGCAGGGCCAGCAGGCAGGCGCGGGCCAGATCGTCGGCATGAATGTGGTTGGTGTAGACGTCGTCGTCGCGGCACAGCACCGGCGCCCCTCGTGCGAGGCGTTCTCTCGGATGACCGCCCTCGCGGTCCCAGGCGTAGATGCCGGGAATGCGCAGCACGGTGACCGCCACGCCGTGCTGGCGGCCGAACAGCCGCAGCCGCTGCTCGGCATCGACGCGCCGCTGTGCCCGCGCCGTTGCTGCGCGCACCGGCCGCGTTTCGTCAAACGCGGCGCCGCCGCAATCGCCGTAGACACCGGTGGTGCTCGCATAAACCAGCCGGTGGGGCTTGCCCGAGCGCGCCAGTGCTCGAATCAGGTTCAGGCTGCGACGGTCGACCTCGCCCTGCCCCGGCGGCGGCGCCAGATGCAAAACCAGATCGGCCAGACCGGCCAGGCGTGCCAGGTCTTGCGGCCGGTCCAGATTGCCAATCAGGGGGATCGCACCGGCGTCGCGCAGCTCGGCGCTGCGTGCCGGGTTGGAGCTGAGTGCGTAGACCGTCCAGCGCCCTGCCAGCAAACGCAGCACGCGCATGCCGACATCGCCGCAGCCAACGATCAGCAGGCGCAAGGCTCGCTTGGGGCTGTTCGATCGGGCATGGCGCATCGGTGCTGGGCGGGCTGTGGCAAGGGTCATGGCTTGGATCAGGAACGCCCCGGGCGGGCTCAGGCAAAATACCCGGTCAGTGTACGGCCCGCCCTTCTTCGGACGGGCCGCGTTTTTGTCTGCAGCCATGCACTTCAAGGCCGCTCAAGTCTTCAGCCCAACATGAACTTTCAGGTCACCGTCCAACCCAGCGGCCGTACGTTTGCCGTCGAGCGCGATGAAACCATGCTCAGCGCCGCGATCCGGCAGGGCCTGGGCTTGCCCTATGGCTGCAAGGACGGCGCCTGCGGCTCCTGCAAGAGCAAGCTGCTGGAAGGCCGCGTCATCCATGGCGCTCACCAGGCCAAGGCCTTGAGCGAGGCCGAGGAGGCTGAGGGCTTGGTGCTGACCTGCTGTGCCACACCGCAGACCGATTGCGTGTTGGAGGCCCGCACCGTGCCCGGCGCCGGCGAGTTCCCGGTGCTGAAGCTGCCCAGCCGGCTGATCAGCATCGACAAGCCGAGCACCGACGTCGCCGTGCTGCGCCTGCAACTGCCGGCCACCCAGGCCTTCCAGTACCACGCCGGCCAGTACGTCGAGTTCATCCTGCGCGATGGCGCGCGGCGCAGCTATTCGATGGCCAATGCGCCGCACAACCTGGGCACGCCGGCCGCCATCGAGCTGCACATCCGCCATATGCCCGGCGGCAAGTTCACCGACCATGTCTTTGGCGCGATGAAGGAAAAAGACATCCTGCGCATGGAAGGCCCCTTCGGCAGCTTCTTCCTGCGCGAGGACAGCGACAAGCCCATCGTGCTGCTGGCCAGCGGCACCGGCTTCGCGCCGATCAAGGCCATCCTCGAGCACATTCAGCAAAAAGGCATCACGCGCCCGGTGACGCTGTACTGGGGCTGCCGCAGCAAGGCCGATCTGTATCTGCACGACTGGGCCCTGCAGGCCGCCACGACGATGCCTGGCCTGCGCTATGTGCCGGTGCTCTCGGAGCCACGCGCCGAAGACGGCTGGGACGGTCGCACCGGCTTCGTCCACCAGGCGGTGATGGCCGATCTGCCCGATCTCTCCGGCCATCAGGTCTATGCCTGTGGCGCCCCGGTGATGGTCGAGGCCGCGCAGCGGGAGTTTATGGCCCACTGCGGTCTGCCCGCCGACGAGTTCTTTGCCGACTCCTTCACCTCCGAGGCCGACAAGCTGTCGCCCGCCTGACCCCATCGCCTTAGACCGCCCGACATGAAGCACTTCAGCCCGCCCTATTCCAGCGCTGCCCAGTTCGAGCAGCAATTGCGCGAGCAGGGCTCGGCGGTGATGGCGCCGGAAAGCCTGCGCCATTGGCTGGGCTGCGGCGAAGCCGAGTTGGCGGCTCTGGCTCCCTTCTGGCAGCAGCTGCCGCCGGACAACTATCTGCGCGATGGTGGCCGCTACCGCTTTCGCCGCCATGGCAGCTTTGTCGTCGACGCGTCGGCCGCTGCGCCGGTGCGCCAGGTTGAGCACCGTGCCCACTGGCAGCCGCTGGATTACAACGCGCTGCACGGCGGCCTGGAACGCTGGTTCGAGCCGATGGACGAGGCGCTGCTGGCGCTGCCGGGCTGGTCACGCATCCTCGAGGCGCTGGCCGCCACGGCCAGCCGCTTGAAGGGCGCGCAGCCCTGGTTCGTCGAAGCCCATCAGTTCCGCATTGACACCGCTGACGGCATCGGCCGGCCAACACCCGAGGGCGCCCACCGCGACGGCGTCGATTTCGTTGCCGTCTTCCTGGTCCAGCGCGAAGGCATCAAGGGCGGCGAATCGCGCGTCTTCGAAGCCGCCGGCCCGCGTGGTCAGCGCTTCACGATGAGCGAGCCCTGGACCCTGCTGCTGCTCGACGACGAGCGGGTGATCCATGAAACCACCCCGATCCAGCCAGTGGCCGAGCATGGCTGGCGCGACACCTTGGTGATCACGCTGCGGCGTGGCAGCTTCCAGGACCCCTTGCCCGGCGACAGCAGCGCGGCCTGAGCAAAACTGCGCTGGAATGCGAAGTCTGCATCAAAGCATGACGAATCCGCTGCAGCGCGCCAGGCCTCAAACTGCAGCCTGAAGCTACACTTTGCCCCGCGCCAGGCCACAAGCCAGCGCAGTCCAGGCGCCCCTCGCGATACGAATGGGCGCCTTTGTCCATCCATGCATCACGAGTGCCACGTTCATGACCACCTCCAGCCTCGCCCGCGCGCTGCAAGAAGCGCCCGAATCGATCCCCAGCTCGCTGTTCGGCCTGCCCGATCAAGCCGCCCATGAGCGCGTGCTGTTCGCCACCGACGAACAAACCGGCCTGAAGACCATTCTGGCCGTGCACAGCACCGCCCGTGGCCCGGCCTTTGGCGGCTGCCGCTTCTGGAGCTATGGCAATGAACTGGCCGCACTGAACGACGCGCTGCGTCTGGCTCAAGGCATGAGCCTGAAGAACGCGCTGGCCAATCTGCCCTTTGGCGGCGGCAAGGCCGTGATCCTGAAGCCTGCCGGTGAATTCGACCGTACTGCGCTGTTCGCCGCCTTCGGCCGCGCCGTCGCCTCGCTGAACGGCGCCTACATCACCGCCGAGGACGTCGGCACGACGACCGGCGATATGCGCATCGTCCAGCAGCACACCCAATTCGTCAGCGGCATTCCGCGCGACGGCGCCTTCGGCGGCGACCCCAGCCCGAAGACGGCCTGGGGCGTGTTCGTCTCGATCGAAGCCGGCGTACGCCTGCACCTGAAGCGCGACACGCTGGAAGGCGTGCGCGTGGCCGTCCAGGGTCTGGGCGCTGTGGGCTGGCATCTGGCCGAGTTCCTGCACAAGGCTGGTGCCAAGCTGCTGGTCGCCGATGTCGACGCCGCCAAGGTCGCTCGCGCTCAGGAACTGTTCGGCGCGCAAGCCGTGCACGTCAATGAAATCCTGGCCGCTGATGTCGACGTGCTGGCACCTTGCGCACTGGGCGCCGTGCTGAATGCCGGCACCGTGCCGCAGATCCGCGCCAAGCTGGTCGCCGGCGCCGCCAACAATCAGCTGGCCACCGCCGCCGATGGCGACACCCTGCATGGCCGCGGCGTGCTCTACCTGCCCGACTACCTGGTCAACGCCGGCGGCATCGTCAGCGTCGCCCGCGAGTTCCGCAATGAAGGCGAAGAATCGGCCGTGATGGCCGAGGTCAGCCAGATCCGCGACCGCGTCGCCGAGCTGCTGGATCGCATCCGCGTCAGCGGCAACACCCCGGCCCGCGAAGCCGACGCCTGGGCTCGCTCCAAGCTCGTGGCGGGTTGATGGACCACCCCCTACGGCCTGACGGCCACCCCCTCAAGGGGGCAAGCGCGTAGGCCCGGCGGAGCCGGATCCTCGCGCTTCGTTGGATGGCGGCCGAGCGAATGCCCCTTGCGGGGCTATCGCCGGCCGTCTTTTCTTTTTGCGCTGCGGTGACGCTTACTCACCGAGGTAAGCAGCGCGCACCTTGGGATCGTTCAGCAGGGTCTTGCCCTCGCCGGTCATCGTGACGATGCCGCTCTCCATCACATAGCCGCGGTTGGCGGCGGCCAGTGCGCGGCTGGCGTTTTGCTCGACCAAGAGGATGGTCACGCCCTGGCCGTGGATTTCGTTGACGACCTCGAAGATCTTGTCGACCATGATGGGCGACAGGCCCATCGAGGGTTCGTCCAGCAGCAACACCTTGGGCTGGGCCATCAGCGCGCGGCCCATGGCCAGCATCTGCTGCTCGCCGCCGCTCATCGTGCCGGCCAGCTGCAGGCGGCGTTCCTTCAAGCGAGGGAAGATGCCGAACACGCGATCGATATCGGCTTCGATCTGCGCCTTGTCGTTGCGGATGTAGGCGCCCATCTGCAGGTTCTCGGTGATGGTCATCCGGGTGAAGGTGCCCCGCCCTTCGGGCACCATCACCAGGCCTTGCTTGACCAGATCCCAGGCGCCCTGGCCCTTGATCGATTTGCCCAGGTACTGGATGTCGCCATCGGCGACGGCCTGCAGCCCGGTCACAGCCTTGAGCGTGGTGGTCTTGCCCGCGCCATTGGCACCGATCAGGCTGACCAGTTCGCCCTGGCGCACTTCGAAGTTCACGCCCTTGACGGCCTGGATGCCGCCGTACGCGACCTTCAAGCCGCTGACTTTCAACAATACTTCGCTTGTCATTTGTGACTCCATGTCTGAACTGCGCCTGCCCGGTATTCCCGAGCGGAGCGCGAGGGTCCGGCTCTGCCGGCCCTAGGCGCTCGCCCCCTTGAGGGGGCTGAGGCCGGACTCAAGCAGCCTGCTGTTTGAGCCTGCCGAAGGGTCAGGCCTCCTGGCCTGACGCGGTCGGCAGACCGCGTAGCGCATAGGGGGTGGGCCATCAGTGCGCGGCGTGGCCTGCACCGAGGTAGGCCTCGATCACCTTTTCATTGCGTTGCACCTCGGCCGGCGTGCCTTCGGCAATCTGCTTGCCGTAGTCCAGCACGGTCACGCGGTCGCACAGGCCCATCACCAGCTTGACGTCGTGTTCGATCAAGAGAATCGTGCGGCCGTCCTTGCGGATGCGGTCGATCAGCTCGCGCAACACGACCTTTTCGGTCGCGTTCATGCCGGCGGCCGGTTCGTCCAGCGCGATCAGCTTGGGGTCGGTGGCCAGCGCGCGGGCAATCTCCAGCCGGCGCTGGTCGCCGTAGCTGAGGGTGCGGGCCTTGTATTCCGCGTATTTGCCGATGCCCACGTAGTCCAGCAGTTCCTGGGCGCGCTTCGCAATCGCAGCTTCCTCGGCCTTGAAGCCGGGGCTGCGGAAGATGGCGCCCAAGAGGCCGGAGCCGGTGCGCACATGGCGGCCGACCATGACGTTTTCCAGCGCGGTCATCTCGGCGAAGAGCCGGATGTTCTGGAAGGTGCGGGCAATGCCGGTCTTGGCCACCTGGTGCACGGCGGTGGGCGCATAGGGCGCGCCGCCGAGCTCGAAGCTGCCGGCGTCGGGCGTGTACAGCCCGGTGATGACGTTGAAGAAGGTGGTCTTGCCGGCGCCGTTGGGGCCGATCAGGCCGTAGACCTGGCCTTTGTTGATCTGGATGCCCACGTCGGAGAGGGCTTGCAGACCGCCGAAGCGCTTGGACACGCCGGCTACTTTGAGAACGATGTCGCTCATGGTGGGGGGCTCTCCGGCGTCTTTACTTGTTGTTGGCCAAGGGCTGGGGCGCGGCTTTGCCGTGCTCGGGGCTGGGCCACAGGCCGCGTGGGCGCAGGAGCATGATGCTGATCATCGCCAGCGCCACCAGCAGCTGGCGCAGGATGGCGGCGTCAAGCCGGCCGCCGGTGGCTTCTTGTAGCGGACCGGCCACATAGCGCAGCACTTCGGGCAGGGCCGAGAGCAGGAGCGCGCCGAGGATCACGCCGGGGATGTGGCCGATGCCGCCGAGCACGACCATGGCGACGATCATCACGCTTTCCTGCAGGCTGAAGGACTCGGGGCTGACGAAGCCCTGAAAGGCGCCGAACATCGAGCCGGCCACGCCGCCGAAGGTGGCGCCCATGCCGAAGGCCAGCAGCTTGAGGTTGCGGGTGTTGATGCCCATGGCCTTGGCGGCGATTTCGTCTTCACGGATGGCCATCCAGGCGCGGCCGATGCGCGAGTCTTCCAGGCGCGAGCAGATCAGCACCGAGATCACCACCAGGGCCAGGAACAGGTAGTAGTACTGGCTGACCGAGGGCAGCGTGAAGCCGAAGATCTCCAGCGGCTTGCCCAGGTCCAGCCCGAAGACGTGGATGGCGTCGATCTGGCCGATGCCGCGCGGGCCGTTGGTGATGTTCAGCGGGTATTCCATATTGTTCAGGAACACCCGGATGATTTCGCCGAAGCCCAGCGTCACGATGGCCAGGTAGTCGCCGCGCAGCTTGAGCGTCGGTGCGCCCAGCATCACCCCGGCGAAGGCGGCAAGACCTGCCCCCAGCGGGATGATCAGCCACAGCGGCGAGTGCAGCCCGCCGGGGAAGGCGGCGGCAAAGCCTTCGAAGTTCTCGCTCAGGTGCGGGCTGGCCAGCAGCGCAAACATATAGGCGCCGACCGCGTAGAAGGCCACATAGCCGAGGTCCAAAAGACCCGCGTAGCCGACCACGATGTTCAAGCCCAGCGCCAGCATCACATAGAGCAGCGCCAGGTCGATGATGCGCACCGGCCCGTTGCCGAATTGCTGGGCAATCAGCGGGACGATCAGCAGGCCCAGGGCCGACAACAGAAAAACGATCAGCTTCTTGGTGTTTTGCATTTGAGTGTCTCCTTCAGGCGCGGTCAGCGACGCGCTCACCCAACAAGCCAGACGGACGCAGCGTCAGCACCAGGATCAGTGCGACGAAGGCGAAGATGTCGGCGTAATGGCTGCCGAGGATGCCGCCGGTCAGGTCGCCCAGATAGCCGGCACCGATCGCCTCGATCAGCCCCAGCAGCACGCCGCCGACCATGGCGCCGGCCAGATTGCCGATACCGCCCAGCACCGCCGCGGTGAAGGCCTTCAGGCCGGGCATGAAGCCCATCGAATGCTGCACCGTGCCGTAGTTGGCCGCCCACATCATGCCGGCCACGGCGGCCAGCGCCGCACCGATCACGAAGGTGGCCGAAATCACCATATCGGGCTTCACGCCCATCAGGCCGGCCACCTTGGGGTTCTCGGCCGTGGCGCGCATCGCGCGGCCCAGCTTGGTGTGATTGACCAACCAGAGCAGGCCGCCCAGGATGACGACGGTGGTGATCAGGATGATGACCTGGGTGACAGAGATCACCGGACCGCCGAGGTTGATCGGGTCGGTTGGCAGCAGCAGCGGGAAGGGCTTGGGATTGGGCTTCCAGACAATCATTGCCAGCGTCTGCAAGAGCAGCGACATGCCCATGGCCGTGATCAGCGGTGCCAGACGCGGCGCGCTGCGCAGCGGCCGGTAGGCGATCTTCTCGACCAGGAAATTCAGCAGCGTGCAGACGACGACAGCACAGGCCAGCGCGATCAGCATCAGCACCCAACCCGGCAGGCCGGTGTCGGCCAGCTCCGTGACCACCGTCCAACTGACCATGGCGCCGACCATCAGGATCTCGCCATGCGCGAAGTTAATCAGGTTGATGATGCCGTAGACCATCGTGTAGCCCAGTGCCACCAGCGCATACATGCTGCCGAGCACGAGACCATTGATGATCTGCTGGACAAAGGTTTCCATAGACACTTCTCCGGTTCGACTTGCTGCCCTGTGAGGCAGACTCTTTTCTTGGTGCGCTTGCTGGGAGCCAACAAAAAGGCCCACCTTGCGGATGGGCCTTCGCATCGCTCTCAGCGCCTGCAGGCTGTGCCGATTTTAGAAGTGCGCAAATCGGCAAATTTGATGGGGATTACCCGCTGGGCAAGGCCGCAGTAGCGTGTTGAATAGCGTGTTGAACAATGCGCCATCTGTACTCCTCAGACCTCGGCTTTCAACGATTCAATCATCGCTGTCCGCATCAGCATTGCGCTGCCGCAAGTCGCGCAGCCGCTCACCGATACGCAATTCCAGCCCACGCGGCACCGGCTCATAGAACTGCTGCCCCTGCAGACCATCGGGCAGGTACTGTTCTCCGGCAACAAAACCATCGGGATGCTCGTGGGCATAGCGATAGTCCCGACCATAGCCCAGATCCTTCATCAAGTGGGTAGGAGCGTTGCGCAGATGCAAGGGCACCGGGCGGCTGCCATCCTGCTTGACCAGGGCCCGAACCGTCTTGTAGGCGCTGTAGACCGCATTCGACTTGGGCGCCACGGCCAGGTAGACGACGGCCTGGGCCAGCGTCAACTCCCCTTCCGGCGAGCCCAGGCGCTCATAGGTTTCGGCCGCATCCAGGCACAGGCGCAATGCCCGCGGATCGGCCAGACCGATATCTTCGCTGGCCATGCGGATCAGGCGGCGGCTGATGTAGCGGGCGTCAACGCCGCCATCGAGCATGCGCGCAAACCAGTACAGCGCCGCATCAGGATCGGAGCCGCGCACCGACTTGTGCAGCGCCGAGATGACGTCGTAAAACTGCTCGCCGCCCTTGTCATAGCGGCGCAGTTGCTCGCCCAGCGCGCGCTCCAGCGCCGCCTCGTCGATCTCGGCCGCGCCCTTGGGGGCCAGCGCCGCAGCGGTGTCCACCGCATTGAGCAGCCGGCGCGCATCGCCATCGGCATAGGCGGCCAGCCGTTTGGCCGCGGCTGCACTGAAGGGCGGGCAGCCCAGCGCCTGTTGACCACGTGCGACCAGATCAAGCAACTCGGCCTCGTCCAGCGCCTTCAACACATGAACCGTGGCTCGCGACAGCAGCGCCGAGTTGACCTCGAAGGACGGGTTCTCGGTCGTCGCGCCGATGAAGGTGAACAGCCCCGACTCGACATGGGGCAGAAACGCGTCCTGCTGCGATTTGTTGAAGCGATGCACCTCGTCGACAAACACAACGGTGCGCCGCCCCTGCGCCTGCGCCGCCAGCGCACGATCGACCGCCTCGCGGATCTCCTTCACACCGCCCAGCACCGCCGAGATGGTGATGAATTGGGCGTCGAAGGCCTGCGTGAGCAGCCGCGCCAAGGTCGTCTTGCCGACGCCGGGCGGGCCCCAGAGGATCATCGAGTGCAGCCGGCCGGTCTCGAAGGCCACGCGCAGCGGCATGCCCTCACCCAGCAGCTGGCGCTGGCCGATCACATCGGCCAGCTGCATCGGCCGCAGCCGCTCAGCCAGCGGCTGGGCGCTGCCGACCAGGGCGCTGCGCTTGCCCGCGCCGGCACTGGCGCCGGCACTTGGCGGCGTACCGGCTGGCTCAGCCGGACTCGACCATTCGGGAAACAAGGACTCAGTCATGCGCACGACACGGCCGGATCACGGCTGTGGCCTTCATTGCTCCAGCAGATCCGCCCCCTTGGGCAGCTCGAAGCGGAAATGCTCGGCCGGCAGCGGCACATTGAACTGGGCCGCGCTGAACTGCAGCAGCGAGCGCTGGCCAAAGCTGTCAAGAATCTCGATGGCCGCCAAGTCCTTACCCTTGAAGCCAACGCGCAGGTTCTGCACATTGCCCTCAGCCTGGCGCGGCGTGGCCAGCACCCAGTCCAGACCGCCCTCGGCCGGCTGGGCCTTGAGTACGAAATCGCGCGCCATCGTGCCGCCGGCCAGCAACGCGGCCGGCGTCGAGCCCAGCGCCTGGGCCAGCTTGCGCGAGCTGGCCTGCATCAGGCCGGGGTCATAGATCCAGACCTTCTCGCCATCACCGACGATCAGCTGCTCGGCCGGCTTGGCATAGACAAAGCGAAACTGGTTGGGGCGCTGGAACTCGAAGCTGCCAGTGATGCTTTTCTTGCGCTGACCGTCGGCCGTGCTGACCGTCTGCACAAAGTTCGCCCGACCGCTCTTCACCTCGCGCAGGAAGTCGTTCAGGGCCTGCACGCCATCGGCCTGCACGGCCGTGGTGGCAAAGGCGCACAGCAGCGCCGCAATCCGCAACATCATCATTCCTCGCGCTTGGGCAACAGCAGATCGCGGTTGCCATTGGTGGCCATGGCCGAAACCAGGCCGGACTTTTCCATTTGCTCCAGCAGCCGCGCCGCCCGGTTGTAGCCGATGCGCAGATGGCGCTGCACCAGCGAGATCGACGCGCGCCGGTGCTGCAGCACCACGGCCACCGCCTGGTCGTACATCGGGTCGGCTTCGGTGCCCTGGCCATTGGCCTCGCCGCCGGCACCGCCCTCGCCGCCTTCGGCGTCCAGCACGCCACCTTCGAGAATGCCCTCGATGTAGTTGGGCTCGCCGCCCTGGTCCTTCAGGTACTGGACGACGCGGTGCACCTCCTCGTCGCTGACAAATGCGCCATGCACCCGCACCGGCAGGCCGGTGCCCGAGGCCATATAAAGCATGTCACCCATGCCCAGCAGCGCCTCGGCGCCCATCTGGTCAAGGATGGTGCGACTGTCAATCTTGGAGCTGACCTGGAAGGACAGGCGCGTCGGGATATTGGCCTTGATCAGGCCGGTGATCACATCCACCGAGGGGCGCTGCGTGGCCAGGATCAGGTGGATGCCGGCGGCACGCGCCTTTTGCGCCAGACGGGCAATCAATTCCTCGATCTTCTTGCCGACGACCATCATCAGGTCGGCCAGCTCGTCAATAACCACCACGATGTGCGGCAGCCGTTCCAGCGGCTCGGGCTGTTCGGGCGTCAGGCTGAAGGGATTGCCGATCTTCTCGCCGCGCTCGTCGGCCTCGACGATCTTCTTGTTGTAGCCGGCCAGATTGCGCACGCCCATCTTGGACATCAGCTTGTAGCGCCGCTCCATCTCGCCGACACACCAGTTCAGCGCGTTGCCGGCCTGCTTCATGTCGGTGACCACCGGCGCCAGCAGGTGCGGAATGCCCTCGTAGACGCTCATTTCCAGCATCTTGGGGTCGATCATGATCAGCCGCACATCACGGGCTTCGGCCTTGTAGAGCAGCGACAGAATCATCGCGTTGATACCGACCGACTTGCCTGAGCCGGTCGTGCCCGCCACCAAGCAATGCGGCATCTTGGCCAGATCGGCAACCACGGGCGCGCCGATGATGTCCTTGCCCAGCGCCATCGTCAGCATCGAGGGCGCATCGGCATAGACCTGCGACCCGAGGATTTCCGACAGGCGGATGGTCTGGCGTCGCGCATTCGGCAACTCCAGCGCCATATAGTTCTTGCCGGGAATGGTCTCGACGACCCGGATGCTGATCAGGCTCAGCGAGCGCGCCAGATCCTTGGCCAGATTGACGATCTGCGAGCCCTTGACGCCGGTGGCCGGTTCGATCTCGTAGCGCGTGATCACCGGGCCTGGCGAGGCGGCCACCACGCGCACCTCGACGCCAAAGTCGCGCAGCTTTTTCTCGATCATCCGGCTGGTCATCTCCAGCGACTCCGGCGTCACCGTCTCGATACGCGGCGGTGCGGCGTCAAGCAGATCGACCTGCGGCAGCTTGGTATCGGCCAATTCGGTGAACAGTGTGCTCTGGCGCTCCTTGGCCACCCGGGTGGACTTGGGCACATCGACGACCGGCGCCTCGATGACGATGGGCACATGCTCCTCGACCACCTGACGTTCCACCTCGACGACCTGCTCGCGCTCGCGCTTGGCCACCTTGCCAACCCGCTTGTCTTCGGCAATCTCCAGCCGCTCGACGCGGCGATGGCGCAGGCCCTCGACCCAGGTGCCGATCAGCTCGGCCAGGCGCAGCCAGGAGAATTGCAGCGTCACACCCATGCCCAGCACCAGGAGCGCGATCCAGACCACGCCGGAGCCGGCAAAGCCCAGCATCTTCATGCTCCAGGGGCCGAGCAGATAGCCGAGCACGCCGCCGGCATGGCCGCCGGGCAGACGCTGCTCCCAGCCATACAGGCGCGACCACTCCAGCGCACAGCTGGCACACATCAGCAAGACCAGACCGGCCCACCAGACCGAGCGGCGGCGCCAGATCGGCTGCAGCGACAGTGCCGGCATTTCACTACGCAGCAGCCCGGCCAGGCTGCCCAGCCACAGGCGCGCCAGGCTCAGCACCAGCCACCAGCAGGAGTAGCCAAAGGCGAAAAGGAGCAGATCGGACACCCAGGCGCCAACCGCGCCAACGCGGTTGTGCTGCAGCTCATGGGCGCCGGAGCTGGAAAAGCCGGCATCGCCACCGTCGTGGCTGATCAGCGCCAGCACGAGCAGGCACCAGAGCAGACCCGAGATCGTCAGCCACAGCGGCGTGCGCAGCGGGCCGGGGTGGTCGGGCTCGGGTGCGGCGGCCTTGCGGGTGCCGCGCTTGTGGACCTTGCTGTCGCCGGTCGTGGCGCCATCGCCACCCAGCAATGAACCGAGAGGAAAACTCATGCCCTCATTGTGGCCCAGGAATGGCATGGCGCCGCCCGGGCCGGGCAGGCGTTCAGTCGTGCAGGCGTTCCTTGATGACGACCGAACCGTTCTCCAGTGTCTCGATGACGCCGCGATCTTCCAGATCCTTCATCACCCGGCTGACCATCTCGCGTGAAGCGCCGACGACCTTGGCCATGTCCTGGCGCGAGACCTTGCCGCGGATGATCTTCAAGCCCTTTTCTTCTTCGGACATATCGAGCAGCGTGCGGGCCACGCGGCCATAGACATCCAGCAGGGCCAGCGACTCGATCTGGCGATCGGCATTGCGCAACCGGGCGACCAGCCCGCGCAGGATGGCGTAGGACAGGCTGCTGCTCTCCGGCAGGCAGCGCGAGAACTCGATGCGGCCCAGCACCAGCATGTCCGTCTGCACCTCGGCGCGCACGGTGGCCGAATGCGGCTCGCCGTCGATCAGACTCATCTCGCCGACGTAGTCGCCGGGCTGCAACACGGCCAGGATGACCTCACGGCCACGGGTATCGGCAGTCAGCACGCGGGCACGGCCGTTGAGCAGGATGAACAGCGCATTGGACTTGGTGCCCTGCTCGACGATCACTTCACCGCGCTTGAAGCGGCGCTTGACAACGCTGTCCGCGATCGATTGCGCCTGATCAGTGGTGAGCAAGGAGAACAAGGGCACCCTGCGGATCAGGTCCAGATTGGACAGCATTGCCATGAGATCGACCTCCGTTGACTATGGTCTGTTGAAAAGCCGTCAGCGCGCTGTACGGCCTCTTGCCTAGAATGCAAGTTATTGTGCCAATTAAGTCACGTGCATCCATAGGGTAATGGCCGAATAAGCGGCAGCGTCGCCGCTTGTTTGCCCGCCCAGCAACCCCATATCACCCCCATGAGCGACACCAACCAACACGCCAAGCTGCTGATCCTGGGTTCCGGCCCGGCCGGCTACACCGCCGCCATCTATGCCGCGCGCGCCAATCTGAACCCGCTGCTGATCACCGGCATGGCCCAGGGCGGCCAGCTGATGACCACCACCGAAGTCGACAACTGGCCGGCCGATGTGATGGGCGTCCAGGGCCCGGAGCTGATGCAGCGCTTCCAGGAGCACGCCGAGCGCTTCCAAACCAAGATTCATTTCGACCATATCAACGAGGTCGATTTCTCCAGCCGCCCCTTCAAGCTCAAGGGTGACAGCGGAACCTACACCTGCGACAGCCTGATCATCGCCACCGGCGCCTCGGCCAAGTACCTCGGCCTGCCCTCGGAAGAAGCCTTTGCCGGCCGCGGTGTCAGCGCCTGCGCCACCTGCGATGGTTTCTTCTACCGCGGCCAGGAAGTCTGTGTCATTGGTGGCGGCAACACCGCCGTCGAAGAAGCGCTGTACCTGTCCAATATCGCCAGCAAGGTCCATCTGGTCCACCGCCGCGACAAGTTCCGCGCCGAACCCATCCTGGTCGACAAGCTGATGGAAAAAGTGGCCGCCGGCAAGATCGAGCTGCAGGTCTTCCACACGCTGGATGAGGTGCTGGGCGACCAGAGCGGCGTGACCGGCGTGCGACTGAAGCATGTCGATTCCGGCGCCACGAAGGACATCGCGCTGCAGGGCTGCTTCATCGCCATCGGCCACCAGCCCAACACCGACATCTTCAAGGGCCAGCTGGAGATGAAGGACGGCTATATCGTCACCCGCAGCGGTCTGAACGGCTTTGCCACCATGACCAGCGTGCCCGGCGTGTTTGCCGCCGGCGACGTGCAGGATCATGTCTACCGTCAGGCCATCACCAGCGCCGGCACCGGCTGCATGGCCGCCCTGGATGCCCAGCGCTTCCTGGAGCAAAACGAGGGCTGAACTGCCCCTCGGCCCGCCAAGCGGGTCGTGAAGCGATTGAAGCCATCTGGATCAGCCTCGCAGCTGGCCCAGACGGCTTTTTTCCGCTATACTCGCAGGCTTGCTTGCTGGATGGACCACGCCCACGGCGGTCAAGCAGGGCGTCCGGAGATTCAATTTCCTGATGCGCCCGACGAGACTTCCAAGGGTTTAGCTTGCATATAGTGGTCATGTGGCCGCCTGGCGTGGCCATCACTCGATGTGATGGGCTCGTTGTTTCGAAAGCGAACGCGGGTGCTTGGGCGGCTGGTTAAACAAATCAAGAACGGAGAAGCGTCATGGCACGCGTCTGTCAAGTCACGGGCAAGAAGCCCATGGTCGGGAACAATGTCTCCCACGCCAACAACAAGACCAAGCGTCGGTTCCTGCCCAATCTGCAGTACCGTCGTTTCTGGCTGGAAACCGAAAACCGTTGGGTGCGCCTGCGTATCAGCAATGCTGCTCTCCGTCTGATTGACAAGGTCGGCATCGACCAAGTCGTCGCTGATCTGCGCGCCAAGGGCGAGCTCTGATCATTCGCTGAACATCTAGGAGCATCACCATGGCAAGCAAAGGCGGACGCGAGAAGATCAAGCTGGAATCCACTGCAGGTACCGGCCACTTCTACACCACGAACAAGAACAAGAAGACGACGCCCGAAAAGCTCGAATTCATGAAGTTCGATCCCAAGGCCCGCAAGCACGTCCTGTACAAGGAAATCAAGCTGAAGTAATTCGGCTGTGCTTCGAGCAATAAAAAACCGCCTGGCGTGCCGAGGCGGTTTTTTTATGGCTGACCGGGCTCCAAAGCCCGGCTGGCCTCACTGACTTACAGACTGCTGCGTCGATCGGCAGCAAACTCGCTGGCAAACCAGCGGTCAATCATCTGCTTCTCGTACTGCAGGGCGCCGCTGTAACGACCGGAGAGCCGCTGCAAGTAGTCCATTTCCGAGAGTTCCGTCGTCGCTTCCTTGAGCACCGTGCCGGCCTCGTCACGCAGCACATAGTGCAGCTTCATCGATGGCCAACTGACCTGGCGCAGCACCCGCACCTCTTCCATCCGGTGCCTGAACAGCGGCTCGACTTCACCGGCCAGATTCACCTGCAGCACTTCGATGCTGAGCTTTTGGGTCGCCGGCAACGCCGATTCCGCCGCCTTTTCCAGATGCGCCTTCAGGCCAGCCAAGGCCTCGTCGCGATCACGGGAAGAGCGGCCGATGTCGGCATAGCCATCCGGGGCGACAAAGGTAACTTCAGCGCTGGCCGCCCAGGCGGGGACCGCACAGGCCGTCAATACAGCGGCAAGAACCAGGGCATGACGGCCAATTTGCTTGATCGACTTCATCATTCAATCCTCCATCTGCTTGCTGAACACAGATGAAGTATAGGAAGCAGCGATGCAAAAAGGCGCCCCGCAGGGCGCCCTTTACCGTTTCATTACGCGGCCGTCAAAGACTGTCATCAAGCCCGTTCAGAATCGATACAGACTCAGGCGCGCGCCGCGCGCAGACTCATCGAGAAGCTGCGTAGTTCGGCGATGCCGCTCTCCTCGGCCACCTTGCACCATTGCTGCAAATCCTTAACCAACTGCTCGGCCGAGACATTGGTGCGCGTCCACAGCTGGCGCAGCTCTTCACGCATGACCAGCAGCTTGTCCAGCGCCGGGCTGGCGGCACGCACGCCGGCCAGGTCGCGCTGCACGTCCTCTGGGATATGGTCGGCGTCGCGGTGCAACCAGCGCTTGGCCAGCTTGAACTGCTGCCACTTGGCGCTGTGCTGTTCGCCTTGCTCCTTCAGGCGATTGAGCTCCTGCGTGCAGGCCGCCTTCAGGTTGCGGCCATAGCTGGCCATGATCTCGTAGCGGTTGGCGATGATGGCTTCCAGCGTGTCCTTGTCGGCCACGGCCTTCAGATCGCCCATGCGCAGCTGCGGCGCAGTCTTGCGCACCTTGGCCCACCCCAGCAGCTCGAAGGCGCGGATATAGCCCCAGCCAATATCAATCTCAAAGGGCTTGACCGAGAACTTGGCCGAAGTCGGATAGGTGTGGTGGTTGTTGTGCAGCTCTTCGCCACCGATCCACAAGCCCCAGGGCGAGACATTGGTCGACGCGTCCTGGGCTTCGAAATTGCGATAGCCCCAGTAGTGTCCAATGCCGTTGATCACACCGGTCGCCCAGACGGGAATCCACACCATCTGAATGGCCCAGATCGTCAGGCCGATGGCACCAAAAAGCGCAAGGTTGATCAGGGCCATCAACACAATGCCTTCCCAGCTGAAGCGGGTGTAGAGATTGCGTTCAATCCAGTCATTGGGCGTGCCCGTCCCGTACTTGGCCAGCGTTTCCTTGTTCTTGGCTTCGGCACGGTAGAGCTCGACACCGGTCAGCAACAAGGCCTTCAGGCCGCGGGTTTGCGGGCTGTGCGGGTCTTCCTCGGTCTCGCACTTGGCATGGTGCTTGCGATGAACGGCGACAAATTCCTTGGTCACCAGGCCCGTGGTCAGCCACAGCCAGAAGCGGAAGAAGTGCGAGGGGATGGGGCCGAGATCAAGCGCGCGATGGGCCTGTGCGCGGTGCAGGAAGATCGTCACGCCAAGGATGGTGAGATGGGTCACCACCAAGGTGTAGACCACGATCTGCCAGGCGCTGGCAGCGCTCAGGCCTTGGCTCAGCAACTCCAGCAGAGCGTCGCGCACGATCAACAATTCATTCATTCGGTCCTAACCCTGCTCCACTCGGAGCGTCCTGAGCCTGCAAAAATCAGCGGCGATTGTAGGTGAGCCACTCTAGCGGCCCCATCGATTCAGATTCAATCCGGGCCGCAGCGGCCAGTGCCTTATTGCCGCTTTTCCCAAGCTGCTGCAAAGAAACCATCGGTCTGGTGGCGATGCGGCCAGAGGCGCACAAAGCCGTTCTCGCACAGCTGCTCGGCCTGGCCGACATGGGCGCGCGTCAGCGCCTCGGCAGCGTCCAGAGGCAGGAAGTCCGCGTGCGCGGCACTGAAGGCCTGAGCGATCTCCTCGTTCTCGGCTTCCAGCAGGCTGCAGGTGGCATAGACCAGACGGCCGCCTGGCTTGAGCAAGCGGGCGGCGCTGTCCAGGATGGCGGTCTGCTTGGCCTGCAGTTCCTGCACCGCCTTGGGCGACTGGCGCCACTTCAAGTCAGGATTGCGGCGCAGCGTGCCCAGGCCCGAGCACGGCGCGTCGACCAGCACGCGGTCGATCTTGCCGGCCAGGCGCTTGATGCGCTCGTCGCGCTCATGAACGATCTGCGCCGGATAGACATTGGACAGACCACTGCGCGCCAGCCGCGGCTTCAATGCATCAAGGCGGTGGCCCGAGATGTCGAAAGCGTAGAGGCGGCCGGTATTGCGCATCGCGGCACCCAGCGCCAAGGTCTTGCCACCGGCACCGGCGCAGAAGTCGACCACCATCTCGCCCCGCTTGGCATCCAGCAGCAGGGCCAGCAGCTGGCTGCCTTCGTCCTGCACCTCGATCGCGCCGCTGGTGAACAACTCCAGCTTGTTCAGCGCCGGCTTGCCCTGCACACGCAGACCCCAGGGCGAATAGGGCATGGGCTCGGCATCGATGCCGGCAGCCTTCAGCGCTGCTTGAGCGTCCTCGCGCTTGCTCTTCAGCATATTGACGCGCAAATCCAGCGCCGCGCCCTCGTTCATCGCCTCGGCCAGCGCCCAGAACTCGGCATCACCCAAGCGCTTCTGCAGCGGCTCGGCCAGCCATTCGGGCAGATTGTGGCGCAGCTTCTCGGGCAGGCTGGCAAGGTCGATGCGTTTGACATCAGCCAGCCACTGCTGCTCGGTCGCGCTCAGCGCCCCACGCAAAAACGTCTCGCTGCCGGCCCAGGCCAGCAAGGCCAGGCGGCGTTCGATCGGGCCGCTACCCGATTGCGCCAGGTTCTGCAGCAGCGGACGCTGGCGAAGCACCGTATAGACGGTCTCGGCCAGGGTATGGCGCTCACGTTGGCCAAGGGCCTTGTTCTTGCGAAAGAAGGCGGACACCACGCCGTCGGCCGGCGCGTCGAGTTTGAGCACGGCGCGCAGCAGCTCGCAGCTCAGGTCAAGAAGGGCATTAGGATGCATGGGCCCGATTATCCCAGGCGGCTGATGGTTTCCAGCAGTTCCAGCCGGAGAGTCAAGAATTCCGATCCAAGCCCATGAGCAGCCAAGACCTCCCCGCCCTGCCCGACACGCCCACCGGCCGCTACCGCCACTACAAAGGCCTCGACTACGAGGTAATCGGCGCGGCCCGCCACAGCGAAACGCTGGAGCCGCTGGTCGTCTACCGGCCGCTGTACAACAGCAGCGGGCTGTGGGTGCGCCCCCATGCGATGTTCTTCGAGCAGGTCGAACACGAAGGCCGCCTGCAGCCGCGCTTTGCCCGGCTGGTCGAATGAAGCTCTGGCTGCAACTCAGCCACCATCTGCGGCTGCGGCCGCGGCTGAGCATTGCCGTGCTCGCCGGTGCGCTGCTGGCGACCGTCTGGCCCAGTACGTTGCCGCTGCTGACGCGATTGCTGCTGGGCTGGAACGTCGGCGTCTGGACCTATCTGCTGCTGATCCTGTGGCATATCGGCCGCGCCGACAGCGCCCACGTGCAGCGCCAGGCCCGCGCGCTGGCCCAGGGCATGCCCGTCGTGCTGGTGCTGGCCGTCATCGGCGCCCTGGCCAGTCTGGCGGCGATTGCGCTGGAGCAGGCCCAGGTGCGCCATGGCGGCAATGTTGTGCAGGGCTGGCCCTATCTGCTGCTGGCGATTACCACCGTGGCCGGATCCTGGCTGCTGCTGCCGGTCGAGTTCGCGCTGGCCTATGCCAGCCTCTACCACCGCGGTGACGCGGGCGCGCATGGCCTGGAGTTTCCCGGCGACACCAGCGCGCTGGACTACAGCGACTTCCTCTACTTCTCGATCACGCTGGCCGCGACCTCGCAGACCTCGGACGTGACCGTCAGCTCACGCGCCATGCGCAAGCTGGTGCTGCTGCAGGCGCTGCTGTCCTTCGTCTTCAACACCGGCGTGCTGGCCTTGACGATCAATATCCTGGCCAGCCTGATCGGCTGAGGCAAAGATGCTCAGCTGAAGGCCTGCGCCTGGCCGCCCAGCTGGCGAACACGGCCATCGGCGATGCCCAGCTGGCCTTCGACGAACCAGCGCACCGCCGCCGGGTACATCCGGTGCTCCAGCTTCAGCACCCGTGCCGCCAAGGCGGCCTCGTCATCGCCCGGCTGCACCGCCGCCACGGCCTGGGCCACGATGGGGCCATGATCCAGCTCGGCGGTGACGAAATGCACCGTGGCCCCGGCGAACTGGCAGCCGGCCTGCAAGGCGCGTTGGTGGGTATGCAGGCCGGTGAAGGCCGGCAGCAGCGAGGGATGGATGTTCAACATCCGGCCCTCGTAATGGCGGGTGAAGCCGGGCGTGAGGATGCGCATGAAACCGGCCAGCACGACCAGATCGGGCGCAAAGGCGTCGATCTGCCGGGCCAGCTCGGCATCGAAGGCCTCGCGATCGGCAAAGGCCTTGTGATCGACCACCACTGTTGGCACACCATGGGCGGCGGCAAAGGCCAGGCCGGCTGCATCGGGGCGGTTGCTGATCACCGCGGCGATGCGCGCCGGCCACTGCTCGCCCGCGCAGGCCTTGACGATGGCCTCCATATTGGAGCCACGGCCGGAAATCAGGATCACGATGTTCTTCATGGGGCGGCAGTGTAGCCGGCCGGCTCTCCCTACAATGCGCGCTTCGCCTGCCCAAGCCTGCCATGCCTGATACCCAAGCTCCCCTGCCCCGCCAACGCGTGCTCTCCGGCATGCGGCCGACCGGCGCCCTGCATCTGGGCCATTACCACGGCGCGTTGAAGAACTGGGTGCGGCTGCAGCAGGCCTATGACTGCTTCTTCTTCGTGGCCGACTGGCATGCGCTGACCACCCATTTCCAGGACAAGAGCATCGTCGAGCGCAATGTCTACGACATGGTGGTCGACTGGCTGGCCGCTGGCCTGGACCCCGAGCAATGCACGCTCTTCATCCAGAGCCGCATGCCCGAGCATGCCGAGCTGTTCACGCTGCTGGCCATGAGCACGCCGCACAGCTGGCTGGAGCGCATGCCCAGCTACAAGGACCAGGTCGAGAAGAACCGCGAACTGGCGACCTATGGCTTTTTGGGCTACCCCTTGCTGCAGGCGGCTGACATCCTGATCTACAAGGCCGGTCTGGTGCCGGTGGGCGAGGACCAGGCGGCGCACGTCGAGGTCACCCGCGAGGTGGCGCGCCGCTTCAACAACATCTATTGCGGCGACACCCCGATCCTGCCCGAGCCGCAGGCCTTGCTGACCGAGACCTCCAAGCTGACCGGCCTGGACGGGCAGAAGATGAGCAAGAGCTATGGCAACACGATCGCCATGCGCGACGAGCCGGCCGTCGTTGAGGACAAGATCCGCAAGATGGCGACCGACCCAGCGCGCGTGCGGCGCACTGATGCCGGCGACCCGTCCCGCTGCCCGGTCTGGGAGTTCCACAAGCTCTACTCGGACAGCGACACCCGCGCCTGGGCCGAGGCCGGCTGCAAGAGCGCCGGCATTGGCTGCCTGGACTGCAAGCAGCCGGTCATCGACGCCATCGTCAGGGAGCAACAGCCCTGGCGCGAGCGCGCCGATGAGTTCCTGTCCAACCCGAAGCAGGTGCACTGGATCGTCGAGGTTGGCACCGAGCGAGCTCGCGCGGTCGCGCGCAAGACGCTGAAGGAAGTGCGCAGCGCCATGGGCCTGGCCTACTGAGCGCAAGCCATGGCTGGCATTCACATCACCGATATCGAAGCCGCCATCAACTGGTGGCGCGAACGCGAGCCCGGCCAGGACGGCCTGCAGGCCAGCGCGCCGGTGCAGGCGCTGGCCGAGGTCTATGCGCTGATGGTTTATTACCGCGAGAGCGATTGCGACGAGGACAGCATGCCCGCCGCCGCCCGCGAGGCCTGGCTACGCTGGTACGAGAGCACGCCCGACGCCCCCTGCATTGCGATCTGCTCGACCAGCCAGGGCGACGAGATCTGCAAAGGTTGCGGCCGCACCTTCGACGAGGTGCAGAACTGGCCGGTAATGACACCCGCCGAGAAGCGCATCAGCTGGCGCCGCATCTCGATGGAGGCCACGGCCTGGCGCTTCAACCGCTATGCCGAGCGGGCGCGCGAGTTCGTCGGCATTGATCACCCGCAAGGCCAAGCGCCAGGGCAGGCAGAGGCTGGCACTTGATGAGCGCCGGCCACTTCGACAGCCTGCGCCGTCTGCTGCCACTGGCCTGGCCGGTCTTCATCGGCCAGATTGCCGTGCTGTCCTATTCCACCGTGGACACCGTGCTGGTCGCACGCGCCTCGGCCAATGATCTGGCCGCGCTGTCGGTCGGCTCGGCGGTGTTCTTCACCGTCTTCATCGGCCTGATGGGCATCGTGCTGGCGATCTCGCCGGTGGTTGGCCAGCTCTTCGGCGCCGGCAAGCTGCGCGAGGCTGGCGATGAATTGCACCAGACCGTCTGGCTGGCGCTGGCGCTGACGGTGCTGGGCGAAGCACTGCTGCTCTTCCCCGGCCCCTTGCTGGACATCGCCCGCGTCGGGCCCGAGGTCGAGGCGCGGGTGCGCGGCTATCTGCTGGCGCAGGCGGCCGCCCTGCCGGCCAGCCTGCTGTTCACCGCCTACCGTGGTTTCAACACGGCGGTGTCGCGGCCCAAGGCGGTGATGGTGCTGCAGGTTGGTGGCTTGGCACTCAAACTGCCATTGAGTCTGCTGCTGGTTCAGGGGGTTAGCGCGCTCGGGCTGCCGCCGATGGGCGCCGTCGGTTGCGGCATCGCCACCGCCATCGTCATGTGGAGCCAGGCCCTGGTCGCTGCCGTGCTGCTGCGGCGCGATCCCTTCTACGCCCAGTTCGGCCTGCAAGAAGGTGGCCTGCATCGGCCCCGGCTGCAGGCGCTGAAGCAGTTGTTGAAGCTGGGCCTGCCCATGGGCGGCGCCATCCTGATCGAGGTCACCGGCTTCACCTTCATGGCCATCTTCATCGCCCGCCTGGGCGCCACGCCAGTGGCCGGTCACCAGCTGGCGGTCAATTTGATTGCGCTGATGTTCATGATGCCGATGGCGCTGGGCAATGCGGCCGGCACCTTGGTCGCGCAAAGCCTGGGCGCCCACCGCCACGCCGAGGCGAGGCGCCTGGGCTGGCACAGCCTGGAGATCGGCATGGCGCTGGCCTTTGTGCTCGGCGGCCTGGTGTTTTTTGCCCGCGAGCCGGTGCTCAGGCTCTACACCGATGACGCCAGCATCCTGGCCGCAGCGATGCCGCTCTTGCTCTGGGTCTGGCTCTTCCATCTGGGCGATGCCGGCCAGACGATTGCCGCCTTCGTGCTGCGCGCCCACCACATCGCCACCGCACCCATGCTGATCTATGCGCTGGCCGTCGCCGGCCTGGGCCTGGGGGGCGGCTTTGCACTGGCCTTCGGTCATCTGCCGGCCTTGCCGCAGGACTGGCAAGGCGCCCCCGGCTTCTGGATTGCCGCCACCGCCGGACTGGTCTCGGCCGCGCTGCTGCTCAGTGGCCTGCTGGCCTATGTGCACCGGATCGAAGCGCGGGAAAACCGCAGGGACGCGCTGCCCGCAGGTGCTGAGCACTGAGCCCTCGGCGCTGCATCATCCTGCCAGCGGCAAACTCAGCACAAACTCGCTGCCGCCGCCCTCGCGCGCCTCGCAGCGCACCGTGCCCTGGTGGCGCTGGGCAATCTGCTTGACCAGGCTCAGACCCAGACCCACGCCGCCCGCCTGCTCGGCATGGCCGGGCAGGCGAAAGAAGGCCTCGAAGATACGCTCGCGCATCGCTTCGGGCACGCCCGGGCCGCGGTCACAAACACGCAGCTCCAATCGCTGGCCCTGCTGGCGCAGGCGCAGCAGCACCTCGCCGCCGCCATAGCGGCGCGCGTTCTCAAGCAGATTGCGCAGGGCACGACGCAGCAGGCGTTCTTCGCCGCTGATGCGCAGCGTGCTGATGGCATCGTCCTCGGCATCCAACTCGGCGCCGCTGCGTGCGGCTTCCTCGGCGGCCACGGCAAGGATGTGCACCGGCTCCTTGCCGCCGCTGCCCTGCTGGGCGTCGGCCTCCAGGCGGCTGGCCAGCAAGACCTCTTCGACCAGCGCATCGAGCTCGGCGATATTGGTGTGAATCTCCCGCTGAAGGCGCTCACGCTGTGCGCCACTGGCCTCGTCCAGCATTGCAAAAGCCATCTTCAGCCGCGCCAAGGGCGAGCGCAGCTCATGGCTGGCATTGGCGAGCAGGCTTTGATGTGAGTGCAGCAACGCCTCGATGCGGGCGGCGGCCTGATTGAAGCTGCTGGCCAGGGCGGCGACCTCGTCGCGGCCCTCGTCGTGCACGCGATGGCTGAGCTTGCCGGCACCGAACTGCTCGACACCGGCCTTCAGCGCTTCCAGCCGACGGGTCAGCCGGCGCACCACAGGGAAAGCACCGGCGGCGACACCGACGAAGAGCAGGAGCAAGAGAATCACCAGCACCTGGCCGTTGGGGCGGTGGCCCAGCGGGCCGAAACCCGGCCAATGCGGCTCTTCACGGCGCAGGCCACGCCCCTCGGCAAGGCGAGCAGCGCCGCCTTCCTGGCCGCCCTGGGCAAAGCCGGGTGGCGGCCGTTGCGGTCGAACGAAACTGATGCGCCGGCCATCGTCGAGAACGATTTGCACCATCCTGGCGGTATCGCCCGTTTCCTCTCGCCGCTCAAAGGCCTCAGAGGTCGCGATGCGTCGGCCTTTGGCGTCATCCAGTGCAATCGCCATCCGCAGCCGCTGGGCCCAATCTTCAAAGACCTGCGCCTGCTCGGCGCGTGCTGCCGTGGCCGGCGGCAGCACGCGCTGGATCAGCTGGGCGATGGCCTGGGTGCGATCGGACACCGCGCTTTCGACATGCCCTCGCTCCTGCTCAATCTGGCGCTGGAACAACCAGGCCGAGCCGAAGGCGAAGGCCGCCAGCACCAGCACCAGCGTCAGGTAGATGCGCCAGTACAGCGCCTTCACTCAGCGCCTTCCGCGTCCTGCTTGCGGGCAAACACATAGCCGGCGCCACGCACCGTCAGCACCCGGCGAGGTGCCTTGGGATCGTCTTCAATGACGGCGCGTATCCGCGAGATGTGCACATCGATGGAGCGATCGAATGCCTCCAGTGGGTGACCCTTGAGCGCGTCCATGATCTGGTCGCGCGACAGCACCCGGCCCGGGCTCTGCGCCAGCACCACCAGCAGGTCGAACTGGTGGCTGGTCAGGTCGCAGGGTTTGCCGTCCAGCCGCGCCATCCGGGCCGCCAGGTCAACTTCCAGGCGACCAAAGCGCAGCAACTCCGCGCCATCGCCGGCCGGTTCCAGCCGGCGCAGCAGCGCCTTGACGCGGGCCTGCAACTCGCGCGGCTCGAACGGTTTGGCCAGGTAATCGTCGGCGCCGAGTTCCAGGCCAAGGATGCGGTCCATCGGTTCGCCGCGGGCCGACAGCATCAGCACCGGCAGCCGGCGCAGGCGGTTGTCGCCGCGCAGTTCGCGGCAGAAGTCCAGCCCATCGCCATCGGGCAGCATCAGGTCCAGCACCAGCAGATCGGGCAGGTGCTCGGCCAGATGCTGGCGCGCCTTGGCCAGACTGCCGGCCACGCTCAACTCGAAACCGGCGGCGCTGAGGTAATCAGCCAGCATGCCGGTGAGGCGGGCATCGTCATCGATCAGAAGCAGTTTGGAACTCATGCGTCGGGACTGGGTGGCTGAAGCCAACACCGCCATATCGCCAAGCGCCGAACTGGCCTGCGACGCCGCTGCGGTGTGGCTGCTGGGAGGCGCAAGCATAAGGCCTCAGTTGCCGTGGCCGCCAGCGCGCTCAGCCATGCGCGCCTGGCGCTTCTTGGCCAGCGCCACAAACTTGGCGCGCTGTTCCGGCGTCAGCACGCGTGCGGCGTCGATCATCGCCTGGCTCATGCGCTTGGCAACCTGCTCATGCTGGGCCTGAATCTGCAGGCGCAGCGCCTCGATAGCGGCAGCATCGATATTGGTCGCGCCGAACAGCGTCAGCATCTGTCCATGCAGATCCTGGCCGCTGCTGTGCATGGCCTTCACATCGGCGCGGGCCTGATCCATGATGGCCTTGATCTGGCTGCGCTGGGCGTCACTGGCGTCCACCACATCGAGCAGATGCTCCATCCGCACGCCAGGCAAGCCACCAGGGCCAGCGTGACCACCGTGAGCCCCCATCGGGCCCGCATGACCTTGGGCCGAGGCCAGGGCAGCACCACCAGCGAGCAGCAGGCCCAGGCCCAGCTTCTTCAATGCAGTGAGGGCAGTGTTCGTCGTCATCTTGAGCTCCCGGCTCTGTTTGCGATGACTGCATCTTCACGCGGCCAGGTAACCCCGCCATGGGCCAGCCGTAAAGATCTGTGAAGAATGAAAAAGGCCGTCTTGCGACGGCCTTGATGCTTGGCGGCGGCGCATGGCCGCGGGCTTACTTGATCGGCTTGAAGCGCATGCGCTTGGGGCGTGCGCCTTCCTCACCGAGGCGCTTCTTCTTGTCGGCTTCGTACTCGTGGAAGTTGCCGTCGAAGAAGAACCACTGCGAATCGCCTTCGCAGGCCAGGATGTGGGTACAGATGCGGTCCAGGAACCAGCGATCGTGCGAGATCACCATCGCGCTGCCGGCGAATTCCAGCAGCGCTTCTTCCAGCGCGCGCAGGGTTTCGACGTCCAGGTCGTTCGACGGTTCGTCCAGCATCAGCACATTGCCGCCCTGGGCCAGGGTCTTGGCCAGGTGCAGACGGCCACGCTCCCCCCCGGAGAGCTGGCCGACCATCTTCTGCTGGTCGTTGCCCTTGAAGTTGAAGCGGCCGATATAGGCGCGGCTGGGCATGACGAACTTGCCGACGACGATATTGTCCAGGCCGCCGGAGACGTCTTCCCAGACCGTTTTGTTGGCGTCCAGGCTTTGACGGCTCTGGTCGACAAAGGCCAGCTTGGCCGTCTTGCCGATCTTGACCGTGCCCGAATCCGGCTGCTCGACACCCTGGATCATGCGGAACAGCGTCGACTTACCGGCACCGTTGGGGCCGATGATGCCGACGATGGCGCCGGCCGGCACCTTGAAGCTGAGGTTGTCGATCAGCACGCGGTCGCCAAAGCTCTTGCTGACGCCTTCGAACTCGATCACCTCATTGCCCAGGCGCTCGGCCACGGGAATGAAGATCTCGTTGGTTTCGTTGCGCTTCTGGTATTCGACGTCGCTCAGTTCCTCGAAGCGGGCCAGACGCGCCTTGCTCTTGGCTTGCCGGCCCTTGGCATTGGAGCGCACCCACTTCAGTTCTTCCTTCATCGCCTTGGTGCGGGCGTCTTCACTCTTTTGCTCCTGCTCCAGGCGGCGTTCCTTCTGGTCCAGCCAGTCGGAGTAGTTGCCCTTCCAGGGAATGCCGTGGCCGCGGTCCAGTTCCAGAATCCACTCGGCGGCGTTGTCCAGGAAGTAGCGATCGTGGGTGATGGCCACCACGGTGCCGGGGAAGCGTTGCAGGAACTGCTCCAGCCACTCGACCGATTCGGCGTCCAAGTGGTTGGTTGGTTCGTCCAGCAGCAGCATGTCGGGCTTGGACAGCAGCAGGCGGCACAGCGCGACGCGGCGTTTTTCACCGCCGGAGAGCACGCCGATCTGGGCGTCCCAGGGCGGCAGGTTCAGTGCATCGGCAGCCAGTTCCAGCTGCAGATCGGTGTTTTCGGAACCGGCAGCAGCAATGATGGCCTCCAGCTCGCCCTGCTCGGCGGCCAAAGCGTCGAAATCGGCATCCGGCTCGGCATAGGCGGCATACACCTCGTCCAGGCGTTTCTTGGCTGCCAGCACGCCGCCAATGCCCTCTTCCACCGCCTCGCGGACGGTCTGCTCGGGGTTCAGCTTGGGCTCCTGCTCCAGATAGCCGATCTTGATGCCGGGCATCGGGATCGCTTCACCCTCGAACTCCTTGTCCACGCCGGCCATGATCTTCAGGATGGTCGACTTGCCCGAGCCGTTCAGGCCCAAGACGCCGATCTTGGCGCCGGGGAAGAACGACAGCGAGATGTCCTTGAGGATGTGGCGCTTGGGGGGAACCGTCTTGTTGACACGGTTCATCGAGAAAACGTACTGGGCCATGGAGGGTCCTGTGTGAGGGTACGGTGCTGGTGGTGCAAGGTGGGCGCGCTGGCCCTGCGGCTGGCGCCAAACCGCGTATTGTCGCAGCTTCGTGCGCACTGCAAAGCGATGCAGCTGCCAATCCGGTGAAAACCCGCTCTGTGTGAGGGCTGGCAGGCCTCACTACACTGCCGCCCATGCCGCAGCATCTGCTGCACGACACTGGGAGCTCCTCGATGAAGACAAGCGTCAAGACCTGCCTGTTCACCGCCGGCCTGCTGCTCGCCCTCGGCCTGCAGGCGCAGACCCTGCGCTGGGCCAGCCAGGGCGATCCGCAGACCATGGATCCGCACTCGCAGAACGAGTCGATGACGAACATGATGAATGGTCAGGTCTATGAGACGCTGACCAAACGTGATCGCGAGCTCGGCATCGGCCCGGGCCTGGCCACCGAGTGGAAGCAGATCTCGCCGCTGCAATGGCGCTTCAAGCTGCGCCCCAACGTGAAGTTCCACGACGGCAGCCCCTTCACCGCCGACGACGTGGTGTTCTCGATCAACCGCGCCAAGGATCTGGCCTCGATGATCCGCGCCTACGCGATGGCGGTGGGCACGCCCAAGAAGGTGGATGCCTTGACAGTCGATTTCGTGCTCGACAAGGTCGACCCGGTGTTCCTGCAGCACATCGACACGCTCTTCATCATGAGCAAGAGCTGGAGCGAAGCGCACAAGACCACCAAGCCGCTGAACTTCAAGGACAAGGAAGAGACCTACGCCGCGCTGCACGCCAATGGCACCGGCCCCTATATGCTGGTCAGCCGCCAGCCTGGCATCAAGACGGTCTACAAGCGCAACCCGGCCTGGTGGGGCAAATTCGAAGGCAATGTGCAGGAGATCGTCTACTCGCCAATCAGCAATGACGCGACCCGGCTCGCCGCGCTGGTGTCCGGCGAGATCGATCTGGTGCTGGACCCGGCGCCGCGCGACATCCCCCGGCTGCGCACCACGCCCGGTGTGCGCATCATCGACGGGCCGGAGAACAGGCTTATCTTCGTCGGCATGGACCAGTTCCGCGACAAGCTGCTTTACGGCAATGTGCCGGGCGACAAGAACCCCTTCCAGGACGTGCGCGTGCGCCGGGCGCTCTACCAGGCCATTGATACCGAGGCGATCAGGACCAAGCTGATGAACGGCCTGTCCCTGCCCACCGGCGGGCTGACGCCCTCGTCCAAGGGCGGCTATGACGACGCCCAGATCGAGGCGCGCCTGCCTTACGACATGGCTGCCGCCAAGAAGCTGATCGCCGAAGCCGGCTACCCGAACGGCTTCGAGGTGACGATGGACTGCCCCAACAACCGTTACATCAACGACGAGGAAGTCTGCATGGCGCTGGCCTCGATGTGGGCGCAGCTCAAGGTCAAGGTCAAGGTCAATGCCCAGCCGCGGGTCATCACCTTCCCCAAGCTCGAAAAGCAGGACACCAGCCTCTATCTGTATGGCTGGGGCGGCTCCATCACCGACGCCGAGATCATGATGACGCCGGTGCTGCGCAATCGCGCGGAGAACGGCGTCGGCTACAACAACTTCGGCGGCTTCAAGAACGACAAGGCCGACCCACTCGCCGCGGCGTCCAGCGTCGAGGCCGACGCCGCCAAGCGCGAACAGCTGATCAAGAGCGCACTGCGTGAGTACAAGGAAGCCGTCAACATCATCCCGCTGCACCGCCAGATGATTCCCTGGGGTGTGCGCCAGAACGTCAACGCCGTGCACCGCAGCGACAACTGGCTGGAAGTGGCCTGGGTCAAGATTGGCAACTGAGCGCCCAGGCCTGCGGCGCACCCGCAAACGTGTATTTGCCACGTTTGCGCTTCGCCCTGGCGGCGCCAACGCAAGACCTTTTGCTCTGGCGCCCACAGATAAGCCTATAGAATCCGCCCCGCAGCACCGCTTCAGTCATGGTGCCGCAGTCGCTTCCGACCACCATCCCCTCGCTTGAGCCTTCCGACTGGCGCCCTCAGTTTCTGAGCGGTGACAGGCCGAACGAACCTGCCCCAGGAACACGGGGCGAATCCAAACCACATGCATTTTGCTGACCTCGGCCTGGCCGAACCTATCCTGCGCGCCGTTCGCGACCAGGGTTACGAGACCCCTACCCCCATTCAAGCGCAAGCAATTCCCGCCGTCCTGCAAGGCGGCGATCTTTTGGCTGGCGCCCAGACAGGCACCGGCAAGACCGCCGGCTTTACCCTGCCGATGTTGCACCGTCTTTCGGCCGGTGCCCCGCTGCTGAACAAGCGTGGCAAGCCCGCCATCCGCGCCCTGGTGCTGACGCCAACCCGCGAACTCGCCGCCCAGGTCGAGGAAAGCGTGCAAACCTATGGCAAATACCTGCCGCTGAAGAGCATGGTGATGTTCGGCGGCGTCGGCATGCAGCCGCAGATCAACCGCCTGCGCGACGGTGTCGACATCCTGGTGGCCACCCCCGGCCGCCTGCTCGACCATGCGCAGCAAGGCACGCTGGACCTATCGCAGGTGCAGATGCTGGTGCTCGACGAAGCCGACCGCATGCTGGACATGGGCTTCATCCACGACATCAAGAAGGTGCTGGCGCTGTTGCCGGCCAAGAAGCAGAGCCTGCTGTTCTCGGCCACCTTCTCCGACGACATCAAGGCCCTCGCCGACCGTCTGCTGAACCAGCCGGCCCTGATCGAAGTGGCCCGCCGCAACCAGACCAATGACGCGATTGCGCAGAAGGTCCATCCGGTGGGCCGCGAGCGCAAGAAGGAATTGCTGGCCCATCTGATCAAGGACGGCAACTGGCATCAGGTGCTGGTCTTCACGCGGATGAAGCACGGCGCCAACCGCCTGACCGATTACCTGAATGACCAGGGCATCAGCGCCATGGCCATCCACGGCAACAAGAGCCAAGGCGCCCGCACCAAGGCGCTGGCCGAGTTCAAGAGCGGTGAGCTGACCTGCCTGGTGGCCACCGACATCGCGGCCCGTGGCATCGACATCGACCAGCTGCCCCACGTCGTCAACTTCGAGCTTCCCAATGTGCCCGAGGACTATGTGCACCGCATCGGCCGTACCGGTCGTGCTGGCGCCCAGGGCGAAGCGGTGTCGCTGGTCTGTGTAGACGAAAACGGTTTCCTGCGCGAGATCGAGAAGCTGATCAAGCGCGAGATTCCCAAGGAGATCGTGCCCGGCTTCGCGCCCGATCCCAACGAGCGCGCCGAACCGATCGTGCTGGGCCGCATGGTGCTCAACGGCAATGGCAGCCGCAGCGCGGCCGGCCGTGGTGGCAATCGCGGCGGCGGCGGACGCCCGGGTGCTCCGCGTGGCGACTCGCGCGGCGAGGCTCGCCCGCAAGGTGGCCAGCCGGGAGGCGGCCGTGGCGGCCCGCGTGGCGAGGCTCGCCCCCAGGGTGGTGGCGGTGGCAACGGTGGCGGCAAAGGCGGTGGCCGTGGCCAGCAGCCGGCGCGTGCCGGCCAGGCGCCGCGTGCGGCAGCGCCGGCAGGTGCTCGCACTGGTGGCGGCGGCGGCGGTGGCCGTCCGCAAGGCGCACGGCTGACCCAGCCCAAGCGCTAAAGCCAAGAAAGCAGGCGCTAGCAGCGCAAGACAGCGTCTGAACCACGCTGTCACACAGGCCAGATCCAAGGCCCGTGCCAACTCCACAAGGAGCGGGCTCGGGCCCTTTTTCATTTGCGCCCTTCACCGCGCTGCTCAGGCCGGATTTGGCCCTACCATCGCGCCATGAGTCATCTACAGCACCCCGTCTGGGTGGCCGGCGCCAGCGGTCTGATTGGTCGCGCACTGCTGACCGAACTGGCGCGGCAGCCGGTCCAGGTTCATGCGCTGTTGCGCCGCGCGCAAGACCTGACCCCTGGCCTCCATCTGCAGCTGCATCTGATCGATCATCAGCGCGCCGATCTCGGCGGCGGCCTGCCGGCCCCGGAGGCCGTCTTCATCGCTTTGGGCACGACGATTGCGCAGGCCGGTTCGGAAGCGGCATTTCGCGCCGTTGATCTCGATGCCGTCGTCAACGTCGCCCGTGCGGCCCGGGTGATGGGCGCGCGGCGCTGCGCCGTGGTCTCGGCCCTGGGCGCTGATACCGGCTCGGCGGTGTTCTACAACCGCGTCAAGGGCGAGATGGAGGAAGCACTGCGCTCGCTGCACTTTGCCCATCTGCTGATCGCGCGGCCCTCGCTGCTGCTCGGCGACCGCACGCAGCTGGACCAGCCCGGTCGCAGCGGCGAGCGCTGGGCCCAGCGGCTCAGCGGCCCGCTGGGCGGCCTGATCCCCAAGCGCTGGCGGCCGATTGCGGCCGAACGGGTGGCCCGCGCCATGGTGCTTGCGCTGGCGCAGTCCGGGCCGGCGGTGCATGTGCTGGAATCGGCGCAACTGCAGGACTTGGGAACATCATGAAGCTGACCTTTCTCGGCGCCGCCGATGCCGTCACCGGCTCGCGCCATCTGCTCGACACCGGCGACCGCCGCCTGCTGCTGGATTGCGGCCTGTTCCAGGGCTTCAAGGTGCTGCGCGAGCGCAACTGGGCGCCGCTGGGTGTATCGCCGGCCAGCATCGACGCGCTGCTGCTCTCGCACGCCCATCTCGACCACAGCGGCTACATCCCGGCGCTGGTGCGCCAAGGCTTCAAGGGCCAGATCTTTTCGAGCCCGGCCACCCGTGCGCTGTGCGAGGTGCTGCTGGCCGACAGCGCCCATCTGCAGGAAGAAGACGCTCGCCGTGCCAACCGCGCCGGCAGCAGCCGCCACGACAAGGCGCTGCCGCTGTACACCTTGGCCGATACCAAGAAGGCGCTGGCTCATTTCGTCGGCCTGCCGCGCGATGGCCGGCTCAAGCTCGGCCAGACCGAGATCCGCTTCACGCCGGTCGGCCATCTGCTTGGTGCCAGCGCCATCACCGTCAAGGCCGGCGGCAAGACCATCGTCTTTTCCGGCGATGTCGGTCGCGCCAACGATCTGATGATGCCGGCACCGCAGCGGCTCGAGGAGGCCGATGTACTGCTGATCGAATCGACCTACGGCAACCGCCTGCATCCGGCCGAGGATGTGCAGCAGCGCCTGGCACAGATCATCCGCAGCACCTTGCGCCGTGGCGGCAGCCTGCTTCTGCCCAGCTTCGCCGTCGGACGCGCCCAGGCCCTGCTCTTGGTGCTGCAGCGCCTGCGCATCAGCGGCGAGCTGCCCGACGATGTGCCGATCTTCCTGGACAGCCCGATGGCCCGCGAAGCCACCGAGATCACCCAGAAGTACGCCAAGTTGCTGCGCACCAGCCCGACCGAAGCCGCGCGGATGAGCAACGGCGTGCACATCATCCCCAAGGCGACCGAATCGCTGAAGACCGCATCGATGGTGGCCAAGCGCAGCGCCATCATCATCTCGGCCAGCGGCATGGCCACCGGCGGCCGCGTGCTGAACTACCTCAAGACGCTGGCGCCAGACCCGCGCCACCACATCTGCTTCCCTGGCTTCCAGGTCGGCGGCAGCCGCGGTGCCAAGATGATCGAGGGCTGCCGCGAGATCAAGATGCATGGCGAGTTCGTGCCGGTCAATGCCGAGATCAGCCATCTGGAGGGCTTTTCCGGGCATGCCGATGCCGATGGGCTGATGGCCTGGATGCGCGGCTTCAAGCGCGCCCCCGAGCAGGTCTTCGTCGTCCACGGCGAGCCGGCGGCCAGCGATGCGCTGAGAAGCCGCATCCAGGACGAGCTCGGCTGGCGTGTCCGTGTGCCGCAGCATGGCGAAACCGTGGCGCTCTGACGCCGAGTCGATTGTTCCGAGCGCCCTTGTCCCGGCGCTGCTCCTCGTGAGATGAAGACCCAGCCCATCGTTCCCGCCCGCGTCGATTTCTCTGACGCCCTGGCCCCGCAGTCGCCCGACTATGGCGACGTCTATCACAGCCGCGCCGGCGCCTTTGGCCAGGCCCAGCACGTCTTTCTGGCCGGCAATGGCCTGCCCGAGCGCTGGCGTGGCCGGCCGCGTTTTGTCATTCTCGAAACCGGCTTTGGCTTGGGTAATAACTTTCTGGCGACATGGGCCGCCTGGAAGGCCGATCCGCAGGCCAGCGCGCAGCTGATCTTCATCAGCATCGAGAAGCACCCGCTCAGCCGCGATGACCTGGCGCGTGCCCATGCCAGCAGCGGCGCGCCCGAGCTGGCTGCGCAGCTGATCGAAGCCTGGCCGCCGTTGACACCCAATCTGCATCAGCTGGACTTCGAGCAAGGCCGCGTCAAGCTGCTGTTGGCGCTGGGTGAGGCTCGCGCCTGGCTCAGCGAGCTGGTGGCCAACGTCGATGCGATCTACCTCGATGGCTTTGCGCCCAGCCGCAACCCGGAACTCTGGGATCGCCACACGCTGAAGCTGCTGGCCCGCTTTGCGACACCGGGCACGACGGCCAGCAGCTGGTGTGTGCAAGGCAGCGTGCGAGAGGCACTGCGCGCCGCTGGCTTCGAGCTGCGCAAGGCCCCCGGCTTTGGCAACAAGTGGCAGATGTGCAAGGCCCGCTACGCGCCGCGCTTCGAGCCGCGCGCACCGGCCGGCCGTGCCGCACTGGCAGCTGAGGCACAGGAGGTGCTGATCCTCGGCGCCGGGCTGGCCGGCGCAGCCTGCGCACAGGCGCTGCGCCGCGTCGGCATGCGCTGTCGGGTCATCGACGCGGCCTCAGCCCCGGCCCAACGTGGCTCGGGCAATCCCGGTGGGCTGTTCCATGGCACGCTCAATCCCGACGATGGCCTGCACGCCCGCTTCAACCGCGCCGCCGCGCTGCGCACCCGGCAATGGCTGGCGGCCGGGCCGGCGCTGAGCTGGCAGCAACAGGGCCTGCTGCGGCTGGAGACCCGGCGCAGCTTGGCCGAGATGCAGGCGCAGATCGACAGGCTGGGCCTGCCGCCCGACTATGTGCAGGCGCTGGACGCGGCAGCCGCCAGCGCGCTGGCTGGCCTCCCGCTGCAGCAGCCGGCCTGGTTCTATCCCGGCGGCGGCGCTTTGCCGCCGGCCGAGCAGGTGCGCACGCTGCTGGGCGACACCCCGCTGCAGAGCGGTGCCCCGGTTGATCGCCTGCAGCACAGCGGTAATGAATGGCAGCTGCTGGACGCGCAAGGGCAGTTGATCGCCAGCACCGAGGCCCTGCTGCTGGCGCCCGGCGCCGATGGCCTGCACCTGCTGCAACAGCTGGCGCCAGAACTGCCGCTGCGGCGCCAGCGTGGTCAGCTCAGCCGTCTCGAGCCGCAGCCGGGACTGCCCCGCCCGAGGCTGCCGGTGGCCGGCAGCGGCTATGCGATTGCCGCGCCAGACGGTGGCCTGTGGTGCGGCGCCACCGCGCAGGATGATGATGAAGACGCCGCGCTGCGCGCCGAGGATCAGGCCCACAACCTGGCCCAGCTGAGCCAGCTGTGCGGCTGGCCGGCGCTAGGCATGCCGCAAGCGCTGCAGGGCCGGGTCGGCTGGCGGCTGCTGGCGCCGGATCGGCTGCCGCTGGTCGGCGGCCTGCCCGACCCAACCTACACCGGACGGCGCGATCAGGTGCGGCTGATTCCGCGTTTGCCTGGCCTCGTGCTGTGCACCGCGCTGGCCTCGCGCGGCATCGGCTGGGCCGCCTTGTGCGCCGAGCTGGCGGTGGCCCAGCTGCTGGGCAGCCCCTGGCCGCTGGAAGCCGGGCTGGCCGACGCGCTGGACCCGGCTCGCTTCAGTACCAGGGCCTGATTCAGCGCGCGCCCTTGCCGCCGCCCTTGCCGCCGCTTGCGGGCCCCTGAGCCGCGGGCTGCCTGCGCCTGTGCTGCTGCGTTATCCTCGGGCCAAGAGGGTCGCGAGGAGGGGCTACACCAACAGCTCGGCTGGTGCATGGACCCGTCCCCCACACTGCCGCCACAGCCGCCGGCCACACCGCCGTCAGGTGAGCTGCAGGCATTGCTGCACGGGCTGCGCCACACCATGCTGTTCCGTCAGACAGCGGCCGAGCGGCCCGACCTCGACGCCCTGAGGCGACTCGCTGGCGACAGCGCCGATCGGCTTGAAATCGACGCGCTGGAACTGCTCTACCTGCCGCCACAGGCAATCGATCAAGCCCGCAGCCTGCTGCCACGCGCGGCGGAACTGCTGGCCCAGGCGCAGCAGCGGGGCGCGCCTCATGCCGAGGCCGCGGCCTGGCGGGCCATCTACTGGCTGCAACTGCAGCTCAAGCTCTTTGCCGCCGCCCTGCACAGCATCGCGATGGCGATTCGCGTCTATGAGCAAGTCGGCGAGCATGAGCTGGTCTTTGCGCTGATGGCCAGCCGCTGCACCCTGCTCTACTCCGCCGAGATGGTCACCGAGCTGCGCGAGGCCGCGCGTCAGCTGCTGCAGCAGGCCGATCGGCTGGATCCCATCCAGCATCACCAGATCCTCAATTGCGCTGCCAGCGCGGCCTACTTTCTGGCGATGGAGCTGGAGCAAGACGGCGGTAGTGAAGCGCAGTCAGCCCCGCTGTGGCAGGAATGCGTGGCCTTGCACCGGCAGGCGCTGGCCATGGCCGAAAAGCTGGACCTGCCGCTGCAAAGCTCGGTCAGCCGGATGAATCTGGCCATCGTCAGTGCCACCCGTGGTGACCTGGCCTTGTGCGAGCCGCTGCTGGCCAAGCTGGCGCTCGGCGTGACCGCTCAGCTGCCCGGCGCCGAGCAATGGATCGCCCATTGCCGGCTGCTGATGCGTTGCCACCAAGGCGATCCGACCGAAGTCTGGCCCGAGCTGCTGGCGCTGCAAGAAACACTGAACGAGCCCGCGATGGCCCTGCCGGGCTTGCGCGAGGCACATCTGCGGGCGATCGAGCGTTTCGGCCTGCGCTGGGGTCATGTAGACGCTGCGCTGCAGGCCTCAAGGCTGCAGCTGCAGCTGCGCTGTCAGCAGACCCGCGACCTCGGCCAGGCGCTCGGGGAGACGGTACAGGAGGTGATGGAACACCCGCGCCTGCTGTTCGAGAACGAGGCTTTGAGCCGGCAAGGCGATGCGCTGCAGCATTCGCTGCTGGAGCGCAATGCCGAGCTCCAGCGTGCGCTGCGCAAGCTCGAGGCCGAGGCCGAGGTCCGCCAGGCGGCCGAACAGGCGCTGCAGCGCACCCATGATGATCTGGAACGCCAGGTGCAGGCACGCAGCGCCGAGCTGGAGCGGGCCATGCGCCAGCTGATGGCCCAGGAGCGGCAGCTGGCGCTGTCGCGGATGGTCGCCGGCATGGCCCATGAGATGAACACGCCGCTGGACACCGCCCGCATGGCGGCCAGCGCGATCCAGGAAAGCAGCCGGGAGTTGCGCCAGCGGCTGGCCGAGTCCGGGCTGAAGCGGGCCCAGCTCGAGCAGCTGGATGCCGTGCTGGCCCAGGGTCTGGCGCTGATGCAGCGTGCGCTGGACCGGGTCACCCAGCTGCGCCAGCGCTTTGCCTCCGTCACCCAGAACGCCGCGCAGGAGCCGGCACAGCGCTTTGACGCGGTCGAGCTGATCGAGGCGATGGCGCGCGGCTGGCACGCCCTGCTGCACCAGCGCTCGGTCCGCCTGCAGCTGGACCTGCCGGGGCAGGCCGAGCTGATGGGTCATCCGGATGCGCTGCGCCAGGTGCTGCAGCAGCTGCTCGAGAACAGCCTGCAGCATGGCTTGAGCGGCCGCAGCGATGGCGTGCTGACGCTGGCGCTGCGCGATGAAGGCGTCAGCTGGCTGCTCGGCTGGGCCGATAACGGCTGCGGCATTCCGGCACAGCATCTGCCGCGTGTCTTTGAGCCCTTCTTCACCACCCAGCTCGGCCGCAGCGGCACGGGACTGGGCCTGAGCAGCGTGCACAGCCTGGTCGTTGACTTGATGGGCGGCGAGCTGCAGCTGCACAGCGAGCCCGGCCGCGGCACCAGCCTGCAGATTCGCCTCGCCAAGCCCGGCCTGGCGGTGAAGGCCTCCCGCCAGACCAGCACGAGCGGGAGCGCGCGATGAGCAACAACGCGCAGCATCAGCGCATCGAGGCCTTGTTGGCGCGGCTGCGCCTGAGCATGGCAGGCTGGCAGGATCTGGAGGCGCCGCAATGGGTCAGCGAGATCCGCGCGCTGGAACCGGACGCCGCCCAACTGCTCGAGCTGGAAGCGCTGGCCCAGTTTGCCGAGATCGGCGATGAGCGCGAGCGCGCCCAGCAGCAACTGCACTACGCCCAGCAGCTGCAGCATGCGGCACAGCAGCTCGGCACCGAGCTGGCCGAGGCGGCCGCCTGGCGGCTGATGCATGGCTTGCAAAGCCTGCTGCACCAGCACCAGGCGGCGCTGCACAGCGCCGGCATGGCGGCCACGCTGTACCGCCGCTGTGGCCAGCGCGGCCTGGCCCAGGCCATGCTGGTGTCGCGCAACAATGTGCTGTTCCATCTGGAGCTGTTCCAGGAGCTGCTGCAGTCCTGCGAGGCCTTGCTGGCCGATCCGCAGGACATCAGCCCGGCCTTCCTGCATCGGGCCCGCAATGGCGCGGCCTCAGCCTGTTTCAGCCTGGCCAATGAAGCCGGCAACGAAGCCGATCACCGGCAGCTGATGCAGCGCGCCTTGGCGCATCATCAGGCAGCCTTGGAGTTGGCAGAGCAGCATGGACTGACGCTGCTCTGCGGGATCAGCCATACCAATCTCAGCGTGGTCAATGCCATGCTGGGCCAGACGGCGACAGCGCGCCAGCATCTTGCCGCCGTGAAACGCATGCCCGAGGTGGCCGGCGGGCGGCCTGGCTGGGCCGCCTGGCAGCGCTATGCCGCTGCATTGATTGAAGCTCAGGAAGAGGCTTTGGAAGTGACGCTCGGCGCAGCCAAGAGCACAGAATCGGCATGGGCACGTTTGCTCGCGCTCAGCGAGTCGCTCGGCGAGGACAGCCTGAACAATGGCCCGGCGCATGAATCCTGCCTGCACGCCATCGTCTGGATGGGACCCGCCAGGGGCAAGAGCCTGGACGCGCTGCAGGCCAATCGCAAACTGCTGAGCCTGCAGCGACGCAACAAGCTGGCTCTGTCTGCGGCCCTGGGCGAAACGGTCAACAAGGTGCTGGCCCAACCTCAGCTGGAGCAACGCCAACAGCAGCTGCAAGCCCAGGGCAGCGTGCTGGAACAGGCGCTGGCGCAGCGCAATGCCGAGCTCAGCCTCGCCCTGGCCAAACTGCAGACAGAGATGACGATTCGACTGGGCGCCGAGGCCGCTCTGCAACGCGCCCACGATGAGCTGGAAGTGCGCGTGCAGCAGCGCAGTGCCGAACTGAGCCAGGCCAGCCACACCTTGCTGCTGCAGGAAAAGCAGCTCTCGCTGTCGCGCCTGGTCGCCGACAGCGCCGCGCTGATGGGCCCGCCGCTGGGCCAGGCCCATCAGGCGCTGCAGCAGCTGGACTTGCTGCAGCCGCAGCTGCAGGCCCTGCTGAGCGGTCTGACGGTGCGACGTGGTGAACTGGACCAGTTGCTGGAAGGGTTGGAGCAGAGCAGCGGCGTCACCGATGGCGCGCTGCAGGCGCTGGCACAGCAGGTGCAACGTTTCAAGGCGCTTGATCTGCAGGCCTGAGACAGGTCTGCATGCATCGGCTCGGGCCACCGGAAAGCGCGACTTCTGTCGCAGCCACCGCACATGTCGCCACCTGAAGCGGAGGGCTGCACGGCGCCGCTGCGCTATTCTTGCCGCAGGGGAGGCCCATGGACATCGCCGCAGGTGATGAATGAGCCAGGCAGTACCACAGCAACCAACAGATCCTGAGGCGGCGCCAGACGCACGGCTTTTGGCAGCGCTGGCCCGATTGCGGCACCACCCCGCTGGGCTGGTGCCACGAGGCGTTGCCGACGAGCTCGTCCGCCTGAATCGACTCTCCCCAAGCCCTGAACAAAGCCTGGAGCTCGAGGCTCTGGCGCTGCTGTTCCGGCCGCAGGACGCCGGCTATTCGGCCCAGTCAGCACTTGCCCAGGTCACCTTGCTGCTGGGACGCTGCCAGACGGCCCAAGCCGCCCTCGCCGAGGCCGCCGCCTGGCGCGCCCTGCAATGGCACCAGATGCAGCTCAAGCTGTTCAAGCCGGCCCTGCACAGTGCCGCGATGGCGGCAGCCCTGTATGACCGCGAGGGCGAGGCCGAGCTCAGCATCGCCATGCGGGCCGGCCGCTGCAAAGTGCTCTACATGGCCGAGATGTACCCCGAGCTGCGCCAGACCGCCGCCGAGCTCCTGAGCGAGTCGGCCACCATCGGCCCCAAGACCTTGCATCTGGTGCTCAATAGCGCGGCCACCGCGGCCTATTACCTGGCGATCGAGATTGACGCTGAACGGCTGTATTCGGATGAGCCAGAGCGTGCTGCGGCGTTGAATGCACAGGCCACAGCGCTCTGGGATGAATGCCTGCGCCATCACCGGGCCGCCCTGCAACTGGCCGACACCCACGGCCTGGTGCCGCAGAACTACTTCAGCCATGTCAATCTGGCGGTGGTCTGCGCCACCCTGGGCCTGCCCGACGAATGCCGCCTGCACATGGCCGCGCTGGGCGAAGCCGATGTCGACGAGAACCATGTCCCCGGCTGGTGGCAATGGCGCGAGCATTGCGAGGTGCTGCTGCTGTGCCACAGCGCCGGCCCGGCCGAGGCGATGGCGGCGCTGTTGGCGGCCGAACAGCGCCTGGCCGCGGCGCCCAACCGCATCACCGGCGTGATGGAGGCCACACTGCAGGCGATCGAGCGTTTCGGGCAGCGCTGGGGCTTTTACGACGAAGCCTTGCGCGCCAGCATGGCCCATCTGCAATCGCAACGCCAGCTGACCCGCGATCTCGGCAAGGCGCTGGACGATACCGCGGTGGCCGTGATGGAACAGCCGCGGCTGCTGCACGAGAACGCCGAGCTGGCACGCCAGGGCTCGGCGCTGGAGAGCTCGCTGCTGCAGCGCAATGCCGAACTCAGCAATACGCTCGGCCGGCTGCAGGCCGAGGCGAGCATCCGCCATGCCGCCGAGGCGGCCTTGCAGGCCGCCCATGACGAGCTGGAGCAACAGGTGGCGGCGCGCACCGCCGAGCTGGAGCAGGCCATGCTGACGCTGATGCAGCAGGAGAAGCAGCTGGCGCTGTCGCGGATGGTGGCCGGCATGGCGCATGAGATGAATACGCCGCTGGATAACGCACGGATGGCCACCAGCGCCATCCAGGAGCGCAGCCGGGAGCTCAAGGCCATGCTGGCCCAGGGCGGCTTGCGGCGGGTACAGCTGCAACAGCTGCTGCAGGCCTTGGAGCAAGGCGGTGACCTGATGGGCCGTGCACTCGCCCGTGTCAGCCATCTGCTGCAACGTTTTCGCAGCCTGGCCCAGCACCAGGGGCGTGAGCAAAGCGCCGAGTTCGATCTGGTCGAGCTGCTGCTGGCAACGGCGCAGAGCTGGCAAAACCTGCTGCACCAGCAGGCGGTGCGTCTGCAGCTGGAACTTCCTGATGACGCACCACTACGCGGTTATCCCGATGCGATCCGCCAGGTGCTGCAACAGCTGCTGGAGAACAGCTTGCAGCATGGCCTGCGCGAACGCAGCGACGGCCTGATCACGCTGCGCCTGCAGCCCTGCCCCGATCAGCTGGAGCTGGCCTGGGCCGACAACGGCTGCGGCATCAGCGCCGAGCATCTGCCCCATGTCTTCGAGCCCTTCTTCACCACCCAGCTGGGGCGCAGTGGCACCGGGCTGGGCCTGGCCAGCGTGCACAGCCTGGTCGTCGACCTGATGGGCGGCCAGTTGTGCCTGGATAGCGAACCCGGCCAGGGCACTTGCATCACCATCACCCTGCCCCGCGCCTGCCCGGCCGAACTGGACGAGCACGCGATCAGCGCCACCAAACGAACAGACAACAAAGTCGACAGCCCCACGCACGCGCAGGCCGACTGCCTGGGAGCCCAGCGATGAAGCGCCGCGCTGGAGAGACAAGGCCCGCGGCGGACGGCCCGGTCGAACAACTGCTGGTGCAGCTGCGCCACAGCATGATCGGCTGGCAGGAAATCGATGGCCCGCAGCGCATCGCGGAAATCCGCGCCTTCGGCCCGACGGCCGCCGAGCATCTGGAGTTGGAGGCGCTGGGCCAGTTCTTCAGCCTGACGGATGACCGTGAATTTGCACAGCAGCAGCTGCAGTACGCCAAGGACTTGCAGGAAGCCGCCAATCAGCTCGGTGCGGTCAAGGCGGAAGCGGCGGCCTGGCGGCTGATGCATGGCCTGCAGACCATGCTGAAGATGCACCAGGCGGCCTTGCACAGCGCCGGCACAGCGGCCACGCTCTACCGCAGCTGCGGTGAGACCATGCTGGCGCATGTGATGACGATGTCGCGGATGAACGTCTTCTTCCAGCTGGAGCTCTATCAGGAACAGCTGGACACGACGCTGCGGCTGATGGACGAGGCCGACGACCTGGCGCCGCCCTTCCTTCATCGCGCCATCAACAGCGCTGCCGGCGCCTGCTACTGCCTGGCCTACGAATGCCAGGAAGAGTCCCAGCACCAGCACTGGCTGCAGCAATCCAAGCAATACCAACAACGCGCGCTGCGGCTGGCGGCGGAGCATGAACTGCTGCTCCTGGGCACGATGAGCCGGCTGAATCTCTCGGTGGTGCACGCGATGCTCGGCGAGGTGGCCGATGCCCGCGAACAGATCGCCGCCCTGGACCAGGCCGACTCGCCGATCGCCGGCCGGCCCGGCTGGCAGGCCTGGCGGCGCCTGAGTGTCTGCATCACCGATGCACAGGATCACGGCGTGCCGCTCGAACAATCCTGGCCCGCGCTGCTGCAGCTGGCCCAGGATCTTGGCCAGGAGGCCCTCAACGACTCGGCCGCGCGCGAGGCCTGCCTGCACGCCATCGTGCGCATCGGCCCGCGCCGTGGCCAGGCTGCCGATGCCTTTCGGGCCAGCCAGCAGCTGCTCATGCTGCAGCGCCAGCACCGGCGCTCGCTCTCGCATGCGCTGGGCGACACGATTGGCGCCGTGATGGCGCAACCACAGCTGCTGGAGCAGCACCAGCTGCTGGTTGAAAAAGGCTCGGTGCTGGAACAGGCACTGGCCCAGCGCAATGCCGAGTTGAGCAGCGCGCTGGCCAAGCTGCAGACCGAGGCGGCCATCCGCCAAAGCGCCGAAGCCGCCTTGCAACGCGCCCATGCCGAGCTGGAACAGCAGGTGCAGCAGCGCAGCGCCGAGCTGCATCAGGCCACGCGAACGCTGATGCAGCAGGAAAAGCAGCTGTCCCTGTCGCGCCTGGTCGCTGCGAGTGCGGCCGAGATGAGTGAGCCGCTGAACCGAGCCCATGAGGCCGCGGCCCAGGTGCTGGCCCATCGCAGCCCGCTGGAACAGGCGCTGGCCGGCGTGGCCATGCGGCGCAGCGAGCTGGAGCAGCTGCTCGACAGCCTGGATGGCGCCGGCGCCGTCACCGACGCGGCATTGGAACGTGTGGCCCAGCTGGTACAGCGCTTCAAGGCGCTGGACGGCCAGGCCTGAGCGCTGTTGCTCAGTCGAACGTCATCGTCTTCACGCCGGCTGCAGTGCCGAGCAGGCAGACCTTGGCCTTGTTGCGCGCGAACACGCCGACGGTCACCACGCCCGGCCACTGGTTCACGTCGGCCTCAAAGGCGGCCGGCGCGGTGATGCTGAGGCCGCGCACATCGAGGATGTGGCAGCCGTTGTCGGTCACGACGCCGGCACGCAGCGTGGCCACACCGCCCAGCGCGGCAAAACGGCGTGCGATCTGTGCGGCCGCCATCGGGATCACTTCCACCGGCAACGGGAACTTGCCCAGCGCCTCGACCAGCTTGGATTCATCGGCGATGCAGACAAAGGTCTGGGCCAGATCGGCGACGATCTTCTCGCGCGTCAGCGCGGCGCCGCCACCCTTGATCATGTGGCCGCCGTGGTCGATCTCATCGGCGCCGTCGATATAGACGCCCAGGCTTTCCACCTCGGCCGCTTCCAGCACCGCAATGCCCAGGGCCTTCATCCGTTCGGTCGAACGCACCGAGCTGGACACGGCGCCGGCGATCTGGATGCCGCTGGCGGCCAGCGCGTCGATGAACTTGTCGACCGTCGAGCCGGTACCGACGCCGACGATGGCGCCCGGCTGCACATACTGCAGCGCGGCCTGGCCCACCAGGGTCTTCAGTTCATCTTGGCTCAGGGGGGCGGGGTGGCTCATGGTCGTCGGCAGGGGTTGGTTCGCAAAGGCCGCCATTATCCCTGCCGCGCCAGGCTCCGATCGACGCACTGGCTCAGGCCGCGTAGAACTTGCCGTGAAAGCCGTAAGTCACCCAGTAAGGCAGCCAGACCTTGGCCAGCGGCCCGGCGCTGATGGCCTGGGCATCGAAGACGCTGGCAAAGCTGCGCTGGCGACGGCTGTCAAAACACAGACCCAGCAACCAGCCCTCGCCTTCCTTGCTGCTGCCCGGCTTGGGCACCAGCACATGCTCCTCGACGACGACATCCTGGCCGAAGCAGAAGCGCTGGCGGCGACCGCTCTCAATGTCCAGATGCAGGAGGCCGTCATAGCCCCAGCGGCCCTGGGTGTCGATGGCCGCCGGATACCAGACGTGGCGGTAGCGCTGTGCGACGACCCGCGGGTCGACGACCGGAAACTCGACCGACTCCTCGCGCGATTGCAGCGTGATGCGGCCGCTGTCCAGGTCCAGGCGCAGAAAGCGCGGCGTCGAGGGCTGATGCAGGCGGCGCTCACCGCGCATGATGGCTCGCAGCGACACATTGACCTCGGGCAGCGCCGGCGCCTCGACGTAGTCCAGCTGCAGTTGCTTGCCGTCGTCCCAGCCATTGCCGAAGTGGAAGACCATCGCCGCCGGCATGCTGAACAAACGGCGCTGATTGAAGTCGGCCTTGCTGACCAGCAGCAGCTGCGTGCCGTCCGCTGGCACCCAACTCATGGCGTCCAGCATCGCGCTGCCCGCATGAACGGCCTGCATATCGAGATGGATGGGCGCCAGCAGGAAGACCAGATAGCGCTCGGTAACGACAAAGTCGTGCACCATGGTCGTCGAGGCAGGCACCTTGAACACCGTGCTGCGCAAGACCTGACCCTGCGGCGAGATCTGGTACAGCGCGAGGCGTCCGCCGGGCGTGCTGCCAAAGTTCCACAGCGTGCCATCGGCCTCGACCTTGGGGTGGGCCGAGAACGGCATGCCGGCCAGCTCCGGGGCCCAGACCCGCGGGCCCTTGGCGGCCAGGCTGTCGGCATCCAGCTCATAGGCGCTGCCGCCCTCCCACAGCGCGTAAAGCCGGCCGCCCTGGCGCAGCACGCTGGTGTTGGCGACGTTGACGCTGTCCGGCCCGGTGATGGGCAGCTCGGGCTTGATGGCCGTGCCATAGGCCGGCAGCAGGAAGCGCCCGGCCTGGCTCTCGGCGCGGAATTTCTGCGTCTGCACAAAGCGCGCCTGATGCGAGACCCGCCCGCCATCGAAACGCCAGGCCTGCACCAGGCCGTCGCCATCAAACCAGTGGCGGTAGCGTTGACCGCCGCGGCTCATCAGGCCTGGGCCGTTCTTGTAGTAGGTGCCGCGCAGCGCGGCCGGCAACCGGCCTTCGATCTGCAGATCGCGGGCCTCCAGATCACGGCCGTCCAGGCCTTGCAGCGGCAGCAGCTCCGGCACACCGGCAGCGAAACCGTCGCCGCCGCCCAGGCCCAGGGCCAGCGCTTCCTGGAGATGGCTGAGGCCCAGCGCCGCACCGGCGGCACCGGCTTGCAAGAGTTGGCGTCTTTGCATCATCACCACCTCCGCTCAGTTTAGGCGCACGCTGACACGTACACCGGGCTTGACGCTGAACTTGGCCTGCTCGAAGCTGGCCGGCCCGAAATTGCCCGTCGCGTTGTTCGAGAACGCATAGGGCTCGGTGGGCATGCCCATGGCATTGCTGTCGAGCTTGCCGTTGTCGTTGACGTCGTGGAACACGCTGAACGCAACCTCACCCTCGGGCAAGTCCTTCAGGCTCAGCAGCAGGCGGCCATTCTGCTGAGCGCTGGCTGCGGCGCGCGCCAGGGCCACCGGCTTGCCGCCCAGCCACTGGGCAGCCTGGTCAAACACAGCCACCATCAGCTGACCGCTGGACGCCGTGAGGCCGCTGACTTCCAGCTCCATCTCCGCGGCCTGGGCCGAGCCCGGCAACAGCACGCCGCCAACGGACAGCAAGGCGCTCAACGCAGCGGCAAGGCGAATGGAATTGGCATTGAATCGGGACATGCGGTGCTCCTGGCAGTGAAAGTGAGTTCACTGTAGAAAGCGCCCGCATCGGCGCACAGCGGCTTGAGACGGAGCGGCGCCAGCCGGCGCCAAGCGTCACTCGGTGGCGCCAATCGTCTGCGGATTCGTCTGCGAATCCTTCAGCCGGCGCGCCGCTGGCGCACCGCGGCAGCCAGCTCGCGCAGCAGCGGCTCGGTCTGTGTCCAGCCCAGGCAGGCATCGGTGATCGAGACGCCGGGCAGCAGATCGGCCTTGCGCTGGCCCTCGCCCAGGTCCTGGCGACCGGCCTGCAGATGCGACTCGATCATCACCCCGGTGATGCGCGCCTCGCCGGCCGCGATTTGCGCCGCCACATCGCGGCCCACATCGATTTGGCGCTCGTACTTCTTGCTCGAATTGGCATGCGAGAAGTCGACCATCACCTGCTCGCGCAGGTCGGCGCTCTTGAGCGCCTCGCAGGCAGCCTGCACCGAGGCGGCGTCGTAGTTCGGCGCCTTGCCACCGCGCAGGATGATGTGGCAGTCGTCGTTGCCGCGGGTTTCGAAGATGGCGGCCGCACCCATCTTGGTCATGCCCATGAAGGCGTGGCTGGCGCTGGCGGCCAGCACCGCATCCGAGGCCACCTTGATGCCGCCATCGGTGCCATTCTTGAAACCGACCGGGCATGACAGGCCCGAGGCCAGCTGCCGGTGGCTCTGGCTCTCGGTGGTACGGGCGCCGATGGCGCCCCAGGCAATCAGGTCGGAGATGTACTGCGGCGACAGCAGATCGAGGAACTCGGTGCCGGCCGGCAGGCCCAGCGCGCTGACGTCCAGCAGCAACTTGCGCGCCAGACGCAGGCCTTCGTTCATATGGAAGCTGCCATCCAGGCGCGGATCGTTGATATAGCCCTTCCAGCCCACCGTCGTGCGCGGCTTCTCGAAATAGACGCGCATCACCACCAGCAGGTCCTGGCTCAGCTCGTCGCGCAGGTCCTTGAGCAGGCGGGCGTAGTCCATCGCCTGGTCGTGATCGTGGATGGAGCAGGGGCCGACGACGACCAGCAGCCGGTCATCGCGGCCATGCAGCACATTGCTGATCTCGGCCCGTGCCCGCTCAACCAGGCTCAGCGCCGCGTCCGGTGCCGGCAGTTCGTCGAACAACAGCGCCGGCGAGATCAGCGGGCGCACGGCGCCGATGCGGGTGTCGTCGGTGCGGGTGCTGTCCAGGGTGGCGTCGCGAGAGCCGACTTCACGGTCGTGGCGGGGGTCGTCGAGGGCGTTCATGGCAGCGGGCATGGCTATGCAGACAGAGGAGACGGAGCCGGTGATTATCACCAGCGCCTGTGCCAGCGGCGCGACAAGGGGGATGAGACAATCCGCCCCGCTTCCCAAACAGCCCCGCCAAGACAATGTCGCTCGTGCCCTATGCCCTCGCCCGCCCTTTTCTCTTCGGCATGGACCCCGAGCATGCGCATGAGCTGACGCTGGGCGCCATCGCCCGCTTGCAGAACACGCCGGCGCAATGCCTGTGGGCGCAGGCCCGCATCAGCGATCCCGTCACCGTGGCCGGGCTCAAGTTCCCCAACCGCATCGGCCTGGCCGCCGGCCTGGACAAGAACGGCCGCTGCATCGACGGCCTGGGCGCCATGGGCTTTGGCTTCATCGAGGTCGGCACGGTCACGCCCAAGGGCCAGCCGGGCAATGACAAGCCGCGGATGTTCCGCCTGCCCGAGGCCGATGCGCTGATCAACCGCCTGGGCTTCAACAACGAGGGCCTGGCGAGCTTCATCGCCAACGTCCAGCGCGCCCACAGCTTCCGCAAGGCCGGCGGTCTGCTGGGCCTGAACATCGGCAAGAACGCGGTCACGCCGATCGAGAACGCCGTCGACGACTACCTGCTGGGCCTGGACGGTGTGTTCGCCCATGCCGACTACATCACCGTCAACATCTCCAGCCCCAATACCAAGAACCTGCGCGCGCTGCAAAGCGACGAGGCGCTGGATGCGCTGCTGGCCGCGCTGCAGGAGCGCAAGCTCAAGCTCGAAGCCGAGGCGCGCCGCCGCGTGCCGATGTTCGTCAAGATCGCGCCGGACCTGGACGAGGCCCAGGTCAGCGTCATCGCCCGCACGCTGCAGCACAACGGCATCGACGGCGTGATCGCCACCAACACGACGATTTCCCGCGAGGCGGTCAAGGGCCTGGCCCATGCCGAGGAAACCGGTGGCCTGTCCGGCCGGCCGGTGTTCGAGGCCAGCAACCGCATCATCAGCCTCTTGCGCGCCGAGCTGGGCAGCGCCTATCCCATCATCGGCGTGGGCGGCGTGCTCAGCGGCGAAGATGCGCGCGCCAAGCTCAAGGCCGGCGCTGATCTGGTGCAGATCTACACCGGCCTGATCTACAAAGGCGCCGGCCTGGTGAGCGACTGCGCCCGCGCGCTGGCCGCCAAGCGTTAAGGCCCGGCGATGGGCATCGAGATCGAGCGCAAATTCCTGGTTCAGGGTGAGGCCTGGCGCGCGGCCGAGGCGCAGAGCGAGCGGCTCTGCCAGGCCTATCTGAGTCGCGACCCGGCGCGCACGGTGCGCGTGCGCATCGCCGGCGATCAGGCCTGGCTGACGATCAAGGGCCAGGCTCTGGGCAAGTTCCAAGGCGAGAGCAGCGGCATCAGCCGCGCCGAGTTTGAGTACCCGATCCCGCTGGCCGATGCCCAGCAACTGCTGGCTCTGGCCGACGGCCCGGCGATCGACAAGATTCGCCATCGCATCCGGCACGCCGGCATGACTTGGGAAGTCGACGAATTCCTCGGCGACAACGCCGGCCTGGTTGTCGCCGAGATCGAGCTGGCCAGCGAAGGCCAGAGCTTCGAGGCACCGCCCTGGCTGGGCGCGGAAGTCAGCAGCGATGCACGCTACTTCAACTCGGCGCTGAGCCGCCTGCCCTACCGCCACTGGACCCGCTGAGCGGCCAGACCAAGGGCTGCACCGTCGCCCCATCACCGGGAAAGCCCTGTGATGCGGCCCAGCGACGCTTGCACATATTCCGCCGTTTTGGGCGCATTGCGTACAAGCTGAAGCGGCGCGATTTGACGACCATGGCACTCCCTCTTGCACGGCCCGGCTACCCGCTGGGCCACACCCGATGGAGATGCCCATGAAGCATTGCTTCCCCTCAAAAGCCGGCTGGTTCGCCGCGCTCGCCCTTCTCACCGCCAGCGCGCAGGCCGAAGACCTGATGCTGCGCCTCAACGCCGACGCCAGCAGCGGCAGCAGCAGCATCGCGATCACCCATGCGGTGCGCGGCAGCTTTGCCCAGCATGTTGACACCGCACCGGCCAAGGACGGCGATCTGGTCGTCATCGGCCGCGATGCCGCCGGCGCCGAGCTGTTCCGCCGCGCCATCGGCAACCCGGCGCGCAAGCAGGCCGAAATCTTCGATGCCAAGACCGGCCAGATCCAGCTCTCCAAGCCGCTGACGGCCAAGGGCGCCATCGAGCTGCGCATGCCGCATCCGGCCAATCTGGCCAGCGTCGAGGTCAGCGAATACATCAGCCGCAATGGCATCAGCGCCCTGAGCAGCACGCCGGCTCGCAAGCTGAGCCGCAAGGAGCTGGACGCCCTGGTGCAGCAAACCGCGCAGGCCAGCCTGGTCGCCAGCGCCGTACCCACCGGCAGCGCGATGCTGTGGGAAAGCGGCACGACCGCCAAGCGCATGGACATCGTCATCATCGGCGACGGCTTCACCAAGGCCGAGACGTCGACCTGGCAGGCGGCGGCCAAGAAGGTGTCCGACGGTGTCCTGGCCGACCCGCTGTTCGCCAAGTTCAAGAACAGCATGAATATCCGCCGCATCGACATCGAAAGTGCCCAGTCCGGCGTCACCGAGGGCGGCGTCACGCGCAACTCGGCGCTGGGCAGCGAGGTCGGCTGCTTCGGCATCGACCGGCTGGTCTGCACCGATGAAGCCAAGGTGCTGACCGCCGTGGGCGCCATCGCGCCGACCGATGGCCGCGACGTCATCATCGTGCTGGTCAACAGCAGCACCTATGCCGGCGCCGCCAGCGGCAATATCGGCGGCTTCTCGCTGCATCCGCAGTCGATCGAGATCGCGCTGCATGAGATCGGCCACGCGGCCTTCCAACTGGCCGATGAATACGACTACGGCACCTGCGACACCAGCAGCGAGCCGACCGCGGCCAACGTCACCCGGGTGTCCTCGCGCGCCAACGTCAAGTGGGCCTCGCTGATCGCCGCCGCCACACCGGTGCCGACCTCGCCAGGCTCGGTCGCCAACGGCACCGTGGGCATCTTCCAGGGCGCCGACTACTGCAGCAGCGGCAAATACCGCCCGACCGAAACCTCGCGGATGCGCGCCCTGTCCAACCCCTGGCATGCGGTCAACGAGGCACGCGCCAAGCGGGTCTTCGACAGCTACACCGGCGGCAGCACGGACACGGCCCCCGCCATCAGCAGCCAGCCGGCCAGCCAGACGGTGACGGCCGGCCAGAGCGCGACCTTCAGCGTGGCCGCCAGCGGCGGCAATCTGAGCTATCAATGGCGCAAGAACGGCACGGCCATCAGCGGCGCCACCGCTGCCAGCTACACGACGCCGGCCACCACCACGGCCGACAACGGCGCGCAGTACAGCGTGGTGATCAGCAACGGCGCCGGCAGCGTGACCAGCAGCGCCGCGACACTGACGGTCAAGAGCAGCGACGTGAACGTGCCCGTGATCAGCAGCCAGCCGGCCAGCGTCACCGTGAAGGCCGGCGCCACGGCCAGCTTCTCGGTCAGCGCAACAGGCAGCGCGCCGCTGAGCTACCAGTGGCGCAAGAACGGCACGGCGATTGCCGGCGCCACGGCCGCCAGCTACACCACGCCGGCCACCACAGCGGCGGACAACGGTGCGCAATTCAGCGTCGTCGTCAGCAACAGCGCCGGCAGCGTCACCAGCGGCAATGCGACCTTGACCGTCACCAGCGATAGCAGCGGCGGCACCACGGTCAAGGGCACGATTGCCTCCGGCGCCAGCCTCACCTACCCCAGCGGCAGCCCCGGCTACTACCAGAGCACCGTGGGCGGCAGCTTCAGCGCCAAGCTGAGCGGTCCGGCTGGCACCGACTTCGACCTCTACCTGTACAAGTGGAATGGCAGCAACTGGGCCGTCGTCGCCAAGTCCGAAGGGCCGGCCTCGACCGAGTCCTTCAACTACAACGGCAGCGCCGGCTACTACTACCTGGAGCTGAAGTCCTACTCTGGCAGCGGCGCCTTCACGCTGAACTACAGCTTCGCGAAGTAAGCGGCTGAGCGCTCGGGCCAAGACCTAGCGCGCCCATCGGCGACTGCCGGTGGGCGCGCTGTCGCTTGCACGCGAGCATTGCAGTCGCGCCCGCGGCACTGCCCAGCGCTACAGGCAGCCCCTAGGCCGACTGCCCTAGCTCCAGGTCTGCAGAGCAGCACCTGCCAAGGTCACATGGGCCGCGGCCAGCGCCGCCGTCGGCGCGGACGATCCGCTCATATACATCGTCATCAGCAGTGGCACCGGCTGCGCGACAGGCCAGGCGATCAGTACATCATTGACGGCACCGCGGGCGCCAGTGCCGGTTTTGTCGCCGACGCGCCAGTTGCTCGGCAGACCGCCGCGCAGACGGCCCAAACCCGTCTCGCTGGCCTGCATCCAAGCCAACAAGCGGCGCCGCGAGGCCGGGCTGAGCGCCTCGCTCTCACCTAACAAGTGGCGCATCAGCTGCGCCATGGCCAGCGGCGTGCTGGTATCGCGTTCGTCACCGGGCAAATTGCTGTTCAGCTCCGGCTCGATACGATCCAGACGCGTGACCGGGTCGCCCCAATCGCGGCAACGCCTTGTCAGCCCTGCCGGTCCACCGAGCAGCGCCAGCAGCAGATTCGCGGCGGGGTTGTCGCTGGCCAGCATGATGGCCGCGCACAGCGCCTCCACGCTCATCCAGCCCCGTTGCAGATGCTGCTCGGTGTGCGGCGCATGCGGCACCAGATCCGCCTTGCCATAGGGAACACGTTGATCCAGTCGCAATCGTCCGGCGTCGACCTCCGCCAGCACCGCCGCAGCGAGCAACAGCTTGAAGGTCGAGCACAGGGCGAAGCGTTCCTGCTCGCGATAGCCCAGCGGCAGTACCCGGCCGTCGAGGGCGAAGGCATGGAAACCGATACGTCCGCCCAGCGTCTGCTCGAGTCGCTCGCAGCGCGCGGTGAAGGCAGCCATCAAGGCGACGTCACCCGGCCGTCCGGCCGCTTGCGCAGCCGCACTGCCCAGCCAGCTCGCCGCACAGCCGAGTCGCCAGAGCGTCTGGCGCCGCGTCCATCTCGGATTGGCCATCTCTTGTCCCTCAGCCGGCCAGCACGCGCAGGACCTTTTGCAGGCCGTCCACCGGCTTGCCCTTGCGGGCCCGCTTGCCGGCGTAGCTGGCAAGACCTGCCCCCTTGAGCAGCTCTTCCTTGGCCTTACCGCCCCGGCCGGAGCCCAGCACCTGCAGCGTGGTGGTGAAGGCGGCCACGCTGAGCAGCGCGTCCTTGGGTTCCAGCTCCATCAGCGTCAGGCCGCGGCCGCCCTTGGGCTGGTGCTTGAGTTCATCCAGCGCATAAGTCAGCAAGCGGCCGTTCAGGCTCAGGCAGGCCAGCTGCACGCCCAGCACCTCGCCGGTGGGCACCGGGCTCGGCGGTAGCGGCTTCTCGTCGCCCTCCAGGCTCAAGAAGGTCTTGCCAGCCTTCTGGCGGCCGACCAGATCGCCGAGCTGCGCAATCAGGCCAAAGCCGCCGGTGCCGGCCAGCACCAAGCGCTGCGTGGCGGCACCGGCGAAGTAGTGGGCGATCTGGCTGCCGGACTCCAGCTCGATCAGCGTGGTGATCGGCTGGCCATCGCCGCGCCCGCCGGGCAGTGCCGCCACCGGCACCGAGTAGACCCGGCCATTGCTGCCAAAGACGATCAGCGGATCAACGCTGCGGCAGGGGAAGGTGCCGTAGAGCTGGTCGCCCGACTTGAAGGACAGCGCGGCCTGATCGACCTCATGGCCCTTCAGCGCCCGCACCCAGCCCTTCATGCTGACGACCACGGTGACCGGCTCGTCAACCACCTTGATCTCGGCGACGGCCTTCTTCTCTTCCTGGATCAGCGTGCGGCGCTCGTCGCCGAACTGCTTGGCGTCGGCCTCGATCTCCTTGACCACGGTGCGCTTCAGCGTGGCCGGGTTGCCGAGAATGTCTTCCAGCTTGCCCTGTTCCTCGCGCAGGCTCTTCAACTCCTGCTCGATCTTGATTGCCTCCAGCCGCGCCAGCTGGCGCAGGCGGATTTCCAGGATGTCCTCGGCCTGGCGGTCCGAGAGCCGGAAACGTTCGATCAGCGCCGCCTTGGGCTCATCGCTGTTGCGGATGATGCGGATCACCTCGTCGATGTTCAGGAGCACCAGCTGGCGACCTTCCAGCACATGGATGCGATCCAGCACCTTGCCCAGCCGGTGCTGGCTGCGCCGCTGCACCGTGGCCATGCGGTAGCCCAGCCATTCGCTGAGCACCTGGCGTAGGCTCTTCTGCGTCGGCCGGCCATCGGCGCCGATCATCGTCATATTGATCGAGGCGCTGGTCTCCAGGCTGGTGTGCGCCAGGAGCGTGGTGATCAGCTCGTTCTGCTCGACGGTGCGGCTCTTGGGCTCGAACACCAGGCGCACGGCGGCGTCCTTGCTCGACTCGTCGCGCACGCAGTCCAGCACCGCCAGCACGGCGGCCTTGAGCTGCAGTTGCTCGGCCGTCAGCGCCTTCTTGCCGGTCTTGACCTTGGGGTTGGTCAGTTCCTCGATTTCTTCCAGCACCTTTTGCGAACTGGTGCCGTGCGGCAACTCGGTCACGACCAGCTGCCACTGGCCGCGGGCCAGATCCTCGATCTTCCAGCGGGCACGCAGCTTCAGCGAGCCGCGGCCGCTGCGGTAGGCGGCCTGGATGTCGTCGGCCGAGCTGATCAGCTGGCCGCCGCCGGGGAAGTCCGGCCCGGGCAAGAGGGTGAACAGCTCGGCATCGCTGAGCTTCTCGTTCTTCAGCAGGGCCACCGCGGCGGCGGCCACCTCGCGCAGATTGTGGCTGGGCACCTCGGTGGCCAGCCCCACGGCAATGCCGCTGGCGCCATTGAGCAGCACAAAGGGCAGCCGCGCCGGCAGGGTGCGCGGCTCCTGCGTGGAGCCGTCGTAGTTCGGCGTGAAGTCAACCGTGCCTTCGTCGATCTCATCGAGCAGCAGCCGTGCAATCGGCGCCAGCCGTGCCTCGGTGTAGCGCATCGCCGCGGCGCCATCACCGTCGCGGCTGCCGAAATTGCCCTGGCCGTCGATCAGCGGGTAGCGCTGGCTGAAGTCCTGCGCCATGCGCACCAACGCGTCATAGACCGACTGGTCGCCGTGCGGGTGGAAGCGGCCCAGCACATCGCCAACCACGCGCGCGCCCTTGACCGGCTTGGCGCCAACCGTGCTGTTGGCGCCGCTGAAGGACAGGCCCATGCGCTCCATCGAATAGAGGATGCGCCGCTGCACCGGCTTCTGGCCGTCGCAGACATCGGGCAGCGCCCGGCCCTTGACGACCGACAGCGCATACTCGAGATAGGCACGCTCGGCGTAATGGGCCAGCGTCAGTGAGCGGCCGTCGTCATCGCCATCGTCCGGACCATCCGGGCCGTCCGGACCACCGGGGCCACCCGGCACCGAAGGCGGCAGCGGCGGCGCAGCCGGCGGCTCATCAAAGTCAAAGGCGTTCTGGTTCACGTTCTCGTTCATCGTCATACTTCAACGGGCCGTCGCTAACGAATTTTGTCAGCGTGCGGCCGTGTGGATCTTCAGTTGCTGGGCCTGCCCCGGCAGGCTGCGTTGCAGCAGCGCCCAGTACAGCTCCAGCACCATATGGACATGGGCTTGCGTTTCCTCGATCTCGGGCATGCGCCCGCCGGCGCGGCGCACCGCACCCTCACCCGCGTTCCAGGCCGCCAGCGCCGCATCGATGCGGCCGAAGCGGCGGATCAGATCGGCCAGCATGCGCGCGCCGATGTGCACATTGCTGCGCGGGTCACGCAGCAGCGCAGCGGCCGGGCGACGGGCCTCGTCGCGGGTCGCGTAGCGCTCGGCGGTGTCGCTGCTCAGCTGCATCAGGCCGGTGGCGCCGCGTGGCGAGACCGCGTCGGCCTTGAAGCCTGACTCGACCGCGATGATGGCCTTGAGCAGCTCCATGTCCACACCGCTGGCCCGGGCCGCCTCGCGCAGATAGGGCTGCACCGATTTCACCTCGGGGGCAATTTCCAGCCAGGTCAGCAGCTGGCGGCTGCTGTCGGTCTTGCCGGGCACGGCCTGCGGCTCGGCACCGGCGCTGAGCACCGGCTGGTACTGGCTATTCAGTGGCGTGCTGGCGAAATGCGCAATGCCAGCGCCGTCCACATAACCCCAAAGCTGTGCGTGCGCCGCACTGGCGGCCAACAACAAGAGGGCGAAGACCTGCGAGCGCAGTCGCCTCATGCCAGCTCCTCGCCAAGGGCCACACGGGCCTGGTATTCGCGGTCCAGCATGGACATCACGATCAGGCTGTCGTAGCCATCGGCGCCTTCGCCCGTCACCCGCACGCTCTCGCGCAAGCGACCTTCCTCGACAAAGCCCTCGCTCAGGTAGAGCGCCAGCGCCCGCGTGTTCAAGCCCTTCACATCGAGCCAGAAGCGGTGCGCATGCAGCTGGGTGAAGGCCAGCTGCTTGAGCAGGCGCACACAGCGCCGCCCCAGACCCAGGCCCTTGGGCTGCAGCACGATGCGCTTCAGCTCAACCGAGCCATTGGGGTTGCGGCAGCCCTGCAGGATCACATAGCCGGCGCGCTCGAAGGCAGCATCGCCATTGGGCGTTCGAGCCAGTTCGACGATGAAATGGCGCGAGTCCGGAAAGCGCAGCGCGCCCTCATGCTGGGTGCGTTCCCAGGGCGTGATGAAGGGGCGGTTGGCGCCGTCCTGCTCGACCGACACGACATAGTCCAGATCGGACAGCATCGTCGGCCGCAGGTGCACCCGCAGGCCGTCGTTCAGCGCATGGCTCGGCGTGCTCGTCATCGCACCAGCTCCTCGAAGCCCTGCAGCACGGCCAGCACATTGCGACCTATTGCCTCGGTGGCGTAGCCGCCCTCCTGCAGGAACAGCGTGGGCAGCTGCAGGCCGTGCAGGGTCTGGCCGATGCGGCGGAACTCGGGCTCATCAAGCTTGAAATGCGAGATCGGATCACCGCCATAGGTGTCGACACCCAGCGAGACGATCAGCAGCTCCGGCGCATGCGCATTGAGCTGCACCAGCGCGCGCTCGAAGGCCTCGAACCAGCGCTCATTGCTGGCCCCGCTGGGCAGCGGGAAATTGGCATTGAAGCCCAGGCCAGCGCCGGCGCCGTGCTCGTCGGCATGACCGAGGAAAAACGGGTATTCGGTCTGCGGATCGCCATGGATGCTGGCGTAGAACACATCGGCGCGCTCGTAAAAGATCGCCTGGGTGCCGTTGCCGTGGTGGTAGTCGACGTCGAGGATGGCGACTCGCTCACGGCCGGCATCCAGCGCCGCCTGCGCGGCCACCGCCGCGTTGTTGATGAAGCAATAGCCGCCGAAGAAATCGGCGCCGGCATGGTGGCCGGGCGGGCGCGTCAGGCAATAGGCCGCGCGCTCGCCGGCCAGCACCAAATCCAGCGCCGTCAGGCTGGCCTGCGCGCCCCAGTAAGCGGCCGACCAGCTCCCGGCCGTCAGCGGCGTGCCGCTGTCCATCGAATACAGGCCCATGCGCGCGGCAAAGCTCTGCGGCTCCACATCGCTGCGCAGGCTGCGCACCGGCCACACCGCCGGAAAGGCCTCGCCCTCGCCGCCAAGCGCCAGCCACTCGGCATGCGCGCCTTCGATGAAGCGCAGATAGGCGCCGCTATGCACCCGCTGCAAGGGCGCCAGCCCATGATCCACCGGCGCCAGCAGCTCACCCAAGCGCGCCTCGACGATCGCCGCATGGATGTAATCCGCCCGCGCCGGCACCTCGAAGGCCTCCACCAGCCGCCCCCGGAAAAATTCCTTGGTGGCGGCGTGCTCGCCGTGGTGGTGGTTGTAGACCGTCTTCATATCTGTCGTGAGCTCAGTCTGGCTGTTCCCAAGCGGGCGCCGTCGATCCAGCTCTGCTGGTCGGCCGGCGCCGCCCCCTTGAGGGGGCTGAGGCCGGACACAAACGGCTCGCCGTTTGTGCCTGCCTCAGGGTCAGGCCTCCTGGCCTGACGCGGTCGGCAGACTGCGCAGCGCGTAGGGGGTGGTCCATCACACATCCACTTCGACCGAATCCCCATGGAGCTCCATCAACTCGCGCCGGGCCGCGGCTTCGCCCTTGCCCATCAGCTTGTTGATCGACCCCTCGGTCTGTTCGACGTCGAAGCGGCCAAAGGCCACCTGGCTCAGCCGGCGGGTTTCGGGGTTCAGCGTGGTGTCCCAGAGTTGCTCAGCGCTCATCTCGCCCAGGCCCTTGAAGCGGCTGATCGCCCAGCTGTTCTCGCGCGCGCCTTCCTTGCGCAGCTTGTCCAGCGTGGCCGTCAGTTCGCCCTCGTCCAGCGCATAGATCTTGGCGGCCGGCTTCTTGCCACGTGCCGGCGCATCGACCCGGTACAGCGGCGGCCGCGCCACAAAGATATGCCCGGTTTCGATCAGCTTGGGGAAGTGGCGGAAGAACAGCGTCAGCAACAGCACCTGGATGTGCGAGCCGTCGACGTCAGCATCCGAGAGGATGCAGATCTTGCCGTAGCGCAGGCCGGAGAGATCGGGGCTGTCGTTCTTGCCATGCGGGTCGACGCCGATGGCGACCGAGATGTCGTGGATCTCGTTGTTGGCGAACAGCCGGTCGCGTTCGACCTCCCAGCTGTTCAGCACCTTGCCGCGCAGCGGCAAGATGGCCTGTGTTTCCTTGTCGCGGCCCATCTTGGCCGAGCCACCGGCCGAGTCGCCCTCGACCAGGAAGAGCTCGTTGTGCAACAGATCGCGGCTCTCGCAATCGGTCAGCTTGCCGGGCAGCACGGCCACACCCGAGCCCTTGCGCTTCTCGACCTTCTGGCTGGCGCGCTGGCGCGTCTGCGCCTGCTTGATCACCAGCTCGGCCAGCTTCTTGCCGTGCTCGACATGCTGGTTCAGCCACAGCTCCAGCGCCGGCTTCACATAGGCCGAGACCAGGCGCAGCGCATCGCGCGAGTTCAGCCGCTCCTTGGTCTGGCCCTGGAACTGCGGGTCCAGCACCTTGGCCGAGAGCACAAAGCTGGCCCGCGAGAACACATCGTCCGGCATCAGCTTGACGCCCTTGGGCAGCAGGCTGTGCATCTCGATAAAGCCCTTGATCGCGCCAAACAAGCCGTCCTTCAGCCCCGACTCATGGGTGCCGCCCGCCACAGTGGGAATCAGATTGACATAGCTCTCGCGCATCGGCGCGCCGTCTTCGGTGAAGGCCACGCACCAGGCGGCGCCCTCGCCTTCGGCAAAGTTCTCGGTTTCGGCCCGACCGGCGTACTGCTCGCCCTCGAACAGCGGGATCAGCGGGTCGTTGTTGAGCGTCTGCATCAGGTAGTCGCGCAGCCCGCCCTTGTAGGACCAGGTCTGCACATCGCCCGATTTCTCGTTCTTCAGCGTCACCGTGACGCCCGGCATCAGCACTGCCTTGGAGCGCAGCAGATGGACGAGCTCATGCTTGGGCAGCTCGGCGCTCTCGAAGTACTTGGGGTCCGGCCAGACCCGCACCGTCGTGCCCTGCTTGCGGTCGCCCGAGGCCATCGACCGCACGCTGACCGGCTCGACCACATCGCCGCCGGCAAAGGCCAGGCTGGCCACCTGTTTCTCGCGCCAGACCGTCACCTCCAGCCGGGTCGCCAGCGCGTTGGTCACCGAGACGCCCACGCCATGCAGGCCGCCGGAGAAGCTGTAGGCGCCGCCCGAGCCCTTGTCGAACTTGCCGCCGGCGTGCAGCCGGGTGAACACGATCTCGACCACCGGCACGCCCTCCTCGGGGTGCAGGCCGTAGGGGATGCCGCGGCCGTCGTCGGCCACCGAGATCGAGCCGTCGACATGCTGAATCACGTCGATGCGCTTGCCAAAGCCGGCCAGCGCCTCGTCGGCCGCGTTGTCGATCACCTCCTGGATGGTGTGCAGCGGGTTGTCGGTGCGCGTGTACATGCCCGGCCGCTGTTTGACGGGCTCCAAGCCCTTCAACACGCGGATCGAGCCTTCGCCGTAAGCGGCGGGGGTACTGCCCTGGGTAATGCCTTGTTTCGTCGCCATCGGGGCATTGTAGGGAGGCTGGCGAACGCTTCAGCCATGCTGGCGGCTGCTAGCATGCGCGGCTCACCCAGAAGCGATGCGCCGCTGCGGCGCGCTACCGAATGCCTCTTTTCCCGTCCCTGAAGCGCTGGGCCGCGGTGCTGCTGGCCAGCCTGGCCGGCGCTGCGCTGGCCCAGCCCGGCGGCGATGCGCCGCTCAAGGCCAGCGCACCGCTGACGCTGGAGCTGCGCAATGCCCAGTGGTTTGATGGCCGCGAGTTCAAGCGCGGCACGCTCTACGTGGCCGACGGCAAGTTCACCGCCCAAAAACCCAAGCGCATCAACCGCCGGCTGGAGCTGCGCGCTCAGTTCCTCGTGGCGCCGCTGGCCGAAGCGCACAACCACAATCTGCAGAATGAATGGGGCGTGCAGAACTTTGCCCAGCGCTACCTGCAAGAGGGCGTCTTCTATGCCGAGATGCAGTGTGGCGACCCGGATGGCGTCAACCCGGTGCGGCCGCTGCTGAACCGGCCGGACAGCCCCGACGTCGCCTTCGTCACCGCCTGCGTCACCTCCTCCGATGGCCATCCGCTGGCCGTGCTGCTCGGCGCAGCACCGGCCGAGGGTCAGCCCGCGCTGAAACTGGCCGATGTGGCCGACCGCGCCGTGCTACTGATGGATGAGCCGGCCGATGTCGAGCGCAAATGGCCGCTGCTGGCCAGCCGCAAGACCGATCTGCTCAAGCTGGTGCTCAGCTATCACGAGCGCGAGGAGCTGCGCGGCCAGCCGGCCCTGCATGGGCGGCTGGGGCTCAGTGCCGCCACTGCCAGCGCGCTGGTGCGCCAAGCGCACAAGCAGGGGCTGCGCGTGATCGCTCAGGCCGACAGCCTGGCCGACTTCGAGCTCGCCGTGCAGGCCGGCGTTGACCAGATCGCCCACCTGCCCGGCTACTTCAACCACCATGGCGACGCGCCCGAACGCTTCGCCATCACACCGGAACTGGCCAGCCTGGCGGCACGCCAGAAAACGGCCATCATCACCGGCACGGCAGCCACCGCGCTCTTCCCCGCCACGCCCGAGCTGCAAGCGCAGCTGCGCCAGGTGCAGGCGGCCAATCTGAAGCTACTGCAGGCGGCGGGCGTGCCGCTGCTGCTCGGCTCGGACAGCTTCATGGCCACCGCCCAGGCCGAAGTGAAAAGCCTGGCCGCGCTGGACGCGCTGTCGCCCGCGGCGCTGCTGAAGATCGCCACCATCGACACCGCGCGGGCCATCTTCCCGAAGCGCCAGCTGGGCTGTTTCAACCCGGGCTGCGAGGCCAGCTTTCTGGTGCTGGGCGGCAATCCGCTGCAAGACCTGGAACAGCTCGGCAAGCCGATGCTGCGGGTCAAGCAGGGCCGCATCCTGACGCCGCTTGCCGACGTCGCCCAGGCCAGCGATGCCCTCAGCGAAAACACCGACACGCCGGCGCTGAAGGGTCGCAAGAGGACTGCAGGCAAGACCGCGACCAAAGCCACGGCAAAGAGCAGCGGCAAGGCCAAGAGCGGCGCCCGCATGGTCCCGCGCACCGCCGCAAAGTCCGCCAGTGGTACGCGGTCAGTCAAGGCGGCGTCAGCGCCACGGCATTGAACTCGCTACAGTTGGCCGGATGAGCAGTCACCCCAGCCCCAAGCCCGGCGCCTATGCGCTGTCCATGACCCAGGTGCTGCTGTGCGGCGCCATGATCGTGACGATCTCGATGGGCATCCGCCATGGCTTCGGCTTCTGGCTGCAGCCCATCACGCAGGCCCGCGGCTGGACGCGCGAAACCTTCGCCTTCGCGCTGGCGATTCAGAACATCGCCTGGGGCGCCTGTGGGCCGATTGCCGGCATGCTGGCCGACCGCTTCGGCGCCTTCCGCGTGCTGGTGGCAGGCGGCCTGCTCTACGCGCTGGGCCTGGTGCTGATGGCGCTGTCGACCAGCGGCCTGGCCTTAACCGGCAGCGCCGGTCTGCTGATCGGCATGGCGCAGTCGGGCACCACCTATGCAGTGATCTATGGCGTGCTGGGCCGCAATGTGGCGCCCGAGCGGCGTTCCTGGGCCTTCGGCGTCGCCGCCGCAGCGGGCTCCTTTGGGCAATTCCTGATGGTGCCTGTGGAAACCTGGCTGATTGCCTCGGCGGGTTGGCAGAACGCCCTCTTCCTGCTGGGCCTGGCGGCCTGCGTCATCGTGCCGCTGGCACTGGGGCTGCGGGAACCGCAGCGCAGCGTCGCCACCACCGGCCATCAGCAAAGTGTGCTGCAGGCGCTGCGCGAGGCCTTCGGCTACCGCAGCTTCCAGTTGCTGATGCTGGGCTACTTCGTCTGCGGCTTCCAGGTCGTCTTCATCGGCGTGCACATGCCCAGCTACCTGCGCGATCACGGCCTGAGCCCGCAGGTTGCCACCACCGCGCTGGCGCTGATCGGCCTGTTCAATGTCTTTGGCACCTATGGCGCCGGCGTGCTGGGCCAGCGCATGCCCAAGCGCTATCTGCTCTCGGCGATCTACGCGCTGCGCTCGGTGGCCATCGTCATCTTTCTGTCCGTGCCGCTGACGCCGCTGAGCGTCTATCTGTTCTCGGCCGTCATCGGCGTGCTGTGGCTGTCCACCGTGCCACCGACCAATGCGGTGCTGGCGCAGATCTTCGGCCTGCAACATATGTCGATGCTGGGCGGCTTTGTCTTCTTCAGCCACCAGATCGGCAGCTTCATGGGGGTCTGGCTGGGCGGCCGGCTCTACGACGCCAGCGGCAGCTACGACATCGTCTGGTGGCTGGCCGTGGCGCTGGGCGTGATGGCCGCCTTGGTCAATCTGCCGGTGCGCGAGAGTCCCATCGCGCGCAGCGGCGCCGCACAAGCCGCCTGAACATGCCCCCCATCGGTCGCCGCTGGCTGCTGCGCCTGCTCGCTGCAACGGCGCTGTTGCTGGTCTTTTTCGCCTACCAGCAGCCCGGCCTGATGGTGGAACTGGCCAATCAGCTCTGGTCCTGCTTCTGAAACGCCATGCTGGAAGCCCCAACTCGCCCATCTCCCTGGCTGCTGCGCTGGCAGCAGGCCGCCCAGCCCGGCCACAGTGCGCTGGACCTGGCCTGCGGCTCGGGCCGCCATCTGCGCTGGCTGGCCGCACGAGGTCTGCAAGTCACCGGCGTTGACCGCGACGCAGCCGCGCTGGCACCGTTGGCCGGCCTGGGTAGCAGCGTGGAGCTGATCAACGCCGATATCGAAGCCGGCCCCTGGCCGCTGGCGGGCCGACAGTTTAATCTGGTGCTGGTCAGCAATTATTTGTGGCGCCCGCTGCTGGCGCAGATCGTTGCCAGTGTGGCGCCGGGCGGCTGGCTGATCTACGAGACCTTTGCCCACGGCCAGCAAAGCATTGGCCGGCCGGCGCGGGCGGACTTCCTGCTACAGCCTGGTGAACTGCTGCAGGCCTGCGCCGGCCTGCGCGTGATCGGCTATGAGGATGGCTTTGACAGTGCAGAGGCTCGGGATGACGCTGTCAACGGCCGCTATGTGCAGCGCGTTGCTGCCGTTCGCGAAGTGGCAGCGACCGGGGGCTTTCCTCGATACCCGCTGGTAACGGCCGGAAAGGCCTGCGCTTCTCAGTAGAATCCGCGGATTGCGAGGAACCCTCATGAAACCGATTGTTGGCAGCATCGTGGCCCTGGTCACCCCGATGCAAGAAGATGGCAGTGTTGATTACGCCGCGCTGCGCCGTCTGATTGATTGGCATATCGCCGAAGGCACCGATGTGATCGGCGTGGTGGGTACCACCGGCGAATCACCGACCGTCACCGTCGAGGAACACTGCGAAATCATCCGCGTGGCGGTTGAGCATGCCGCCGGCCGGGTGCCGGTGATGGCTGGCACCGGTGCCAATTCAACCGCCGAGGCCATCAATCTGAGCCGCTTCGCCAAACAGGTGGGCGCCGATTGCACGCTGTCGGTCGTGCCCTACTACAACAAGCCGTCGCAGGAAGGCATCTACCAGCACTTCAAGGCGATTGCCGAGGCCGTGGACATCCCGATGATGCTCTACAACGTGCCCGGTCGCACCGTGGCCGATATGGCACCGGAAACGACGCTGCGCTGTGCCAGCCTGCCCGGTGTCATCGGCACCAAGGAAGCCAGCGGCAATATCGAGCGCTCGGCCCAGCTGATCAAGCACGCCCCCGCCGGCTTTGGCATCTACTCGGGCGACGACGGCACCGCCATCGCCTCGATGTTGATGGGCGGACGTGGCAATGTCAGCGTCACTGCCAACGTCGCCCCGCGCGCGATGCATCTGCTGTGCCAGGCCGCGATGGCCGGCGATGTCCGCGAAGCCACTCGCCTTCATTTCGAACTGCTGAGCCTGCACAAGCAGCTGTTCTGCGAACCCAGCCCCGCACCGACCAAATGGGCGCTGCAACGCCTGGGTCATATCAAGCAGACTGTGCGATTGCCGATCACGCCGCTCACCGCCGCCGGCCAAGCCAGCGTCGAGCAGGCGATGCGTGAGGCAGGTCTGCTCTAATCGCCACTTTGCAAGCGCAGCACCAGCGGTTCAAACCCACCGCTGCGCCCCCCTGACCACTGGAGATGTCTAGCGTGACTCGTCCCTTCATTGTTTCCTCCAAGGCCCTGGCCTGTGCGAGCCTGGCCGCGACTCTGGCGGGCTGCGGCACGGTGGAGGGCATGTTCTCATCCGACAAGGTCGACTACCGCACCGGCGCACGCCAGACCACCGGCCTGGATGTGCCGCCCGACCTGACCCAGCTGGTCAAGGAGCAGCGCGCCCAGAACCCCGATGGCGTGGTCAGCGCCGTGGCCTTGCAGCAGCGCAGCGCCGGCAGCGGTGCCGCGACAAAGCCGACCGCGGCCATGGCATCGCAAGTGGCCTTGAACAGTGCTGGCGATGTGCGCCTGGAGCGCAGCGGTGATGTCCGCTTCCTGCGCACCAGCGCTACCCCTGAGCAGCTGTGGCCGCTGCTGCTGGCCTTCTGGCAGGAGCGTGGACTGGAAGTCGTCAAGCAGCAGCCGGAACTCGGCCTGATCGAGACCAACTGGGCCGAAAACCGCGCCCGCCTGCCACAGGACGTGATCCGCCAGACCATTGGCAAGGTCTTTGATGGCCTGTATTCGACCGGTGAGCGTGATATGTACCGCACCCGTGTTGAACGCAGCGCTGGCGGCACCGAGATCTACATCAGCCATCGCGGCATGAAGGAGGTCTACACCGGCACCCAGAAGGACAGCACCGCCTGGCAGCCTCGGCCCGCCGAGGTCGATCTCGAAATCGAGATGCTGTCACGCCTGATGCTCAAGCTCGGCGGCAAAGACCTGGCCCCGACGACCACCGCCGATGCCGGCGCCAAAACCACCGTGCTTCCCACAGCACCGAGCGAAGCGCTGTCCCGCCCCTTGGCCGAGGTGCCGAATCAGCTGACGGTCAAGGACGGCTTCGACCTGGCCTGGCGCCGCGTTGGTCAGTCATTGGATCGCCATGGCTTCACCATCGAAGATCGCGACCGCAAGCAAGGCCTGTTCTTCCTGCGCTATGCCGATCCGACCAAGGTGGGCAAGGAAGAGCCCGGCTTCTTCGCCAAGCTGTTCGGCACCGACAAGGCGGTCACCGCCGGCCGCTACCGCGTTTCGGTCAAGGCCGAAGGTGAGCAGACCATCGTCAAGGTGCTGGACGACAAGGGCCAGTTGCAGACCGACGAGAATGCCAAGCGCATCATGTCGCTGCTGATGGACGATCTGCGCTGAGTTCTGGCTGCCGGGCGGATGCCCGGCAAGGCCGGCCTCGACGCCACCGCCAGCGCGGTGGCGTTTTTCATTGTTCTCGGAACTTTCTGGGGAGTGCGCAGCGATGCGTTTTTGCAGTCTGGGCAGCGGCAGCGGCGGCAACGCCACCGTTGTCGAAGCCAGCCAGGGCATCACGCAGACCCGGCTCTTGATCGACTGTGGCTTCAGCCTGCGTGAACTGGAGCGCCGCCTGTCGCTGCGCGGCCTGAGCGGTGCCGATCTCGACGGCATCTTCGTGACCCATGAGCATGGCGATCATGTCGGCTGCGCACTGGCGCTGGCCGGCAAATACCGCATTCCGCTGTGGGCCAGTGCCGGCACCTGGCGCGCAATCGGCAAAGAAGGGTTTGAGCCCCAACTGCTCAAGCTCTGCCGCGATGGCCAGGTGATCGGCTTTGGTGATTTGCGGCTGCAGCCCTTCGCCGTGCCTCACGACGCGGAAGAACCGCTACAGCTGCGCTGCGATGATGGTCATCACAGCCTGGGCATCATCACCGACGCCGGTAGCATCAGCGCACGGATGACTGAGGCCTTGCAAGGCTGCCACGCCTTGCTGCTGGAGTGCAATCATGATGAGGAGATGCTGCGACGCTCCGCCTACCCGGCGAGCTTGAAGAAGCGGATTCTGGGCAGCCATGGTCACCTGTCCAATCACAGTGCCGCCGACTTGCTCGCGCGCTGCCTGCACGCCGGCCTGCATACCGTGGTGGCCGCCCATTTGAGTGAGAAGAACAATCTGCCGGAACTCGCACTCGCGGCCCTGCAGCAATGCCTGGGCGACTATTCACCCGAGATACTTATCGCCCAACAGGCCGGTGGTATCGACTGGCTGGCAGTGGATAGACACTGAAACCACCAGCCATCACCACGGCTGGTCGCTCGGCTTGAAACCAAGGGCACAAAACAAAAGCCGCCTGGCTTTTCAGCCAGGCGGCTTTCGCTGAACCGGAAAACCGATTACTTGCTTGCAGCAGCCGAAGCAGCGTCAGCAGCGGCAGGAGCCGAAGCTTCAGCAGCAGGAGCCGAAGCGGCTTCCGAGGCAGCAGGAGCGGGGGCAGCGGCAGGAGCCGGAGCCGGAGCAGCTTCTTCAGCCTTCTTGCCGCAAGCGGTCAGGGCAGCAGCAGCCAGCAGGGAAGCCAACAGGATCGACTTTTTCATACTTGTCCTCAAGATCTATTAGACGAAGATTCAATTACCGGTAATTCATCGAGCCACACACTTGCAAAATGCACAGGCATGCTGCTCAGCAGAACAAGACGTGGAAACCTCGAGCGCTTCCCTCGCCTAGCCGTAAATTATAGCGTCAGCAAATGCCAGTCCTTACAGGCCCAATGTGCTGGCGCCGAAGGATTCGCTTGATCGTTGTGTGACAGCATCAAACCATTCCCTCGCCGCCAGCTCGTCACGCCGCTCTGGCGAGAGCACGGCGCGCCAGCTGTCGCGCGCCAGCAGACGCAACACGCCTTGCTCCGGCACCAGCAGCACGGCTTGAGGCAGCCGCCCACCCTGCCACTCGCTGGCCTCGAATTGAGCCGCCTGAACCAGGTGGGAATGGGTTTGCCGCCAGCGCACAAAGCGGGGATGGGCACGCTTCAAGGTCTCGAAATCCAGCGCCAGCAAACGCAGCTGACGCCCTGGCCCTGACCAGGCGTGTAGCGCCTCCAGCACGGCCGCGTCGGACCAGGGCCAGGATTCGAAATCGGCATCCAGGCAGAGGATGTCGCGTTTCTGCCGCTGCAGTGCTTGCAGCAGCACATCGCGCAAAGCCCCTAGCCATGCGGCTTTTGACTCGATGAGCTGCGCCGAGACCATCGGCTGCTCGTCAGTCGGCCAAGGGCTGCACCCAGCCGTCTTCGGTCCATTGATCGAGCAGTTCCCGAGCGCCTTCTGACAGCGCCTGGACCTGCTTGGCGCTCAGCTGGCGCGCATCGGCAAACTCGCGCATCAGCCGGGCATCGCGCCCGGCAGCACGGTAGGACTCACCGTTCAGGAACACATGGGCGCGGTCGTACATCATCCGGCTGCGCCGGTCGAGTTGCGCGCCCAGGCCCGCGGGCAAGGCATCGCCTGGCTCAAAGAACACCCGTGGCTTGGGCTCGGTCAGCGCCTCGCCCAAGGCGCGCTCCAAGGCCAGCGGTTCGCGCAAGGCGCGTTCGGCAGCATCACGAGCAAAGTTATGTAAAGCCTCTGGAATCAGGCCTGGCTGCTCGGTCGCCGGCTGCTTGGGGTCGGCATACATCTTGTTGGCATAGGCCTGTGAATCGTCATCCATCAGGCGCTGCAGCAGCTCGCGGGCCAGCTCGGCGCGCCAGGGTGTGCGAAAGCCCACCGAACAGGTCATGCACTCGCCGATGGCGATGCCATCATGGGCCCAACCTGGTGGCAGATAGAGCATATCGCCCGGCTCCAGCACGAACTCCTGCTCAGGCTCGAAATCTGCCAGCAGCTTGACCGGCACGCCCTCGCGCAGCGCGCCACTGGTCGCCACACCCTGGCGACCGATGCGCCAGCGACGCTGGCCATGGACCTGAATCAGGAAGACATCGTAGGAATCAAAGTGCGGGCCGACGCCGCCGCCATCGCTGGCATAGGAAATCATCAGATCGTCCAGCCGTGCCTCCGGCACAAAGCGGAATTGCGATAGCAGCTGATGCGCGTTTTGCAGGTGGAGATCCAAGCCCTGCACCAGCAGGGTCCAGCGCGGCTTGCTGAACGGCGGCAGCTTCGCCACCGGCCCCTGCTTCAGCGCCCATTTGCCGTTGAACTGCGACACCAGCCGCGACTCCACGTCCCCGCTGGCGGCCAGCGCGGCCAGCTCGCTGCGCGACGCTGGGGGCTGAATACCCGGCAGGGCCTGACGAACCAGCAGCGGCTGTTTCTGCCAGTGGCGGCGCATGAATTGCTCGGGGCTCAGGCCACCAAGAAGTGGAAGTTTGGCTTTGATGTTCATCGCCGGATTGTCGCCGTTGAAGCGTCCCGCAAGTGGGACTGTGGGTGCCGATTGCGTCCCGATTTCGCAAAAGTTGGCGCTGGATCAATCAGCCGACAAGACCGAGCTACCCAGAAAAATCAAAGACTTGCAGCTGCTCGAAGACGCCAACCGCAGCTGGCACGCCTTCTGCAATACAGAGCGCATGGACCTGCAAAGAACGCTTTCTCCCTGGCAACGCTGGCGTCGCCACGCGACGCGCCCTGCCCTCCTGCTGCTGCTCGTGCTCGGCACGGCCGGCGCCGGGTATGCACTGCGCCAACAAGCAGACGGCGCCGAACTGACCATCTCGGCCCGCGGTATCAGCATCGCCACCGTCGAGCGCGGACCGCTGGCCTTGGATGTACGCGGCAGCGGCGTGCTGCTGCCGCGCGACCTGCGCTGGATCGCCGCGCAAAGCGAGGCCCGTGTCGAGCGCCTGGTCGCCCAGGCCGGCAGCCGGCTCAAGAAGGGCGAGTTGCTGCTGGTGCTGAGCAACCCGCAGCTGCTGCAGCGGGCGCAAGAGAGCCGCTGGCAGTTGGAGCAGGCACAGGCCGAGTTGAAGGCACTGGGCTTGAGCCTCAGCAGCCAGGCCATGAACCAGCGTGCCGCCGCGCAACGCGCCGAGTTCGCCGCCCGCAGTGCCGAGCTGCAGTGGCAGGCTGACCAGGAGCTGCTGAAGGACGGCATGGTATCCAAGCTGGCGTTTCAGCGCAGCCGCTTCAGCGTCGAACAATCGCAGCAGACCTTGCAGTTGGAGCGCGAGTTGCTGCTGCAACACGACAGCGCCATGCAGGCACAGCTCGACGCCAAGCGCGCTGCGATCGCGCGCCTGCACAAGGCCTGGGAGCGCGATCTGGAGCTGGTTGAAGCACTGCAGGTGCGCGCCCCGGAAGACGGCGTGCTGCAGGAGCTGACGCTGCAGCCGGGTCAGAGCGTGGCCGCCGGCAGCAATCTGGCCAAGCTGTCCAGCGGCGATGCTCTCTATGCCGAGCTGCAAATCCAGGAAGCGCAGGCGCGCGACATTGCCATCGGCCAGAGCGTCACATTGGACCTGCGCACCGGCGACAAGGACGGCGTGCTCAGCGGCACCGTCAGTCGTGTCGCCCCCAAGCTCAGCAACGGGCTGCTGAAGATCGACGTCAGCATCCTGGGCCAGCTGCCACGCGGTGCCCGCCCCGACCTCAACGTGGACGGCGTCATCGCGCTGACACGCCTGGCCGACGCGCTGCAGGTGCAACGCCCCGTCTTCAGCCAGGCGATGAGCCGCGGCCATGCCTACCGACTGATCGGCGACGACCTGGCTGAGCGCATCAGCGTGCAGTACGGCCCGGCCTCGGTCGGGCGCATCGCGATCGCCGATGGCCTCAAGGCCGGCGAACGCATCGTTGTTTCCGACACCAGCGCCTGGGGGCAGAACCAGCGCGTTCGTCTGCGCTGAAGCGCAGCCCGCCTTCACCTCAACCCACCCTATAGTCAACGCGAGCCAAGGAAGCCACCATGAAATCCACCAGTACCGTTCTCCCGACGAGCGCAGGAGCCGGCGCACCGCTGATCCGCCTGACGGGCATACGCAAGAGCTTCCTCAGCGAGGAACTGGAAACCCGGGCCCTTGACGACGTGCATCTGGAAATTCGCAGCGGCGAGTTTCTGGCCGTCAGCGGCCCCTCGGGCTGTGGCAAGTCCAGCCTGCTGTCCATCCTCGGCCTGCTCGACAGTCCGAGCGCCGGCAGCTACGAGCTCAATGGCCAGCAGGTCGCGCAACTCGACAACCGGGCGCGCGCCCAGCTGCGCAACCGGCAGATCGGCTTCGTCTTCCAGGCCTTCAATCTGATCAGCGATTTGAGCGTTGAGGACAACGTCGCGTTGCCGCTGAGCTACCGCCCCGAACTGGGCCGCGCCGAGCGCCGCGATCGCGTCGCCGAGGTGCTGGCGCTGGTCGATATGGCCCATCGCGCACGCCACTATCCGGCCCAGCTGTCGGGCGGTCAGCAGCAGCGCGTCGCGATCGCCCGCGCCCTGGTCGGCCGGCCCAGCCTGATCCTGGCCGACGAACCGACCGGCAATCTCGACTCACGCAATGCCGAGCTGGTGATGGACCTGCTGCAAACGGTTCACCGTGATGGCGCCACGCTGTGCATGGTCACCCATGATCCGCGCTATGCCGCGATGGCGCAGCGCACCGTGGCACTGTTCGATGGCCGGGTCGTCGCCGACCTGCCCACGGCCGCCTTGCAGCCCCAACGCCAGCCTGCGGAGGCCCTGTGATGTTGGACGATCTGCGCTACACCGTGCAGGCACTGCTACGCCGCCCCGCTCATGCCATGCTGAGCCTGCTGACGCTGAGCTGCGGCATCGGCTTTGCCATCTACGCCGCGGCCGTCTATTTCACCTTCAACACCGGCGATCTGCCTTTTCCGCACAGCGAGCGGCTGATCGGCATTGAAGCCACCCGCGAGGGCGAACGCACCCAGGCCAATAGCGTTCACTACCTCGACTTTCAAGAGTATCAGCGCGCAGCGCCCAGCCTGGAGGGGCTGCACGCGATCCAGCTCGCCACCGTCACGCTCGGCGGCCACCGGCAGTACCCGACCAATTCCCGCGCGGCCTATGTGCCGGCCGAGATTTGGCCCTGGCTCGGCGAAGCGGCTCGTCCCGAACTCGGCCGTCAGCTGCAGGCCGGAGATGCAACACCTGGTGCAACGCCTGTGGCCGTGATCAACGCCAAGTTGTGGCAAGACTTCCTTGGCGGCGACAAGCGGGTGATAGGCAGCCACCTGAAGATCAATGGCATTGACACCGAGATCGTCGGCGTAATGCCTGCCGAACTGAACTTTCCCATGACCCAGCAGCTTTGGCTGCCCTTTCAGGCGCCCGCGGGTCCGCTCAAGCGCGCCAGCGGCTATTCGATGGGTACGCCGCAACATGTGCTGGCGCTGGGACGGCTGAAGCCGGGCGCCAGCCGTGACGGTGCCGGTCAGGAACTGTCCCTGGTCGCCCAGCAACTGGCCAAGTCCTATCCGACCAGCAACGCAAAGGTTGGCGTCATCACCCTGCCCTATGCGGCCTGGGGCATGCCCGACGTGGACATGATCTACCTCGCGCTCGGTGCAGCCGCGGTGCTGCTGCTGGCCCTGGTCTGCGTCAACACCGGCAATCTGCTGCTGGCCCGCGCCAATGAGCGACGCCAGGAACTGGCCGTGCGCAGCGCGCTGGGCGCGCCAAGGGCGCGGCTGATCAGGCAGATGCTCGGCGAAACGTTGCTGCTGTGTCTGCTGGCCTCTGTCATCGGCCTGTTCTTCAGCGCCTGGGCGCTCGAGGCAACCCAGCAAGCCGTACAGGCCACCGCCGACGGCCGCCTGCCGTTCTGGATCAAATTTTCCCTGCGTCCTCAGGCCGTGGCTGCGGCACTTGCCATCATGGTGCTAACGGCGCTGGCCACCGGCCTGCTGCCCGCCTGGCGGGCCTCAGCGCTGGATCTGAACAGCGTGCTGCGCGATGGCCGGGGTGCCCAAGGCCGCGCCGGCGGGCGCATGTCGCGGCTCATTGTGTTCGTGCAGATCGCCCTGTCCAGCCTGCTGCTGCTGGCGTCGGGCCTGCAGACCTACACGGTCCACCAGCGGCTGACGGCAGGGACCGGCACGCGAATCGAAGGCGTGCTGACCGCCAGATTGACGCCGCGCTTGGCGCAGTACAAGGGCGAGTCAGGCCAAGCCGCTCGCGCGGCACTGTGGGCGCGGCTGGAGGCACGGCTGCAGGAAGCAGCCGCGGGTGCCGGTGCGCAGCTGGCCCTGTCCGACAGCCTGCCTGGCGGTGGCATGACGATCACCGAGGAAGTGCTGCCCGAAGGCATGAGCGTCGAGGGAGATCGCTACCCCGAGGTCGGCGACTACAGCGTCAACCCCAGCTTTTTCAAGGCCCTCGATGTCAAGCTGTTGGCCGGCCGGGAATTCAACAGCCAGGACCGCGCCGACAGTCTCAAGGTCGCCATCGTCAATGCGAACTTCGCCGCTCAGTACTGGCCGGGCCAAGACCCGCTGGGCAAGCGCCTATTGCTCAAACCTGCCAACCAGCGCGGACATGGCGAGGCTGGCACGGCTCAGGATGCACAGACGCCACCGGACTGGATCACCGTTGTTGGCGTCACTCCGCATCTGTTGCAGGGCATCGGTCGGGAGCAGGGACTGCGCGCCGCCAACGTCTATCGGCCAATCAGCCAGACCGCGCCTGGCGATCTTGGCATCGCCGTCGCGGGCGTCGCTGACAACGGCGCCAGCCGGGAGCTGCTCGCACGCGCCGTCGCGCTGGCCGATCCAGCGCTGGCGCTTGAACAAGTTTTCAGTGCCGAGGAACGACAGCGCATCGCCCATGGCGGCGAGGAGGTGATGGCTGGCATGTGCCTGGTACTGGGCCTGATGACGCTCGCGCTGGCCAGCAGTGGCATCTACGGGGTGACCAGTCGCGCGGTGCAGCTGCGCGGCCAGGAGATCGGCGTGCGCCGGGCCGTTGGTGCCAGCGACGCGCAGATGATGCGGCTGCTGCTCGGCCAGGCACTGTGCCTCCTGGCCATGGCGCTGCCACCTGGACTGCTCGGCGGTGCGCTGCTGATGAGTGGCGAGCTGGCCGGCATGGCTCCTCTGGGCCTTGGCGTCGCACTGGTGGCGGCGCTGATTGCAGCGCTGGTGCTGCTGTCGACATGGCTGCCGACACGACAGGCGCTGCGCCAGCTGCCCAGCGCTGCGCTCAACTCGGCATGAGAGCCTGCTCACTCGGCGAGAATGCCACGGCCACCACTGCCCGCGATCAATGACGCCGCTGCCTGCCCCTGCCCTGCCCGTTCTGGTGGCCGACGACGACGCCGCGGTGCGCAGCGCGCTGCGGCTGTTCCTGAAGAGCGAAGGGCTGCAGGCCGAGCTGGCCGCCTCGCCGGCCGAGGCGCTGGCCTTGCTGCGCGAGCGCGAGTACGGCTTGCTGCTGGCCGATATGAACTACGGCCGCGACACCACCTCGGGCAAGGAAGGCCTGACGCTGATCGAAAGCGTCAGGACCCTGGACCCCCAGCTGCCCATCATCGCGATGACGGCCTTTGGCTCGGTGGCGCTGGCGGTCGAGGCGATGCGAGGCGGCGCGCAGGACTTCATCGAGAAGCCCTGGGACAACCAGCGCCTGGCCACGCAGATCCGCAGCCAGCTGGCGCTGCGCGACAGCCAACGTCGTGCCCAGCGCCTCGCGGCGGAAAACGCCCTGCTGATGGCCGCCGGCGACCGCCCCTGGATAGGCAGCTCGCCCGCCATGCAGACCTTGATGGGCCGGGTGGCCGCGGTGGCCAGCGCCGATGTCACGCTGCTGATCACCGGCGAGAACGGCAGCGGCAAGAGCCAGCTGGCGCACAGCATCCATCGCCAGTCGGCCCGCAGCGACGGCACCTTCATCAGCGTGAACATGGGTGCCATTCCCGACACCCTGTTTGAGAGCGAGATGTTCGGCCACGAGCGCGGCGCCTTCACCGATGCCAAGCAGACCCGACTCGGCCGCTTCGAGCTGGCCGATGGCGGCACGCTCTTCCTGGATGAAATCGGCAACCTCTCCCTGCCCCAGCAGGCCAAGCTCTTGCAGGTGCTGGAGGGCGGCCAGTACGAACGGCTGGGCTCGGTGCGGCCACGGCACGCCAATGTGCGCCTGATCGCCGCCAGCAACGCCGATCTGACGGCCATGGTCGAACAGGGCCTGTTCCGCCGCGATCTGCTCTACCGCATCAACAGCGTGCAGCTGCATTTGCCACCGCTGCGCGAGCGCGGCGCCGACGTGCTGGCGCTGGCCGAGCATTACCTGGCCAGCCATGCAGCGCGCTACCAGCGGCCGGCCAAGACGCTCAGCGAAGCAGCGCGACAGGCCCTGCTTCAGCACAACTGGCCCGGCAATGTGCGCGAGCTGGCGCATTGCATGGAACGCGTCAGCCTCTTGGCCGCCGGCGCGCAGATTCAGGCGAGCGATCTGGCCCTTTCCACGCCGTCCACACCGTCCACGCCGTCCACGCCGTCCATGCCGGCCGCACCCGCCGCGACGGCGAACGCCTTTGACGGCAGCGAACTCACACTCGAAGAGGCCGAGAAGCTGCTGATACGCACGGCGCTGCGCCGCCACGGCGGCAATGCCCTGCAGGCGGCGCAGGCGCTGGGCTTGAGCCGCTCGGCCTTTTACCGCCGGCTGGAAAAGTACCAGCTGTGATGGCAAGCCCTCAACCCGCTGGCCTGCTGCGCGGCTTTGCCCAGCGGCAGTTCCTGCTGGCGCTCGCGGGCGGGGCACCCGCCTGGGCGCTGGCCGTCTGGCTGCTGGCCGGCCTGCCCTGGCTGATCTACCCGAAAGTGCTGTTGATACTGTTGTGCACGCTGGCCTGGTTGGGCTCGGCCGTCGCGCTGCGTGCCCGGGCCGAATTCCAGCGCCAGCTGCTGGGCAATGTGATCGAGGGCATTGCCGCTGGCGACTACAGCCAGCGGCTGCGCCAGGATGGCGCCGACGACCTGCTCGGCCGCCAGCTCAACCAGCTGATCGACCGCCTGCACCAGCAGCGCCAGCAAGCCTTGGCGGCCAGCGGCCTGGCCGACAATGTGCTGCGCCATATCGATGTGGCGGTGTTCGCCTTCGATAGACAACAAAGGCTGCAGCTGGCCAACCCAACGGCGCAGCGCCTGCTGCAGCGCGGCAGCGATCAGCTGCTCGGCCGCCCAGCCGCCGAGCTGGGCCTGCTGCCCCTGCTGCAAGCGGCAGAAAGCCCGGCCGACAGCTCGACGCTGGAGCATGTCTTCGCAGGCGCCGCCGGCCTCTGGCAGCTGCGCCACCAGCGCTACGAGATTGCCGGCCAGCCACATCAGCTGCTCTTCGTCACCGACCTGAAACAGGTGCTGCGCGAGCAGGAGCTGCAGGCCTGGCAACGCCTGCTGCGCGTGCTCAGCCATGAGGTCAATAACTCACTGGCACCGATCGTCAGCCTCAGCAATCTGGTGGCGGGCAGCCTGCGCAACGAAGGGCAGCCGCCCATGAGCGAAGAGCAGCGCCGGGACAGCCTGGAAGCGCTCGGCCTGATCGAGGACCGTGCCCGCCACCTCGGCGACTTCGTCCAGCGCTATGCGCAGCTGGCCCGGCCGCCTGCACCGCACCGAGTCCCGTTTGATCTGCTCGCTCAGCTGCGCCGGCTGCCAGCCCTGCTGCCCGAGGCCGGCTTGACGCTGCAGATCGACGCCGGCGAGCACGGCGAGGGTCAGGTCTTGCCGCTTGATGATCAGACGGCCCCTTTGCCGTTTTACGGCGACGCCGCGCTGATCGAGCAGCTGATGATCAATCTGCTGAAGAACGGCATCGAGGCCGGCGGTGCACCGCTCAGCCTGGTGATACAGCGCCAGCCGCTGCAGCTGAGCCTGTTGGACCGCGGCTGCGGTCTGGCCAATCCGGCGAATCTCTTCGTGCCCTTCTACACCACCAAGCCGGGCGGCAGCGGCATCGGCCTGGTGCTGGCGCGGCAGATCGCCGAGGCTCACCAGGGCAGCCTGCAACTGCTGCCGCGCCGCAACGGGCCGGGCAGTGAGGCGCGGCTTTGTTTCGCCAGCGCTGTGCCGGCAGCCGCCGAGGCGGCTGTGAAACAATAGCGGCATGCAAATTTCAGCCCCCTGCGTCGTCTCCCTGAGCTGGAGACTTGAGGACGCCCAAGGCCAGTTGATCGACGAACTGGCCGAACCCCTGGAGTTCTTCTACGGCGGCGACGACCTGTTCGCCAAGGTCGAGGAAGCGATCAACGGCCAGGAGGCCGGCTTCGAGACCAGCCTGGCGCTGGAGCCCGAGGACGCCTTCGGCGAGTACGACTCGGCCCTGGTCTGCTTCGAGGCCCGCTCGGTGCTGCCCGAGAACGTCGAGGTCGGCATGCAGTTCGAAGGCCTGCCCGAAGGCGCGGTGACCGAGAACATGCCGGCCGAGGCCATCTACACCGTCACCGAGGTCTATCCGCAGCACGTGGTGCTGGATGGCAACCACCCGCTGGCCGGCATCGGCCTGCGCATGCATCTGCGTGTGCGCGATGTGCGCGAAGCCAGCGAGGAAGAAATCGCCGTCGGCAGCCTCGGCGAGGCGGTATTCAGCATCGTCAACGGCGCCCCGCCGGACGAGCCGCTGCACTGAACACCAAGAACCAACCACAGAGACACAGAGACACGGAGACGCATGAGGGAGTGGCAGCGACTGCCGCGCTCTCCGCGTTGCTCTGTGTTGCCTCTGTGCCTCCGTGTCTCTGTGGTCTGCTCAAGAACGCTTCAGTGCTTGCCTGTCGAGCCGAATCCGCCTTCGCCGCGCGCACTGGCGTCGAAGTCGTCGACAACACGGAACTGCGCCTGCACCACCGGCACGATGATCAGCTGGGCGATGCGCTCCAGCGGGTTGATCACAAAGGTCGTCTGGCCGCGGTTCCAGCAGCTGACCATCAGCTGGCCCTGGTAGTCTGAATCGATCAGGCCGACCAGATTGCCCAGCACGATGCCATGCTTGTGGCCGAGGCCCGAGCGCGGCAGGATCATGGCCGCCAGGCCCGGGTCGCCGATGTGGATGGCCAGGCCGGTGGGCACCAGAAAGGTCTGACCGGGCTCCAGCGTCACCGGCGCATCGAGGCAGGCGCGCAGATCGAGGCCAGCGCTGCCGGGGGTTGCATAGGTGGGAAGTTGCTCGGCCATGCGGGCGTCGAGCACTTTGATGTCAATCGTCGTCATTGGGGGCTTGAGTTCAGGAGGCGTGGAGACGTCGGGCAATGTCGGCCACCAGTTCGCGGGCCAGGCTCAGCTTGTCGCGGGCCTGGCCGTCGGCGGGTAGATGGCGCTCGCCGTCGGCGTCCACCAGGACCAGCGCGTTGTCATCGCGACCAAAGGTGGCCGGGCCCAGATTGCCGACGATCAGCGGCACGCCCTTGCGTTGCAGCTTGTCGCGCGCATGCTTGATCAGGTCTTGGCTCTCGGCGGCAAAGCCAACGCAGAAAGGCTTGTCGGGCAAGGCCGCCACGGCCGCCAGGATGTCCGGGTTCTCGGTCAGCTCGAACACCGGCGCGCTCTTGGGCGCGTCGGGGCTCTTGTCTTTCTTGATCTTGTGCTCGTTCATCGTCGCCGGGCGCCAGTCGGCCACGGCGGCGGTGGCGATGAAGATGTCGTGGGCGGCGGCGCGGGGCAGCACGGCCTCATGCATCTGCAGCGCCGTTTGCACATCGATGCGCCGCACCCCGTGCGGCGTGGCCAGGTGCACCGGGCCGGCCACCAGCGTCACCTCGGCGCCGGCCTCGGCCGCCGCACGCGCCAGCGCAAAGCCCATCTTGCCGCTGGAGCGATTGGTGATGCCGCGCACCGGGTCGATCGGCTCGAAGGTCGGGCCGGCGGTGATCAGCAGCCTCTTGCCGGCCAGCAGCTTGGGCTGCACAAAGGCGATCAGCTCATCAAGCAGTTCCTGCGCTTCCAGCATCCGGCCATCGCCGACCTCGCCACAGGCCTGATCGCCCGCGGCCGGACCGAGCACCGTCGCCCCATCGGCACGCAGCTGCGCGATATTTCGCTGCGTGGCCGGATGGGCCCACATCTCGCGGTTCATCGCTGGTGCCACCAGCAGCGGGCAGCGTTCGATGGGCCGCGCCAGTGCAGTGAGGCTGAGCAGATCATCGGCGCGGCCCTGCACCAGCTTGGCGATCAGGTCGGCACTGGCCGGCGCAATCAGCATCAGATCGGCCTCGCGGCTCAGATTGATGTGGGCCATATTGTTGGCCTCGCGCGCATCCCACTGGCTGCTGTAGACGGGGCGGTTGGACAGCGCCTGCATCGTCACCGGCGTGATGAAGGCCTCGGCGGCCTCGCTCATCATCACCTGCACCGTCGCACCGGCCTTGGCCAGCAGCCGCGTCAACTCGGCAATCTTGTAGCAGGCGATGCCGCCGGAGAGGCCGAGCAGCACATGCTTTCCCTGCATCTGCAGTTTTTCCAATTGGGACATGCCTCAACTCTACCAGCCCTCCACATCACCAATGAGGCTGGCGATGTCCAAGCAGAGCCCTCGCGACAGCGTGGTTTGCATCTGCTGCTATTCTCCCGCCCGCGATGCCGCGCCAACACCGGAGCGGCGTGCGTTCAGCAAAACCTAGACGCCAAACCAGGCGCGCCAAACGGAGGAAACCCATGGAAGCAATACGCTTCAGCGACGCAGTGCGTCGTTCACATTCTGTGTTCATGCTCACCGTCACGCTGAGCCTTCTCTTTTCCGGCTGCGGAGGCGGTGGCGGCGGTGCTGGTGGTTCCAATGCCCAGCCCAATCAGCCCGGCGACACCAGGCCAGTGACTTCGATCAAGGCTCAGCCGACCGATCAGAGCGTTGTCGCCGGCAAGGCTGCAAGCTTCAGTATCAGCGTCGAGGGAACTGCAAGCATCCAGTGGCAAGCCCTGTCAAATGGAAACTGGATCGACATCTCGGGTGCTACCTCAGCGAGCTTTGCGCTTCCCACCACCAGCGTTGAGGACGACGGTCACCAGTATCGAGCGGTCATAGCCCCATCGGCTGGCGGCAGTGCAATCACCAGTGCAGTCGCTACCTTGCATGTCGCCCCAAACATCAGTTGGAGCTTCAAGTCCCCGTCTTTCATTGGCGCGGAACTCAACAGCGTCCGCTGGGTCGACGACGGAAAGGTTGCCGTGGCAGTTGGCAGCAATGGGACCATTGTGCGCAGCGTTGATGGCGGCCTCACCTGGACACACATTCGCAGAAGCCGCAACGATGCGCCGCGTCTGACTCAACTGCTGGTGACAGATTCGCAGACTCTGGTAGCCAGCGGCCCCAAGGTATTCATGCGATCTAGCGACGCCGGAGCCACTTGGTCCCAATTGCCCGCACCTTGGGGCGATGGACTGCTACTCGCGTTTCGCACATCTCAAGTGGGCATTGCAGCAGACGCCACCGGGAAGGCATATCGCACATCCGACGGCGGATTAACCTGGCAGGAGACCAAGCCTGTCGCCGTTGGCGCACTCAATACCCTTGAATGCAACTCCCAGGTCTGCATTGCCACAGGCTGGGACAGGACTCACAACGGGAACTTGAATGCCTGGAAGAGCAACGACGATGGGTTCAGCTGGACGGAAGTTGACTTCAAGCCAAAGACAGTCGAGGACCTAGGCCTGTGGGCCGTTGGTGTTGTTGACGCCAATACCATTTACGCCTTCGGGGACGGCTGGAAGGGGCGCTCCGTCGGCCGCAGCGCAGACGGTGGAGCCACTTGGACTTGGGAGACTATGTTTGCCCAGCAGCGCTCGACCGGTGTGCGGTTTGCCGACCGTACTCACGGCTTGACTCTGGATGGCTCGGCGCGCACAGAAGACGGCGGCCGAAGCTGGCTCGACACGCCGAGCTTCAGAAATTTCATGCCACAGGGTCTTGCGCTGTCGAGTAGCGGTTTGAGTCTAGCGGTCGATGTAGCCGGGCAAATCATGCGGAGTGTCGACTTCGGCGCAAGCTGGTCGGCTGTTTTCAAGACTGCCGACGGCGATATGAAGCGCCATCAGTTCAGCAGCCTTGCATTCTCGGATCGACAGAATGGATTGGCCGTCAGCGCCCACGATGTGCTCTTCACGGTTGATGGTGGTCAGTCGTGGACAAAGACCAATCTAGACGCATCCATTGCCAATGGAGTATTGGAAAAGGTTGCCTTCGCCAACCCGACAACTGCAGTCCTAGTGGGGAGCTCTGCGGTGCGCAGCACAGATGGTGGGAGATCTTGGCAGAAGATCAACAGCCTACCTTGGGGCGACTTTAGCGCCGTCGCCTTCTCGCCTGCCGGGTGGGGTCTGCTCGCAGGTCAGAATGGCATGTTCAGGAGCACAGATGCAGGCGCGAGTTGGACGATGGTCCGAGCGCCAGGAACAGATAGGTTCGGAGTCTTCGCCATCCGCGGGAACGTCGTGTTGGCGGGGGGATTTGGCACCATGCTTCGTAGCGAGGATGCAGGCCTGACCTGGACCCAGGTGTCGGGACTCACAGAATGGGTCTACAGCATCAGTTGGTCGGATGCACAAACAGCGTTTGCTGTAACGACGCGCGGCAGGCTCTTGAAGAGCACGGACGCCGGTAGGAGCTGGAATGCGGTCGACGTCGGCACTGACAAGCATCTGTTGGCAGTGTCCTTCTCGTCAGATGGCAGCCTCGGACTAGTGAGTGGTGCAGGCGTGGTTCTGCATACCACCGATGGAGGCCAGACCTGGTCTAAGGACTTGTCGGGCTATCCGTTCTTTTGGTATGCCATCGCCTTTGCCGACTCCCGTACGCCTTTCGTGGCTGGAGACAACGGCGTGATCATGCAAGGTTCTGGCTACTGAACTTTAGCCGAAGGTGCAATACGCAGGCGGCAGGGGCTGCCTGCTGCACCTGCCAATCGATTCAAAGCCGACAAAAAGTTGGCTTAGCGCCGCCTGAACACCAGATCCCAGACGCCGTGGCCCAGCTTGATGCCACGGTTCTCGAACTTGGTCAGCGGCCGGTAGGCCGGCTTCTCGGCATAGCTCTCTGCGGTGTTCTGCAACTGCGGCTCTGCGCCCAGCACTTCGAGCATCTGCTCGGCGTAGGGCTGCCAGTCGGTGGCGCAATGCAGATAGCCGCCCGGCGCCAGGTGTTCGACCAGCTTGGCCACAAAGGCCGGCTGGATCAGCCGGCGCTTGTTGTGGCGCTTCTTGTGCCAGGGATCGGGGAAGAAGATGTGGATGCCGGCCAGGCTGGCCTTGGGAATCATCTGCTCCAGCACCTCGACGGCATCGTGCTGGAAGATGCGGATATTCGGAATGCCCTGCTCGCCAATCAGCTTCAGCAGCGCGCCGACGCCCGGCTCATGCACCTCGCAGCCGATGAAGTCGTGGTCGGCCAGCGTCTGCGCAATCTGCGCCGTGGCGCCGCCCATGCCAAAGCCGATCTCCAGCACCACGGGGGCCTGGCGGCCGAACACCGCCTCGTAGTTCAGCGGCGCGGCCGGCTGGTAGGGCAACACGAAGCGCGGGCCCAGCTCGGCCAGCGCCTTGATCTGGCCGGTACCCATGCGACCGGCACGCACGACAAAGCTCTTGATGCCCCGGCGCTGCGCGGCGGCCGCCTCGCTCTCGGCCATCTCTGCGCTCTCAGGGGTGTCAGGTCTTGCGTCGTTCATGCTGCGGCTCTCTGGGGCCGCCCTCGGTAGCGGGGCGGCGGGGGTGGGATTTTAGGCCAGCGCGCAGCGAGGGCCGAGCTCAGCCGCCGTGATCAGCCGACCACGCCCATGACGATGGGTCCGTCTTGCCAGGCCGTGCCCGGCTCGGCCAGCGTGCAAGCGGCCTGATAGCTGGCAATGGCGCGCTCGGCCTGAGCCTGCGTGTTGGCGTGAACGAAAGCCATCGGCTCGCCGGCCGCCAAGCTGCTGCCCAAGGGTCGTACCTGCGAGAGGCCAACACCGAAGTCGATGCCATCGCTGGCCTGGCGACGCCCCCCGCCCATCTCGACGATGATCAGGCCGATATCGCGGGTGGCCATTTGCGTCAGCACACCGGCGCGCGGGGCCGGCACCGGCAGGCGCAGCGGCGCGGCCGGCAGGTAGTGGCTGCTGCGCTCGAGCAGATCGGCCGGACCACCGAGGGCGGCAACCATCTGCGCGAACTTCTCGGCCGCTGCACCGCTGTCCAGCGCCGCCTGCAGCTTCAGCCGTGCCGCGGCGCTGTCGGCGGCCAGGCCACCGAGCACCAGCATCTCGGCGGCCAGCGCCAGCGTCACCTCATGCAGGCGTGGCTCGACGCGCTCACCCTTGAGGTAAGCAATCGTCTCGTCGATTTCCAGCGCATTGCCAACCTCGTAGCCCAGCACCTGGTTCATGTCGGTGATCAGCGCCCGTGTCTTGAGCCCGGCACCGCCGGCCACGGCGACGATGCTCTCGGCCAGTTCCTGCGCAAAAGCCGGCGTGCTGGCGAAGGCGCCGTTGCCGCACTTGATGTCCATGGACAGGCCCTGCAGCCCCGCCGCCAGCTTCTTGGACAGGATGGACGCGGTGATCAGCGGCACGCTTTCCACCGTGGCCGTCACGTCACGGGTGGCGTAGAAGCGCTTGTCGGCCGGTGCCAGATCGCCGGTCTGGCCAATGATGGCGCAGCCGAGCTTGCGCACCAGGCGATCGAACTCGGCCGGCGGCGGCATGGTGTTGTAACCGGGAATGGCCTCCAGCTTGTCGACGGTGCCGCCGGTGTGGCCCAGGCCGCGGCCGGCAATCATCGGCACATAGCCGCCGCAGGCCGCCACCATGGGCGCCAGCATCAGGCTGACCTTGTCGCCGACGCCGCCGCTGGAATGCTTGTCCAGCACCGGGCCTGGCATATCGGGCCAGGCCATGACACGGCCAGAATGCATCATCGCGCGGGTCAGCGCTACCGCTTCGTCGCGGCCCATGCCGCGCAGGAACACCGCCATGCCCAGCGCGGCCACCTGCCCTTCGCTCCAGCTGCCATCGGTGAGGCCCTGTACAAAGGACTGGATCTGTGCCTCGCTCAGCGCGTGGCCGTCGCGCTTGGCGCGGATGATTTCTTGAGCCAGCATCAAACTGCGTGTCCGTTCAAGAGGTGGAAAAAACAAACGTCAACAAGGCATCAGTAAGCGGCATTCGAGCGCTGCGTGCCCTCGCCGCGCAGCTGCGCCTCGATGGCATCGAGCAGGCCACTGGCGCCGAAGCGCAGGCGGCGTGGCTGCAGGGCCTCACGACCGAGCTTGGCGGCCGCAAGTTCGAGGTAGACGCGTGCGTCCTCGACGCTGCGGATGCCGCCCGAGGCCTTGAAGCCGGCCGCCGGCAGGCCGCTGGCGGCAATCTCCTGCAGCATCATGGCCGCTGCCTCCGGCGTGGCCGAGACGCGCGACTTGCCAGTGCTGGTCTTGACGAAATCGGCACCGGCCATCAGCGCCAGCCGGGTCGCCTGCGCTATCAGCTCCGGCGTGGCCAGCTCACCGCTTTCGATGATGACCTTCAGCGTCAGCGGCCGGCTGGCATGGCGCACCTCGGCCAGGAACTCGGCCACCTCGGTCTGCTGGCCGGCGATCAAGGCCTTGTAGGGCAGCACCACATCGACCTCGTTGCCGCCGGCCTGGGCAATGGCTGCCACATCGGCCAGCGCGCGCGGTACGTCGAGCGCACCGTCGGGGAAATCGGCCACCGCCGCGACCTGGATCTCGGCCGGCAACAGCCGGCGCGCCAGCGCCACGAAACGCGGCCAGACACAGACGGCGGCCACGGCGCCGAACGGGCTCTGCGCACGCAGGCAGAGGCGTTCGATGTCCGCCTCGGTATCGCCATCGTTCAGGCTGGTCAGGTCCAGGCACTGCAGCGCCAGGCGGGCCGCTTCTTCGTGCGTCAGGCGCTGTTCGTTCTTTGACTCGCTCATTGACGACTCCTCCCTTGTGATCACCGCCGCGGCTTCAGCTGCGCAGCGAGGGCAACTCGGCCAAGCCGGCCACCACCTGGGCGAGGAACTGGGCCGCACGTTCGCCGCTGACGGCCGCCTGCTGCAGCGTCAGCGCATGGGTCAGCGCTTCGGCCGACAGGCCGGCGGCCATATTCGTCATCAGCGCCATGCCCATCACGCGCAGGCCGGCATGGCGAGCCAGAATGGTTTCGGGCACGGTGCTCATGCCCACGGCATCGGCACCCCAGGCCGCGAACATGCGGATCTCGGCCGGCGTTTCGAACTGCGGGCCCAGCGCCCAGACATAGGTGCCCTCGCCCAGCATCAGATTGCTGGCCTGGGCGATCTTCTTGGCGTGCTGGCGCAACTCCAGGTCGTAAGCGGTGCTCATGTCGACAAAGCGCTCACTGCCCGGCTCGCCGACCAGCGGCGAGCGCTGCGGCGCGTTGATGTGATCGGCAATCAGCATCAGGCTGCCCGGCGGCATGTGCGGGCGCAGGCTGCCCGAGGCATTGGTCTGCACCAGGGCCTTGACGCCCCAGCGCTTGAGCGTACGCAGCGCGCCAGCCATGCCGGTGCACTCGCCGCTCTCGTAGGTGTGGGCACGGCCACGCAGCATGATGACGCGCTGCTCGCCCATGCGGCCGACGACGACCTCGCTGACATGGCCCTCGACCTTGGGTTGCGGGAAGGCGCTCAGCTCGCCGTAGGCCAGATGCTTGGCGTCCTGCACCTGGTCCACCGCACCGGCCCAGCCGGAACCCAGCACCACGGCCACCTCGGGCGCTGCGCCAAACTCGGCTTGCAGGCGGGCCACACTGGCGTCGATGCGCGTATTCAAATCGTTGGACATGATGTTCTCTCCATGGCTGGGGTCAGGGCCGACCCACTCAGAATTTCAGATGATCGGGGCCAAAGCTGAAAGGCAGCAAGTCGGCCAGCGTCCACTGCTGGCGGATGCCGCCGGGATCGCCAGCAATGATCAGCAAGTCGCCGCCGGCGAACTCGCGCAGCTTCTGCCGGCAACCGCCGCAGGGCGTGATGATCTCTGGGCCGGGCCCGGTGACGAGCACCGCCCGCGCCTGGCGACCACCGGCCATCACCATGGCGCTGAGCGCCGTGGCCTCGGCGCACCAGCCCTGCGGATAGGCAGCGTTTTCAATATTCGCGCCGGCGTGTATGCGGCCCTGCTCATCGAGCACCGCAGCGCCCACGGCATAGCCCGAGTACGGTGAATGCGAATGCGCGCGCGCGCCCAGCGAGGCTGCCAGCAGCTGCTGCAGCAGTTCAGTCGAGATCGAAGCCATTACCTTTCCTTGACGTAGGGTCGGCCCAGCGCCTTGGGCGCCAGTGCCTGGCCGATGAAACCGGCCAGCAGGATCACAGTCAGCAAATAAGGCAAAGCCTGAATCAGCTGCACCGGCACCTCACCGCCACCGAAGGCCGCGGGCAGACGTGTGCCTTGCAACCGTATCGCCACTGCATCCAGGAAACCGAACAGCAGGCAGGCGGCCATCGTCGGCAGCGGCTTCCACTTGCCGAAGATCATGGCCGCCAGGGCGATGAAGCCGCGGCCGGCGGTCATGTTCGGCGAGAAGGAGGCGTTCTGTGCCAGCGTCAGATAGCTGCCCGCCAGGCCGCAGATCAGTCCATTGAGCAGCAAGGCGGTGTAGCGCAGGCCCGGCACCGACACGCCAGCGGCATCAACCATCGCCGGGTTCTCGCCGACCGCGCGCAACCGCAATCCCAGCTTGGTGTGTTCAAGCAGGAACCACACGCCCACCACCAGCGCAAACGCCAGATAAACCAGCAGGTTGTGGCTCAGCAGGCCATGGCCCAGCACCGCCTGAAGCCACTGCCCCGCCTGGGGTTCGGCAAAGGCCGGCGCCACGGCGCTGATACGCACCTCGGGCGCCACCGGCGGCGTCTGCCCGCCCTGGGCAAACCAGGCAATGCCCAGCACCACGGTCAGGCCGGCGGCGACCATATTGATCGCCACGCCGGTGACCACCTGATCACCCCGATGGCTGACGCAGGCAAAGCCATGCAGCAGCGACAGCGCGCAGGCCACCAACAGCGCCGCCGTCACACCCAGCGCCGTCGAATGGCCCAGGCTGGCCGCGGCCGCCGCAGCGAAGGCAGCGAACAGCATCTTGCCTTCCAGACCGATGTCGATCACGCCGGAGCGTTCAGACAAAAGCCCGGCCAGCGCGCACAGCAGCAGCGGCGTGGTGACGCGCAGCGTCGACGCAATCAGCGAGCCAATCAGCACCTCATCCATGGCGGACCTCCCGGCGCTTGAAGCTGGCGTACAGGCGAGCGAACATCGGCGCGCTGACCATGGCCATCGCTCCAGCGAACAAGACGATCAGGCCCTGCACCGTGACCACCATCTCGCGCGAGAAGCCGGGCACCTCGAAAGACACTTCGACACCGCCCTGGTACAGCACACCAAACAGCAGCGCCGCCAGGATGATGCCGACCGGGTGATTGCGCCCCATCAGCGACACGGCAATGCCGGTGAAGCCGGCGCCTGCGACGAAGTCCAGCGTCAGCTTGCCCTGCACACCGGAGATTTCATTGACGCCGACCAAGCCGGCCAGTGCACCGGACAAGCCCATCGCAATCAGCACCTGCAGGCGTGGCTTGATGCCGGCATAGTGGGCCGCCTGCGGCGCCGAGCCGACCGCGCGCAGCTTGTAGCCGGCGCGGCTCTTCCAGAGCAGCCACCAGACCCCGAAGGCGGCCAGCAAGGCCAGCAGCAGGCTCAGGTTCAGCGGTGAGGACGGCAGCTCGATGCCGAACTTCTCGGCCAGCTGATGCAGGGCCGGCATGCGCGCGCTGTCGGCGAATTCATCGCTCTCCACCGCCATCGAGCCCTTGGGGCGCAGCCAGTTGACCAGCAGATAGACGTTCAGACTGGCAGCCAGGAAATTGAACATGATGGTCGTGATGACGATATGGCTGCCGCGCCAGGCCTGCAGATAGGCCGGCACCGCCGCCCACAGCATGCCGAACAGCCCGGCGGCCAGAATCACCAGCGGCAGCATCACCAGCATCGGCAGGCCCTTGCCCAGCCACAGCGCTACCAGCGCCACGCCGAGGCCGCCAAAGGTCGCCTGCCCTTCACCGCCGATATTGAACAGGCCGCCATGAAAAGCCACCGCCACCGCCAAGCCGGTGAAGATGAACGTGGTCGCGTAATAAAGCGTGTAGCCCAGGCCGCGGGCACTGCCCAGCGAGCCCTGCAGCAGCACCGACAGGGCCTGCAGCGGGCTTTGCCCGATCAGCAGCACGACGCCGCCGGCCACCAGCAAGGCGATCAACAGATTCCACAAAGGCAGCAGCACCAGATCCATCCAGCGCGGCATCACGATGGCCTGGCTCATGCGCCCTGCTCCTCAGCTTGTGCGGCCATCAACAGGCCCAGGGTTTTCTCGTCGCATTGCGCAATGCCCAACTCGCCGGTGACGCGGCCGCCGTTCATCACGACGACGCGATCGGCCAGCGCCAGAATCTCGTCCAGCTCGCTGCTGACCAGCAGCACCGCACAGCCTTCGCGGGCCAGGCGGCGCAGCTGGCCGTGAATGAACTCGATGGCGCCGATGTCAACGCCACGGGTCGGCTGGCCCACCAGCAGCACCGCCGGCTGCTGGCCGATCTCGCGGGCCAGGATCAGCTTCTGCTGATTGCCGCCGGAGAACTTCGACGAGCCCAGCAGCGGGTCACGCGGCCGCACATCGAACTGCTCCATCATCTGCGCCGTCTGTGTGCGCATATGGCCTTGATTCATGCCCAGACCCAGCGGCGCGGCGCGGTACTGCGCCTGCTCGTGATAGCCGAGAGCCGCCGTTTCCCAGGCCGGAAAGCTCATCACCATGCCCAGCACATGGCGGTCTTCCGGCACATGGGCCAGTTTCAGCTGGCGCGCCAGTTCGGGCGTCAGCCACTGCCCAGCGGCAAAGCGCTGATCGCCCAGCTGCAGCTCACCAGCTTCGGGCGCGCGCATGCCCGCCAGCACCTCCAGCAGCTCACTCTGGCCATTGCCGGACACCCCGGCCACGCCGACGATTTCGCCGGCACGCAGCTCGATGTTCACCCCGGCCAACGCCGGCACACCGTGCGCGTCACGCAGCTTCAGGCCACGCGCTTGCAGGCGCAGCGCCTGGGCCTCAGCGGCCACCAGATCGCCACGGGCCAGGTTGACCTTGCGCCCCACCATCGCCTCGGCGAGATCTTCCGGGCTGGTGTCGGCAATGGCCGTGGTCTTGACGACCTGGCCCGCACGCATCACCGTCACCGCATCGCACAGCGCCATCACTTCCTTGAGCTTGTGCGTGATCAGCAGAATCGTCGTGCCCATGGCCTTGAGCTTGCGCAGGGTCACGAACAGCTGTTCGGTCTCCTGCGGCGTCAGCACCGCCGTTGGCTCGTCCAGGATCAGGATCTTGGCGCCGCGGTACAGCGCCTTGAGAATTTCCAGGCGCTGCAACTCGCCCACCGGCAGTTCGCCCACCAGCGCATCCAGCCGCACCTGCAGGCCGGTGTCCTGCATCAGCGCTTCCAGCTTGGCGCGCACCGCCTTCTTGCCGCGCGAGAGGAAGAAGGCCGGCTCTGCGCCGAGCATCACGTTGTCGATGCAGGACAGCGTGTCCACCAGCATGAAGTGCTGATGCACCATGCCAATGCCCAGCGCGATCGCTTCATGCGAGTTGGCGATGCGCACGCGCTCGCCGCGAACCTCGATATGCCCCTCGTCGGCCTGGTAGTAGCCGTAGAGGATGGCCATCAGCGTCGACTTGCCGGCACCGTTTTCACCAACGATGCCGTGCACCGTGGCCGGCGCGATGCTCATGGAAACCGCACGGTTGGCCTGCACCGCGCCGAAGCGCTTGGAGATGTCGCACAGGCGAACCGCGGGGGGCACTGCTGTGCCGCGGCTGGATTCAGACATGCTGTTGGAGCGCCGGTTGATCAGTACTTGCAGGCGCCGTCGGCCATGTAGTCGGCGACCTTGATCTTGCCGTCGACGATATCGGCCTTGTAGGCCTCCAGCTTGGTCTTCAGCGCCGGCGTGATCAGCTTGGCGTTGTGCTGGTCGACGGCGTACTCGACGCCGCCTTCCTTCAGGCCCAGATTCAGCACGCCTGGCGTCCAGGCCTTCAGCACGTTGTAGACGGCGACGTCCACCCGCTTGACCATGGAGCTCAGCATCGTGCCGGGCTGCAGATGGTTTTGATTGCTGTCCACGCCAATCGCCAGCTTGCCGGCATCCTTGGCGGCTTGGTAGACGCCCGAGCCGGTGCCACCGGCCGCGGCGAACACCACATCAACGCCCTTGGCGAACTGCGCCTTGGCGAGTTCGCCGCCACGGGTCGGGTCGTTCCAGGCGGTGGCCGTGGTGCCGGTCATATTGGCCAGCACTTCGGCCTTGGGGTTGGCCGCCTTGGCGCCCTGCTCGTACCCGCACTGGAATTTGCGGATCAGCGGAATATCCATGCCGCCAACGAAGCCGACCTTGCCCGACTTGCTGGCCAGCACGGCCAAGGCACCGACCAGGAAGCTGCCCTCATGCTCCTTGAACACCACCGACTGCACATTGGGCAGATTGACCTTCTCGTCGATGATGACGAAATGGGTCTTGGGGAAGTCCTTGGCCACCTGCGCCACCGCCGAGGCCTGGGCGAAGCCAACCGAAATGATGGGGCTGGCACCGCGTTCAGCCATGCGACGCAGGGCCTGCACACGCTGGGTGTCGTTGCTGATCTCGAACTCGAGGTAGGTCTTGCCGGTCTCGGCCTTCCAACGCTCGACGCCACGGTAGGCCGATTCGTTGAAGGACTTGTCGAACTTGCCGCCCATGTCAAAGATGACGGCCGGGGAAGCCTGGGCCACAGCGGCCGTGGAGGCAATCGACAAGGCAGCGGCGGCCAACAGGGACAGAGAAAGCTTCATTGCATTCCTAAAGACAAAAGAGGCGGATCGCCCCGGTTTGCACGGTCAGCAGCAGACCGATCGCCAGCATGCCCCAAATGCGCGCCTGAATGATGAAAACAGGCAGCCGCAGCGTTGCTGGCAATTGTAGAAAAAGCGAGTGTATTCGCCTTCTAAGGAAAACGCTAAACGTTTGCGCGCCCGTGTTTACGTGTTTGCGCAAAATTTCGGCCAGGCCATTTGCGGCTGGAAAATGCTCGGCGGCGCTACCGTCTCAGCGGCGCCTCCCACTCGTCGAGCAGGCCACGAGCCCAGCCGCATGCGCTGTCTGTGCTGCCCGCACCACACGAGTAGCAGCACCGCGCGGCGCCAGTCCTTGGGCTGCCGCTACAGGGCTTTTGCACTGCTCCAGGCACACCAGCACGGGCGCAAAGCACCGTTTAAGGCCCTTGCCGGCTTGCGCCAACGCAAAGACCGCACAGATTTCGCTACGCCGGCAAAGCAAATGCGATTCCTTCTCATTTAGAATCGTGCTATTGCGTCCCTGGTGACGCGCCGCCGAGCATGCCCCCATGAGTCGAGCCCCTGCCTTCACCCTTGCCAGCGCCACCCTGGGCCACGCCCACCGGGTGCACCGCGTCAGCGCGCCGGCCTATGCGCCGGAATGGTCGCAATGGCTGGAGGAAATCGGCTTTGTCAGCGGCGAACATGTCAGCGTGCTGGCCCGTGGCCTGCCCGGCGCCGACCCGCTGGTGGTGCGCATTGGCCAGTCCACTTTCGCGCTGCGCCAGGCCGAAGCCGCCTGCATCCAGTTGCAAGACGACGACGCTGGAGCCGCGCAGCCGGCATGACTGAATCCGTGATCCATCTCCACCCGGCCGGCCCGCTGCTGGCCCTGGTGGGCAATCCGAACTGCGGCAAGACCGCCCTCTTCAACCGCTTGACCGGCAGCCGCCAGAAGGTGGCCAATTACGCCGGCGTCACCGTCGAGCGCAAGGAAGGCCGGCTCAAGACCCATGCTGGCAAGACGCTGCGCCTGCTTGACCTGCCCGGCACCTACAGCCTCTACCCGCGCTCGCCCGATGAGCGCGTGACCTGCGATGTGCTGGCCGGCCGCGCCCGCGGCGAGAAGCGGCCAGACCTGGTCATCTGTGTGCTCGACGCCACCAATCTGCGCCGCAATCTGCGTCTGGTGCTGGCGGTGCAGCGCCAAGGCATTCCCTGCGTCGTGGCGCTGAACATGGCCGATCTGGCGGCCAGCCGCGGCATCAACATCGATGTCGACAAACTGTCCAAGGCACTGGGCCTGCCCGTGGTGCGCACCATCGCCACCCAGGGGCATGGGCTGGACGATTTGCGTCAACTGCTCGAGCAACGCGAGCAGTGGCCTGCACCGCCCGTGCCGCCTGGCAACGAGCAGGACGGCCAGGATCAGCAGCGCGTCAACGCCATCCTGAAGGAACTGGGGCTGGACGAACAAAGCCCGGCCCTGCCCAGCGACAAGATCGACCGCTTCGTGCTGCACCCGGTGTTCGGCCCGGTGTTGCTGGCCGTGCTGCTCTTCCTGCTCTTCCAGGCGGTGTTTTCCTGGGCCGAGGCGCCCAAGGACTGGATTGAGAGCGGTGTGGGCTGGCTGGGCGACGTCGTCGGCAGCGCTTTGCCCGAGGGCCTGCTGAAAAGCCTGCTGGTCGACGGCGTGATTGCCGGCGTGGGCAGCGTGCTGGCCTTTTTGCCGCAGATCCTGATCCTGTTCTTCTTCATCCTGTTGCTGGAGGAGTCCGGCTATCTGCCGCGCGCCGCCTTCCTGCTCGATCGGCTGATGGGCAGCGTGGGCCTGTCGGGCCGCAGCTTCATACCGCTGCTGTCCAGCTTCGCCTGCGCCATTCCCGGCATCATGGCCACGCGCTCGATCGCCAACCCGCGCGACCGCCTGGTCACCATCATGATCGCGCCGCTGATGACCTGCTCGGCCCGCTTGCCGGTCTACGCCCTGCTGATTGGCGCCTTCGTGCCGCAGCGCGAGGTCTGGGGCTGGTTCGAGTTGCAGGGCCTGGTGCTCTTCGTGCTCTACCTGGCCGGCATCGTCGGCGCCATGCTGGTGGCCTGGATACTGAAGCGCTTCACCAGCGCACGTCAGGTGCGGCCGCTGATGATGGAGTTGCCCGCCTACCACCTGCCCCATGCGCGCAATATCGCGATCGGACTGCTGCAACGCGCCGAGATCTTCCTGAAGCGCGTGGGCGGCATCATCCTGCTGTTGACGCTGGCGCTGTGGGTGCTGGCCACCTTCCCTGGCGCGCCCGAGGGCGCCACCGGCCCGGCCATCCAGTACAGCTTTGCCGGCATGCTGGGCCGTGGCCTCGAACATGTGTTTGCGCCCATCGGCTTCAACTGGCAGATCAGCCTGGCGCTGGTGCCAGGTCTTGCCGCCCGCGAAATTGCGATCAGCGCGCTGGGCACGGTCTATGCACTGTCGGCCACCGGCACCGATGCCGCCGCGCAGGCGCTAAGCCCCTTGATTGCCCAGAGCTGGAGTCTGCCCACGGCCTTCTCGCTGCTGGCCTGGTTCGTGTTCGCGCCGCAATGCCTGGCCACGCTGGCCGCCGTCAAACGCGAAACCGGCGGCCTGCGCATGCCCTTGATCATGGCCGGCTACCTGTTTGCGCTGGCCTATCTGGCCGCCTTCGTCACCTTCCGCGTCAGCAGCTACTTGCTGGCCTGAGGCTGGTTTTCAGGCCGCCCACAGCTCGCCTTGCGCGGCCGGCCTGGGCTCAATTTGCGGCAGATCGCCGACGGCCAGCGCAGCGGCAATGCAGTCCATGTCCGCCGCGCTGATCTGCAGCAGGCCAAAACGCAGCTTGGCGCCCCAGCCCGGCGCTGCCGTCAGTTCGAGCCGGCCGCGCAGCGACTGGATCGCCACCTGGCGGCCTTCCGAGGCCCAGCGCACATCGCGCCGATAGGGATGAAAGCCCGGATGCAGATCGGACATATCGACCTGATAGGGCTCCACAGGCAAGACCTGGCCCAGCGCCGTGAAGGCGCGCAGCGTGGCCGGGCCGCCCATGTCCTGCCCCGGTGAGTAGTAGACGACGCGATCGCCAGCAGCCATGCGTTTCAGCGGCGCGCACTTGCCATGGCAAACCTGCATGAAGCCGCCGGCCAGGCCGCGCGCGACATGGGTCGCGCAGGCCACGGCCAGCCAGTTGCGAGGCGCAGCGGCCTCGATTCGCGGTGCTGGCATGGCCGTCTCCTTACTGTGCGGCGTCGGGCGTCGGGTTGAAGACGCGCAAGCGGTGGCCATCCGGATCGAGGGCGGCAAAGGTGTAGCCAAAGTCCATGACGGTGGGCGCCTGAGCGATCGTCAGGCCCTGCTCGATCCAGCGCTGGTGCAGCGCATCGACCGCCGCACGGTCGGGCTGCACAAAACCCAGTTCGACGGCACCAGCCTCGACGACCGGCGCGGGCTCGACGCCAGCACGGGTCCACAGGCCCAGCATCACGCCACCATCGAGCGCAAACATCGCAAAGGTCGGCGCCGATTCGACCGGTTCGCGGCCCAGCAAGCGGGTGTAGAACGAGGCGCTGGCCAGCGCGTCGCGAACATAAAGGATGGTGAAATTGGGGCTCAGCATGACGGTTCTCCCTGAGAGTTAGCTGTCGGGTTGATCAGCACCCGCCGCGGTGGGCTAGAAGGCCCTGCGGCGAGTGACTGAGCGTCATGCTAAGTGGCGCTACTGTCAGCAGATGTCAGTAGGCTGCAGATGCTGAACAGAGACCTTCATCTGCGATCAATTGGCCTGGCGCAGCAGCGCCGACACCTCGGTCTGGCGCGCATAGGCCTTGCCCAGCTTGCTGAGCTTCTGCAGCTCCGTCAGCGCCTGTGCCTTGCTGCCACTCTGGATCAGGTAAGTCGCCAGATTGAGGCGGAAATCGCTGACGTCGGGCGCCAGCTGCACCACCTTTTGCTGCACCGTCAGCGCCTGCGCGAGCTTGCCTTCGGCGGCCAGCGCGGTGGCGTAGGTGTCCATGATGGCCGGCTGCTCGCCGGACAGCTTGACGGCCTTCTCCGCCATCTCGACGGCGCCGGGGCGCTTCTGGCTGGCACGAATCCAGGCGATGTTGTTCAAGGCTGGCACCAGGTCCGGGCGGCGCTTGAGCAGCTCCTGATAACTCTTCTCGGCACCAGCCAGATCGCCCTTGGCCATCAGCTGGTCGGCCAGATAGGTGCCAAAGCGCAGATCGTCGGGGTGCGCCTTCTGCCAGCTGTCGGCAAAACTCTGCGCCTCGGGCAGGCGCTGTGCGCCGACCAGCGCCGCATGCACGCGCAGCGGCGCCTCGGCCGGCTCGGGCAGAGCTAGGGCCTTGCGGTAGGCGGCCAGCGCCTGGTCCCAGCGCTTCTGGTCCTGCTCGACCTGGCCCTCGGCCAGATAGCCCATGGCCAGTTTGGGTTGACGGGTCTGCAACTCACGCGCCTGCTGCATCGCTTCCTGCGGCTTTTGCAGCTTCAATGCCACCTGGACCGCCAACTCACGGGCCTGCAGATTGTCCGGGCTGATTTCGAGCACGCGACGCAGGTCGCGCTGGGCCACCACGAAGTCTTGGGCGGCAATATGGATCTGTGCCGCCCCCCAGGGGCCGGCCGGATTCTCCGGCGCGAGATTGCTGATGCGGGCGTAGTTGTTCAAGGCCTGGGCGCGATCGCCGGAGGCCAGTTGGGCGCGGGCCAGGCGCTCCAGGATGTCGATATTGTTCGGCAGTGCCGCCACCGCCGCCTGTGCCGCGGCCAGGGTGGCCTTGGCATCACGACCAGACAGCAACAGATCCAGCTGCATCAACCGCGCGCTGGCATCAACCGGATCGATGCGCACCGCCTCGGCCACCACCTGCTCAACCTCCGCCGCGGGCACGCCGCTGCGCGCCATCAGCTCGGCCAAGGCCAGACGCGCCTGCACATTTTTCGGATGGGCCTTGACGAAGTCCTGCAGTCGCGCACGCGCAGCGTCGGGCTTTTTCTCCATCATGTCGACTGCGGCCATGCCACCGACGCTGACCAGGAAATTCGCATCGCGGGCCAGCGAGGCTTCGAAGAACTTGCGTGCCTTGGCGGCGTCGTTCTGCGTCAGATAGAGCTGGCCGCGCAGGCTGTCGGGCACCGGGCTGCCGGCCATCTTCAACTCCAGCGCCTCGATGGCGCGCAGCGCGCCATTGACGTCCTTGCGGCGGATCTGCGCGCTGATCAGCGCCATGTCCACGCCGCTGCCCTTGTCGGCCGCGGCGATGCTGGCCAAATCGCGCAGCGCCGTGCTGGCGTTGCCCTTGCCCAGCTCGGACATGGCCAATGCGGCGCGCAACTTCAGATCGTCCGGCCGCGCCTTGGCGGCGCGCTGGAAGAACTCGTCTGAGCCCTTGCTGTCCCCCTGCATCAGCAGGGCCTGCCCGGCCAGCGACAAGGCCTCGGCGTCGGGGTCCTTCACTTCCACCAGCGGCTTGAGCACCGCCAGCGCCTTGGCAGGCTGATGCATGCGCAGCAGCGTTTGCGCCTGCAGGCGCTGGATCGGCGGCTGGTTGGGCGCCAGCTGCGCAGCACGCGAGGCCAGCGCGTCGGCCTCGGTCAGCGCATTGAGCTGCAACTCGGTGGCCGCCGCCAGGGTCAGCATCGGCACATGATCGGGCGCGTGGCGGCGCAGCGCTTGCAGCAATTCGCGGGCCTTCTTGAAATCGCCTTCGGCAAAGCTCAGCTGCGCTTCCAGGTACTGGGTCTTGCTGGCGCCAACACCAGCCTTCTTCAGCTGATTGAGCTGCTCACGCGCCTGGGCGGGCTGGTTATGGCTGAGCGCAATCGTGATCAGGGCAGCATGGGCGTCAAAGGAAGCCGGCTCGATGCTGATCACCTGCTTGAAGGTCTGGATCGCAGCCTCGCGTTCGCCCTTGCCGCGCAGCAGCATCTCGGCCTTCAGCAACAGCGCCTGGGCCGACTGCGGGTTCTTCGCCAGCGCGGCGTCCAGGCGGCCGATGGCACCATCGATATCGCCGCCGGTGGCCTGGATGCGGGCCTGCGCCATCAGCGCCGGCAGCGCCTCGGGCGTCAGCGCCAGCGCGGCATTCACCGCCTGCTCGCCCGCCGGCAGTTGGTTCTCGGCCAGATAAGCCATCGACAGGCTGACCAGCAGATCCGATTGCGCCGCCTTGTCGGCCAGCGTCTCCTTGCCCAACTCCTTGATCAGCTTGCCGTTCTGGCCGGCGAGCAGCAGTGTGCGAGCCAGCACCGGCAGCACGGCGTCGCGGCTGTACTTGAATTCCAGTGCGCGGCGCAGTTCGGCTTCGGCGCCAGCCACATCGCCGATGGCCAGCAGCGTCTGGCCCAACAGGAAGCGGCCTTCGCCGTGGTTGGGGCTTTGCTGCAGCAGCGTCTTCAGTTCGATGGTGGCCGACTTGTTGTCGCGCTTTTGCATGAAGGCCTTGGCCGAGTCGAGCAGCTTGGCCTCGTCTTTGCCACCACAGGCCGCCAGCAAAGCCGCCGACAGGAACAGCGGCACACAGACACGTTGGAAATTCAAGGACACGGGCTTCCTCCAGATCTCATCAATTTTTCTCGCCCGGCAGTATTGCGCAGAAATGTGTCTCCACGCCGCCGCGCTCCCGCCATCCCCCTGCATGAAGGGCAGCAAAAGCGCACTTTGCCGCACTCCTTGGCCCCCACGGGCCGGCCATGACGACCAGGGCCCCTGCCGCAGCGCGCTATGCTGCGCGCCAACCGGCGGCGGCCCCAGGAAAGGTCTGCCCGCTCACCACACATATACCCAACTGATCCCGCCATGATCTTCAGGCCCACCCCCTCCTTCACCGCCGTGCTGAGTCTGTGCGCCGCGCTGCTCAGCCCGCTCTCGCATGCCACCGCGCCGGCTGCCAGCCCCACCCAGTCCAGCCGTGCAGATCAGGCGCAGAACCGCGCCTTCGACAAGCTCAGCCACCAGTTCATTGAAGCGCTGTGGCGCACTGACAGCGAGAGCGCCCTCGGCGCCGGCCGCTATGAGTTTGCCGACCGCCTGCCCGCGCCCGACGCCGCCGCGCGGGCCGCCCAGCTGGCCTTTGCCGAAGACTGGCTGCAGCGCTTCCATGCGGTGGACACTGCCTCGCTCTCCACCCGCCAGCGCACCGACCTCGGCCTGCTCTTGAACAAGCTGGAGAGCGACCGCTGGTACCTCACCAGCTTCCGCGCCCATGAGTGGGACCCATCGATCTACGGCGTGGCCGGCAGCCTCGATCTGATTCTGAACACCGAGTACGCGCCCAAGCCCCAGCGCCTGCGCGCCCTGCTCAAGCGCGTGGCCGCCATCCCGGCCTACTACCAGGCCGCGCAGGGCAATCTGAAGCAGCTCAGCCATGAGCATGCCCAGCTGGCCATCAAGCAGGCCCCGGGCGCATTGGGCGTGCTTGACGACATCGCCAAGGCTGCCGCCACGGCAGCACTCACCCAGGCCGAGAAGGCGCAATTCAAGGAACGCCTCGCCGCTGCGCGCACGGCGATCCAGGGCTTTGTCGACTTCGTCAGCGCACTCGACGCTCAGCAACAGCGCGACAACAGCGGCCGCAGCTTCCGCATCGGCCGCGAGCTCTACGACACCAAGTTTGCGCTGGACATCGCCTCCGGCAGCAATGCCGAGCAAACCTACCAGAAGGCGCTGTCCGCCCGCGAGCAACTGCTGCAGCGCATGGATGGCCTGGCCGACGAGCTCTGGGCCAAGACCATGGGTAGCGCCGCCAAGCCGCAGGACCGCACCGAGAAGATCGGCCTGGTGATCGACAAGCTTTCGGCCAAGCACGTGGCCCGTGAAGACTTCTTCAAGGAAATCCGCCGCCAGATTCCCGTGTTGCAGGACTGGGTGGTCAAGCACGATCTGATCGGCATCGACCCCAAGAAGCCGCTGGTCGTGCGCGAAACACCGGTCTATGCCCGCGGCGTGGCCGGCGCCGGCATCCAGGCGCCTGGCCCCTACCGCCCGCAGGACCGCACCTATTACGACGTCACCCCGCTGGACGGCGCCAGCGCCGAGGCCGCCGAGAGCACGCTGCGTGAATACAACCACTGGATCCTGCAGATCCTCAACATCCACGAAGCCATTCCTGGCCACTACACCCAGCTGGTCTATGCCAACCGCTCGCCCTCGCTGGTGAAGTCGCTGTTCGGCAATGGCGCCATGGTCGAAGGCTGGGCCGTCTATGGTGAGCGCATGATGCTGGAATCAGGCTATGGCGACAACGCGCCCGAGATGTGGCTGATGTACAGCAAGTGGAATCTGCGCAGCGTCACCAACACCATCCTCGACTACAGCGTGCATGTGCTGTGCATGAGCGAGGCCGAGGCTATCGACCTGCTGACCCGCCAGGCCTTCCAGACCCGCCAGGAAGCGATCGAGAAATGGCACCGCGTGCAGGTCAGCTCGGTGCAGCTGGCCAGCTACTTCAGCGGTTATAGCGAAATCATGGAATTGCGCGAGGAACGCAAGAAGGCGCTGGGCGATAAATTCAATCTCAAGGCCTTCCACGAACAATTCTTGAGCTACGGCAGCGCGCCGGTGCATGTGATCAGGGAATTGATGCAGTAAGCTGTGGCCATGCGCAGGGCCGGGGCATGCCGGACGCAGTCAGCGTCCGACTCAAAAGCTACCGGCCTTTTTTCATCCACACCATTTCATCCAAGCCGCGCCGCCAGGCTGCGCGACCGATCAAGGGAGCAAGACCATGGCCAAGGGGCAGCAAAAGAGCAACAAGGAAGCGAAGAAGCCCAAGAAGGACGCTTCGCCCTCCAAGCCGGTATCAGCCGGCGCAGTGATGCCCACGGTCACCACCGTGGTGCCGGACCGCAGCAAGAAGAAGAAATAAGGGCGTCGTCTGCCACCTCGCCTGAGCGCAGCCAGCTCAGGTAGCGCTCCCGAGGCTTAGGGAAGGTCTGCATAAGTCGGCGTGGGTCGTGGTTGAGAGAAAAAGGGCGGTCACGTAGACGCGCTGCGAAGGTCGGGCTGGTGGCCCGACAGCCGAGCAGCGCAACGCCCGTGGGGGCCCTTTTTCTCTCAACCCGCAGGGCAAGCACCAGCCACGCCCTGCCGGTGTTGCGAGCCTTGCGCAGGCCACCAGCCTGAGCTGCGGCTCGCGCCTTGGCAGGCCCTGGCTGGTGCTTGCCACGGCCCACGCCGACTTATGCAGACCTTCCTTAGCGCCAGCGGCGCCGGCTCGCCTCGATGGCGGCACGGGTCTGCTCTGCCTCCTGCAGTGCTGTTTCGCGGTCGTAGCTGTCCAGTCGGTTCGGCGCATGCTTGAAGGCCTCGATGGCCTCGGGGCCCAAGGTGGGCAGCACATTCATCGCCGTCAGCGCAATCACGCGGTCGGGGTCGTTCATCATCGCGGCCAGCACGGCAATGTCGGCCACCGTCACCGCACGGCCCAGCGCCTCGATGGTGTAGCGATTCATGCCGCGCATCAGGTGCGCATGGCCGACATGCCGGTTGACGATCTTGCACAGTGCCTGGTAGCGCTTGCGATCAATCGGGGCCTCCCGGGCCGCCTGGGCCGCCAGCGATGCATCTTGAGACTTTGACCCGACCGGCGCCCCGCTCGTCTGCGAGCCAGGCGGCACGGCGGGCTGAGACTGCGCGGCCGCCGCTTCAAGGCCCAGGGCCAGCCCCAAGGCATAGAGCAGGCCGGCGCGGCGCCACAGGCTCATGGCTTGGGGATCGATGGTGCGTTTCTTCGGACAAGTGCTCGGGTGATTCATCGGTTCGCAGCGCTCAGTCGCCAATTCGGCCGGAAGATCGGCCTCAGGAGTCGCGAGCCTAGCATCGAACATCAGCGGCCTGCAGCAGGCTTGGCTCGCAACAGCTGCAGCTGCGCGCTCAACCACGGCTGGCTGGCCTGAGCCGCCGCACCACCGCAACGCACCAGATAGGGCTTGCCGCTGCTGCTGCTCGTCGACGCCGCCCGCTCGATGAACTGCTCGGTCGTCTTGACCATGTCCTTGCCTTCCAGATACTCCAGCTTGCGCAGCAAATGCGCCTTTGCCTCGGCGGCCTCGTACCAGCTGCCATTGCGGTTGAACTGACAGTTCGAGGCCTGCATCGCCGCCATCAAACCATCGATCTCAGCACGTACTGAGGGCGCAACCGGCGCGGCCTGCAGCAAACCATGCGCAAGGGCCAGCAGGCTGGCGGCCCACATGACGCGCCAGCCGGCAGGTCCAACAACTAAGGACTGGTTCTTCAGCACCACAGGGAGCCTCCCGCATCAACCCTCTACATCCGCCGCGTGCTACCGTGATCGATCCAGCGAATGCGCCAGCCAAACAAAAGGCGCCGAGCGATACATCGCTCGGCGCCTGGGTCTTCGTGATCCTAGTCGGATCGGTATTTGGTGGGCCGGGGTCTATCGCCCCCCCCATGTCTATCCCTTTGTATATTGATAGTTGCGCTCGCACACCCTCCTTTGTGCCCACATTTGTGCCCCCAGAAGTGAGCCACTGTCCGATCACGCCCCCCCCTGCTTGCTAGCTGTCATGGAGCAGCGTTCTCGCGCGGGCTGTGGGGCAGAGCCGCCCAGTGCCGAGCGCAGCTAACAAGCTTCGCATCTGCAACCTAACCGACCACTCAGACGACAGACACTGTTACGAGAAGTAGCCACACCCCACGCCGCTCGCTAAAGTCAGTGAGTACGCGAGGGCGTTGCGTTAGGCCTGTAAGCCGTGTCTGCCTGCAAGATGTCGTCCAACAATGGCATAAAGAGAGGGATGAATGAAAATTAACGACCTCAATATTTCTAATTTTCGAGGCATTAGCAAGTTAGAAACCGGCCCCCTCGGGGATACGATAATTATCGCCGGCCAAAACGGGTCGGGAAAATCGTGCATTTTCGATGCAATTCGGCTCCTTAAATCCGTTTATGGCGGATATCAACAGAACGAGTGGCAGCACTTTTTTAACGAATTTCAGATTCAACTCAATTCAGGCATCGCGAATTTAAAAGGATTGTTCAACGACGTCACTAGATCAGTCGAAATAACGGCCAGATTTCAACTTCGCGATCGAGAAAAGGCGTATCTGAAAGATTGCGCCGCTGAGTTACTCGAAGAAACCATTTGGCAGAAGGTGCTACCCGAGGCATTTCAATTCGGCGGATATCACAAAGCGATGTTCGCAGCGCAATTCAGAGAGAAGCAACCGGAGGTCACTGCGAGGGTTCAGCGCGAATTACCTGAATTCATGGATGGCCTTAGGGAGTCTGAGCACACCGGCAGCGTTGTGATAACCCCCAACGGTCAGATTAACACTAAAGATTCACTCGTTCTTCAGGCTATATTTTCGACCTATCGGCCGAGGTATATCGGCGTTATTGATTTTCATGGCGCCCAGCGCCACTATAGCCGCGAAAACGTCCAAGGCATAAACCTAAACCTCGACCAACTTAATCAGACGCGAAGCCAAAGCTCGCTATATAACTACAATTCAAAATATAGCAACGTCAAAAGCGAAATGGCAGGCAACTATATCGGCGCTATGCTGGCGGACAAGGCTGACCCGAGCAAGTCGCACAGCGAACAATCGCTTGAACAAACGATGAAGGAGCTCTTCGCCTCCTTCTTCCCCGAAAAAGAATTCCTTGGACCAAGACCTACAGCGGAAGGGACCCTGTCATTCCCCGTGCGCACCGCAAACGGCACGCTGCATGACTTGGACGAACTAAGTTCCGGAGAAAAGGAAATACTCTACGGCTACCTTAGAATTAGAAGCTCCGCACCGAAAGATTCGATAATCCTGCTTGACGAACCCGAGCTTCACCTAAACCCTAGGCTTATTAGAGGTCTGCCAGAATTTTACAAAAAGCATCTTGGATCGGCCCTTGAAAATCAACTGTGGCTAGTGACGCATTCAGATGCACTAATTCGTGAAGCGGTTGGCAAGCCAGGATTCAACGTTTTCCACATGCTTCCGTGCGGTGTTGACAGCTCGATGCATTCGCAGTTAAAGCCGCTTTCAGCGAAAACAGATCTGGAACAAGTCATGACTGACCTTGTCGGTGACTTAGCGACTTACCGGCCGGGCGGAAAGGGGCTGATTTTTGAAGGCGGAGGAGACTCCGATTTTGATAAGACTCTGACGCAGACCCTCTTCGCAGGGGAACTTCGAGGCATCAATCTGGTATCTGGTTCAAATAAAACCAAAGTTAAAGCGCTCCATGAGGTTCTCAGCCGAGCGCATGCTCAAGGTGATCTTCCTACAAAATTCTTCGCGGTCGTCGATAGGGACAGCATCAATCAAGAAGCAAAAACCGATGGCCTCACCCAGTTCGTTTGGGATGTATATCACATCGAAAACTACTTGCTAGAGCCGCAATTTATCGCAAGTGCGATGAATGCGCTTGTAATAGGGAAAGCAGTCACGACTCAAGAAGCAGAAGAGAAACTGCGACTTGCGGCTCGAAAAGTAGTGCCAAGCGTCCTAATTCAAAGAATTACCGAGTTCGCCAACTCAGCTTTAATTTCAGGGATCAACTTGAATTTTGATCCGGCCACAAACAATGTAAGCGCTAAGCTAAGGGAAGCGGTCGAGCGGTCTCTTGCACGGGTTCAGCAATCTGCGGCGAACTCCCTTTCTCAGCTGAGTATCGAAACAAAAGAATCTGACCTTCGCAAGGAAATTGAATCCAACTTCTTAGATGGAACATGGAAAGCCACCCTTCCCGGTCGAGATATCCTCAAGCAACTGGTCTCTGGGGAGAAAATTCCGACCAACTACGAGGCCTTTCGCAATCTGATCGTTAGCCAGATGGCGTCCGCTGGTTTCAAACCGCCAGGCATGAAAACGATAATTGATAAGGTTGCGGCGGGATAAACCATTTATAAGCCATAGCTCTTGCCGCGCGAACATGAAACGTCTCGTACGTACGATGTAACGTGCGTGTCTCGTACATGGGTACAAGTGCCGTACGTACAGCCTTCGTACGTATGGAAAGAAGCTGCTGTTTAAGCCGCAGCTTCAATATGCGGAGCACTCCGGCCAGCTCGTCCCACATCACGCCGGCGGGAATCATAAAGGCCGTCATTTGGGTTGAAACGGCGCAAATCCGCTACAGCGCTGCAACAGCCCTGCCAACTCCGAACTGACAATTCGCTCGCCCAACCCAGCCCACCGAAAGTTCGCACAGTTCCCAGGCCAATAGTGCCGGCATTCAAAGCAGCTGACCCGCTCGTCGCCCGAGCGATCCCGCTCCACCAAACGGCCCGCAAATGCCTCGGCATCGGCCTTTGGCCAATGCAACCTCAGCAGGCGTGCCACGTACCTTTGCCGCGCCGCGTCGTCCACCGTGCATGCCGCTGCTGCCGGTCCTGGCTGACGCAAATCAGGCGCGCCGCGCAGCAGAGCCAAGAGTTCCGGCTTGACCTCCCGCAGCGCGGCACGCAGTTCGTCGGTCAGCTTCGAGCCAGGCCGAATTACCAACCGATCCCCCTCGGCCGCCACGCTCATCCCGGCGTCGCCCAATGCATCGAGCAGATCACGGGCGCCCATCAGATCACCGCCGCATCGTCAGTCTCGCCACCAGTCTCGCCACCAGTCGCGCCACCAGTCGCGCCATTGGCGCCAGTTCCTGCGTGTGGCGCCAATGGCGCGACTGTGGCGCGACTGACCTTGAGGAACCACTCGGCCGCCTTGCCGAACCCGTTGCGCCGCGACTCCGCACCAGCCTTGCGCATCGCCCGCTGCATCGTCCGCCAAGAGTAGCCGGCCTCATCCGCATAGCGCTTCACGTCGCCAGAAGCCACAGGCCCATGCGCGTGCAAATCACGCAGCCACGCCGCCGCGTCGCCCGCGCCTTCACCGTCATCCGCACCATCGGCCTCTGCATCCGCCAGCAGCTCGCGCGCCGATCCTTGCAAGACCTCTAGCCAACGCACGTACTGCCCCTCAACGTCGGGCGCCACTTCGGCCCGTTCCAGCGCATAGGCGAAACCGCCGTCATCAGCCCCGATGTTGGACTTGGCGCGCAGCAGCACGCGTCGCTCATCGCCGTCATCCCCTGGCTTCACCTTCGCCGCCACCAGAACCAGCTGCGCCAGCGCCGCGAACGCAATGCTGCCCGTCACCCGCTCCAAAGGATCGCGGCCCGACGTGCCCTTGCTGAAATGCGTGATCCCCAGCACCGCACAACCCAGCCGCTGCGTCAATGTCACCACCGGCTGCAGTGAACGGCGCACCTCGGCGCCCTTGTGCGAATCGCCCGCCACGGCCGAAAGCATGGGGTCGAGGATCAACAAGCGTGGAGTCGCCCACGTTCCGGCGTTCTTTTCCAGCAAGTCCATGTCGCGGCCGGGATCAAAGGCTTCGCCATCACTCCCGGTGAGCCCGTTGATGAAGTGCGCCCGTTTCATATTGACCCCGGCAGCTATCAGTTGCGTAGCAATCACAGAATGCCCATCCTCGACGCTCCAGCAACTCGCCTGGAAAGTGGCTGCGCTCCCGGTGGCCGTGTGTCACCCCGCCTGATGATCAGCGCGGCAGACAGGTCAATCGGCGTCTTAACCCACATGCAAACAAAAGGCGCTGAGCGATTGGTTCACTCAGCGCCTTCGGTCTTTCGCGGTCCTGCGTGGACCCATGATTGGTGGAGCCGGGGGGAATTGAACCCCCGTCCGTCAGCCATCACCGGGCAGATCTACATGCTTAGCCGTCTGATTTGAATCTCGCGTTCAGCTCGCGCAGTGGCACGCTAGCTTTCCCGCCAGTCACTAAATCTTGTTGCCGGCCGAGTGACCCGACTGGCAACCAGCCCATGTGAATGTCTTCTCAGCCTTGAACCTTGCGGCTCGCGGCCCGGCCCATGGGCCAACCGTTGAGAAGCTCAGCCGGTATTAAGCGGCGAGTGCGAACGTAGAGTCGTTTGCAGTTACTTTGTTTCCAGATGGATTTACGAGGTGACTGGTCCTCGGCATGCCCCACTCCGGATCCGCACCCACGTCGAAACCAAGTCGGCCCCAGAGAAGTCTCACATTATGCCAGTCGCAGGCATTTCAAGAGGGACATCGGCTCGTCGATGATGAAATCAGCGCCCCAGGCCTCGATGGCACTGCCCTTGCCAAGGTAGCCCCAGGCGGCAGCCACGGTGATCATGCCGGCGGCGCGGCCGGCGATGATGTCGCGCTCATCGTCGCCCACGTACACGCATTGCTCGGCCGGCACGGCCATGCGCCGGGCAGCTTCCAGCAGCGGTGCCGGGTGCGGCTTGGCATGCGGCGTGCTGTCGCCACCAATCACCGCCCGTGCCGCGGCAGCCAGCCCCAGGCCGGCGGTGACCGGCAGCGCAAAGCGCTCGGCCTTGTTGGTGACGATGCCCCAGGGCAGGCCGAGTTCATCGAGCTGCTGCAGCATAGGCTGCACGGCGGCGAAGATGGCCGTTTCTTGCAGCATGCGCTGTTCGTAGCGGGCCAGGAAGTCGACGCGCAGGCGCTCGAAATCGGCATGGGCCGGCGTCACGTCCAGCGCCACGGCCAGCATGCCGCGGGCCCCGGCGCCAACCATGGGCCGCAGCGCTTCATAGGGCAAGGGCGGCAGGCCATGGGCGGCGCGCAGCTCGTTGGCGGCGCCGGCCAGGTCGGGCGCGCTGTCGATCAGCGTGCCGTCCAGATCGAAGAGCACGCCACGCAGGGGCGTGAGTTCCGTGCGAGCGGCAACACCGCCGGGCTGCAGGCTGTCCAGCATCATGTCCTTCATGGGCGGCGGCTCAGAGCGGGCGGCGGCAGGCCAGCATGTAGTTCACATCGGTGTCGCTGCCGATGCTATAGCGTTGGGTGAGCGGCTGGTAGCTCAGGCCCTTCATGCTGTGCAGTTCCAGGCCGGCATCGCGGCACATCTGGGCCAGCTCGGCCGGCTTGATGAAGCGCGCGTACTCATGGGTGCCAGCGGGCAGCATCTTGAGCAGGTATTCGGCGCCAACGATGGCCAGCATGAAGGCCTTGGCGTTGCGGTTCAGCGTCGACAAAAACACCCAGCCGCCCGGCTTGACCAGCGTGGCCAGGGCGCGCACGACCGAGGCCGGATCGGGCACATGTTCGAGCATTTCCATGCAGGTGACGGTATCGAAGCTTGCGGGCCGCTGCTCGGCCAGCGCCTCGACGGCGATCTCCTGGTAGCTGATGTTCTCGGTGCCGGCCTCCATCGCATGCAGCTCGGCCACGCGCAAGGCCTTGGTGGCCAGATCGATGCCCAGCACGGTGGCGCCCTTGCGCGCCATCGAATCGCTGAGGATGCCACCGCCACAGCCCACATCGAGCACCTCGCGGCCAACCAGCGGGCTCAGGCTGTTGATCCATTCCAGGCGCAGTGGATTGATCTGGTGCAGCGGCTTGAATTCACTCTCGGTATCCCACCAGTGATGGGCCAGATCGCCAAACTTGGCGAGCTCTTGGGGGTCGGCATTCGTCATGGGCGGAGATGGTAGCCCATCCGGCCAAAGCGCCCGGGGCCGGCTACAGTGCCGGGCGATGACTGCTGCAACCGATTCACCCTACTCCTCCCCTTTGCCCGCCGCGCTGTTCGCCCAGTTCCGCGCGGACCGCGCTGCCCTGCCCATCACCGGCTTCGAGCTCGATGCCGAGCCGCGCTTCAGCCGCCATCTGCCGCGCCTGCCCGGCGCCGAGGCGCTGATCTGCTTCACCCGCATCAGCGACGAACAAGCGCTGGTGGCCGAGATCGCCACCCAGCAGCGCTTCTTCACCGAGCGGCAGCAAAGGCTGGAATGGAAGGTCTATGAGCTGGATGAACCGCCCACGTTGCGCCAGCGCCTGGCCGAAGCCGGCTTTGTGGCCGGCGAGGTGGAGGCCTTCATGCTCTACCCGCTGGAGCGGCCCTGGCAGCCGCGCCGGCAGATGGACGGCAGCCGCCTGGCGGTTCGCCGCATCAGCGACGATGCCGGCCTGCGCGCGCTGATTGCGCTGCAGGAACAGGTCTGGCAGATCGAGCTGGGCTGGCTGTATCAGCAGATGAGCCAGACGCTGGCGCGCCAGCCGCAGTGTCTGAGCGTGTTCGGCGCCTATGCGGGGCGGCAGCTGGTAGGCACCGGCTGGATAGACTTCCCCGCCGGCTCGGCCTTTGCCGAGCTGCATGGCGGCTCGGTGTTGCCCGACTGGCGCGGCCAGGGGGTCTACAGCGCGCTGCTGGCGCCGCGCCTGGCCGAGGCCCGCGAGCGCGGCCTGCGCTGGCTGGGGGTGGATGCCGCGCCGATGAGCCGGCCGATTCTGGAGGGGCTGGGCTTCAGTTGCGTGTGCCTCAGTTGGCCCATGCGCTGGCAACCCTAGCTCACCAGCTCACTCGCCTTCCTGATAACTGCGCCCTTTGGCCAGCCAGACCTCATGATGGCCGGCCCCGGCAGGGATCATCGGGAAGCAGTTTTCCTGCGCGGCCACCGCCACATCGAGAAAGAACGGCCTCTCGGCGGCCAGGCACTCGGCCAGCGCGGCATCGAGTTCGGCGCGCTCGGTCACACGCCGGGCCCGCCAGCCAAAGGCCCGTGCCAGTGCCACGAAGTCGGGCAAGGCCTCGGTATAGCTGTGGCTGTAGCGGCCGCCGTGAATCAGTTCCTGCCACTGCCGCACCATGCCCATATAGCCGTTGTTGGACAGCACCAGCTTGACGGGCGTGCGGTGCTGCACCGCCGTCGACAACTCCTGGATGTTCATCAGCACCGAGGCATCGCCGCTGACGCAGACCACCGTCTTGTCCGGATGCGCGATCTGCGCCCCGATGGCGGCCGGCAGGCCAAAGCCCATGGTGCCGGCGCCGCCGGAGCTGAGCCAGCGGCGCGGCGCCTGCAGCGCGATGTACTGCGCCGCCCACATCTGGTGCTGGCCCACATCGGTGGCGACGATGGCATCGCGCCCTTGCAGCGCGGCCTGCAGCCGGCTCATCAGCGCCTGCGGCAGGATCTCATCGGCGCTGTCCTCGAAGGCCAGCGAGCGCTCGGCGCGCCAGGCCTCGATGCGCGCCCACCAGGGGGTCAGGTCTTGCCTGAGTGCACCGCTCCAGCCGCTCAAGAGCGCGCGCAGGCCGTCGCCGCAGTCAGCCAGCAGGGCGACATCGGCGCGCACCACCTTGTTGATCGAGCGTGGATCGATGTCCAGATGAATGATGCGAGCGCCAGGGCAGAAGCGATCAAGCCGGCCGGTCACGCGGTCGTCAAAACGGGCGCCGACGCAGACCACCAGATCGGCATGGTGCATGGCCAGATTCGCTTCCAGCGTGCCATGCATGCCCAACATGCCCAGGTACTGCGGGTCGGCCGCCGGGAAGGCGCCCAGGCCCATCAACGTCAGCGTGCAGGGCGCGCCGCTGGCGCGAACCAATTCGGCGAAGGCGGCGCAGGCGCCCTCCCCGGCGTTGATCAGCCCGCCGCCACCGTAGAACACCGGGCGCCGCGCCTGAGCCAGCAGGGCCAGCGCTGCCTGCACGGCCAGGGGCTCGGGCGGCAGCGGCTGATGAACGGGCGTTTGCTGGCTCAGCGGCTGCGGGCCGTTCCAGCCCGGCAGCGGCGCCAGCTGCACATCCTTGGGCACGTCGATCAGCACCGGCCCGGGCCGGCCGCCGGCGGCAATCGCATGGCCGCGGGCGATGGTGCTGCTGAGCTCCTGCACCTCGCGGACCTGAGCGTTCCACTTGGTCACCGGGCGCGAAATGCCGAGCGCGTCGCATTCCTGAAAGGCATCGGTGCCGATGGCGGTGGTGGCCACCTGGCCGCTGATGCACAGCACGGGAATGGAGTCGCACAGCGCGTCGAGCAGGCCGGTGGTGGTGTTGCTCATGCCCGGACCGGAGGTGACAAACACGACGCCCACCCGCCCGGTCGTCCGCGCATAGCCCTCGGCCGCATGGACGGCGGCTTGCTCATGGCGCACCAGCACATGGCGCAGGCGCGGCTCGGCGTGTAGCGCGTCGTAGAGCGGCAGCACGGCACCGCCGGGATAGCCGAACACGGTGTCGACGCCCAGGCTGAGCAGTGTGGCAATCAGCGCGTCGGCGCCGTTGACGGGGCGCGGTGCCACCGGCAGCTGCAGAGCAGCCTGGACAGTGGGCATGGCGGTGGCAGGCGGCAGGGGTTCCAGGATTGCATTCATGCCGCCACTTTGCCCGCAAGCCGCCAGAATTAATTGCTTATCTTTCCGACTCTTCGCCTACGATAAGCAAATTATTCTTTCATACATCAATTTGGCAGCATGAATCTGGACAAGTTCGATTTCGCCATCCTGCGCGCGCTGCAAGGCGATGCGCGGATGAGCTTGCAGGAAATCAGCCAGCAGGTCGGGCTGACCAGCTCGCCCTGCTGGGCGCGCATCAAGCGGATGGAGGAAGCCGGCGTCATCGAGGGCTACTCGGTGCGCGTCAATGCCGCCAAGGTAGGCCTGGCCGACACAGTGATCGTGCAGGTGACGTTGGACAGCCACTCCGACGAGGCGCTGTTCGAGTTCGGCCGCGCGCTCGAGCAGATTCCCGAGGTGCTGGAGGCCTTCCTGGTTTCCGGCGACTACGACTACTACGTGCGCATCGCCGTGGCCGACACCCGCGACTACGAACGCCTGCTGCGCGAGCGGCTGTACAAGATTCCCGGCATACGCCACAGCAAATCCAGCTTCGTGCTGCGCCAGCTGAAGCAAAGCCAGCTGCCGCTGCAGCCACGCTGAACGGCCTGCAATGAAAACAGCCGCCTCGCAGGGCGCGGGGCGGCTGTTTCAGCAATGATGGCGGCGCGCTACCCCTTGGGGCAGCGGCAGCGCCAGACTCAGTGCTTGTGCTTCAGCGACTTCTTGGCCGACACCTTGCCGTGGCTCTTGGCCGTGGCTTGCTTTTTGTTCTTCTTGGACTTCTTGCCGGCATGAGCCAGCTTGCTCTTCTTCGCCGGCTTCTTGGCTGCGACGACGGGCGCCGGCTCCTTCATCGGTGTGCCGACAACGGCTGGAGCGACCGGCTGATAGCTTGGCTGCACCGTGCCTTGCTGGGCAAAGGCAGACGTGGCCAGCAGGCCAGCCAGGGCGAGGGAGATGAAGGCTTTCATGAGCTGTTGTCCTTGTCGAATGATTCTGTGTGTCGCAGCGGCGGCTTCAGGCGCCAGCACTTGGGAGTCTAGTGCCTACTCGAACACGCCCTGGCGCATCCATTTGGTGGCTACCCATTTTTCGCCTTCCAGCACCGGCGTACCGCCATGCAGGGTCAGCGTTGAGGGGTGCGGCCGGTCATAGCTGAAGAACACCGCATTGCCCTGCACCGGCGCCACCTCCAGCTTGATGTTCGGGAAGATCGTGCCACCGCCACGCAGCGGCGTGTTGAGGTACATCACCAAGGTACCAACCCGGTTGCCACCGCGCTGCAGGATGGCGGCGCTGCTGGCGTTGTTGGGCTCGAAATAGTCGTAGTGCGGCAGGTACTCGGCGCCGGGCTGGTAGTGCAGCACCTGCAGGCCTTCGCCGTTCTCGATGGGCCAATTCAGCAAGGCAGCAATGCGTGCCTCGATGCGGCAGCACAGCTCGGTTTCGCCGCGGTCGAAGAACATGCCGCGGCTGGTGCGGGCGGTGTTGATCTCGCTGCCATCGGCATCGACGGCCACCGTCTCCGAACGCGCCAGCCGGGTCGCGGCGGACTCGCGCAGCGCCACGCATTCCTCGTCGCTGAGCAGGCCGCCAAACACCACCAGGCGCGGCGCCGCCATGCTCAGCAGCACCTTGACCTCGCGGTCGTGCGCCCACAGGCTGGTCGGTGCGCCCTGTAGCGCCGGCTCAGGCACCGGTGCGGCCGGGGCGGCGGCAATGCGCAGCGGCGCCAAGGCCTCGGCATTGAAGACGCCAGCCAGCGCCTGCAGGGCCACGTCGGGCGTCCAGCCGCTGCTCTGCATCGCCTTGAGCACCTGCTCGGGGGCGACACCGGCACGCTGCTGCTCTTGCAACCAGCGGCGCAACTCGGGAGTGATGTTCTGCTCGCTCATGGGCGAAATTCTGCCTTGCCGATTCAGGCCAGACGACGGCGGAACAGCAGTTTGTCGGGCGTGGACAACTCCGGCTGGTAGGCATAGCCATCCAGATTGAAGCCCTGCAGCCCGGCCGGTGTGTCGATGCGCCGCTCGATGCAGTAGCGCGCCATCAGACCACGCGCCCGCTTGGCGAAGAAGCTGATGATCTTGTACTGGCCGTTCTTCCAGTCTTCGAACTGGCAGTCGATCACCCGCGGCTGCAGGCAGGGCCGGCGCGCGGCCTTGAAGTACTCCTGCGAGGCCAGATTGACGATCACCGGCACCTGGCTGGCCGCAGCGCGCTGATTCAGATGCTCGGCCAGCTGGTCGCCCCACCAGGCGTACAGCGTCTTGCCACGGCTGGAGGCAAGACCTGTCCCCATCTCCAGCCGGTAAGGGCGCATCCAGTCCAGCGGGCGCAGCACGCCGTAGAGGCCGGAGAGGATGGCCAGATGCTGCTGGGCCCACTGCAGATCATCGAGCTTCAGCGTGCGGGCCTGCAGGCCGTCGTAGACATCGCCGTTGAAGGCCAGCACGCAGGGCTTGCTGGTCTCGGCATCGAACTTGGGTTCCCAGGCCTGATAGCGGCCGACATTCAGCGCTGCCAGCGCGTCCGACAAATCCATCAACTCGGCGATCTGCCGCGGCGTCTGCTTGCGCAGCAGCTTGATCAAGGCCTGCGCTTCCTTGACGAACAGCGGCTGCGTGGCCAGGCTTTGCACATCGGCCGGCACCGGGGTTTCATAGTCCAGCGACTTGGCAGGAGAGAGCAGGAAGAGCATGGGGCGGGAACGGGGCAGGAAATTCTCGGGCGGCCGATTCTCGCCGAAGCGGCGCGGCTGAAACGACAACACCCGCCGCAGCGGGTGTCGTGAGACGGCTGAAGGCCGTGCGAACCGCTTACTTGGCCAGCAGCTGGTTCAGCGCGGCGATATCTTCGGGGCGCAGCTGTCCGGAAGCCTGGCGCAGCTTGAGGCCCCCGACCAGCACGTCATAGCGCGCCTTGGCCAGCTGGCTTTGAGTCGAGTACAGCTGGGTCTGCGCGTTCAGCACATCAAGGTTGACGCGCACGCCGACCTTGTAGCCCAGCTGCGTGGCTTCCAACGCCAGCTTGGTCGAAGACTCGGCGGCTTCCAGCGCCTTGACCTGGGCGGCACCAGACTGCACGCCGAAAAAGGCGCGGCGGGTGCCCTCAACCACTGAGCGTCGAGCGAAGTCCAGATCGTTGCGCGACTTCTCTTCCAGCTTCAGCGTTTCCTTGATCCGGTTCTGGTTGTAGCCGCCGCTGTAGAGCGGGTAGCTCAGCTGCACACCGATGCTGGCGTTCTTGGTCGTGCCGGCCAGCTGCGCGCCGCTGCCCGACTGGTTCTGCACACCGAGGGTGCCGGTCACGTCGACGGTTGGACCGTCTGCGGCCTTGGCCTTGGAGGTTTCCAGCTGTGCCACCTCCAGGCCCAGCTTGGCCTTGCGAATTCCCGGGTGCAGCTCTTCTGCTTGGCTTACCCAGGAGTCGGGCGTGGTCGGCGTGATGGCCGGCAGCGCGACGGGCACGGCCAGCGGCTTGGGCTCGACGCCATTGCGGCCAACCAGCTGATCCAGCGTCACGCGCTTGACGCGCAGATCGTTATCGGCGCCGATTTCCTGGGCAACGGCCAGGTCATACTTGGCCTGGGCTTCACGGGTATCGGTGATGGTCGCTGTGCCGACCTCGAAATTGCGCTTGGCCGACGCCAACTGCTCGGCGATGGCCGACTTGTTGGCCCGCGAAGTGGCCAACGTGTCTTGCGCGGCCAGCACATCGAAATAGGCCTGAGCGACACGGACGATCAGGTCCTGCTCGGCAATCTCCAGATCGGAAGCAGCCACGCCCAAGGCACGCTGAGCCTGATCGACCGAGAGGTTGTTACTGCGGTTGTACAACGAATACTTGGCGTTCAAGCCGCCTTGCCAGGTGGTGCTGCTGACGCGGTCACCGGAGACCTGTTTCGTGAAACTGTTCGGCGTGCCCGGCGTGGCGGACACCACGACGCCAGGCTGCAGCTGAACAAAAGTGCCTTCGTTGCTCGGCGGCTGAGTCTGCGTGTTGGTGCCGCTGACGCCAAGACCCAAGGTCGGCCGCAGCGAGGCATCCGCTTGCGCGGCCTTGAACTGAGCCGAATCGGCCTGCGCACGGGCGGCCAGATAGCTGGCGTCGTAGGCACGGGCTGCGTCGTAAAGCTCCTGCAGGCTCTGCGCCTGGGCGCCGGCCGCGCCGGCCAGACCAAGGGCCAGGGCGAGCGACAACTGACGCAGACGGGGCGCGGATTTTGCGCGTTGGGTGTTTCGACGATCAGCGGCCATGTGGCTTCCTTGCAGGGATTGCATCCGTTGAGTTGTTGGGTGTTCAGTATCTAGGCACCGAAGGGTCTTGCTCGCAGGACCACGCATCAATGCCGCCGGCGAGGTTATAGACCAATTCAAAGCCCTGACGCTCCAGAAATGCGACGACTTGCTGACTTCGCATCCCGTGATGGCAATAACAAACGACAGGCTGCGCGGGGTCGAGCTCGGGCAAGCGCGCGACCAGTTGGCCCATCGGAATCAGCTTGCTCGCCAGCCCATCGATGTGGATGCTGGCCAGGGCCGCTTCCCAGGGCTCACGAATGTCGAGCAGCAGCAGCGCCTCGTTCTGGCGCGCCAACCCCTGCAGATCCTGAACAGCAAGCTGCTTCATCAGGTCTCAAAAGCTGAAGGCGTTGCTGTCAGCAAAGCCCGGCAGGCGCGGCGCCAGCGTGTCGAACAGCGCCTCGCTCTTGAATTCCTGCTCGCTGACGCGGCGCACCAGCGTCGCGCGCATCACCGGCTCGTCGCCGACGATGGCCAGCAGGCGGCCGCCGACCTTCAGCTGCTGCAGCAGGGCATCGGGCACCTCCTGCACCGAGCCGGACAGCAGGATGGCGTCAAACGGGGCTTCGCCCGCCAGGCCCAGACGGCCATCGCCTTCACGGACGGTGACATTGGCCAGCCCGGCGCGGCGCAGATTGTCGCCAGCCTGCTTGGCGATGGCGGCATTCGATTCCAGCGTGATCACACGCTGCGCACGGTGGCCCAGCATGGCGGCCAGGAAGCCGGTGCCGGTGCCGATTTCCAGCACTTTTTCATGGCGTTCGACGGCCAGCGACTGCAGCAGCCGGGCCTCGACCCGCGGTGCCAACGCCAGGTGGCCAGCGCCCAGCGGCAGCTCGGTGTCGGTAAAGGCCATATTGCGATAGGCCGCGGGCACGAAATCTTCGCGCTTGACGACCGACAACAGCGACAGCACGGCGGGGTCCAGCACATCCCAGGGGCGGATCTGCTGTTCGATCATATTGAAGCGGGCTTGTTCGAAATTCATATCAGTCCTTCAGCGCCACGCCTGCGCGCGGCATCAACAATCGCAGGATTCTAGGGGGCGCCGTGGGCCGCGCTACTGTCAGAAGCGGCAGTGCCCAGGAAGCGATGGCGCAGCCATTGCGCCAGATCATCGAGATAGCAATAGATCACCGGCACGACGACCAGGGTCAGCAGCGAGGACGTGATCACGCCGCCGATCACCGCCTGCCCCATCGGCGCGCGCTGCTCCGAGCCTTCAGACAATGCAAAAGCCAGCGGCACCATGCCAAACACCATGGCCAGCGTCGTCATCAGGATGGGGCGCAGCCGCACCCGGGCGGCGTGCAGGAGCGCGTCTTCACGGCCCATCGGTTCGGCGTCAACGCCATGGCCATGCTCGCCTTCGCGCGAGCGGATGGCAAAGTCGATCAGCAGGATCGCGTTCTTGGTCACCAGGCCCATCAACATGACGATGCCGATGATGCTGAACATATTCAGCGTCGAGCGGAAGGCCAGCAGCGCCAGCACCACGCCGATCAGCGTCAGCGGCAGCGAGCTCATCAGCGCCAGCGGCTGCAAAAAGCTCTTGAACTGGCTGGCCAGAATCATGTAGATGAAGACGATGGCCAGGGCCAGCGCGCCGACGGCGTACTGGAAGGACTCGGTCATGTTCTTGGTCGAGCCGCCAAAGCTGTATCGGTAGCCAGGCGGAAATGGCGTCGCGTCCAGCACCTTCTTGATGTCGGCCGAGACCTCGCCGGAGCTACGGCCCAGCGCATTGCCGTCGATGGTGATCTCGCGATTCATGTCGCGGCGGTTGATCTGGTTCGGGCCGGTCGAGGGGCGCACATCGGCCACCTGGGCCAGGCGCACCACCCGCGGCGAACCATCGGCCCCAGGCGCCACATTGATCGGCATGTCCTGCAGATCGGCCAGATGGTCGCGCTGCTCGGGCGCCAGGCGCACCAGCACATCGTAGTTTTCACCATCGGGCGCGCGCCAGTTACCGACCGTCGTCCCAGCCACCAGCGTGCGCAGCGTGCCGGCCAGCGCATTGACGTTGAGCCCCACGTCGGCGGCCGCATCACGTTTGACTTCGATGGACACAGTGGGTTTGTTCGGCTTCAGGGTGCTGTCCAGATCAACCAGGCCGGGGATCTTGTTCAGCTGTGCCGTCACGCCGTTGGCGATGCGTTCCAGTTCCCTCAGATCGGGGCCTTGCAGCGAGAACTGCAGGCTCTTGCCACCGCCGAGATCGGTCTGGCCGATATTGGTGACGGTGATGCCAGGAATCGTTGACAGCTTCTCGCGCAGCGGCGCGGCCAGTTCGACCACGCTGCGCTGGCGGTCCTTGCGGTCGACCAAGCGCACATAGATGGCACCATAGATCTTGCCGGCCGCGAAGCCGCTGTTGATCGTGGTCACCGTGTAGCGCACCTCGGGCATGCTGCGCAGCACCTCGTCGATCTGGCGCGCCCGCGCTTCCGTCACTTCAAGCGAGGAGCCGACCGGCGTGTAGAAATTGATCTGCGTTTCAGACAGATCGGCCTTGGGCACAAACTCCTTGCCCACGCTGCCCAGCAGACCACAGCTGGCCAGCAAGGTGCCCAGCGCGATGGCCAGCGTCTTGCCCTTGTGGCGCAGCGACCAGGCCAGGATCACCTGATAGGCATCCGACAACCAGTTTGTGAAGTCGTCAAACACGCCGGTGACGCGACCAATGGTCTTGTCGTACAGCGTGACCGGCGTGCCACGATGGCCGCCATGGGCCTGCGGGTCGTGCCAGACGCTGGACAGCATCGGGTCCAGCGTGAAGCTGACGAACATTGAGATCAGCACCGCCGCGACGATGGTGATGCCGAACTCGTGAAAGAACTTGCCGACGATGCCGCCCATGAAGCCGATGGGCAGGAACACCGCCACGATGGACAAGGTGGTGGCCAGCACCGCCAGGCCGATCTCCTCGGTGCCATCCAACGCCGCCTGCCGCGGGCTGACGCCCATCGCCACATGGCGAACGATGTTCTCACGCACCACGATGGCATCGTCGATCAACAGGCCCACGCACAGCGAGAGCGCCATCATCGTGATCGTGTTGATCGTGAAGCCGAAGGCATACATGAACAGGAAGGTGCCGATCAGCGCGATCGGCAGCGTCAGCCCGGTGATGACGGTCGAGCGCCAGGAGTTCAGGAACAGGAACACGATCAGCACGGTGAGCACCGCGCCTTCGATCAGCGTGCGCTTGACGTTGGCCACCGAGACCCGGATGCCGCGCGAGTTGTCGCGATTGACTTCGAGCTTGACGCCAGCCGGGGTCAGGTTTTGCGCTTCCTTCAGCGCCACCATCAGGCCATCGACGACGGCAATGGTGTTCTCGCCCTGGCTCTTCTGCACCGACAGCAGCACCGTGCGCTGGCCGTTGTACAGCGCCAGGCTCTCGACCTCCTGCGGGCCGTCGACCACATCGGCAATCTGCGCCAGCTTGATCGAGCTGCCGGCCTTGCGCGCAACGACGATGTCGCGGAAATCCTCCGGCCGCTTCAGCCGGGCATTGATCTGTACCACCTGCTCGCGTTCGCGCGAACGCAGATTCCCCATCGGCAGTTCCTGGTTCTCGCTCTTCACCGCGGCCAGCACCTGATCAACGCTGATGCCCAGCGCCTCCATGGCCTGCGGCTTCAGGAACAGCTGAATCTGCCGCTGCAAGCCGCCCACCACGGCGACCGAGCCGACGCCGCGAACGTTCTCCAGCCGCTTCTGCAGCACTTGGGTGGCCCAGGTGGTCAGCTCCTGCGTACTCTTGTCTTTGTTCTCGGCCAGCACCGCCACATTGAAGATGGGCGCACTCTGCGGGTCGAAGCGCGAGATGCGCGGCTCCTTGACCTCATCGCGCAGCAGCGGGCGAATCAGCGCCACCTTCTCACGCACATCCTCGGCGGCCTTGCGGCCGTCGACATCGAGATTGAACTCGATGATGACCACCGAGCTGCCCTCGTAGGAGCGCGAGTACAGCGAGTTGATGCCGGCCACCGTGTTGACCGCTTCTTCGACCTTCTTGGTCACCTCGGCCTCGACGATCTCGGGTGAGGCGCCGGGATAGTCCATGGCCACGACCACGGTCGGAAAGTCGATATTGGGGAACTGGTCAACCGACAGACGCTGGTAGCTGAACAGCCCCAGCACGACAAAGGCCAGCATGACCATGGTGGCCATGACCGGGTTCTGGATCGAGACTCTGGTGAACCACATGGTGCGCGGCCGCCTTAGTTGGAGGCTGCCGAGGCAGGGGCGGGAGTCGCAGTCGGCGTTGCGGTGGGTGCCGCGCTCAGCTTGACTGGTGTGCCCTCGGCCACCGCACCCGCGGCCAGGCTCAAGAGCTGCGCCCCGGCACTGAGACCCGAGCGAATCTCCACCATGGCCTCGCCCTTGCTATCGCCAACGGCGCCCAACTCCACTGTCTGCGCCCTCACCTTGCCGCCCTCAACCATCAGCACATAGGGCTTGGCGCGATCGACCCGCACCAGCGTGCTGGGCACGGCGAGCGCCTGCTTGTCCTCCAGCGCCAGGCGGCCGCGGGCAAACATGCCGTGACGCAGGCCGGGTTGGCCGTCCATGCGCAGATAGGCCAGCACCGCGCGCGAGCCGGCCTGCGCGGCCGGATTGACCCGCGCAACGATGGCCCGCACCGGCTGGTCCAGGCCATCGATCTGTAGCTGCGCGACCGCGCCGGGCTTCAGTCCGACAGCCTGCTCGGCGGGAACAGCGGCTTCGAGTTCGAGCTTGGAAATGTCAACAATTTCGACGATGCGGCCGTCGATCGCTACCCGCTCACCCGGCTGTGCCAGCCGCTGAGAGACCTGCCCGCTGATCGGTGCCAGCAGCTGCGCGTCGTTCAAGGCCTTGCGCGCCAGCTGCACCGCCGCCTCGGCCGCCAGCAGATTGGCCTTGGCCGCAGCTTCTGCTGAGATGGCAGATTCCATCGCCGTCGACGAAATAAAGCCCTGGCTGACCAGGGCCCGGTTGTTGTCCAGCGTGCGGCGGGCAATGTCCAGCTGCGCCTTGTTGGCCAGTGCCGTTTGCTCGGCCTGCTTCAGCCGCCATTCGAATTCGGTGGTGTCCAGCTGCCCGAGCAGCTGGCCAGCGCGAACGCCATCGCCCTCGCGCACGGTCAAGCGCGCCAACTCGGCCGCCACCTTGGCCTTGAGCACGGCGGTATCGACCGCCTTCAGGCTGCCCGAGATCGCCAGGCTGCGCGAAAAGGGGCGTGGCTGCAGCGTCAGCAGATCAAGCGCCCCGAGACTCAAGCTTGGCGTCGCCGCGGCGGCCACCGGCGCGGCTGCGCCACGCGACTTCATCCAGCGCGATGCGCCCGCCCCCACCAGCACCAAGATGAGCACCGGGATCGCGATCTTCTGCCAAGCTTTCATGCGTCTCTACTCGTTTTGTTTTATGGAAGGAGGAGCGGCCAGCAAGCCCCGCAGTATCAGGTCGATCTGCACGCGTATCACCGCGGCCGGATCGATGGGCGGACCAAACATCGCACAGGCCCCGAAGGAGTGCTGGTTGAGCACCATGTGCAGCATCGGCCCGATCAGCACATGAACGGCCTCGGACACCGGCACCGGTCTGAACTCACCGCTGGCAATGCCGCGGGCGATCACGCCACCCAGCAGCTCATGCGTCGGCGCAATGACTTCATCAACAAAGAACTGCGCCAGCTCGGGGAAGTTGCGCGCCTCGGCCACCATGATCTTGCTGATGCCGCCGGCCGGGGTATTGCCCACCCGCACCCACCAGTCGTTCAACACCATCGCCAGCAGTTCGGCCATGCTGCCCTGGTAGCCGGCAATCAAGGCCGCGCCCTCGGCGATGTGGGCCGACAGGCTCTCGCGAATCAGCGCCTTGAACAGCTCTTCCTTGGAGGCGAAATAGAGGTAGAGCGTGCCCTTGGACACGCCGGCGCGGGCCGCCACCTCCTCGGAGCGCGTCGCCGCAAAGCCTTTCTCGACGAACAGCGACAACGCCGCATCCAGCAGTTCCTGCGGGCGGGCTTCCTTGCGACGCTGACGGGGCGATGGTGAGGCGGGGGCTGGGCGCATTCGAGTACTGACTAACCGGTCAGTAATGTATGACTGGCGTCTGGGAGGGTCAAGCCTGGCACAGAATGCCGAAATGCAAAGATTCTTGAAGTCACGCCGCACCCTGTTCGCCACCCCCCTGCTGCTTGCCAGCGTGCTGCTGCCTGGCTGCGCGACCGGCCCACGCACCGTGACCCTGGGCGAGACCGAGCTGAACCTGCTGCTGAGCCGGCAGATGCCGGTGGAAAAGCGCGTGCTGGAGCTGCTGGACACCCGCCTCAGCGCACCGCAGCTGCGCTTGCTGCCCGAGCGCAACCGGCTGGCCTTGTCGCTGCAGCTGAGCTGGCGCGAGCGGCTCAGCGGCCACGAAGGGCAGACGCCGCTGACCCTGGAATTTGCCCTGCGCTGGGACGAGGCGACGCGGGCCATCCGTGCGCAACAGGTCGAACTGCTGGAACCCGGCAGCGCGGGCGGCAGCGGCCGCCAGGCCTTGGCCAGTCGCGCCGCCAAGCTGCTGGCCGAGCAATGGCTGGAAGGCCAGGCCATCTACCGCTTCAAGCCCGACGACCTGACGAAAGCCGAGGCGCTGGGGCTGAAGCCGCGCGCGGTGACGGTGACCTCACGCGGTGTCGAGATCACGCTGGCCGCCAGCTGACCCACGCAGCGAACCACGCCACAGGCCGGTCGCTTCACCTGCCCCAGCTATCATCGCGCCCATTTTCGCCAGTCTGGCTGGGCTGATCGCCCGCGCCCGGTGCGCCATATCAATTGTTTTTGCGGGGTCGTTGTGGACACTCTTTTACTGATCAAGTCCGTCATCATGGGCATCGTCGAGGGCTTGACGGAATTCCTGCCGGTGTCCTCGACCGGCCACCTGATCCTGACCGGTTCGCTCCTCGGCCTGCACGACGAGAAGAGCAAGGTGTTCGACGTCGCCATCCAGACCGGCGCCATCTTTGCCGTCATCCTGGTGTACTGGCAGCGCCTTCGCGATACCGCTGCTGGCATCTTCAGCGAAGCGCGCTCGCAGCGCTTTGCGCTCAATGTCCTGGTGGGTTTCCTGCCCGCCGCGGTGATCGGCGTGGTCGCGTACAAGGCGATCAAGGCGCATCTGTTCAACCCGCTGGTGGTGGCCGGCGCCTTCATCGTTGGGGCGCTGATCATCCTGATGGTCGAGCGGCGCAAGAATCCGGTCGTGCGCATCCAGACGGTTGACGACATGAGCGTCGTCGATGCGCTGAAGGTCGGCCTGGTGCAATGCCTGGGCATGATTCCAGGTACCAGCCGCTCCGGCGCGACCATCATCGGCGGCATGCTGCTGGGCCTGTCACGCAAGGCCGCGACCGACTTTTCGTTCTTCCTGGCCATCCCGACGCTGATCGGCGCCGGCGCCTACAGCATGTTCAAGGCGCGGGCGCTGCTGTCGATGGCCGATCTGCCGCTGTTCACCGTGGGCCTGATCAGCTCCTTCCTGAGCGCCTGGTTGTGCGTGCGCTGGCTCTTGCGCTATATCGCCACGCACAGCTTCGTCGCCTTCGCCTGGTACCGCATCGCCTTCGGCATCGTCGTGCTGGTCACCGCCTATACCGGCGTCGTCGTCTGGGCCGACTGAGCAAGCGCCTGCAGCCCGGGGGCGGCTCGGTGATAATCCGCCCCCATGACGATCACGATCAAATCCGCGGCCGACATCGCCGCCATGCGCATCGCCGGGCGACTGGCATCCGAAGTGCTGGACATGCTGACCGCGCATGTCAAACCCGGCATCACGACCGATCAGCTCGACAAGCTGGCGCATGACTACATCGTCAACGTCCAGCAGGCGATTCCGGCGCCGCTGAACTACTGCCCGCCGGGCTACACGCCCTATCCCAAGTCCATCTGCACCTCGATCAACCATCAGGTCTGCCATGGCATCCCCAATGACCGCGCGCTGAAGAGCGGCGACATCGTCAATATCGACGTCACCGTCATCAAGGACGGCTGGCACGGCGACACCAGCCGGATGTTCGTCGTCGGCGAGGGATCGATCGCCGCCAAGCGGCTGTGCGCCTTCACCTACGAGGCGATGTGGAAGGGCATTGCCAAGGTCAAGCCCGGCGCCCGCCTCGGCGACATCGGTCATGCGGTGCAGACCTTTGCCGAGAACGCCGGCTTCTCCATCGTTCGCGAGTTCTGCGGCCACGGTATCGGCACCGTCTTTCACGAGGAACCGCAGGTGGTCCATTACGGCCGCCCCGGCACGCTGGAAGAGCTGGTGCCCGGCATGGTGTTCACCATCGAGCCGATGATCAACGCCGGCCGCCGCGAAATCAAGGAACTCGGCGATGGCTGGACCATCGTCACCAAGGACCGTTCGCTGTCGGCCCAGTGGGAACACACGATTGCCGTGACGGAGACCGGTTATGAGGTGCTGACGCTCTCCGCCGGCAGCCCGCCGCCGCCGGCCTTCATCACCGGCTGAGCGCCCCGCCCCACACGCGCATTGCCGCGCACCGCCATGGACGTTCGACTGGAATGCCCGCTATGAGGCCTGAGATCGGCATCGCCGAGTTGCGTCAGCATTTCAAGACCGGCAAGCAGGGCCTGCTGGACGCCTTCCGCGCCGCGGCGCCCACCGTCTCGGCCGCCACCGCGCTGATGCGCAAGCTGGCGCGGCATGTCGACGCCACGCTGCAGACGCTCTGGCATCAAGCCGGCCTGCCGCCCGAGGCCTGCCTGGCGGCCGTGGGCGGCTATGGTCGCGGCGAGCTGTTTCCCTTCTCCGATGTCGATGTGCTGCTTCTCCTGCCCGATGGCATGGAGGCCCACCAGCCCGGCGCGCTGAAGACGGCGCTGGAGGCTTTCATCACCGCCTGCTGGGATATCGGCCTGGAAATCGGGGCCTCGGTGCGCACGCTGGGCGAATGCGTGCACGAGGCCGCCGGCGATGTGACGATTCAAACCGCCATGCTCGAGGCGCGCCAGCTGGCCGGCGCCAAGCCGCTGTTCAAGCAGTTCGAGCAGCGCCTGGGTACGGCGATGGACGCACGCGCCTTTTTGCGCGCCAAGACGCTGGAAATGCGCCAGCGCCACACCAAGTACGACGACACGCCCTATGCGCTGGAGCCCAACTGCAAGGAGAGCCCCGGTGGCTTGCGCGATCTGCAGCTGCTGATCTGGATCGCCCGCGCCGCCGGCCTGGGCAAGACCTGGCCCCAGCTGGCCGCACGCGGCCTGATCACGCCCTTCGAGAGCCGCCAGTTGCAGCGCCATGAAGGGGTGCTCAAACTGATTCGCGCCCGGCTGCATGTGGTGGCCGGGCGGCGCGAGGATCGCCTGGTGTTCGACCTGCAGACCGCCGTGGCGCAGAGCTTCGGCTACCAGGCCGACAGCCCGGGCAACCGCGGCCAGCGCGCCTCCGAGGTGCTGATGCGGCGCTATTACTGGTCGGCCAAGGCGGTCAGCCAGCTGAACCAGATCCTGCTCTTGAATCTGGAAGAACAGATCAGCGGCTCGCAGAACGCGCCGATGCGGGCCATCAACGAGCGCTTTCTGGACCGTGCCGGCATGCTCGAGGTCGCCAGCGACGATCTCTACGAGCGTGAGCCGCATGCCATCCTCGAAACCTTTCTGATCTACCAGCAGACGCCGGGCGTCAAGGGCCTGTCGGCACGCACGCTGCGCGCGCTCTACAACGCCCGCGAACAGATGGACAGCGGTTTTCGCCGTGACCCGGTCAACCGGGCGATGTTCCTGAAGATCCTGCAGCAGCCCGAGGGTCAGACCCACGCCTTCCGGCTGATGAACCAGACCTCGGTGCTGGGCCGCTACCTCTGGGTGTTCAGGCGCATCGTCGGGCAGATGCAGCATGACCTGTTCCACGTCTACACCGTCGATCAGCACATTCTGATGGTGCTGCGCAATGTGCGGCGCTTCTTCATTCCCGAGCATGCCCACGAGTACCCGTTCTGCTCGCAACTGGCAGCGCAGTTCGAGCGGCCCTGGCTGCTCTATATCGCGGCGCTGTTCCACGATGTGGCCAAGGGGCGCGGGGGCGACCACTCCGACCTCGGCGCGCGCGAGGTGCGGCGCTTCTGCCGCGAGCATGGGCTGCCCAAGGAAGACAGCGCGCTGGTCGAGTTCCTGGTTCAGCACCATCTGACGCTGTCGCGCGTGGCGCAGAAGGAAGACCTGTCCGACCCCGAGGTGATCAATGCCTTTGTCGCCAAGGTCGGCGACACCCGGCGGCTGACCGCGCTCTACCTGCTCACCGTGGCCGATATCCGCGGCACCAGCCCCAAGGTCTGGAACGCCTGGAAGGGCAAGCTGCTGGAAGACCTGTTCCGCGTCAGCCTGCGCGCTTTAGGCGGAGCCAAACCCAATGGCGAAGCCGAGATCGAGGCGCGCAAGCAGGAGGCCCGCCAGGCCCTGGCCCTGCATTCGATGCTGCCCGGCACCGAGGCGCCGCTGTGGAACACGCTGCAGGTCAGCTATTTCGCTCGCCACGATGCCGGCGATCTGGCCTGGCATGCGCGCTCGCTGTGGCGCCACGTCGATGCCGCCGCGCCCATTGTCCGCGCCCGTCCCTCACCGGTCGGCGAAGGCCTGCAGGTGCTGGTCTATGCGCCCGATCAGGCCGATCTGTTCGCCCGCATCTGCGGCTATTTCGACAGCGCCGGCTTCAACATCCTGGACGCCAAGGTGCACACCACGCGCAGCGGCTTTGCGCTGGACACCTTCCAGGTGATCTCGCCCGATCTGGACCTGCACCACCGCGATCTGGTCTCTCTGGTCGAAACCAAGCTCGCGACGGCGCTGGCCGCACCGGGCCCGCTGCCCGAACCGCGTCGCGGCCGGCTGTCGCGGCGGGTCAAGAACTTTCCGTTCACGCCGCGGATCTCGCTGCGACCCGACGAGCGGGCGCAGGCCTGGCTCTTGTCGATCAGCGCCAGCGACCGCGCCGGGCTGCTCTACGCCATCGCCCGCGTGCTGGCCCGCCACGGCATCAATCTGCAGCTGGCCAAGATCTCGACGCTGGGCGAGCGGGTCGAGGACACCTTTCTCGTCGACGGCCCGGCGCTGCAGCAGAACCGCCTGCAGCTGCAGATCGAGAGCGAGCTGCTCGACGCCGTCGCCCTGCCCGCCTGAGCGTTACTTCGCGGCCTGTGCGGCAATGCCAATCAGGGGCAGATTGCCGTAGCTGGTGGTCGGCAGCACGCCGTTCCACTTGGCGATGGCGGCACGCTGGTTCTCCACCTCGCGCAGCTTCAGCAGCTCAGGCGTGACCTGCTGGCGCTGCAGAGCCAGCGATTCGGCCTCGGCCTTGGCCTGCGTGACCTTCTGCTCCGCCTCGACGCGGATGCGCAGCAGATCGCGCTCGGCACGCAGCTTGTCCTGCTCGGCACCGACCTTGGCCTCGATGGCACGCGAGAAGCTGTCCGAGAACTTGAAGTTGACGATGGCGAACTCGTCCAGCACCAGGCCGTGACGCTGCATCTTCTCGCGCAGCAAGGCAGCAATGCCCTCGCGCACATCGGTGCGGCGGGTGATCAGCTCCTCGGCGGTGAATTTCGCCGTCACCGCCTTCACCGATTCCTGCGCCGCCGGCAGGATGATGCGGTCGGCAATCACCTCGGTGCTCGGGCCGATGCTGGCAAAGGCCGCTGCCACCTGATGGGGCTCGAGGTGGTAGTTGATCGCCACCCGGGTATGCACCGCCTGCAAGTCCTTGGAAGCCGCGTCGCCCTCGCCTTCACCCTTTTGCACCCGCGTCTCCAGCGTGTGGATGGTCTGCGCCAACGGCAGCCGGAAATGAATGCCCTCACCCAACACCTCATTGCCCGGGCGGCCGAAGGTCGTCATCACGCCGCGCGAGCCGGCCGGCACGATGCCATACGGTGCCAGCAGCCAAACCAGACCCAGCACCAGCAGCGCCTTGAGCAGCCGTGCCGGAAACATCCCAAACCCATCCCTGTTGAACTCCATCATTGCTCTCCTTGTTGAAGCGGCCCCCGCGCCAACTGCGCCGTAGGCCCGACGCAACTATCCGAGCCGTGGCATCAGGAACACATAAGTCACCCAAATCGCCCGATGCCGCCGCAGCCCAGGGCTTACCCTTGACACCCGTCAAGCCCTGCTTCATGCGAGCATGGCAGCATGCCCATCCTGATGCCCAACAAATACACCGAGAAAGCCCTGCAGGAATCGCGCCGTTTCGGCGTCAAGCCTGTGCCCGTGCTGCGCCCGCTGGGCTGGCTGGCGCGCGGCTGGCTCGATCTGCTGCGCTGCCCACTGCCCTCGCTGCTGCACGGATTGCTGCTGGCCGGCGCCGGAGCGCTGATCTTTTTGCTGGCGCGCGAGCGCTTCTGGCTGCTGGCCGGCGCCTTCAGCGGCTTTCTGTTGGTGGCGCCCATCCTCGCCACCGGCCTTTATGCGATCAGCCGCGAACTGGAGCGGGGTCAGAAGCCCGGCTTCGAGACCGTGCTGAAGGCCTGGCGGCCGCATGACGGCCGGCTGATCGTGTTTGGCGTCTTGCTGGCCTTTGCCGGTACCGGCTGGGTCTTCACCTCGGCCTCACTGATCACCGGATTTGCCGGCCAGCCCATCAACAAGCCCTTGGACTTCCTGCGCCATGTGGTGCTGAACGAGCAGTCGCATCTGTTCGAGGTCTGGCTGGGCCTTGGCGCGCTGCTGGCCGCCCCGATGTTTGCCTCGACCCTGGTCGCCGTGCCGCTGATCCTGGATCGGCAAATCGGTGTGCTTGGCGCGGTCTTTACCAGCTGGCGCGTGGTGATGGAGTACCCGGCGCCGGTGGCGCTGTGGGCCGCGCTGATCATGGGGCTGACGCTGCTGGGCATGGTCAGCCTGATGCTGGGCCTGGTGGTCGTGCTGCCCTGGCTGGGCCACGCCAGCTGGCATGCCTACCGCGACCTGGTCGACACCTCGGGCATGGCCAAGAACGATTGAAGCGCCCAAAGAAGCACCGCGATGTTTGGATACACAGAAGAGCAAATTGCGCAGTTCGGCCTGAGCTTCGGCGTCACGGCCTTCATGCTCTATATGGTGTTCATCATCATTCAGCTGGCGCGCGAATCGAAGGCTGGCAAGTTCGGCACCTTTGTGCTGCTGCTGGGCCTGGGTTTCGGCCTGGTCGGCTTTGCCGCCAAGGGGCTGATCAAGTTCTTCCTCAGCGGCCTTGGGGAGTAGGCAGATGGCAACACCTGGCACACGCAGCTTTCGCCACTCCTTGTTTGAAGACGCCCAGGCGCTGATCACCGGCACGCTGTTCGTCGCCATCGGCGTGGCCATGTTCAAACAGGTCGGCATGCTGACCGGCGGCACCGTCGGCATCGCTTTTTTGCTGCACTACGCCAGCGGTTGGCCCTTCGGCGCGCTGTTCTTCTGCATCAACCTGCCCTTTTACTGGCTGGCCTACCGGCGCATGGGACTGCCCTTCACGCTGAAGACGGTGGCAGCGGTGACGCTGATGTCCAGCCTTTCGGAAGCCCTACCGCGGATGATCCAGTTCAGCGGGCTGAACCCCTGGTTTGCTGCCATCGCCGGCGGCCTCCTGATCGGCGCCGGCATGCTGATCCTGTTCCGCCACCGCGCCAGCCTGGGCGGGCTGAACATCGTCGTGCTCTATCTGCAAGATAAAAAGGGCTGGCGCGCCGGCTATATGCAGGCCATCCTGGACGCCAGCATCCTGCTGGCCTCGCTGAGCGTGGTCTCGCCGGAGCGCATCGGCCTGTCACTGCTGGGCATGGCAGCGATGAACGCCTCGTTGGCCATCAATCACCGGCCAGGGCGCTATCTGGCAATCTGAAGCCAGCGTCTTTATACGTTAGCAAACGACTTAAAGGCCCAAGTCCTCATCGACAGGCTGATCGGGCTGGTGCTGCTGCGCCACCCGAGCGACCGCCGCGAACAGGCCGTCAAGTTCGGGCGCTTCTGCCGTCTCCGTGGCTGTACTGGCCAGAGACAGATCCAGTGTCGGCAACACTTCGACGTTGGCCGGCACAGCGCCTTGGTGCAAGCGGCTCAGATCCAATGAAGGCGCCTCAGGCTCCTGCCAGCGCGCCGCGGCCCGCAAGCGCTCCAGGCTGCCAGTGAGCGCCGCGTCGACCGCCTCGCGTTGCTGCCGCGCCTGGGCTTCGGCTTGTTCGCGAGCCTCGGCCTGCGCTTGTTCCAGGCGTTGACGTTCTGCAGCGGCTGCAGCCGCTTCCGCTTGTGCAGCGGCCAGAGCGGCTGCCGCTCGCTCGGCCTCCAGTGCTGCAGCCTGTCGCTGAGCTTCTCGCAGCTCAGCCTCTGCCGCCTCAGCCTGCGCCGCCCGGCGCTGCGCGGCGGCACGCGCGGCCTCTTCACTTGCTTCTCTTGCTTCACGCGCTTCACGCGCTTTGGCCTCGCGAACCAAACGCACGTTTTCAAGCCTGTCCGCTTCTGCCTGCGCGGCCCGCAGAGCGGCTTCGCGGGCCAGTTGCGCGGCTTGTTCACGCGCCAGTTGTTCTGCCGCTTGCTCAGCCATTCTTTCGGCAAGCCGAGTGGCCGCGTCGCGCTGCTCTTGTGCAGCCCGTTCGGCCGCGAGCGCTGCCGCAGCCTCGGCGGCTTGATTTGCAGCCAGTGCCTCAGCCTCACGCTGTCGTTCGGCCTGTTCCGCCTCGGCAAGCAGCAACGCCAGCCTTTCAGCGGCTGCCTTTTCGGCTGCATGCTGCCGCTCAAGCGCCTGTGCCTGCCGATCACGCTGCGCCGCCAACTCAGCCTCCCGTCGCGACTGCAGTGCCTGCTGCGCTTCGTCCCAGGCCTGTTTCTGAGCGCGTTCAGCCGCAGCGCGTTCAGCCGCAGCGCGTTCAGCCGCAGCGCGTTCAGCCGCAGCGCGTTCAGCCGCAGCGCGTTCAGCCGCAGCGCGTTCAGCCGCAGCGCGTTCAGCCGCAGCGCGTTCAGCCGCAGC
>NZ_JAVXZY010000002.1:382854-815851 GCF_032337115.1 Roseateles aquae
GCGATGGACATCGGACTGAAGTCGGGCTGCGGCGGCGCGTTCCTGAGCCAACGCAGCGGCCTTCAGCTCGGCGCGCAGCTGCGCCGTTTGGCGTTTCAGCCGCTGCTGTTCAAGGCGGCGCGCATCGGCGGCCTGGCGTGCGGCCAGTCGTTCGGCGCGAGCGGCCTCACGACGCTGTTGCGCGGCCAGCGACTTGGCCTGTTGGGCGGCCAGCTCTGCCCTGCGACGCGCCGCCTGCTGCGCTTGCAGCCAGTCCGAGGCCGGCGCCTTGGTGGTCGGCGGCACCGCTGCAGTGCTTGGCTGGGGCTCGGCGATTGATTCGCCCGGCGCATGCACACCGCTGACCACGGTCGCTCGCGGCCGGTCGCTGATGTCTTCGACGTCGGTGACATCGTCCATATTCCAGCGCCGCGCCGCACGCTCGCGGTCAGCAACACGGGCCGGCCGGGGCGCCGCCCGGGCTTGCAGCGCGGACAGCGAGATCGTCAGGTCTGGCGGCTGATCCAGCTCGCGCAGCCGCTCGCTGAAGCTTTGCAGCACTGCATTCGGATCGAAGTCGTCACCCGGCTCGCTCATGGCGACATTGTGCCGCCATGGCGACCGCCCCGACACTTGCTACTGCTGCGCCTGGGCGCGCGGCAGCCCCCACTGATTGAGCATGAAGGCGTAGACCTTGGCACGCTCCCTCAACGCATCGAAGCGTCCCGAGGCGCCACCATGGCCGGCATCCATATTGATGTCGAACAGCAACGGCGTCTCGTTGGTTTTCAGTGTGCGCAACTTGGCCACGTATTTGGCGGGTTCCCAGTACGGCACCTGGCTGTCGTTCAGGCCGGTGCGTACCAGGATCGCCGGGTAGGCGCCGCGCTTGAGATTGTCATACGGGCTGTAGGTCCGCATCCAGCGGTATTGCTCGATGATCTTGGGATTTCCCCACTCGATGAACTCTTCGGTGGTCAACGGCAGGCTCTCATCGAGCATCGTATTGATCACGTCGACAAAGGGCACATCAGCCACCACAGCCTTGAACAGATCGGGGCGCATATTCGTCACCGCCCCCATCAGCAGGCCGCCCGCACTGCCGCCGTTGATGATGAGCTGCTCCGGCAGGGTGTAGCCCTTGGCAATGAGGGTCTCGGCCGCCGCGATGAAGTCGGTGAACGTGTTCATCTTCTTGGCCAGCTTGCCCTCTGTGTACCAGCGCCGGCCCAGGTCACCACCGCCGCGCACATGAGCGATGGCAACGATGACACCACGATCCAGCAGCGAGATGTCGCTGGCAGAGAAGCGCGGGTCCGAGGGAATGCCGTAGCTGCCATAGCCGCGCAGCAGAAGTGGCTGCGGCCCAAGCAGTCTGAGCCCGCGGTCGTAAACGAGGCTGACGGGAATCTCGGTGCCGTCAGCAGCTGTGGCCATGATTCGCTTGCTCACGTAGCGTGCCGAGTCAAATCCCCCCAGCACCGGCTGGCGCTTTTTCAAGGTCAATCGGCCCGCCTCCATGTCGAAGTCATAAACCGTCAAGGGTGTCGTCATCGACTGATAGTTGATCCTCAATTGAGCGGTGTCATATTCCCGGTTCTGCAGGCGTCCGCCACTCGTCGCGATATATGCCTGTTCCGAGAATTCGACCTCCTGAGCGCTGAAGTCCTGATGCCGATAAACGCGAAGCTTCACCGAGCCGCCCTGCCTGTACTGCAGCGCCAGATGGCTTCTGAACATCGTCACCGACTCGATCTGTGCCTCTTCGCTTTGCGCCAGCAGTTCCTTCGCCTGCAGAAGGTCTGCCTCCATCAGGGGCAGTCGTCTCAAGGGCAGGCTGACGAGACGGAAATTTGGACCGGTATCGTTGATCGTCAGATAGAGATTGCCTTGGTGATGCTCAACCTGATACTCCAATCCGCGCCGTCGAGGAATAACTGTCTGCCAATCTGCCAAGGGCTTGCTTGAATCAAGCAGGCGCTGCTCGCGGCTGTCCTTGGCTTCGCTGCTCAAAACGAGGAAGCGACCATCGGCGGTCGAACCCAGACTCAGGTTAAATAATTCGTCTTTCTCCTCGAACACCAAGGCATCGGCCGCCTCTGAGTCAAGGCTGTGTCGCCATAACTGGTTGCTGCGCTTGGCCTTATTCGTGCGAACGTAGAAGATTGATCGGCCATCAGCCGACCAAGCGATCGAGCTCACGCCGGTTGCGCGCCACTCCAAATCGGTGGCTGTGCTGATGCGTCGAATTCGCAACTCGAAGTCACGCGCACCACTGAAATCAACCGTGTATGCAAACAAGGCTGCGTCCGGGCTTACGCTCATCGTTCCGAGAGAAAGGTACTTCTTCCCCTTCGAAAGCAAGTTCAAGTCCAGCACAAACTCCTGTGCAGCCAAAGGATCGTAGCGTCGGTCAGGTCCATCGGCCTTGCGTCGAACCAGCAGCGGATACTGTGCGCCCTTCTCGGTCCGATTCAGGTACCAGTACTCGCCTTCACGGACTGGTGCACTCTCATCATCTTGCTGAATACGGCCGACCATCTCCGCGTAGAGCTCGTTGCTCAACGCTTGCAGTGGACGAAACCACTCGCTGGTGTAGTGCGCCTCAGCGCGCAGGTAGGCGAGTCCAGAGTCGCTTTCCCGCTCACGCAGCCAAGCAAAATCGTCGATGCGCCGGTCACCGTGAATGCTCACATCCTTGGGCTTTCGCGTTGCAGTTGGCGCAGCGCGAATTATCGAACCATCTGCTGCGAGCGAATGCGAGGCAGTAGTGTTGGCAGCCACGGCAGACGTAGCGATGCTCGCCATGCCTATCAACAAGAACCCTTGATAAAACAACGAACGCAGCGACCAAATGGGCGTATTGCAGCTCATGCCGTAAATCTCCGAGAGGTAGGTTCAAAGGCTTCGCCCACTAGCCCGGCATCCGCTCGGGATTGGCGAAGCTCAAAAAATGCGCGCAAATTCTGCCGCAGGCCTGCGATATAGCGACTCGAATCAGAACTTCAAGTCCGCAATCAAAGACTCGAGCAGCGCCGCTGAAACCGGCACCGCATGGACTGCGCCTTGAAAGTCGCAGCCGAGCCGCAGTGTAGCCTCCGTACGTAAGACCCCGCGAAACTCAGACGGCAGTTCGAAACGCAAGAAATGCACTGCCGAGCCTTTCATCGAGCTGCCGCGGGACAGATCCTCATCGGCTATCGCGTAAATGCGTTGACTTCCGTCAATCTCGACAAAGACTCTGTCTTCAATGCCCAGCAGCCGTTCGAGCCCACAGCGGCGCTCAGCCGGGTCGGCGTACTCCAGCATCAAGGTCGCCTTCCAGTTGCTGCCATCGGGCACCAGCGGGGCAAAAGCGTCAAGCTCGCTGTTGATGCCGTCCTCCTCGAAGATGCGTTGCAGGCGCAGCATCTCCTGGATCTGATAACGCACCGTTTCCTCGTCCTCGAACTGCAGGCTCAGGTGCTCGCCCAGTTGCACCCGGCGCAGCTGGCGGTGCGCCAGCAACTCTTCCTGATGCAGTTTGCGGTACTTGGCATAGGCCTCCAGCGTCATCAGGCTGTCACGGGTGATCGTCATTGCCACAACTCCTCAAAGACTGATTCGCAAGAAGCCTGCGTCCGCATCAAGCCTTCATAGCAGAGCGCTGTACCAACGCAGGTCCAGCAGCTTGCGCGCCAGGGCATGTACACGCCCCTGCGGGTCGACCAGTTCGTGCAGGATATCGAAATGGTTGTGGCCGGCCAGTTCCTCGCAGATCGGCACGCTGCGCGCGCCCCAGGCCTGACGGATCAGCCGGTTCTGGCGCCGGAACTCCTCGCTCTCGGCACCACCCACCAATGCGTAGACCGGGGCCTCCGGCGCCGGAAACAGCGCCGGGCTGAGCCGCCGCACCGATTCGGCGCTCAGCTGCAAATCGCCCTGCAGAAACGGCGTGCGCCGCAGCGGCGCCAGGTCGTAGAAGCCAGAAATCGCCAGCACGCCCTTGACCAGATGGCGCGGCAGATCGGGGGCCACGCTCTTCCAGTCGCAGCAGGCCAGCATGGCGGCCAGATGTGCACCTGCCGAATGCCCCACCAGCACGATGCGGTTGGGATCGCCGCCGTGGTCGGCGATATGCCGCCAGGCCCAGGCCAGCAGCCGCACCAGCTGCATGGGGATGTGCTCCATGCTGACCTGCGGGCACAGGCCGTAATTGGGCACCAGCACCAGCGCGCCTTCATCGGTGAAGGCCGGGGCGACGAATGAATGATCGGATTTGTCCAGCGCGCGCCAGTAGCCGCCATGAATGAAGATCAGCACCGGGGCACTGGCCACATCGGTGCTGAACAGATCGAGACGCTCGGCCGGCTCGCTGCCGTAGGCAATATCCAACTGGCAGACGCTCTTCTGCCGCGACAGAGCCGAAGCCTCGGCCCAGCGCGCCAGGATGTCGGCACTGGCCGGCACCCGGGCACGGTTGTTGTACTGCTCGTCATGCCACTGCGGTGATCGTTCGGCCATCGGCGACTCCTGTGCCAGCGCGAGGATTGAGAAAGATGGCCCTGAGTTTCTTCGATTCCGCGCCCCTGCCATGCCCGGCATGACCCGCATGCAACAACTCCGGCGCAGTGGCTTGACATCCAGCCAAACCCTGAGCGCTACTGTCCCAGGCTTGGCTACACTTTTCCGCACGAGTCGCGATCAGCGAGGCGCTCGAGTGGGGGGGTAGCTCAGCTGGGAGAGCGCCGCGTTCGCAATGCGGAGGTCGCGAGTTCGATCCTCGTCCTCTCCACCACCAAGCGCCCATGCCTGCACCATGGCAAGCATGCACCACGCAAGACCTGACCCCAGCGGGGAGTACAACATTGAAAGCAAGCAAGAGATTCTTGGCCTCGCTGACCGCCGCCAGTCTGTGCTGCCATGCCCTACCAGCGTGGGCGGCCGAACAAGTGGTGGAACTGCGCTCAAACGGCGACTACCAGTCGATGCGCTTGCCCGACGGCAGCACCGAGGTCGAGCTGGACCAGCAGCTTGCCGGCGCCTGCCGCTTCAACCGCAGCTGGGGCTATGACCTCAGCAATATGGAGCTGTGGGTCAATGGCGGCTGTGGCGGCCGTTTCAAGATCACCACAACGGGCGATACAGGCGACGGCAAATCGGCCAACGTTGGCCTCGCCATCGCCGCAGTAGCCGCCATCGCCGGTGTCGCCATACTGGCCGGCAAGCATGGTGACGATGGCCGCGGCGACGATAGTGGCGGCGGCGGGTGGGGCTCGGCGATACGCGGCCAGGGTGGGCTCTGCCTGGACATCGAAGGCGGTGCCCGACCCGGACGGCGCCTGATCGTCTTCAATTGCAGCGGCGGCGCCAATCAGCGCTTTGAATGGACGCGCCGTGGCGAATTGCGTGTTGCTGGCCTGTGCCTGGACGTTGCCGACGGCAACCAGGGCGAAGGCGCACGGGTCATTGCCTGGGACTGCAAGGGCCAAGCCAATCAGCGCTGGCGCGCCAGCGGACGCCAGATCCGCAGCGCCCAGACCGGCCTGTGCCTGGATATCGAGGGCGGCCGGGCACGCCCCGGCCAGCCGGTGATCATGTGGTTCTGCTCCGGTGGGCCCAATCAGCGTTGGTCTTGGTGAGGAGGGTCACATGAACTTCAAAGCTTTCGTCTGGGGCCTGACGTTCCTGGCTGCGGGCACAAGCGCTTGGGCGCAGGCGGCGCCGAGCCGGAGTCGCGCGATCTTTGACGCGCTGGACCGCAATCACGACGGTTTCGTCAGCATCGACGAATTCCACAAAGACATTGTTGCCAGTTGGCAGGCGCTGGATCTGAACCACGACGGCTTTATCAGCGACGACGAGTTGCAGACACTGCCCAGCCGGGCGCGCAGCCTGCTGCTGAGCTCGCTGAAGCATGCCGATGCCAATGGCGACCATCGCATCACCTTCAAGGAGGTGGTGCAGGCGCGGATGCAGGCGTTCGATGCCGCCGACAGCAACCATGACGACAGGCTGTCGCTGAACGAGCTGCTGGCCTATGAAGCCAGGCTTGAGGCCAAGCCGGCCGCAAAGCCTGCTGTGAAAGCGGCACGCCACTGAGAGCCCCTCAGACACAGCAAGGCGACGGCCGCCGCAAGCGGGCCACAACAAGTTCAATATTGAATTTATTTATTGAATTTGTACTATTTCGGACTTACCATCACGGCATCGGGCTTCGCTTCCGCCTTGAAAGACCTTGATGAATGCGCTTCCCCAGCACTTCGCGCCGCCGTCCAGCCCGGCGCCTGATCTGCACTCGCCGGTCGCCGCGGCGGCCGCGCTGCGGACGTTTTTCAATATTGCCCAGGCCTGGCAGCTCAGCAACGACGAACAGCAGCGCCTGCTCGGCTGCGGCCGCACCATGTTCTTCGAGTGGAAGGCTGGGCGGGTCAAGCGCGGCCTGGATGCCGCCACGCTGGAGCGGCTGTCGCATCTGTTCGCCATTTACGCCGGGCTGCAGATCCTGCTGCCCATTCCCGAACGCGCCAATGCCTGGATCCGCCGCCCCAACACGGCACCGCTGTTCGGCGGCCGTTCGGCGTTGGACAGGCTCTTGGCCGGTCAGGTGGCTGATCTCTTCGTTGTGCGCCAGTACCTGGACGCGCAACGTGGAGGTTGGGCCTGATGGCGTTGCCGATCGAAACACTGGATCGAGTCCAACTGCGCTGGGGCGACTCCTGCCGCCTGGTGCCCAGCCGCTTCCCGCCGGTTTCGCTGTTTGAAGCGGTGGCCGATCCGGCCGACCTGGACATCGTCTTTGCCATCGAGGCCTTGGGCAACCCGCGGCTGCGCGATGCCGTCGGCGAGCTGAGCCTGGTGCCGCAGCAGGAGCGCATCAGCGGCCCGGGCTGTAGCGCCATCATGGCGGCATTCACCCACCTGAACCCCGAGGGCAGCCGCTTCAGTGACGGCAGCTTTGGCGTCTATTACGCGGCGGCCGCGCTGGAAACGGCGGTGGCCGAAGTCAGTCACCACCGGGCCCGCTTTCTGGCCCGTACCCAGGAACCGGCCATCGAGATCGACATGCGCTGCTACCGGGTCACCGTCGCCGCCGATCTGATCGAACTGCGCGGCCGGCATGACGGCGACTTCGCGCCGCTCTACGCCCCCGACAGCTACGCCGCTTCGCAGGCGCTGGCCGTGCAGCTGCGCGCCACTGCCTGCATGGGCATCGCCTTCGACAGCGTGCGCCATGCCGGAGGCCAATGCGTCGCCCTGTTCACCCCCCGCGCCACCGAGCCGCCGGCGCGGCAGGCCGAGCACGTCAGCCTGCACTGGAATGGCGAACGAATGACGGACTGGTACCTGAAGTCGGACCTGCACCGCCTCTGAGCGCCAGCCCCGCTGCAACCCTGCTGCCGCACTAGCGGCCGACGTGCCTCATCCGTGGCGCGTCCCTGCGCTATCGCTGCGTCAGCTGAAGCGCCAGCCCCGGTGCCTGCCAGCGCCCCACAGCCCGCTCCGGGTGCGCTGCAGCGCCGCAGCGCCGCAACTTCACTTCGACACGCTGCCGTCATCAAGCCCCGCTCCAATGCGCGGGCTGAACAAGCCGACCACAGTGGTTTCGGGGTCGTCACGCTCAGCCTCAACACAACAGCAATCCGAGGGACCATGACAGCCATTCTCAACGGCAGCCTGCTGGCTGCACTGCTCGCCGCCAGCGTCGGCGCCCAAGCCAACGTCGGCCACCTGATCAACGCGGACTACTTCGAGAGCTTCGATGGCATGGGCCTCGCCGGCACGACCGCCCCGACCGGATGGAGCGTCTGGAACGGCAATAGCGGCACCAGCAATGCCAGCTGGAGCAGCCTGATCCCGGCCAATGGCTCCAACAGCGTTGCCAGCATGGTGAGGTCCAGCGCGGCACTGGCAGCAAGCAGCGCGCCAACAGCAACCCGCAACGGCGGCTACAACGCGGCCTTTTCGAGCAGCTTGCTGACTGACCGCCTGCTGGCCAGCTCGCCAACCAATGTCAGCGGCATGGCCTTCCAGCTGGAACTTCACAACGACGGCAACAGCACCGTCGACCAACTGCTGATCAGCTACGACACGCGCCGTTTCACCAAGACATCGTCAAGCAACGAGCTGCCCGGCTATTGGCTGTTCGTCAGCCTTGACGGCAGCAACTGGCGCAATGTGTCCGCTCTCAACCCGACAGCGAGCCAGCTGCCCAACACGGTCGGCGTGAGCAGCATCAGCGACTACCGCCTGGCGCTGGACGGACGCTGGGCACCGAGCCAGTCGCTGTTCCTGCGCTGGGTCGATGACAACGCGGTGCAGACATCGCCCGATCAGATCCTCGGTCTGAACAACGTTCATGTGCAGGCCATCACTGCGGTACCCGAGCCCGCCAGCCAAGCCCTGTTGCTTGTCGGACTCGGCTTGTTTGGCGCTGTCGCCCAGCGCCGTCGTCGTTGAACGCCAGCAGGACCAAGCAATGAAAAAGACCTTCAAGATCAGCCTGCTGGCTGCCTCCCTGCTGGCCGGCGGCGTACGCGCCGAGCCGTTCAGCTTCGGCTTCATGGCCGATACCCAATGGACCAGTAACGACGCTGCCAACAACCCCAGCACAGTGGCGTTGGGCATCATGAACCAGATCCTCCCCAAGTTCGTGGAGCACAAGGTCAAGTTCGTGTTGCAGTTCGGCGATCTGACCGACAACGGCAGCAATGCCGGCCTCGACGTCTGGAAAAACGCCGCTCAGCAGCTCTACAGCAACGGCATCGGCTTCTACCCGGTGCGCGGCAATCACGAGCCCTCGAGCGCCGCGGCCAACCGCTTTGTCGCCAACTTCCCGCAGACTCAGGGCCTGGGCCCGAATGTCGCCGGTGCCACAGGCCATCGCAGCCCGAGCAGCCCCACTGGCTTGACCGGTCTGAGCTACGCCTTCGAGTACGGCAACGCCACCTTCATCGCCATCGACCAGTTTGTGCGCAGCAATGGCAGCAGCAGCAGCGCCAACAGCGCAACGCTCGACCAAGTCAATTGGATCGAGCAGACCTTGATCAACAAGCCAGCCGGCAATCACGCCTTCCTGTTTGCCCACAAGCCACTGATCGGCCAGAACCATGTCGACAACCTGTTGGGCGCCAATCCTTCGTCCAACCCGACGCAGCGCAACCAGCTGATCAAGGCCATGGCGGGCAACGGCGCGCGCTACTTCCTCAGCGGCCACGACCACCTGTACAACCGCGCCATCGTCAAGAGCCCGGATGGCACGGCCTTCGTGCACAACATCATCCACTCGTCCGACAGCTACAAGTTCTACATCCCGACCATCCCATCCAACGACCAGGCCTACAACGCCACCAATCGTCAGGAGATACCCATCTCCCAGGAGCTGTTCACGGTCGGCTACTACATTGCCAAGATCGACGGGCCCAATCTGACGGTGACCCACTATGCCTCCGACAACGGCTGCGGCGGCTCGCTGGGCGCCGGCAAGGACTGTGATCTGAAGGCCACGCCGACGCTGAACTTCGTCAAGCGCGAGAGCTATGGCTACAGCCTGATCGGCAAGGAATTCATCATTCCGCATGGCGGCAGCTTCACCGGCATTCAGGACCAGTCTCCGCGCGGTAGCGGCTGGGCCGGTACCAGCATGGCGCTGCTGGACGGCGTCAACACCGTGTCGGCCAAGTTCTATGACGGGCGCCTGCCCGTCCAGGACGTCAATACCGGCTGGCAAAGTCGGGCCGATGCCAAAACCGCCAATCTGAAGAGTGACGTGCTGACCCTCTGGGGCATGCACAACAACATCGGTAGCGAACAGGCCGACGTCTACACCCTGTCGCTGCGCTACGAGGACGCCGCCCGCGGTGCCCTGGCCCTGATGAGCAAGGACGAGGATGGCCGCTGGGTCAAGGCGGCGACGCGCAATTTCGGCGGTAGCCTGAAGTTCGTCGCCGGCCCCTACAAGCCAGGCACGGCGCTGGGCACGTTTGGCGTCGACCATGCCAGCAAGACGGTCTGGGCGGTACTCAATCGTGGTGGTGAATTTGCCGTCATGCCGAGCCTGGATGGCGACCTGAACGGCGACGGCGTGGTTGACAGCCGCGACATCGAGCTGCTGCAGCAGATGCTGGCCAACGCGAGCACGCCCAGCACCGATGCCGACCTCGACAACGACGGCAAGCTCAGCCCGCTTGATCTGCGCAAGCTGGCCCTGCTGTGCACCCTGCCCAACTGCGCCATTGCGCGCTAAGCCCCACGCCTGAACAGGAACCATGATGAACGCTTTCCCCCAACTGCTGGGCGCCCTGCTGCTCGGCGCCAGCCTCGGCGCGCCGGCTGCCACGCTGACCCTGATTCCTACGTCGACCGAACTCAAGCCCGGTTCGGCGCTGCTGATCGACCTGATGGTTGCCGATCTGAATGGCAAGGACAGTGTCGGCGTGTTCGACCTGCAGATCGGATACGACGCCACGCTGTTCAGCTTCAGCGGCTATCAGCTGGGCCTGGGTCTGGGCGATGCCGCCCTTGGCCAGGCACTGGACATCAGCCAGGGCGGACAGGGTACCGGGCGCGTTCACCTGGGTGAGCTCAGCCTGCTGGACACGCTCCCTGTGCAGGGGCAGGCTTTCAAGCTGGCCAGCCTGAGCTTCACCGCCAAGCAAGCCGGCGTGGCCGGCTTCGCGCTCAGCCAGGCGCAACTCGGCGACGCCTTTGGCACGGCCCTGCCCGTGACCCAGCTCAATGGTGTGGACGTCACGGTATCAGCCGTTCCCGAGCCAAGCAGCTATGCGCTGCTGCTCGCCGGTCTGGGCCTTGTGGGCCTGTGGAGCGGTACGCGCCGTCGCCGGGACTGAGGGCATGGGCGTGCGGATTCTGCTGGTTGCCTTGTTGCTGCTGTGCCCGCCAGTTTGGGCCCAGCACTTCATCGACATGCCGGCACTGCGCGTGCCCCGCGAGGGCCACACGGCGACGTTGCTGCGTGACGGCACGGTGATGGTCGCCGGCGGCACCGGCAGCCAGGGCGTGGCCATCAAGAGCGTGGAAATCTACGACCCTGTCACGCGCAGCTGGAGCGTCGCAGAGTCGATGAACACGGCCCGCGCGCAGCACAGTGCCACCTTGCTACGCGATGGCCGGGTGCTGGTTGCTGGCGGCATTGACGGCACCCAGTACCTGGAAAGCGTCGAGATTTTCGACCCCAGTGCCAACACCTGGTTTGCCACCCCGGGGCTGCCGACGGTGCGACGCGCCTTCCACAGCGCCAGCCTGCTCCCCAACGGCCAGGTGCTGATCGCCGGAGGCATAGGCTTTCCTATTGACGAGGACCTTGAGGACACGATCACATTCGCCAGCTGCGAACTCTTCGATCCCATCGAGGGCGAGTGGCGTGCCGGGCCACCGATGGCCAGTGGTCGCCAGATGCACAGCGCGACCTCACTGCCTGGTGGCCGGGTGCTCGTTGTCGGTGGACTCAGCGACGCCGGCGGCAACAGCAGCGCCGAGTTGTATGACGCGGCACGCCAGCAATGGCGGCCAGCCGGCGAGCTGTCGACGGTGCGTTGGTCCCACACGGCCAGCCTGCTGACCGACGGGCAGGTGCTGGTGGCGGGCGGCTTCGATGCCAACCAGCCCCTGTCCAGCACCGAGTTGCTGGATCTGAAGACAATGCGCTGGCGCCAGGGCCCGCCCATGCGGCAAGCCCGCCAGCTGCACAGCGCCAACCTGCTCTCCGGCGGCCAGTTGCTCGTCGTCGGCGGCATCGGCGGCAGCCAGGCCAGCATGGGTGCCGAGCTGTATGACCCGGTGGCCGGTCGTTGGCAGGAAAGTGTCGCGCTGCGCTGGCCGCGCTACAAGCACTCCGCGACGCTGCTGCCGGGCGGCGCCGTCCTGATGGTCGGTGGCCTGAATACCGAGCGCACACTCAAGGAAGTGGAGCAACTGCAACGCTGAGCAAGCTAAGGCTTTGCCACACAGGCTGGGCCGGTCTGCTGCGCGGGCGTGGATGGCCGTTGCGCGACAATCAGGGTCTGACATGCCCCGACGGCGCGGGCATCTGACCACGTTTCCCCATGCAAGACGAAGAAATCGCGCTCCATCTCCAGCAGGCTCTGCAGAACGGTGAGTTGAAACAGGCCGAGAGCTTTGGCAAACCGCTGGCCGAAGACGCTGGCTGGGAAGCCACACCGGAGGGCTTGCGCATGCCCTTCAAGATCCTGAAGAACTCAGGCTACGCACCGCCCGAGGTCGATCTGTTCAAGCAGCGCGCCGCGCTGGCTGCCGAGCTGCAGCTGTGTGCCGACGAGGCGCAACGGCAGGCGCTGCGCCTGCAGCTCAGCGAGCTGGAACAAAAGCTGGCGCTGCGCATGGAATCGCTGCGGGCCCATGCACGGCTCTGAGCGGCTCTGATCCGCTCCGAGCGGCCCGTCATCACCGCGTCACCGCGGCTGTTCATCATCGCCAGAGCGGCTGGAGCGTCCAGCCACCATGACATGGACTGATGGAGAGTTTTGAATGTGGCGCGGGAGTTCCGTCGAGGGTGACCAAGGCAAGCTGTGGAGCACGCTCTCCGGCACCCTCAAGCTGGCCGGTTTTGAGCCCAATGATTTTGAGATGTCGGTCGGCGCACCGGCCGAAATGAGCGGCCTGCTGTCCTCGCCGGACCGCCTGCTGACACTGCGCCGCCGCTCGACCGGGCACAAGCAGCTCTACGCCGTGGCGCCCGGCTGCCCCTGGTTGTTCACGGCGTTTGCTGATCTGACCGCGGGGCGCTTTGGCAGCCCCGAACGTCGGCGCCTGAGCTGACGCACGGTGGCCGACAGGCCTGAACAGGGCCGAATGTGCACAAGGCCACGCCATCTGCCGCCCAACCAGCAGCTCCATACCTCGTTTTGACGGGGGTCAAGTCCACAGCAGCCCACGCCGCCAATACTCAGCAAGATGGCCAGCAAGAGGCCCATTTCAATGCAGAAGACCGCAATGAAAGGACTCGCATCATGCGTGACAACGGCCCCGTTTCCGGGCGACGCTACGACTTTCCAGACGGCAAGACCCTGGTCTCCACGACCGATCTCAAGGGTCGCATCGTCTACTGCAACACGGCTTTTGTCGAAGTCAGCGGCTATGAGCGCCAGGAATTGCTGGGGCAGCCTCACAACCTGATACGCCACCCGGACATGCCCGAAGAGGCCTTCCGCGATATGTGGGCCACCATCGCCGCCGGCCTGCCCTGGAGTGGCGTCGTCGTCAACCGCCGCAAGGATGGCGGCCACTACTGGGTGCGTGCCAATGTGACGCCGCTGATGGAGGGCTCACGCCCGGTCGGCTATATGTCGGTGCGCAACAAGCCCGATGAACGCGAGGTGGCCGCCGCTAGCGCGCTGTATCAGCGCATCCGCGAGCAGGAGCTTGCAGGACGGCCCTTGGCTCTACAGCTTCATCGCGGGCAATTGATGCAACGCGGCTGGCGCGGGCGCGTGCAGCGCCAGTTGCAGACGCTGCGCAGCCATGCGATGGCCGCCCTGCCGATCTTGAGCACCGTGCTGGCTTTCGGCCTGGGGGCTTGGCTGGGTGAAGGCTGGTTGGGCAATGCGCTGGCCGTGGCCGTGGCGCTGGTCAGCTATGCGCTGACTCAGCGTGTGGTGATGCAGCCGGTGCGCAGCATGGTTGACTTCGCCAACCGCATGGCCGCGGGCGACCTGACACAGCAGATCAGCATTCGCCGTCAGGACAGCATCGGCCATCTGGCTCAGGCCTTGAACCAGCTGAATGTGAATCTGCAATCCATCGTCGGTGACGCCCGTAGCGAGGTCAGCCAGATCGATGAGGCCATCAGCGAGATCGCCAATGGCAATAGCGATATGTCGACGCGCACCGAAGCGCAGGCCAGCAGCCTGCAGCAAACGGCGGCGTCGATGGAGCAGCTGACCGGCACGGTGCGCAACAACGCCCACGGCGCACAAACCGCTGCCGAGCTGGCCGAGCTGGCTTCGCGCGATACCGCGCACAGCACCCAGGCGGTGCGCGAGATGGGCGAGACCATGCACAGCATCCGCGAAGCGTCGCGCCGCATCGCCGAGATCACCCAGGTCATCGACGCCATCTCGTTCCAGACCAATATCCTGGCCCTGAATGCCGCCGTCGAGGCCGCTCGTGCCGGCGACGCCGGACGCGGATTCGCCGTCGTCGCCTCGGAAGTTCGTGCCCTGGCCCAGCGCACCACGGCGGCAGCGAAAGAGATTCGTGGCTTGATCGACAACTCAGAGCGCACCATCGAGATTGGCGTCAAGCAGTCCAGCCAGGTGTCCGACATCATCTCCGGCACGGCCAACAATGTGGCGCGTGTCTCGCAGCTGATTGCGCAGATCAGCCAGGCCTCCGACGAGCAGTTGGGCGGCCTGTCGCAGATCAATGCGGCCGTCACCCAGCTCGACGGGCTGACTCAGCAAAACGCTGCCATGGTCGAGGAACTCGCCGCTTCGGCCAGCAGCCTGCACCAGCGCGCCCGCATGCTGGACGACTCGGTGCAGGTCTTCCGGCTCGACAAGCAGGAGGACAAGCGCCTTCCCGACGCCGTTCAGCTGCGCGCCGCCGCCAAGCTGACGGCCTGATGCCGCCGGCACCGCCAGCGCTCAGCAAGCCGCTCACTCAAAGGGATAGTGCAGGCCGATCTGGCGGCGCAGCTGGTCCATCCAGGCCAGCAGCGCCAGGCTCTCGCTGTGCGGCATCAGCGGGCTCTCCAGCAGGCCAGCGCGGATGCAGCGCATGCACTCGGCCACCTCGCCCTCGAAGCCATTGATAGCCCAGGGCGCCAGCAGCCGCTGAGGCTCGGCGGACTCTTGATACAGCAGGGCTTCCTGAGCCTGCCAGAACTCCGGCAGCACGATGCGCCCGCTGCTGCCTTCGATGTGCAGGCTGTTCTCGGCCATGCCGTCGACGGCACAGACCAACTGGGCCGCCAACCCGTTCTCGAAAGCGATGGTCGCGGTCAAGCGCTGATCCACCCCGCTGGGCGCGAACACCGCCTCGGCCTGGAACTCGCGCACAGCCGGGCAGCCGCCCTGGGCCTCGGCCATCACCCAGCGCGTCATCGCCAGGCAGTAGATGCCGATGTCCAGCAGCGCGCCGCCGGCCTGGGCTGGATCGTAGAGACGGCTGTTCGGATCAAAGCGTGAGGGGAAGCAAAAGCTCGAACGTATCGACCGCAGCTCGCCGACAGCGCCCCCACGCAGCCGGGGGGCCAGTTGCTGATAGACCGGCAGAAACCGGGTCCACAGCGCTTCCATCAGGAACACGCCCTGCTGCGCTGCCAAGTCCAGCACGGCCTGGCCTTGCGCCAGGTTGGCGACCAAGGGTTTTTCGCACAGCACCGGTCGCCGGGCACGCAGGCAGGCCATCAGGAACTCGGCGTGCTGCGCATGCGGCGTGGCGATGTAGATCGCGTCCAGCGGCAGCGCCAGCAATTCGTCAACTTGCCGGGCCACCGTGGGGATCTGCCAGCGCGCCGCAAAGGCCTGCGCACGCTGCGCATCTCGGCCCAGCACCGCTTCCAGCCGGCAGTCCGGCAGCCCGGCCACCGCCTCGGCAAAACGATTTGCAATCGCGCCGGGCCCGATCAGTCCCCAGCGAAAGCTCTCGGTCATGTGTTCCCTTTCATTTCCACAACGCGATCAGGCCAGCCAGTCGCGCAGCCTTGCATAGACCTGCGGACTGCTCAGCAGCTGCAGATGATTGATGCCGCGCCCACACCATTGGCGCTGCGCCTCGAAGTGCAAGGCACGCGCGGGATCGCGGTGCTTGCCCAGCGCGCTGGCCACCGGAACCAGCCCATCGCCCAGCCAGCGCGGCCGTTCGCCCTCACTGCGCAGGCTGCCGGCCACGGCGTAGCAGCGCATGCCTGTGGGCAGCGGCACAGGCTGACGCTGATCGGCGCGCCGCGCAAAGCGATCCTGGCCCACCCAGTCTTCATCGAGCAGATTGCCATGACGCAGATCGGTGATGCCGGCACTGCGCAACTGGCCCAGCCGCGCCAGCGGCGCCGCATAGGGGCTGGCGCCCAGCAGCAGATCGATCCAGTTGCCGGCCCGCTCCAACGGCGCCCCATGGTGAGGTGATCCGAGGCAGACCAGATCGGTGACCCGATCAGGCCCGTCCAGGCCCAGCACGTCGGCCTGATGCAAGGCACTGCGCGCCAGCAGGCCGCCCATGCTGTGGCCCAGCAGCACCACCCGACTCAAAGGCTGGGGCCAGCCCTCGAGCAGCTGCTGCAGCTGCAGCACCAGCGCACGGCCATTCAGCGAAATGTGTTGGCCGCTGTTGTAGTTCAGATAGACAGGCGTGTAGCCCAGCTCGGCGGCCAGGGCGGCACCGTGGTCGTGCCCGTCGCGCCGCCATTGACCGGCGTTCATGCACAGGCCGTGCAGCAACAGCAGCAAGCGATCGCCGGCCGCCGGCAGCTGGGCGCGCAAGGCATCAGGCGCCAAGCTCAAGACCTGACCCTCGGCGCTGCGCCACTGCATCGGCAGCGCGAGCGGATTGCCGGTCTGCGCGAGATAGTCGCCCAGCACGCCGTTGAGCACCGCCAGCAGCGCTTCACGCTCGGCGCTGGCCGCACTGCTGCCCAGCGCCGGGCCCAGCAGGCCCAGCAGCCCGTCCAGCCCGCCGCCCACCAGGCGGTTGACACCGCGAACGCTGCGGTACACCAGGCCGGTGATGCCCTTGGTGCGAGCGGCAGCCGGGGGCGGCACGCCCGGCAGCCGGGTGATGCGCTCGTGCATCGCCTCGACCAGGTCGGTCAAGGCCGCCGTGGCCTCGGTCGCAAGGCGGGCGGCACCGCGCAGATCAGCGGCTCGCGGTCGATGGCTGGCGTTCATCAGGGCTTTCTGAGCCACCGCAGGAGCACGGCGAGGCCAGTGTGCCAGTGTTTGCCATGCGCCATATAGAGCGCCGGCTCAAGGCTGTCCCCGATGCGGCAGCCTTTGCGGCTGCGCTAGGCTAGTCTGTGGGAGACACAGCTAACGACACCCCTGCCCTCATGAGCGCGATCATCAGCGTCTTTGACGACGAATTCACCGCCGCCCTGTGCAAGATTTTTGAGGAGCAGATCGTCTTCAACCAGGTGCTGGGCCTGCGCGTCGAGCAGCTGGCGGCGGAATCGGCCCGCGCGGCCATCACGATGAAGCCTGAGCTGATCGGCCACTTCACCCATCAACGTCTGCATGGCGGCGTGATCAGCGCCACGCTGGACGCGATGGGCGGCCTGGCGGTGATGGCGGCCATAGGCACCCGGCATCTCGATGAAAGTGCGGCAGCGCGGCTGCACCGCTTCGGCAAGCTGGGCACCATCGACCTGCGCATCGACTATCTGCGTCCGGCCACCGGCCCCAGCTTCCACGCCCATGCCGAGGTCTTGCGCCTGGGCAGCCGCGTGGCCAGCACCCGGATGGAGTTTCGCGACGCCGCCGACCGCCTGCTGGCGACCGGCGCGGCGGCCTATATCGTCTCCTGAGACGAGGCGGGCATCGCGTCGCCGGCTCGCAGCCCTCTGCGACGTTCGTGCTCGCGATTGGCGTAGAAGCTGCGCTTCAATGCATACATGGCCTCGTCGGCACGCTGCACGGTGAGTTCCATGCGTTCACCGGCTTGCCAGATCGCCAGCCCGGTAGCAAAGCTCAGCGCAAAGCCGCCATGGAACTGATTGTTCATCTCCAACAGTTCCTGCAGTTCAGCCACCAGCCGCTCGCCGCGCGCCTGATCAGCATCAGGCAGCAGCAACACAAACTCATCGCCGCCGATCCGCGAGGCCGACATCGGCGGCTCAATCACCGCCATCAGCACTTCACCAGCCCGGCGCAGCAGCGCGTCGCCTGCGGCGTGTCCGCTCTCGTCGTTGACCTGCTTGAGCCCGTTGACATCGATCACCAGCACCGCCACCGGCCCCTGCGCCCGCCGTTCCAGCCGCGCCACTTCTTCGCTAAAGAAGCTGCGGTTACCCAGCTTCGTCAATGGATCATGCTTGCCGAGGTATTCAAGATAGGCCTCGGCCTTTTTGCGCGCGCTGATATCCGTCAGCGAGATCTGCACATGCGACCAGTCGCTCTCGTGGCCGGGCAGCACAGCGAACTGCATTTGCATATGCATGAGTTCGCCATCCATCGTGTAGTTGATGGTCTCGCGCTGCTGCACCAGCTGCCCGTTCCAGAGCTCGACCAGCTGCTCGGCAAAGGGCACCAGCACCTCGTCCCGAAGCAAGCGGGGCAGGTTCGAAACCAGACTGGCCTGATCAGCGGCACGAAACAGGCGCAGCGTGTGCCGATTGACCTGCAGCACACGGACCTGAGCCAGGCAGTGCCGGATGAATTCTGGATGACCGGCAAGATGAGCGCCAAGATCATGCACACCGCTGGCAGACAGGAGATCCAGCTCGCGCTTGACCGCGCTGAAGTCCTCCACCCACAGCGAGACCGGCGAATGCTCGAACAAGGCGGCCGCATACTGCTCGGCGCGCTGCAGCGCCAGCCGCGCTCGTTCACGCTCGCTGATGTCTTCAAGCGCCAGCAAGACCCGACCCCAGTTCTGCTCATGACCGGGCAGCACACGGATCTGCAGCATCACATCGAGCCGTCGCCCATCCAGCGTGTAGTTGACAGCCGAACAGCTGAAGCTCAAACGCCCTTCCCAGAGGTGCACCAGCTCCGGCACCAGGTGCTCAAGCAGATCGCCGCGAAAGACTTCGTCGAGTCGGGCCAGCAGCGTGGCTGCGTCCGGCGCGCCGAGCAGTTGCACGCTGCGCTCATTGACACGTAGCACCCTGAGCTTGCGGATGCAGGCCTGCACATGGGCCGGGTCCTGCCCCAGGTGCGCATGGAGGTCGACCACGCCCATCGAGCGCCATGCCGCGAACAAGCGAGCCAGGCCGGAGAAGTCCTCCAGCCACAAGGAGACCGGCGCCAGCTCAAACAAGGTTGCCCAGGCAGCGTCGGCGGGATCGTCCAGCGACGCAACAGCTGGGATATCGGTGTCATTCATCGGCATCGCCTGTGTGAGAGCATCAAATGCTGCCACGCCCACGTCTGCCAGCGCCACAGGGATTACAAGCAGAGTCCGCGTCCGGGTCTACGTCTTCGTTTAAGCGGCGCTTCGTCGCCACACCGACGCAGCGCAGCCGCCGAGCCGGCGCCAAAAGAATGGCGAAACCGTGCCTTCATCGCCGTGGCGACTGAGGCCTGCGGGCCCAGGCGGCACAACGCCCGGCCGGGCTCAGGCATGCACGACCTTGACCCGGTAGGCACAGCGCCGCGCACCGGCCAGCAGGTGCTCATCGCGCCGCACCGCGACGCCCTTCCCCAGGCAGTACTGAAACAGCGCCAGCTCCGAACGACAGAAGCCTTGGCAGGCGCTGGCCGCCGCACAGATCGGGCAATGGTCCTCGACCAGCAGCCAGTCCGGCCCGTCGCGTTCCAGTCGCGCCATATAGCCCTCTTCGGCGCGCAGCGCACAGAGCCGGCGCAGGCGTTCTGCCAGGCCGCGCGCAGTGGCCAGCCGCGCCAGATAGCGATCGCGGACGCTGGCCTCGCGGGCAGCGATCAAGCGCTCCAGCCCCTCCGGGCCGAACAGGGCCGCCGTTTGCTCGATCAGCTGCAGCGCCAGCTCGCCATGCCGATCCGGAAAGCGGCCATGGCCGGTGGCCGTCAGCCGCCACAGCCGCTTGGGTCGGCCGGGACCGTCAACATGATCGCTGCTGCTGACCAGGCCTTGCTCCAGCAGCTGCTGCAGCTGCTTGTGCGCCCCCATCGGCGTGATGGCCAGGGCCGCGGCCAGCGTTGCCGCCGATTGCTCGCCGCGGCTCTTCAGCTGAAACAGCAGGGCGTCGGCGGCGGACTTCATTGCTTCGCCTCACTGGCGGCCAGGCGCAGCAAGAGGCCGGCCGCCAGCAGACACATCAGGCCGCCCAGGCCCATGATCCAGCGGGTCGACAGCAAGGCCAGCAGGCCGCCGCCCAAGGCGGTGATCACATTGCCCAGGCAGAAGATGGTCGACAGCAGGCCCATCACCCGCCCCTGCCCATGGGCAGCAAAGCGCTCGGACATCCAGGCCGGCAGCACCGCGTTGTACAGCGCCAGCGGTGCGCCCAGTGCCATGATCACCAGCAGACCGGCCCGCCCGGGCAATGCTGCCAGCAGCAGCAGGCCGACGGCGGCCAATAGCGCCATCTTGGCGGCGCGTCCGAGCGGATGAGCAGCCTGACCGCCAAAGCGACCGGCTGCCACGCTGGCCAGCGTCATCAGCGCGCATTGGCCGGCCGTGACCAGGGCAATGCCGCGGCTGTCCAGGCCGGCGTTTTCCAGCATCCACAGCGGTGCGAATTCATAGAGGCCGTTCAGGCCCACGGTATAGACCAGCTGCAGCACAAAGAGCCGTGCCAGCACGGCGTCCTGCTTCAAGAGGCCGAAGGCCTGCTGCTCGCGCATCGCCTGCCACAAGGCCGGGCTCGCACCCTGATGCTTAGCCGCCGGCACACCCAGTCCCAGAACAAGCAGGCAAGGCAGCATCGCCAGCCCAGCCAGGACAAATGGGACGGGTTCGCCCAAGGGCAGCGTCAGCCCGCCTACCAAGGGTCCAAGCAACCAGCCGGCATACAGGCAGGCATTCAGCCAGGCAAAGGCGCGCGTGCGATCCACCTGGGCATGCATATCGGCCAGCAGCGCCCTTGCCACCGCCACATTGCCCTCGGTCACGCCAGTCAGGAAGCGCGCCAGCACAAACAGCAGGTACTGGCGCTGCGCCAGCGCCAGCGCACTGAGCAGATAGCCGATCAGCGTGGCCAGCAGGGTGACGCTGAGCACCGCACGGCGACCATAACGATCCGACAGCGGCGCAATGAACAGGCTGCCCAGCAGAATGCCCAGCGGATTGGCCGCCAGCGCGATGCCCATCAGCAGCTTGGGATCCTGGCCTGCAAAGTGGGTGAAGCCATCAACCGCGCCACTGACGAAAATCGGCGCCAGGATGGGATAAGGCATGGCAACGCCGGCCGTGCTCATCAGTGCCAGGGCGCACACGGCGGCTACCACCCACATCGGATGGCGCAGCGGGGTCAGGTCTTGCGCGGGCTCAGCACCCGGGGAGATTGCGCTCATGCTCGGCCTGCGCAAGAGGAGTGCTGCAATCGCTTGCGGCAACGGGGACTGGTGCGTGAATTCATGGCCGGCATCATGCATGGATCTTCGGCATAAATAAACCAATAGTTTATTTATCCATGATGTCGGCAGGCCTACGCGAGCCGTGGGCGAATGTCGCCCAAACAGGGCCTTGCTGGCACCACGCCGTGCAGCAAAATCCGTCCATGGCTTTTCGTGCGATCGCTCTCCCTCCGTCGATCAAGGGTCGGCTCTGGCTGCATTCAATGCCGGGGCGGCTGGAGTCGTTCGGCGCCTTTCTTGACGAAGCGCGGCTGCGCCAGCTGAACCTAGTGGTCTGCCTGAACCCACTGGAAGAAGTCGCCCAGCTCTCGCCGGCGTATCACAAGGCCATCGCTGAAGGGCGCCTGCCATTTCGTTGGCAGCATCTGCCGATGCGCGATTTCGGGCTCGGCGCCGATCCGGCCGCCTTCCGCCTGGGCGTCCAGCAGTTGGCCCATTCGATGGAGCTGGGCGAACAGGCCTTGCTGCACTGCGCTGCCGGCATGGGCCGCACCGGCACGGTGGCGGCCTGCACCTTGAAAGTCCTGGGACTGAGCAGCGCAGAGGCGCTGCATGCGGTGCGCCAGGCAGGCTCCAATCCGCAGTCGGCCATGCAAAGTGGCTGGATCGAGCAGTTCTAACTCCTGTCGACAGGCCCTGCCGCCACGGACGGACGGTGCAATAGCAGGGCCGATATCGCCCTGATCGGCCTGACAGACGCTTGGCCTGTGCCTAAGCTTGGCTGTTGAAGTGCGTGCCGCCAATCCATGGGTGAGCCGCCTGCCCCCAGCGGAGATTCCTATGAGCCGGCGCCAGCGCCCCGTCCAAGCCCTACTCAGCGGTACCTTGCTGCCGCTGGCCCTCGTCCTCAGCGCCTGTGGTGGCGGGGGGGGCAGCAGCCCAGCGCCCAGCCCTGTTCCAACCCCAACGCCAACGCCGATTCCTGTACCGGTGCCTAGCCCGGCCCCCGCGCCCCTACCCACGCCCACGCCCACGCCCACGCCCACGCCCACGCCCACGCCAACGCCAACGCCAACGCCAACGCCCACACCCACACCCACACCCACACCCACACCCACACCCACACCCACACCCACACCCACGCCAACGCCAACGCCCACACCCACACCCACACCCACACCCACACCCACACCCACACCCACACCCACGCCAACGCCAACGCCCACACCCACACCCACGCCAGCCAGCGGCGTGGTGGCTGCCGGCATCCCTTTGTTTGGCGCGAAGTTGCGGGTCGTCGACGGCAGCGGCGCGACCATCGCCAGCGGCCTCTCGGTAGCCGCAGACGGCAGCTACGGTCCGATTCCACTGATTGGCAAAAGCCCGTTTCGCCTGGAGGCTTGCGGCATGGTCGGTGAGCGTTTTCGCTGCGTGCACGGACTGACCCAAACCGGTGGCGCGACTCAGCTCACGCCATTGGGTACGGCGGTGATGGTTTTGGCCAGCAGCCAGCTGCCCGAGGACCTTCTAACCGGCACAGTTGGCGGCCTAGACAGCATCAACATCGCCAAGGCACAAACGCAGTTGCGCAACGCCATCGCTCCAGCACTGCTGGATGCGGGAATGAGTAGCAATGCAGACCTGCTGAGCGATGCGCTGATTCCCGCCTCCCGCCAAGGCTACGACAGGCTGCTCGATGGCTTGGCCATCACTATCGCCAAGGATGTGAAGCCCTACGTCCAGATCAGCCCCAGGCTCGGCAGCGGAAATGTCTACCTTGAGCCTGGCACTACACAAGGGCAGATCGCAGTACCTGCCCAGCTGGCCAGCACAGACTTAAGCGGCATCGACACCTTTGCTCGTGCCATGACCGCGGCGCTGAAAAGCAGCGGCGATTGCAGCGGCGGCATTGCTGATCTGATGGCCAGCGATGCCCGTTTCACGCCCGAGGGCAGCGTCGCCTTGGTCGGCGGCCCTCAGGTCGCCTCTGGCATGTGCGCCTTCTTCAACGGCTTCTTCAGCAACGGCCCGGCGCTGTGGGGCTACACCATGCCCAGCCCCGATCTGCTGAGCTGCGATTTAGGCGGCAGCATGCCCTTGTGCCGCATAAAACTGCTGTTGCGAGCCGAATCGGGCCAAGCCAAGAATCTCGGCGAAGTGCTGTTGCGCAAGGAAGGAGACAGTTGGCGTTTCGTCGGAGAGCCCACGACCTTGAATGTGCGCACTGATACTGCCGTGCTGCTGCAAAGGCGCGTCGATGGGGCGACGGTCGTCGACAGTTACAGCCGCTCACTGGGTCTGTTCATTCCGGTGCAGATTGGTTTGAACTGCGTTCGCGTGACCCAGCTGGACCAGTCCGGCCTCAACCAGACCTTGGCATTTTTCAAGCCCCTGCCTGCTGCGACCTGGATGTCTCTGCTCCGCATGGATGCGGATGATGGCCCGGCAGCGGTAGTGCTTGGTCAAGGTACGGCACGCGTCAATGACGACGTGTGGATTCCACTGGCGACCGGCAGCAGCGGCGACGACATTGCGCGCAATGTCATGCGCGCTGGCCCGACGCTGACTTTGCTCTTCTACTCGAACGCCGGCTGCACAACGCCCTACATCCCAAGCGGCTTTACGCTCCCGGGCATGCGCATCAACTTGCCCGCCACGCCGCCCTTGGATGTGCAACTGCCGACGCTGCCGTGGCCCAGCCTCAGCACCGCCAGCCGAATCGTCCTGAGTGCCTTGACCAGTGCTGCCAATGCTCCCATCAAGCTGAACCTGACCTGGACACAAGCGGCCGCAAGCCTTGGTCTTGAGAGCTTGTCTCTCTGTGGGCCGGCGGGTTGCGCTGCCGCCAAGCTGGGCAGTGTCGCCCTCAGCGGCGCTGCGACCAGCGCCAGTCTGGCTGCGACGGCCGGCAGCAGCGGCCTGGTCGCCAACCAAATGAAAACCTTGCGCCTGAGTGGCAGAAGCGGCGATGGCCTGCTGATGACCGTCGACTTCCAGAGCTGCACCCAACAGACCGCCGGGCAAAGCTGCCACTGAGTCAGGGCCGACAATGGCACCATGACCACAGCGCCCAGATCTGCCGGCATGGCCAGCTGTTCAGCAATGTCCAGTTGGCCATCAACCACAAGCAGCAGCCCTCTGCCACTCACTATTGAGGTGCTGCACGCCGACGAAAAGTTGGTGCTGGTCAACAAACCCAGCGGCCTGCTCTCGGTGCCTGGCCGTGGCGAGGACAAGCAGGACTGCGCCAGCGCCCGCGTCCAGGCCCGCTTCGCCGATGCGCTGATCGTCCATCGGCTGGACATGGCCACCTCGGGCCTGTTGCTCCTGGCGCGTGGACCCGAGATGCAGCGCCAACTCAGTGCCGCATTCGCCGGACGCGAGGTGCACAAGCGCTACGAAGCGCTGGTCAGCGGCCTGCCCGAGCGCGACGAGTTTGAAATCGCGCTACCGCTGCGCACCGACTGGCCGAACCGGCCGCGGCAGATGGTCTGCCTCACCGAGGGCAAGCCTTCGCTGACGCGGGTGCGGGTGCTGTCGCGCGACGCGGTGGCACAGTGCAGCCGCCTGGCGCTGGAACCGGTCACCGGCCGCTCGCACCAGTTGCGCGTGCATCTGCAAGCCGCCGGCCATGCCATCCTGGGCGATGCGCTCTACGCCAGCCCGGCCGACCAGGCCCGGGCGCCCCGGCTGATGCTGCATGCCTGCGCGCTCAGCCTGCCGGCGCTCGGCGACTGTCCGGCCCGGCAGTTCTACTGCCCGCCGCCGTTCTGACGCAGCGGCGCCGTCAGGCGGGTGAACTCGCGCGGCGCCACATACTGCAGCAGCGGTCGCGCCGCTTTGCCTTCTGTGCCCAGGGTGATGTCCAGGCCCTTGTCCGGGTACAGCAGATGGAGCTGCCCCTGCACCAGCACACGCTCGTTCGGGGGGCCAAATCGCTGCAGAAGTGTGGTCTCGTCCAGGCTCAGGCTGGGCAGCAGGCTGATGGTGCTCAGCCTTTGCGACAGCGCCAGCGGCTGGTCGGCGGCCGCCAGCGTGTAGCGCCGCGCCCCACTGGCCAGCACCTCGGTCTTGCTGGCGCGCGCCTGCATCTCCTGCGCCTGCGCCGCCGGCAGATCAGCCACCAGGACCAGCTTGCCGCTGACAAAGCCCAAGGTCGCCCCATCGACAAAGGCTTCCAGCTGACCACCTTCGCCGGGCGCGGCCAGCAAGGCCAGCTGCAAGGCATCACCCCAGCGCGACACGGCATCGGCCAGGGTGCTGCGACCGGGCTCCAGGCCAAAGACACGCGAGCGCCCCTCCCCCAGGGTCTCGACCTGCCAGGGCAAGTCACGCTCAGCCGTCGCGGCAACACCTGGCCCTTGCACCATCTGCCACAGCACCGGCGCAAAGGCCAGCACGAAGATCGCCAGCACGACGCCGGCCAGGGCCATCCAGATCTGCTTTTTCATCGGCGCGACTATAGGGTGCTGGAGTCGACGCCCGCTTGACCTATGACAGGTCGCAAGCTGACCGACAATGGGCCGATGAACACCGCCATCAAACACCTGAGCATCATTACCGGCGCCTCGCGAGGCATGGGCGAGGCCATCGCGCTGCAGCTGCTCGCGCCAGACCGCCTGGTGCTGGGCATTTCGCGCGGCCAAAGCCAGGCCCTGCAACAGCGTGCCGCCGAGCTGGGCGCGCCCGAGCAGTTCCTGCTGCAGTGGCAGGCCGACCTGAGCGAGCCCTTGCCGGTGGCCGAGCGCCTGCGCGACTGGCTGATCGCACAGGCGCCAGCGGGCATCGCCTCGCTGGAGTTGATCAACAACGCCGCCCTGCTCAGCCCGCCAGGCCCGGTCGACGCGCGACCGCTGGCCGAGTTGTCAGCGGCCCTGCGGGTCAGCCTCGAGGCCACGCTGCTGCTCAGCGCCGCGGTGCTCGAAGCGACGGCGGACTGGAGCTGCCCACGCCGGGTGCTGAACATCTCTTCCGGCCTGGGCCGCCGCGCCATGGCCGGCAGCGCTGGCTACTGTGCCGCCAAGGCCGGCATGGACAATCTGTCACGCGCGATGGCGCTGGACGAAGCGCACAAGCAGGCCCAGGGGCGGCCGGCCGCCCAGGTGGTGTCGCTGGCCCCTGGCATCATCGACACCGATATGCAGGTCCAGCTGCGCAGCGCCGATGCCGCCCAGTTCCCCGATCAGGCCGTCTTCGCCGGCTTCAAGCAAGCCGGCCAGCTGAGCAGTCCCGCCGAGGCCGCCGCCCGTGTGCTGGCCGTGCTGCGCCGCCCAGACTTCGGCAGCCAGGTGCTGGCGGATGTGCGTGAGGCTTGAAGTCTCCCGCTCCAACCTCATTTAACGCTGCTCGGGCGTCATGCCCGCATGGAGACCCCAATTGAAACGACTGCTTGTGACCTTGCTGAGCCTGACGCTGACCCTGGGCCTGCTCGGCCCCGTCGAGGCCAAGCGCCTGGGCGGTGGTGGCTCATCCGGCATGAAGCGCACGCCGCCGCCGGCAACCGCACCGCATGAGACGCCCAAGCCGGCGCCCCAGCCTAGCGCCGCGCCCCAGCAGGCCGCCACGCCGCCGGCAGCGGCGGCAGCACCTGCGCCCAAGCGCAACTGGCTGGGGCCGATCGCCGGCATCGCCGCCGGCCTCGGGATTGCCGCGCTGGCCAGCCATTTCGGCCTGGGCGGTGCGCTGGCCAATGTGATGACCATCGCCCTGATCGGCTTCGCCCTGATGGCGCTGATCGGCTGGCTGATGCGCCGCCGTGCCGCGGCCTCGGGCGCGCCCGCCGGCCTGCAGTTCGCCGGCATGCCAGCCGCCCCCCAAACCGGCACAGCGGCCTGGCAGCCAGCCGCTGCCCCAGCGGCCACCGATGGCTTCGATACCGCCGGCTTCGAGCAGTTGGCCAAGCGCGTCTTCATCCGCTTGCAGGCGGCCAACGATACCGGTGATCAGAACGATTTGCGCAAGTTCACCACGCCGGAGATGTATGCGGCCATTCAGCAGGATCTGCTCGAGCGCCGCGGTGCCGCACAGAGCACCGAAGTGCTGCAACTCGATGCCCGCGTGATCGAACGTGCCCAGGAACAGGGCCAGCAAATCGTCAGCGTGCGTTTCTGGGGCCAACTGCGCGAACAGCAAGGCGCCGCGCCGGAAAGCTTTGACGAGATCTGGCATCTGCTGCGCCCGCTGGACGGCAGCCGCGACTGGGCAATTGCCGGCATCCAGCAGAGCCAATAGCGCAGCGTCAGTGAGCCCGCGGGCTCAGGGCTGGGCCTGAGGCAGTCCGCGCCACAACTGGGCACAATCAAGAGCCGCCGCCTGCCGACGCAGGTGGCGGCTTTTTTCTTTTCCTGGCCCACAAGGCCTGCCACGACGCCTTCCCATGCCCAAGCTCCCCCTGCCCCGCCTGCATCAAGCCGCCTGGCTGGCTGTTGCGCTGTTGATCACCGCGCCCAGCGCGACCCTGGCCGAGGATGGTGCTGCCACCGTCTATGCGCCTAACCCGCGCCTGCTGGTCCAGGGCATCCCGGACGTGCCCCAAAGCCTGGCCGATCGCGTTGGCGCCTACAACGATTTCCGTGGCCATGCTTTTGTCGACTGGCATCCCAGCCGGCGCGAGATGCTGATCTCGCATCGCAAGCTGGGCGCCAACACCGCGCAGCTCTACCGGCTCAGCAGCCCGCTCGGCGAGCCCGAGCAGCTGACCGAGGGGGCCGACCCGGTCACCCGCGCCAGCTACGAGCCCCGCCAGGGCCGCTACATCGTGTTCGAGCGCAGCGCCGGCGGCTCCGAGGAGGGGCAGCTCTACCGCCTGGACGGCAGCGGACAGCCAGCGCAACAACTGACGCCGTCTGAGCAGCGGCATGAGCTGCAGACCTGGCTGCATCGCAGCTCTGAACTGATCTACAGCGCCCTCCCGCTGGACCGCACCGCCAAAGGCGGCAGCCGCGCCGAGGTCAATACCAGCTTCTGGCTGCTCGATCCGATGAAGCCCGAGGGCCGGCGCAAGCTGGCCGAATTGCCTGGCGGCGGCTGGAGCCTGCGCAGCGTCTCGCCCGACGACAAGCAGGCGGCCCTGATCCGCTATGTGTCGGCCACCGAAGCAGAGCTCTGGCTGCTCGACCTGCGCAGCGGTGCCAGCCGCCAGCTGCTGCCCCGCCCTGGCAGCCAGGACGGCCCGGCCTTCTATGCACCGGCCGAGTTCAGCCGTGATGGCAAGCAGCTCTGGCTGACCAGTGACCGCTTTGGCGAGTTCCTTGAACTGGCCCGGCTGACGCTCGCCAACGGTGACTTGCGCCGCGTCAGCAGCCAGATTCCCTGGGACATCAGCGACGTGGCACTGAGCGCCGATGGCCGACGCCTGGCTGCCATTGCCAATGTCGATGGCCGGCGCGAGCTGCGCCTTTTTGATGCCCTCAGTCTGAAGGAGCTGCCCCGGCCCGCGCTGCCGGCCGGCAGCGTGACGGCCGCACATTTCGACGCCAAGGGCCAGCAATTGGCTCTGGCGCTGAACAATGCGCGAGGCCCGAGCCAGATCGTCAGCCTTGACCCCAAGGGCACGCTGCAAACCTGGACACGCCCGCAGGTGCCGGCCGGCATCGACGTGAGCCAGTTCGGCGAGCAGCAGATCGTGCGCTGGAGAAGCTTTGACGGTGAAACCATCTCCGGCCTGTTGAGCCTGCCGCCGGCGCGTTTTGCCGGCAAGCGGCCGGTCATCATCAGCATCCACGGCGGCCCGGAATCGCAGGCCAGCGTCGGCTTTCTGGGCCGCAACAACTACTTCCTGCAGGAGCTGGGCATCGCCATCATCCAGCCCAATGTGCGCGGCTCGGCCGGCTACGGCAAACGCTTCCTGGCGCTGGACAACGGCTTCAAGCGCGAGGATTCGGTCAAGGACATCGACGCCCTGCTCGATTGGATCGCCACCCAGCCGCAGCTCGATGCCTCGCGGGTGCTGGTCACCGGCGGCAGCTACGGCGGCTATATGACGCTGGCGGTCTCCACCCATTATGCCGACCGGATCGCCGGCGCCATCGATGTGGTTGGCATCTCGCACTTCGTCACCTTTCTGCAAAACACCGAGAGCTACCGCCGCGACCTGCGCCGGGTCGAGTATGGCGATGAGCGCGAGCCGGCGATGCGCGAATTCCTCGAGCGCATCTCGCCGCTGAGCAATGCCGAGCGGATCAAGAAGCCCCTGTTCGTCATCCAGGGCAAGAACGACCCGCGCGTGCCCTATACCGAGGCCGAGCAGATCGTCGCCAAGGTGCGGGCGGGCGGCACGCCGGTCTGGTATCTGCGCGCCGAGAACGAGGGCCATGGCTTCCAGCGCAAGGAGAACCAGGACTACCAGTTCTACGCGACCCTGCTCTTCCTGCAGCAAACACTGCTGCAGCCCTGAGCCTGCAGAGCGCAAATCAACGGTATCGAATTTGAGCCAGGTCAAACTGCGGCGCATCTGTGCCGCAGCGGTGACAATCCCCCCTGCTCAATGGGGTGACTTGGCTGCGCTCCTGCAGTCCAATCGGCCCCGCCCTCGCTGACGCGCAAGGGCCGCCCCAGACTCGCTGAACGGCCCCTCAAGACGGGCCTTACACACCATGGACATGACGACCAATCCGCAACTCAGCGCCGATACCAGCCAGGCCAAGATGGAGCTGCTGTTCCCCTCGCCGGTGATGCATTTCGACTGGCCGGACAGCGAAGCGTTGAACGAGGCGCTGATCCAGGCGGTGCTGAACCGCCGCGAGACGCATACCGGCGTCGTCAAGACCAACCGTGGCGGCTGGCAATCGGACACCGATCTGCAAAGCTGGGACGACCCGGCCACCCGCGCGCTGGTGCAACGCATCGAGACACTGGCCCGCGAGTACACGGCCCGCCAGATCGGCCGTCGTGATCCGGTGTTCGACAGCGGTTGGAAGATCCGCGCCTGGGCCAACGTCAATGAGAAGGGGCACTTCAACCGCACCCACGATCATCTGGGCCGCTACTCCTTCTTCTCCGGTGTCTACTACGTCAAGGTCGGCGATATCCAGCGCGGTGCGGCCGGCGGTGGCCGCACCCGCTTCGAGGACTGGACCCGTGTCGCCATCGACGTCAACCAGAACGCCGACACCCTGCGCCGCGATTTCGTCATGACGCCGGCCAATGGCCGAATGGTGATGTTCCCGGCCAGCCTGATGCATTCTGTCGAGGTCTATGGCGGCGACACCCAGCGCATCACCATCGCCTTCAACCTCTACCACCCGGCGCTGGGCATCCCGCGCCTGGAGCCCTTCCTGCAGGCCTCGGACTGGTGGTGGACGAATTTCCGCGGCCTGGTGATTGCACGGCGCAAGCTGCCTGAAAAGCTCTATGCGCTGACCCTGCTGCCCCGCCATCTGTTCAGCCGCCGCGGCGAGAACCTGTCCTCGCCCTCGGCCTTGCTGCGCCATTTCAAGACCGCCATGGGCCATGCCACCGCCCAGGCCTCCGAAGAGTTCGAAGCCCGCCGCAACAAGGCCTGAGTCGGCAGCGCCGCCCATTGCCGACCGCCCGCATGACGCCTCAGTTCTCTGCCTATCTCGACCTGCTGCGCCTGCTGGCGGCCCTGGCCGTGCTGCTCTCGCATGCCAACTCGCGGGCGCTGATCGATCACAGCATCCTGCCCCAGTCCTTCGGCCACAACGCGGTGGTCGTGTTCTTTCTGCTCTCGGGTTATGTGATCGCCTATGTGGCCGATGTGAAGGAAAAAACGGCCAGCAGCTACTGGGTCAGCCGTTTCGCGCGCATCTACTCGGTGGCCCTGCCGGCACTGGCGCTGACGCTGCTGTGCGATCTCGTCGGTGCGGCGCTGAACCCCGGCTTTTATGCCGGCAACCTGACCACCCACGATCACTGGCTGCTGCGCCTGGCGGCCAGCCTCAGCTTCAGCAATGAGCTGTGGTTCGTTTCCATCATGCCCTTCTCGAACTCGCCCTACTGGTCGCTGTGTTACGAGATGAGCTACTACCTGCTGTTCTCGATCTGGGCCTATGCGCCGGCGGCGCGGCGCGGCCTCTACCTCATGCTGGCCGCGCTGCTGATCGGCCCCAAGATCCTGATCCTGGCGCCGATCTGGGCCTTGGGCGTGGTGCTCTATCGCTGGCGTGCAGCGCAGGCACTGGCGAGCGCGCCGGGCGCCCTGCTCTGGCTGGCTTCGGTGGCCGGCATCGTCGCCTTCCAGACGCTGGATCTGAGCAAGAGCCTGTCAGCCTGGACCGCCGCGCAGCTCAGCCCCTGGCTTTACCTGAATCTGAATTTCTCCAAGCACTTCCTGGGGGACTACCTGCTGGCGCTGCTGATTGCCGCCAACTTCATCGGCTTTCGCGCGCTGGTGCGCGACGGTGCCTCAGGCCTGGGTGCGCTGATGCAGCGCCTGCACAAGCCGATCGCGCTGGCCGCCGGCTTCACCTTTTCGATCTATCTGTTCCACCTGCCCCTCCTGCACTTCTTCACCGCCGTGCTGGAGGGATCAACCGCCGGCTATGGCCGCTACCTGACGGTGGTCGGGCTGGCGCTGGCCGCCAGCGTGCTGCTGGGCAGCGTGACCGAGACACAGAAGACGCCGCTGAAGCGCTGGCTGGAACGTCAGCTGCTGCCACGCCTGCAACGCTGGCGCGGCTGAAGCGCGGGATCAGCCGACCAGATTGGCCAGCGTCATCAGCGCCAGCAGCAGCATCCACAGCACCACCGAGCGCCAGACCAGGCCGACCACGCTCTGCAAATGACCCAGCGCCGGCAGATCGCCGGGGGTCGAGCCTTCGGCGCGGGTGGCATCCATATCGCCACCGGCTTCAAAGGTCTTGCTGCGATCGGGCGTCACGCCCGGCGCGGCCGAACCGCCAAGCTGCACGCCCAGCGCACCGGCGGCCGAGGCCAGGATGATGCCTTCATTGGGATGCATCCACAGCGTTGCATCGCGGCGCCAGACATTCACCGCTTCCTCGAAATTGCCGACGATGGCAAAGCCGGTGGCCGTCAGCCGCGCTGGCACATAGTCAACCCAGCCAAAGCAGCGGCGCGACAGGTGCATCAGCCGCTCGTTGGTCGGCGCATCGATGGTGCGGCTCTTGAACGCCCAGTAGCGGCTGGCGAACTCGGCCATCCGGTACAGGATGGCTCCGGCCGGACCCAGGCCCAGCGTCGACAGCAGCACGAACCAGAAGAACACGCCAAACATATGGCGGTGGGCGGCCAGCAGCGAATGCTCGATCACATGGCGCAGCAGCTCGGTGCGCGGCAGCTCGCTGGCATCCAGATGGCGCCATTCGGCCAGCAGGCGCCGGGCTTCCAGCTCGTCGCCGCGCTCCAGCGCATCGCGGATGTCGGTGAAGTAATGGCTGAACTGGCGAAATCCCAGGGTCAGATAGAGCACCAGCACATCCAGGCCCAGCGCCAGCAAGACGCTGAAATGCCGCACCGTCAGATAGATGATGGCGGCCAGCAGCGCCGGGCCCAGGGCGGTGATGGCCCAGACCACGCCGGCATGGTGCTCACGGCCGGCATCGAAATTGCGCCCCGTCCAGCGCACCCAGGAAATGACGCCCTGGTGCACGGCATTACCGTGGGGCAAGGGCTTGAGCTGCTCGCAGATCAAGGCGAGCAAAACCGCGAAGAAGTTCATGGCTCCGGATGATAGCGGCGCTACCCGCCGCCCCAGGGCTCAGCGCGACAGAAAGCTGTAGAAGTTGCGCAGCATGGCGGCCGTCGCCCCCCAGATGAAGAACTCGCGCTCGACGCCGGCAAGACCTGACCCCGTCCACGGCATCGACAGGAACTGCCGCTCGCCGCCTTCCCAGTGAAAGACGTGGCGCCGGTGATGGGCCGGCGTCATCAGGAATTGCAGTGGTACCTCAAACGCATCGGCCACCTCGAATTCATCGAGGCGCAGCGCGAAGCCGGGCCGCACCAGCGCCACCACCGGCGTCACCCGAAAGGCCGTCACCGTTGTGTAAATCGGCAACTGGCCGAGCACCTCGACATGGCTGCGCGGCAGGCCGATTTCCTCCTCGGCCTCGCGCAAGGCGGTCTCGACCGCCGTGCCGTCCTCGGGCTCGCTGCGGCCGCCAGGAAAGCTGATCTGCCCGGCGTGATCGCGAAGGTGCGCGGTGCGCTGGGTCAGCAGCACCTGCAGACCGTCCTCGCGCTCGACCAAGGGCAGCAGCACGGCGGCCGCAGCCGGCTCGCGCGTCGTGTGGCGGCCGCCATCGCCGCTGAGTTCCGGTTGCCAGTCTGCGTTCGCCACGGTGGCGAAATGCTGGCGCAAGCCGGCCGGCAGCAATCGCTCCGCACTGATGGGCTTGAGCTGGGCATCGGTGCCAACGACGGGTATCGCTTGCGGATTCAGGATGGGGGGACGCGACATCGTTCAAGCATAAAGCGCTTTGACAATAACAGCTGCAACCCTCCACACCCCGGCATGAGCACGGCCATGAAAAAAGCCACCTGGCTTGCACCGGGTGGCTTTGATCGGGCCTTCGAGGCCCAACGCTCTTGGAAAGCGCTTGATCGTGAAACGATCAGGCCAGCTTTTCCTTGATACGTGCCGACTTGCCGCTGCGCTGACGCAGGTAGTACAGCTTGGCGCGACGGACATCGCCGCGACGCTTGACTTCGATCGAGGCGATCAGCGGGCTGTACAGCTGGAACGTACGCTCCACGCCTTCACCGCTGGAGATCTTGCGCACGATGAAGCTGCTGTTCAGGCCGCGGTTGCGCTTGGCAATCACGACGCCTTCGTAAGCCTGCACACGCTTGCGGGTGCCTTCAACGACGTTGACGCTGACGATCACCGTGTCGCCGGGGGCGAAAGCGGGGATGGTCTTGTTCAGGCGAGCAATTTCTTCTTGCTCAAGGGTTTGGATCAAGTCCATGGTTTCTCCAAATGATCTTGCCGGCGCTCTTGCGGAATGCGAGAAATAGGCTCAGGTGTCAGCACTGCATCTTGTGTGGCCGTCATCGCTGGCAAACCACTCTTGAAATCCGTGCTCGCCCCTGGCTGTTGGCCCGGTAGAGGATCGAAAAGCCGATCATTATAGCCCGTGGGCCGAATTCGTCAAAGCGCCTGCAAAGCCTTGAGGAAAGCCTCGTCCTGCTTGCTGAGCTTGCCCGCCGCGCGTGCCGCGGCAATCAGCTCGGGCCGGCGGCGCAGCGTCAGCTCCAGCGAGCGCTCGCGGCGCCAGCGTGCGATCTGCGCGTGGTGGCCCGAGAGCAGCACCGGCGGCACCGGCAAGTCCTCGCTCTGCCCCGGCAGATCGCGCAAGACCTCGGGGCGGCTGTAGTGCGGGCAATCGAGCAGGCCATCGGAGAAGCTGTCCTGCTCGTGCGAGGCGGCATCGTTGAGCACACCAGGCTGCAAGCGGGCAATCGCATCGAGCAGGGCAATCGCCGGCAGCTCACCGCCGGAGAGGATGAAATCGCCCAGGCTCAGCTCCAGCGTCACATGGCGATCCAGAAAGCGCTGGTCCATGCCTTCGTAGCGGCCGCACAGCAGCACCGCGCCGGGCCCCTGCGCCAGTTCCTGCACCAAGGCCTGATCAATGCGCCGGCCGGTTGGCGTGAAATGAATGATGGCCGGCACGCCGCCGCTGGCGGCATCCGCACCCGCAGCCAACCGCGCCGCCTTGGCCGCCGCCAGCGCCCGCTCCAGCGGCTCCACCAGCATCACCATGCCGGGGCCGCCACCATAGGGACGGTCGTCGACACGGCGGTAGTTGTCGTCGGCGAAATCGCGCAGCTGCCAGGGCTGGACCTCGATCTGCCCGCTGTCAAAGGCGCGCCGCGCCACACCCACGCTCAGGAAAGGCGTGAAGAGCTCGGGAAACAGGGTGATCAGATCAAAGCGCATCGCGGCGGGGCCTGCGCGCTTGCAGCAGCGCCAGTGCTGGGCTCAGTAGTCCAGGCCCCAGTCGACCGTGATGCGGCGTTCGGCCAGGCTCACATCATCGACAAAGGCGGAAACAAACGGCACCAGGCGTTCCTGGTCTGGCTTGACCGGCGCCACGGCACCCGGCGGCGCAATGCGCAGCACCGCGTGCGGGCCGGTGTCCATCAGACCGACCACCTCACCCAGGGTCTCACCCTGGCGGTTGACGACGGTCAGGCCGATCAGGTCAACCCAGTAGAACTCGTCGGGATCGGCACTGGGGAAATGGGCACGTGAAATGAAGATGCGGGCACCTCGCAGGGCCTCGGCGCCATTGCGGTCGCTGACACCTTCGATCTGGGCAACGATGCCGTCGCCATGATCACGCACCGAAAGAATCTTCAGCACGGCCGGCAAGGTCTTGGCCTTGGCGGCAGGGGCTTCGTCGCTGGCTTTCAAGAACCAGCGGCGCGAGCCAAACAGGGCCTGGGGATCGGTGGAATAGGCCTGGACGCGAATCCAGCCCTTGATGCCCCAGGCGTCCAGAATGCGCCCGACCTCGATCGCGTCATCCGGCCAGGCTGCCTCAGCGGCAGCGGCGGCGTTCAGGCGATCAACGGGCGTCATTCAGGCAGTCTCAGACCAACAGCTCAGGCTGCAGCCTTCTTGGCTTGATCGACCAGACGGGTCACCGTCGGCGACAGCTGGGCGCCAACGCCAACCCAGTAGGCGACGCGGTCTTGGGCCACGCGCAGCGACTCGGCAGCGCCGGAAGCCACGGGGTTGTAGAAGCCGACCTTCTCGATGAAGCGGCCGTCACGGCGTTGCTGGCTGTTGGCCACAACGATGTTGTAGAAGGGGCGCTTCTTGGAGCCGCCGCGTGCGAGTCGAATCACGACCATGATGAATCCTTAGTTCTTAAGCGTTCCACCGCACCAGGAGACACTCAGGGCGAGCAGATCGAAAAAACACCTCGCTTTGCTCAGACTTCATCAATTGAAGGCCTGGCGCCGCACAAGTGTCGTGGCTTTTGTTTTTTGGCCGCTGTAGATACGCCAACTCTCGCGAGCCGACCAGCACCAAAACCCGACATTATAGACGTGTTACGGCACAATGAGCAGGATCATGACGACACAAATCAAGAGCGGCACCCTTGTGCTGCGCCCCAGCCAAGACGGCGACCTGCCGGCCATCCAGCAAATCTATGGCCTGGCCGTGCAAAACGGCACCGGCACCTTTGAAACCGAGGTGCCAGACCAGGCCGAAATGGCCCGTCGCCGTGCCGAGGTGCTGGGCCGTGGGCTGCCCTGGCTGGTGGCCGAACGTGACGGCCAGCTGCTGGGCTATGCCTACGCCAACTATTTCCGCCCCCGGCTGGCCTACCGTTTCTGCGTCGAGGATTCGATCTATCTGCACCCGTCTGCCCAGGGCCAGGGCGTGGGACGACTGCTGCTGGCCGAGCTGATCGCCCGCTGCGAAGCGGCTGGCGCCCGGCAGATGCTGGCCGTGATCGGTGACGCCGAGAACCACGGCTCGGTTGGCCTACACCGCAGCCTGGGCTTTGCCCACACCGGCGTGCTGAAGTCCGCCGGTTGGAAATTCGGCCGCTGGCTGGATGTGGTGATGATGCAGCGCACCTTGGGCCAGGGCGATCAAAGCCAGCCCGAACAAGACTCCTGAGACCCCGCGATGAACGAAAACAATTACAAATCGAAAACCATCGCCACCTGGTTGGCCCTCGGCCTGGGCAGCCTGGGACTGCACCGACTCTATGTATATGGTTTCAAGGACAAGCTGGCCTGGCTGCACCCCTGGCCGACGCTGGCGGGCCTCTATGGCGTACAGCGCATGAACGAACTGGGCCAAGACGACCGTCTGGCCTGGGTGCTGATGCCGCTGCTGGGCTTGATGCTGAGCATCGCCATGCTCAACGGCATCGTCTGGGGCCTGTGCAGCGATGAGCAATGGGACCAGCGCCACAACCCCGGCCAGCCCGGCCGCAAGAGCGGCTGGGCCGTCATCATTGCGGTGATTGCCTGCCTGTTTCTTGGCGGCACCAGCCTGATGTCGACGATCTCGTTCAGCGCCCAGCGCTATTTCGAGACCCAGGCCGAGGCGGCGCAGGCGCTCAGCCAGTAGTTCGTCGGCCGGCGATTCGCCCTTTGGCGCAGCCGCCCAGCATGACCAACGGATTTGTGCGGCGGCCGTAGACAATCCGCCGCTTCAACAAGCTCCGTTTCGCCAATCCGTGCCCTGGCATCCCGTGCAATCCTGCCGGCAAGTGCGGATTGGTCCGCCCCATGCGCAAATCAATCCATCGCCCTACCCTGCTCGGCCTCGGCCTGGCTCTACAACTGAGCCTGGGCCTGTTGGGCCTGAGCAGCCAGGTCTCTGCCGCAACGGCGCAAAGCATCCCCTCCGCCCTGGCTGTCCTCGAAGGCCAGCTACAGCGACAGGACTTCGCAGCCGCGGAACCGGCACTACAGACCCTGCTGAAGAAGCGTCAGCCCAGCGCCGCCGAGCGCACGCTGATCTACCAGTGGCTGCAACTGCGCGACGACCAGGCCGCGATCGAGCGGCGCAGCCAGGCCATGCTGCGAAGCGGCCAGGCAGCCGCCACCGACTGGCTGGCCGCGGGCCGGCAGGCACTCGATCTGCGCCGTTTTGACGAGGCGGAACGCTGCTTCAAGCTGGCCGGCCAGGCCGCAAAAAACCGCCGCGACCTGGCCTCTCAGGCCAACGCCCTGCGAGGACTGGGCCTGCTGGCCTACCAGCGCCGCCAGTACGACGAGTCGCTGCAGCTGTTGCAACAGTCGGTGGCCAAGCACGACACCGCCGACAACCAGCTCGCGCTGGCCGAGACTTTGATACGCCTAGGGAAGACCGATGCGGCGATCAGCGCCATCGAACACGCCATCGTGCTGAATCCCGATCATGAGATGGCCCACTATTACCTGGGCAATGGCTATGCGAGGCTGAACTACACGCAGCTGGCCGCACAGAATCGCACGGCATTCGAGCAAGCTAACAACCTGGTTCTCCAGGCCTCGGAAGCCTTCAATCAAGGCGACTTTGCCCGCGCTCGAGTGCTCGCCGTGCAGGCCCTGGCTCGCTGCCCGGCGCACGGACGCGCCCATGCGGTGCTGGCCAAGGCGCTGGAATCGCAGCGGCTGCTGATCGAGGTTCATCGTGCCGACGCCGAGCGCCGCTTTGCCGCCACCCCCATGCCCGCCGTGCCTGGCATTGAGCGCTATGTGCTGAACTGGGCCGAGCTGTCGCCACGTCACCAGAAGCGGGTCGCGCTGTCGATCGCGCCCTGGAAGGCCTTCATCCCGGTGCTGGTGGCTGGCGGCGCCACGCACTACATCAAGCCGCTGGCCATGCGGCTGTCGGAGACACCGGAGGCCCAGGCGCTGAAGGACCAGCGCATCGACTACGACTCGCGCCTCTGGGACGATGTGCGCGGCATGGGCGGCCACAACACGGTGACCGGCATCGAGGATGTCGAACGCTCGATCTTCGATCGCTACAACACCGTGCTGCATGAGCTGAGCCACCAGGTCCACGGCGTCCTGACCGCCGATCAGTGGCGACAGATCCAGGAGCTCTACAGCCAGGCCAAGCAGCGCGATGCACGCACCCAGCAGGGCTTTCTGTCCCGCTATGCCGGTGGCTCGGTGTGGGAGTACTTCGCCGAAGGCGCAAACGCACTGGATTCACCGCGACGCGACGCCTATGACTCGCGCGAAATAGTTCGCGAACGGCTGACCGAACTCGACCCCGCCCTGCAGGCCTATGTGGCCAGCCTGTTTGCCATGCAAGACGCCAGTGCCAGCCTGCCCATCGCCCTGGTCAATGCAGGACACCATCTGCTGAGCCAGGGCAAGCTGGACGAGGCCGTGGCCAAGTTCGAGCAGGCCAGTGCCGCAGCCCCGTCCGACGAATCGGTGCTGGCAGCCCGCCTGCATGCGCTGGCGCTGCGCCGCGATGCGACAGCCGTCAAGCAATTGGCCCATCAGGCGCAGCAGTTGCGCCCGAACAGCGGCAAGGTGCGCAGCGCCATCGCCGAGGCCCTCTGGCACAGCGGCGTTTCGCTGGATACCGTCGTTGCCGGCCTGGCGCAGAACCGCGAAGCCTTGCAAGGCGATGACCAACGCCGCAACACGCTGGAGCTGGCCGACTACGAGCTGCGCCTGGGTCGGGCTGACGCTGCCTTGAAGCACTTTGAAGAGCTGCTCGGCCAACAAGCCGATCACCCGGAAGGCCTGTGGGGCAAGGCCGCCAGCCTGGCGATGCTCAAGCGCTGGGACGAAGCCTTTGCGAGCTACGACCAGGCCCTGCGCCTGCGCACCGGCCTGGTCGCGCTGCGCGCCGATCTGCTCAGCCAGCTGCTGCTGGCCGGCCGGCTGGACGCCGCACGCAGCCAGCTGAAGGAGGCCCTGCTGCTTGACGCCACCGATGCCACGCTGCTGGCCGAACAGGCCTGGCTCAGCCTGGCCGGTGGTCAAGCCGAAGAAGCACTGAACCAGGCGACAGCCACGCTGCAGGCGAATCCCTGGTCCGACCTGGCACTGATCGTCAAGGCCGCTGCCGAACGCAGCCTGAAGCGCGACGCCGAAGCCACGCTGGCGCCGCTGCGTCAACGCATCGCTGACGGCACCGGGCCCAGCTACCGCTATGACGCCGCCAACCTGCGCTGGAAATCCATCCAGGGCTGGACCGCGGCCGATCAGCGCGTGTTCGATGCACTGCTGAGCGAACCGGCACGCTGAAGCTTCCTTGAAGGCCTGACAAAGGCAAGAGGCAGCCGCTCGAGCCGTTACCTCTCCAGGCCGCAGAGTGAAAAAGGCTTATTTCGCGTTGAGTAGTGATCCGTCAGAACAAACCACGGAGACACAGGGAAGCAAAGGAGCAGGTTCTGCACGACCTGAATTTCTCTGTGTCTCCGTGGCTCTGTGGTCTGCGTTCGGGTTGATTTCGACGCATCAGTAATTGGCGCGCAAACAGCCAAGAAAAAACCCCTCGAGGCGTGAAGCCTGGAGGGGTTGTTCTGGTGGGCGGTGCAGGGTTCGAACCTGCGACCCCTGCCGTGTGAAGGCAGTGCTCTACCGCTGAGCTAACCGCCCGGTATTTAGCGGCCGGGACCGTTGCGACGTCTGATGAATCTTGCCAGGGTGAGGCCGATACGATTGCCGGCTTCATGATCTGGTGGGCGGTGCAGGGTTCGAACCTGCGACCCCTGCCGTGTGAAGGCAGTGCTCTACCGCTGAGCTAACCGCCCGGTCATCTTGGTCGCTGCGCCTGACTGTCGCTCTTGGGAAGCTGCAGCCATTCGCTAACCGGGAAGCCCACGATTATGCCATGAGATTTCTTGCGGCAGCAAGAATTTTTCAGGCCGGTGCGCTGTCTTCCTGCCAGATGCGCTTGCCGCCGCTGGCCTTGTCGATATCGGCCAGCACGGCCTGATGGGCCTGCAGCTCAGCCTCGTCGCACCGCAGCACCGGCAGTTCGAAGCGGCTGAAATCGACCGCCTCGATGCGGATTTCGCCGCCTGACTGGCCCGACTGCGCCGAACTGTCGTCGATCAGCAGGGCATCCTGACCACGTGTCAGGCGGATATAGACCTCGGCCAGCAGCTCGGCATCGAGCAAGGCGCCGTGCAGCGTGCGGCTGGAGTTGTCGACCTCCAGGCGCCGGCACAGCGCGTCCAGCGAGTTGGCCTTGCCCGGGAACATGTCGCGGGCCATCAGCAGGGTGTCGCGCACACCGCCCACCAGCTCGGTCAGCGGCGGCTTGCCCAGGCGGCGCAGCTCCGCGTTCATGAAGCCAACGTCGAAGCCGGCGTTGTGAATCACCAGCTCGGCACCGGCGAGGAAACCCAGCAGCTGCTCGGCGATCTCGGCAAACTTGGGCTTGTCGGCCAGGAATTCGTCGGTCAGGCCGTGGATGCGCACCGCCTCTTCGTCGCTGGGCCGCTCTGGGTTGATGTAGAGATGCAGGTTGTTGCCGGTCAGCTGCCGGTTCACCATCTCCACGCAGCCGACTTCAATGATGCGGTCGCCGGCTTCGGCGCGCAGGCCGGTGGTTTCGGTGTCGAAAAAGATTTGACGCATGGGATTCTGGCTTCAGGCTTGCCGGTTGCGCCGCGAGGCCCAGATCCAGATCAGCAATCCGGCGGCAATCATCGGCAGGCACAACCATTGTCCCCGACTCAGGCCCAGGGCCTGCAAGCCGAGATAGGCATCAGGCTCGCGGAAGAACTCGATGACGAAGCGCTGCAGACCGTAGAGGAACAGGAACAGGCCGGAAATCTGCCCGGTGAGGCGTGGCCTGCGGGCATAGAGCCAAAGCAGGCCGAACAGCACCATGCCCTCGCCGATGGCTTGATAGATTTGCGAGGGGTGGCGTGGCACTTGCGTCGGCGCCTGCGGGAACACCATGGCCCAGGGCAGAGAAGCGTCGGCTTCCCGGCCCCACAACTCGCCGTTGACGAAGTTGGCGATGCGCACCAGTCCGAAGCTCAGGCCCACACAGGGCGCAACCAGATCAGTCACGTCAAAAAAGCTGCGCCTACGCTTCCAGCCATAGACGGCCAGCGCCACGATGACGCCAAGCAGTCCGCCGTGGAAGGCCATGCCGCCGGTCCAGACCTTGATGATCTCGGCCGGGTTGGCGAGAAAGTACTCGGGCTTGTAGAACAGCACAAAGCCAAGCCGACCGCCCAGCACCACGCCAAGCACCCCGTAAAACAGCAGGTCATCGAGATCCTGGGCCACCCATGCCTGCGGCACGAGCGATGGCTGGCGGATGCGCCAGCGCGCCAGCAGCAGGAAAGCAGCAAAACCGGCCAGGTAGGCCAGGCCATACCAATGGATGGACACCGGCCCCAGATGCAAGGCAACCGGGTCAAACTGTGGATGCACAAGCATCGTCGAGATCCTCTAGAAACAAGCCGCGCATCATAGTGCCGGGCCCAGCTCGGCCAGGCGACGGCGGCAGTCCTCGACATTGTTCGGGCTGGCGCGGCGGTTCTGCAGATAGCGCTCAAAGGCGGCGCGCGCCAGCGCCTTCTCGCCCTTGGCCTGCAGTGCCACGCCGATGCGGTGGTCCAGCGGCAGTTGCTCGGCGCCATCGAGTGCGCGGGCGCGTTCGAACTGGCGGATCGCCTCGTCAAACTGTTCCATCGCGGTGTACATACGGCCCAGGCCATAGGCAGCCAGCGCATGGTTGGGCTGATCCTTCTGCAACTGCTCCAGCAAGGCCCTGGCCCGCGGGTACTGCTTCTGGTCGATCAGTTCCTTGGCGAGCAGCCCCCAGGCCAGGCGCAGTTCGGCGCGCAAGCCTTCGTCCGCACTCGGGCTGATGCTGCGCAGCTCCTTCTCCATCAGCGCCCAGTTTTTCTCGGTGGCTGCGGCACGGGCGCGCATCAATCGCGCGTAGTCAGGCTGGCTGCTGCGGACCTCGGCTTCGAGCTCGCGGGCCTTGGCGGCACCGCCACCGGCAATCGCCGGCACGATCAGGTAGTACTGCTGCAAGGCGCTGCGCGCCTCGATCATGTCGGGCTTCAGGCTCAGCGCGCGCAGGAAATTCGACTTGATGCGCCCGGCCAGCGACAAGGCCTTCAAGGCGCCACCATTGCTGGCCTGTACCGTCATCAGGCTGGCCAGCACATAGGGGCACAGGGCTTCGTCGGGCTTGTTGTCGACACAGTCCTGCATGCTGCGCAGGCCCTGTTCCTGACGCTTGTGATCGGCCAGATCGATCTGAGCCAGGGCCAGCGCGGCGCTGGCCTGCAAATCGCCAGGTTTTTCTCGCAGGCGCGTCAAGGCCTGGCGTTCCATCTCGTCGGCGCGGCCGGCATCGAGCAAGGCCTGCCAGGGCGGTTCACTGAACAGCGCCGCCTGGGCCGTGGGCAGGGCCAGGCTGAGGCCCAAGACAGCGGTAAGCAAAGACAGGCGCATGGCACTCCGGGATGAAGGCGCGCTGCGCCTGGCTGTGAGGGCCAGCCGACTCAACCGAGGCTGGAGAGGCGCTTGCGGGCGTCCTCCAGATTGCGCGGGTTGGTGCGCTTGCTGGCGATATAGCGTTCGAAGGCTGCCTTGGCCTGGGCCTTGTCCCCCTTGCCCTGCAGCGCAACGCCGAGTCGGTAGTCTATCGGCAGCTGCTCGGCACCTTCCAGACCGCGCGCGCGCTCGATCAGCTTGACGGCCTCGTCAAACTGGCCTTGCTCGGTGGCCACACGGCCCAGGCCGTACGCCCCCCAGGCCGCTTGCGGCTGCAACTGCTGCAACTGCTCGTACCAGCTCTTGGCCTTGGCCCATTGCTTGTCCTGCAGATAGCCGATGCCAAAGCTGCCGCAGGTCTGGCGCCATTCGTTGTTCAGCCAGGCGTTGTCGCCGGGCTTGAAGCTCAGCAGCTCCCGCTCGGCCTCGGCCAGCTTGCCATCTTGCGCCAGCACGCGCGAACGCATCAGCTTGGCGAGTTCGGGCTGTGACTCGCGCACCTCCTGCGCCAATGCGCCGGCCTTGCTGATGCTGCCGCCAGCCACGCTGGGCGCCATCACATAGAACTGCTGCAGCGCCGCGCGGGCCTCGATGAAGCCGGGGTCGATCTCCAGCGCGCGGCTGAAGGCATCGCGGATCTTGCCGGTCAGGCTCATGGCCTTGAACATGCTGGCGCTCATCGCCTGCACGCCCAGCAGCGAGCCCAGCGCGTAGTGGCAGGCCGCCTCCTTGGGCTGCTGGGCCAGGCACTGCTCCATGCTGTGCACACCGGCTTCGACGCGCTTGTCGTCGCCGCTGTCCTTGGCCAATAGCGCCAGCGCGACAGCCGCCTGGGTATCGGCTGGGCTTTGCTTCAGCCGGGTTTGGGCCACGCGTTCCAGCTCTTCGGTCTTGTCCTTGTCCAACAGGGTCTGCAGTTGTGCGTCCTTGAAGACACTGGCCTGGGCGGCGCCCGTGGCGATGAGTACGGCGAGGGTCAGGTACGGCAGCTTCGAATGACGCATGGTGGGCACTGAATCCGATATGGATGGCTGTTGAGGGTGATGCTCTAACGGCCTGAACCTCCTTGGGTTGACCGTCCTGGCTTCGCCTTGCTGGCGCTTGGCGATGAGCGCGCATTGTGCTGATCTGAGCCCGTTTTGCCAGCCCTGCCTTTAGTCATCGCCGCATTCAAGGGGGATGAGGCAGCCAGCGAGGCCTGTCGCCGCTCACGCCCGGCAGGCTTCAGCGCTGAGCGCACATGCTCGATAAAACGTGACACCACGGGTGCGGCCTGTGGTGCCGCGGTGGCCACCGTGCGCTCGCGCCAGATCAGGCTGGTTTCGCTCATGGGCAGACCAGCAGGCAGCTGCCGGGCAGACAAGCGCTGGTACTGCACCCCCTCGCGCTGCAGCGCGCTGACCGCTTCCGGCACCCAGGCCACGCCCATGCCGGCGGAGACCAGATGGATGATGGTCTGCATCTGTATCGCTTCCTGCGCAATCTGCGGCTGCTGGCCCTGGGCCCGGTAGAACGCCATCAGCTCGTCGAACAGCGACGGCGCAATCTCGCGCGGAAAGATCACCAGCGGCTGAGCAAGCATCTGCGCCAGCGCGGCCTTGCCCGCCGCGAACTGCTGGCTCTCCGCATGGGCCAGCACCAGCGGCTCGACGGCGATGCGCAGGCTGGCAAAGCCGGCCGGCACCGCGCCCGGTGCGTGAATCACGAAGCCGGCGTCGAGCTCGTCGCGTTCAAAGGCCTGCAGCTGCACATCCAGTGTGGCCTCGTGCAGGCTCAGTGCAATACCGGGGTAGCGCTCGCGAAAGCCGCGCAACCACTGCGGCATCGCCCCGTAGCCGACGGTGGAAACAAAGCCCAGCCGCAACCGCCCCTGCTCGCCGCCGGCAGCGGCACACACCAGCGCCGGCAGCTGCTCCAGCTCGCTCAGGCACCGCTGTGCGGCCTCGCGCAGGGCCGCGCCCGCTGGCGTCAGCACGACGGTGCGCCGGGTGCGCGTGAACAGCGGCACGCCCAAGCTCTGCTCCAGCTTTTGAATCGCCATGCTGAGTGGCGGCTGCGTCATGTGCAGGCGCTCGGCAGCACGACCGAAGTGCAACTCCTCGGCCAGCACCAGAAACTGCTTCAGGCTGCGTATTTCCATTTGATCGTTCCTGCCGGCCATTGGCCACTGATACACGCGATAGATCAATTCTCCGTCAAACATATATTGGACGCCGCCTGTGACGCGTTCGATACTGCAGGCTTCACCGCTCCCCTGCCCGCAAATACCATGAGCTTCAATCGCCGCTCCAAGAACATCACCGAAGGCGTGGCCCGCGCGCCCAATCGCTCCATGTACTACGGCATGGGCTACCAGCAGGAAGACTTCGGCAAGCCGATGATCGGCGTGGCCAATGGGCATTCGACGATCACGCCCTGCAACTCCGGGCTGCAGAAGCTGGCCGACGCTGCGGTGATCGGCCTGAAGGAAGCCGGTGCCAACCCGCAGATCTTCGGCACGCCGACGATCAGCGACGGCATGGCCATGGGCACCGAGGGCATGAAGTACAGCCTGGTGTCGCGCGAGGTGATTTCCGATTGCGTCGAGACCTGCGTCGGCGGCCAGTGGATGGACGGCGTGATCGTCATCGGCGGCTGCGACAAGAACATGCCCGGCGGCATGATGGGCATGCTGCGCGCCAATGTGCCGGCGCTCTACGTCTATGGCGGCACCATCCTGCCCGGCAAGTACAAGGGCCAGGACCTGAACATCGTCAGCGTGTTCGAGGCCGTCGGCCAGTTCAGTGCCGGCAAGATGAATGAGGAAGACTTCTGCGAGATCGAGCGCCGCGCGATCCCCGGCAGCGGTTCCTGTGGCGGCATGTACACCGCCAACACGATGAGCTCGGCCTTCGAGGCGCTGGGCATGAGCCTGCCCTACTCGTCGACCATGGCCAATGTCGAAGACGAGGTCGTCGCCAATGTGAAGCAGGCGGCGGCCGTGCTGGTCGAGGCGGTCAAGAAGGACCTGAAGCCGCGCGACATCGTCACCAAGCAGGCGATCGAGAACGCCGTGGCGGTGATCATGGCCACCGGTGGTTCCACGAACGCAGTGCTGCACTTCCTGGCCATCGCCCATGCCGCCGAGGTCGACTGGACCATCGACGATTTCGAGCGCGTGCGCCGCAAGACGCCGGTGCTCTGCGATCTCAAGCCCAGCGGCAAGTACCTGGCCATCGATCTGCACCATGCCGGCGGCATCCCGGCGGTGATGAAGGAGCTGCTCAAGCACGGTCTGCTGCACGGCGACGCGATGACCATCACCGGCAAGACGGTGGCCGAGAACCTCGCCGAGGTGCCGGACCTGCGTGCCGATCAGGACGTCATCCGCCCGGTCACGCAGCCGATCTATGCCGAAGGCCATCTGGCCATCCTCAAGGGCAATCTGAGCCCCGAGGGCTGCGTGGCCAAGATCACCGGCCTGAAGAACCCTGTCATCACCGGCCCGGCCCGCGTGTTCGATGACGAACAATCGGCGCTGGCCGCCATCATGGGCGGCAAGATCGTCGCCGGCGATGTGATGGTGCTGCGCTATCTGGGGCCCAAGGGCGGGCCCGGCATGCCGGAAATGCTGGCCCCCACCGGCGCGCTGATCGGCCAGGGCCTGGGCGAGAGCGTCGGGCTGATCACCGATGGTCGCTTCTCCGGTGGCACCTGGGGCATGGTCGTCGGCCACGTGGCACCCGAAGCCTATGAGGGCGGGGTGATCGCCCTGGTCAAGGAAGGTGACTCCATCACCATCGACGCCCACAAGCTGCAGTTGGAGCTGCATGTGGACGCCGCCGAGCTGGCCGCGCGCAAGGCCGCCTGGGTGAAGCCGGCGCCGCGCTACACCCGGGGCGTGCTGGCCAAGTTCGCCAAGAACGCCTCCAGCGCCAGCTCGGGCGCGGTGCTGGACCGCTTCGAGTAAGGGGCAGCACAGGGGCCTGTCGCCGGCTGGGCGCGCCCATGCCGGCGATTCTGCAGTTCGTCGGCCGCACGAAGACAGGCCACGCATGGCTTTGCAGAATTCGCGGCATTCGAGCCATCCCGGCTTCGACCCAGCGACTAAGAACCCGCCATGCGCCCTACCCGCCTGTTTGCCAGCACCTTGAGCCTGGCCCTGATTTCCGCCCTGATCAGCGGCTGCGCCATTTCCGTGACGACCACCGGCGAGACCGGCAGCGTCAAGACCAAGACCGTCGGCGGCGCCACCCGTTTCCAATGCGTGCAAAGTCCGAGCGGCGACTGCAATTACGCGCTGTTCACCAGCCGCTGCCAAAGCGTTGATGGCGACAGCGGCAAGCCGACGACCAGCTGCACCTACCAGGTCTTTGAAGAGTTCAGCGTCGCCGTTGGCGATACCCGCGAGGTGAAGAATCTGCCGTCCAACTACAAGCAATGCATGAAGGGCGGCGGCCGCCCACAGATTCCGAACTGCGATTGAGCGCCGGCTTTGACTGGCTCAGTACATAAGCCAGCCAGAGCAAGCTTCAGGAGCGGCGTTGCCTGTCGCTCTGACCCAGGTTCTCAACCGCACGCTGCCGGCGCGCGGCCTTCTTGGCGTCCATCGCTTCCATGGCCTTGCGCTGGGTGTAACCCGAGCTGTCCGCCCAGGCCCACCACAGGGCGGCCAGTCCAAAGGGCAGCAGGATGACGATCCAGCTCCAGTGCGCCACCGGCACCACGCCCAGCAGCTTCAACAGCAGCAGCACGACACCCAATCCGACCATCCACATACACGCAATCCTTGTCGCTTTCCGGGTACGCGCGTCGCAGCAGCTTGGTCTGCAGCGAGCTGGCCCACCCGTACAATCCCTGAGAAGGGTTCCTGCTTGAAACTGTAGTGCAGTTCCGCTCATGGGCCCGCGGTGTTTTCCCCCCACAGCCGAAGACAAGGAAACAAAGCATGAAGTCGATCCTGATTGCCGTGGCCGCCCTGGCCGCCACGCTGAGCGCCCCGGCCTTTGCCAACGCCGATCTGGCCAAGGCCAAGAACTGCATGACCTGCCACGCCGTTGACAAGAAGATCGTCGGCCCGGCCTACAAGGACGTGGCCGCCAAGTACGCCAAGGACAAGGACGCCACCGCCAAGCTGGCCGAAAAAATCATCAAGGGTGGCTCCGGCGCCTGGGGCCCGGTGCCCATGCCCCCGAACACGCAAGTGACGCCCGATGAAGCCAAGAAGCTGGCGGCCTGGGTGCTCACGGTGAAGTAAAGACCACCCCCTACCGGCTTCGCCGGCCCCCTCAAGGGGGCGCGCCCGTAGGACCGGCAGAGCCGGATCCTCGGGCGCCGCTGGATGAGTCAAGGCCCGCCGTTTGGCGGGCCTTTCCTTTTGGCTCTTTGCGCGCTAGCTGTTGATCAGCCAAAACAAACCACAGAGCCACAGAGTCGCAGAGGAATTCACAGAGGGAACAAAGGTTCGCTGCGTTTTTCTCTGTGTCTCAGTGCCTCTGTGGTTGCCTTTGTTTGTTTCCAGAGCAGCCACACTTAACGCCAAAAGAGCCTTCCTTCTTGATCGCGCGCTTGCGTCAGCACTGCGACGGTACAAGCGGAAAGGCCCGCCAAAGGCGGGCCTTGACACATCCAGCGAGGCTCGCAGATCCGGCTTTGCCGGTCTGCCGAGCCTGCCCCCTTGAGGGGGCGCGCGCCAGCGCGTAGGGGGTGGTCAATAGGCTTGTCCGAGTTGCTCGAGGATGGCCGGGTTTTCGAGCGTGCTGGTGTCCTGCGTGACCGACTCGCCCTTGGCGACTGAGCGCAGCAGGCGGCGCATGATCTTGCCGGAGCGGGTCTTGGGCAGGTTGTCGCCGAAACGGATGTCCTTGGGCTTGGCGATCGGGCCGATTTCCTTGGCCACGTGGTCGCGCAGCTGCTTGGCAATCGCCTTGGCTTCGTCGCCGCTGGGACGGGGGCGCTTCAGCACGACGAAGGCGCAGATGGCCTCGCCGGTGGTGTCGTCGGGGCGGCCCACGACCGCCGCTTCGGCCACCAGCTCGGTGCAGCTGACCAGGGCCGATTCGATCTCCATCGTGCCCATCCGGTGGCCGGACACATTCAGCACATCGTCGATGCGGCCAGTGATCGTGAAATAGCCGGTTTCGGCATCTCGGATGGCGCCATCGCCAGCGAGGTAGTAACCCTTCAGCTCGCTCGGGTAGTAGCTCTTCTTGAAGCGCTCCGGATCGCCCCAGATGGTGCGGATCATCGACGGCCAAGGCTTCTTGACGACCAGGATGCCGCCCTGCCCGTTGGGCACATCGTTGCCGGTCTCGTCGACGATGGCGGTGGTGATGCCGGGGAAAGGCAGCGTGCAGGAGCCCGGCACCAGCGGCGTCGCGCCCGGCAGCGGGGTGATCATGTGGCCGCCGGTCTCGGTCTGCCAGAATGTGTCGACGATGGGGCAACGGCCACCGCCGACATGCTTGTGATACCACTCCCAGGCAGCCGGATTGATCGGCTCGCCGACCGAACCGAGCAGGCGCAGGCTGCTCAGGTCGTAACGATCCGGGTGCACGGCCTCATTGCTCTCGGCGGCCTTGATCAGCGAGCGGATCGCCGTCGGTGCGGTGTAGAAGATCGAGACCTTGTGTTTCTCGATCATCTGCCAGAAGCGGCCGGCATCCGGATAAGTGGGCACGCCTTCGAAGACGATCTCGGTGCCGCCCAGCGCCAGCGGGCCATAGGTGATGTATGTGTGACCGGTGACCCAGCCGATATCGGCCGTGCACCAGAACACGTCGTCAGGCTTCAGGTCGAAGGTCCATTTGGTCGTCAGCGCCGCGTGCAGCAGATAGCCGCCGGTGCTGTGCTGCACGCCCTTGGGTTTGCCTGTGGAGCCCGAGGTGTAGAGCAGGAACAGCGGATGCTCGGCCTCGACCCACTCGGGCTCGCAGACGGTCGGCTGGCCAGCCAGCACCTCGTGCAGCCACAAATCACGGCCTTCAACCCAGCCGATGGCGCCACCGGTGCGTTTGTAGACGATCACGTCCTTCAGCGTCGGGCAGGCGTTGTCGGCCAGCGCTTCGTCGACGATGGCCTTCAGCGGCAGGTGCTTGCCGCCACGCGCCTGTTCATCGGCGGTGATGATCATCACCGCGCCAGCATCCTGAACGCGGTCGCGCAGCGACTGCGCCGAGAAGCCGCCGAACACCACCGAGTGCGTCGCGCCGATGCGGGCGCAGGCCTGCATCGCTGCCACGCCTTCAATCGACATCGACATATAGATGACAACCCGGTCGCCCTTCTTGACGCCGCGCGCCTTCAGCGCATTGGCCAACTGGGCCGTGCGAGCCAGCAACTCGCTGTAGCTGACCTTGGTGACCGTGCCATCGTCGGCTTCGAAGATCAGGGCCGTCTTGTCGCCCAGGCCGCGCTCGACATTGCGATCCAGGCAGTTGTAGGACACGTTCAGCGTGCCGTCCTCGAACCACTTGAAGAACGGCGCCTCGCTGCTGTTGAGCACCTGGGTGAAGGGCTTCTTCCAGCTGACCAGCTCCCGCGCCAGACGCGCCCAATAGCCTTCGTAATCGGTCTCGGCTTCCTTGACCAGGGCCTCGTAGGCGGCCATGCCCGACACATGGGCCGCAGCCGTCGTCGCAGCCGAGGGGTGGTACAGCGTCTCCAGGGAACTATTGCTCATCGCGTCTCTCTCCTAAGCGGGGTGCGCCAGATTTGGAATCATCTTGGCGCTACTGTGCGGTTTGTCACTGACGAACCGCTTACTCTTGTACAAGACCATTGTGTCGCCCGCGCCGAGACTGCTGTGCGCTGGACGAGCACCGTGGCCGCATAGCGGCCTTTGCCTGTTCGCGCGGTCGACTCGGGACATCGCCTTTGCTGCGCCACATGAACCGCCACACGAACTGCCGCATCGTCTCACTAGAATCGGCCCGCCACGCTTCCAGAGAGTTACCAATGAGTTCCGAAAAGAATCTGAATCCCCGCCTCGGCCTGCTGCCCCAGCTGATTTTTGGCAGCCGCTGGCTGCAACTGCCGCTGTATCTGGGGCTGATCCTGGCGCAGGCGGTGTACGTCTACCAGTTCTGGACCGAGCTAGTGCACCTGATTGAGGCCGCCTTTGGCCACCAGGAGGCGCTGGTGACCCTGGTCAAGAGCATTGGCTACAAGGCCGCGGCCATCAAGGATGCCAGCGGGGCGGTGATCGGTTATGAGCCCATCGCCAAGCTGAACGAAACCATCATCATGCTGGTCGTGCTGGGCCTGATCGATGTGGTGATGATCTCCAATCTGCTGATCATGGTCATCGTCGGCGGCTACGAGACCTTTGTCTCGCGGATGAATCTTGATGGCCACCCGGACCAACCGGAGTGGCTCAGCCACGTCAACGCCTCGGTGCTGAAGGTCAAGCTGGCCACCGCCATCATTGGCATCTCGTCGATCCACCTGCTCAAGACCTTCATCAACGCCGACAACTACAGCGAAAAGACGCTGATGTGGCAGACCCTGATCCACATCGCCTTCCTGCTCTCGGCCATGGCCATCGCGATGACCGACCGCCTGCTCGGCCACGCCAAGGACGCCCAGCACTGAGCGTCTGCTCGCGCCACCTCCAGGCCCACGGCAAGCCGGCCAGCATCGAGCCCCCGGGCACGGCAAGCTTGGGCAGGGCCTCGTAGCAGGCGCCCGGGCCGGCAAAAGCTCAGCCACCGGCCGTTACACCGGCGAAGCAGCACCGCCTGCCTGGCCCCGCCACCGCCGCGCCCCTTGATCGCGCTTTGCTGCACCCAAGATCGGCCCAGCCGGCTTCGCTACACTGACAGGCATCACAGCCTGCGCCAGGCCCTCAGGCCCGGCTTTCAGCGCGCTGCAAGCCAAAGCTGGCATCGTGCCGTAGTTTTCAGCCTGCCCAAGCACTTCCCGCCCCACTCACGTTGGACTCACACCATGAGCACACAGATTCGATACGCTGATCTGGTCGACAGCGTCGCCGCCGCCCTGCAGTACATCAGCTACTACCACCCGGCCGACTACATCGCCCACCTGGCCCGCGCCTATGAGCGCGAGCAAAGCCCGGCGGCCAAGGACGCGATCGCGCAGATCCTGACCAACAGCCGCATGTGCGCCGAAGGCCGTCGCCCGATCTGCCAGGACACCGGCATCGTCAATGTGTTCCTGAAGATCGGCATGGATGTGCGCTGGCTCGACTTCCCGGACTCGATCCAGGACGCCATCAACGAAGGCGTGCGCCGCGCCTACAACCATCCGGACAACAAGCTGCGCGCCTCGGTCTTGAGCGACCCAATCTTCGAGCGCAAGAACACCAAGGACAACACACCGGCCGTGATCTTCATGGAGGTCGTACCCGGCAACACCGTGGACGTGATCGTCGCGGCCAAGGGCGGCGGCTCGGAGAACAAGAGCAAGGTGTATATGCTCAACCCGAGCGACAACATCGTCGACTGGGTGTTGAAGACGGTGCCGACCATGGGCGCCGGCTGGTGCCCGCCGGGCATGCTGGGCATCGGCGTCGGCGGCACGGCCGAAAAGGCGGCGCTGCTGGCCAAGGAAGCGCTGATGGACGATATCGATATGTACGAGCTGCTCGAACGCGGCCCGCAGAACAAGCTCGAGGAGCTACGTATCGAGTTGTACGAGAAGGTCAACGCCCTGGGCATTGGCGCGCAGGGCCTGGGCGGCCTGACCACGGTGCTGGACGTCAAGATCAAGACCTACCCGACCCACGCCGCGTCCAAGCCGATCGCGATGATCCCCAACTGCGCGGCCACCCGCCATGCGCATTTCGTGCTCGACGGCAGCGGCCCCAGCTACCTGACCCCGCCTAGCCTGGACCTGTGGCCCGATGTGCACTGGGCGCCGGACTACAACAAGAGCAAGCGCGTCGACCTGAACACGCTGACCAAGGCCGAAGTGGCCAGCTGGAAGCCGGGCGACACTCTGCTCTTGAACGGCAAGATGCTGACCGGCCGCGACGCTGCCCACAAGCGCATCCAGGACATGCTGGCCCGCGGCGAGAAGCTGCCGGTGGACTTCACCAACCGGGTCATCTACTACGTCGGCCCGGTGGATCCGGTGCGCGACGAGGTCGTCGGCCCGGCCGGCCCGACCACGGCCACGCGGATGGACAAATTCACCCGCATGATGCTGGAACAGACCGGCCTGATCGCCATGGTCGGCAAGGCCGAACGCGGCCAGATCGCCATCGATGCGATCAAGGACAACCAGAGCGCCTACCTGATGGCCGTCGGCGGCGCCGCCTACCTGGTCAGCAAGGCGATCAAGGCCGCCCCGGTGGTCGGCTTTGCCGACCTGGGCATGGAAGCAATCTACGAGTTCGACGTGGTCGACATGCCGGTGACGGTGGCGGTGGATGCCGGCGGCACCAGCGCCCATGTGACCGGCCCGGCCGACTGGCAGCAACGCATCGCCAGCGGCAAGACCGTCAGCATCCCGGTCAACGCCGCCTGATCACCGGGCAGCGGGTCAACCAAGAAGCCACCTGCGGGTGGCTTCTTCATGTAGTGCGTTTGGCGCCAATTGCTGAATCCCTGAAAGCAGCCAAAGGCAAGCACAGCGGCATTGAGTCACAGAGAAAAACTAGTCGAACCCTGGTGTCCCCTGTGAATTCCTCTGTGCCTCAGTGCCTCTGTGGTTGGGTTTCGTGTGCCGGTGGCCGAGCATCAAATAGGGTCCAAAGAGCCTTTTCATGTGCCATGGCGTCGTGGCGCCTGTATTCCGCCATCCGTGAACAAAGCACAACAAATTCCCGCCCGCCAGATGGGTGGGAGCGCCCGGCCCTTTCTAGAATGCGCCATCACTTCTGAAGCCTGACCATGCAAAGACGTTCCCTCCTCCTCGCCGGCAGCCTCGCCCCCCTGTTCAGCGCCTGCTCGCGCCTGCCCGACACCGTGCGTATCGGCGTGGCCCAGCCGCTCAGCGGACCGCTGGCACGCCTGGGCAAGGACATGCTGGCCGGCGTGGAAATGGCGGTCAAGGACATCAATGCCGCCGGCTTCTCGGTCAAGGGCCAGCGCATCACGCTGGAAGTGGTGGCGCGTGACGACAAGTCCGATGCAGAGACGGGCAAGAAGATCGCTCAGGAGCTGGTCGAGGCCGGCGTGATCGCCGTGGTCGGCAACCTGAATTCCGGTGTCAGCATTGCATCGGCACCGATCTACGGCGCCGCCGGCATCGCCCAGCTGGCAATCTCGACCAACCCCAAGTTCACCCAGCTTGATCTGCCGACCACGCTGCGCCTGGTCGCCAACGACGATCTGCAGGCCAAGGCCATGGCCGGCTATGCGGTGCAACAGATGGGCGCACAGACCTTCTGTTTGATTGACGACAACACGCCCTATGGCAAGGGCCTGCTGGTCGGCGTCGAGGCGCATATGAAGAAGCTGGGCAAGACGCCGGCGCTGAAGGCCTCGCTGGACGACAAAACCACCACTTTCGACGAGCTGCTGCCCAAGATGGCCGCCGCCAAGATCGACTGCGTGATCACCACGCTGGCCGATTTCCAGGTCGAGGCGCTGATGAAGGGCATGGCCCGCGTCGGCCTGAAGGATGCCCAGCTGCTGGGTGGCGACACCATCAAGACCGACCTGTTGCCCAAGGGCCAGCTGCCGATCCGTCGCGTGATGGCCACCTCGCCCATCATCGAGCCCTATGAGTTCAGTGCCGGCAAGGCCTTCCAGCAGCGTTTCAACAAGGAACAGAAGCAGGATATCGCCTACGGTGCCCACTATGCCTACGACGCCGTCTACTCGATCAGCCAGGGCCTGCTGCGCGCCGGCAGCGCTGATCCCAAGCAGGTGCTGGCGGCGATGAAGTCACTCGACCTGCACGGCCCGGTGACCAGCGGCCTGCGCTATGCCGACAACGGCGAACAGCGCTTCGGCACCATCAGCGTCTACGGCATCGAGCATGGCCGCTGGCAATCGGTGATGCGCTCGGCCGACTGGTAAGCCTCCTCAGCCCCAGCCCAGCGCCTGCTCCACCAGCGCCTGCTGGATGGCGCGCTGGGCTTGCAGCGTCGAGGCGGCGCCGGTGGCCGTGCTGGGCGCAGCCACACAGCGCAGCTCAACGCCGGCCGGGCAGGCCTGCTGCAAGTCGTCACGGACGAAGGGCCAGGCGCCCTGGCGCAGCTGTTCCTCCTGCGCCCACACCAGTTCACCCAGCCAGGGCAGCGCCGCCAGCACGCGGTGCAGACCTTGGACGTCCAGCGGATAAAGCTGCTCCAGGCGCAGCAGCAGCGTGCGGCTGCGCCCACCCAACCTTCGCCGACCACGCACCAGGTCGTAGAACAGCTTGCCACTGCACAGCACCACCCGTTCCACCTGGCGAGCCGCGGGGGCATCGGGATCGGGCAACAGAGGCTGAAAACTGCCTTCAAGCATCGCCTGCAAGGGCGCATGTGAACCCGGCTCCTCGTGCAGCACCGCCTTGGGTGTCATCACGATCAGCGGCCGGCGCTCCGGGTCCAGCGCCTGGCGGCGCAGCAGATGGAACCATTGCGCCGAGGTCGAGGGGCAGGCCACGCGCAGATTCTCTTCGGCACACAGCGCCAGCCAGCGCCCCAGAAAGCCATTGGAATGCTCGGGGCCCACGCCCTCATGGCCATGCGGCAGCAGCACGACCAGGGCCGAGTCCCTGCCCCACTTGGCCGCACCCGAGGCGATGTATTGGTCGGCAAAGACCTGGGCGCCATTGACGAAGTCGCCGAACTGCGCCTCCCAGATCACCAGGCGCCGGCCGGCGCAAAGGCTGTAGCCGTATTCAAAGCCCAGTACGGCCTCCTCGGACAGGGGCGAGTTGTAGACCTCGAAGCGCGCGCCCGGCTGCTCCAGTGCGGCCAGCGGGACATGCCGGACGGGCAGGCCACCGGCCGCCGTCTGCCCCTGCCAGACCGCCAGCCGATGAAAGAAGGTGCCGCGCTGCACATCCATGCCCGAGATGCGTATGCCGACGCCGGCGCGCAAGAGGCTGGCATAGGCCATGTTCTCGGCAAAGCGCCAATCGACCGGCTGCCAGCGGTCTCCCGCCATGCTGCGCCAATCCTCGATCAACGTCCGCACCATCGGGTGCGGCAGAAAACCCGGCGGCAGGGCCACCATGGCCTCGACCATGGCCGCATGATCGCCCTGATCAGGCAGGGGATGTCGTGCATCGCCCTCGAGCGCTCGCGGCAGCGGCGCTGGCTGCTCAGGCGGCACCTGGCCAGCGCCGCTGAACAGGCTGAGTGCCCGCTCCTGCCTCGGCGCCAGCACGGTGGCGATATCGCCGCCGGGCAGCCAGCCTGCCGCTTGCAGGCGCCGCGCAAAACGCTCGACCACCGTGGGCGTTGCTTTGATGCAGGCCTGACGCAGCGGGCTGCTCAACTCCGGCACATCACTCTCGGAGTGTCCCAACCGCCGGTAGCCGACCAGATCGATAAAGACATCGGCGCTGAAGCGGCTGCGATAGGCCAAGGCCAATGCCGCCGCCCGCGCCAGCAGTTCCGGCGCATCGGCGTTCACTCGCAGCACCGGTGCATCGATCATCCGTGCCACATCGGTGCAATAGCGTGGCGCCTGGGCATCGGGCTGCTGGGCTTCGGTGAAACCAACCTGGTTGTTGATGACGATATGCACTGCGCCGCCGATGCCATAGCCCTGCTTGTGCGCCAGCATCAGTGTTTCCATCACCACGCCCTGGCCCGCCAATGCCGCGTCGCCATGCAGCAGCAAGGCCATCGCCCGCCGCCGCTGCGGGCCATCGTCGCCATCTTGGCTGGCCCGCGTCATCCCGCAGATCACCGGTTGCACACTTTGCAGGTGCGATGGGTTGTCTGCCAGGCGCAGGCGCAAAGGCCCGTGCGGCGTCTGCAGCACGCGCTCGGCGCCGCGATGGTAGATAAGGTCATTGCCGTCCGCCGAATCTTTGCCGGATGCGGGCGTCAGCAGCTCGAAGGCCGCCAGCACCCGCTCAGGCGGCAGTCCCAGCAGATTCACCAGCACATTGAGACGGCCGCGGTGCGGCATGCCCATCATCACCTGCTCGACACCATGGGCGCAGGCCGCCTCGAGCACGGCATCGAGCAGCGGCAGCAAGGCCTCCAGCCCCTGCAGCGAGAAACGCTTGCCCTGCGGGAAGCTGTTCGCCGCATGCTGCTCCCAGCATTGCGCCGCCACCAAGCGTTCCAGCAAAGCCAGGGCCTGCTCGCGCTGCTGCAGGTCGGGAGGCGCTTCAGCCTCCATCGCTGCGAACAGCCATTCGCGCCGCGTCGGGTTGCGCACGGCGCTGGCATCGAGCGTCATTTCGCCGCAATAGCAGGCGCGCAAACGCGCTTGCAAGTCGCCGACATCGCTGGCGGCCAGCACCCAGGAATGCCCGGCAAGCTGAGCGCTGGCCCGCTCTGCGCCAAGCTCGTGAGTTGGCTCATCGAGTTTGAGCCCGAACTGTGCCGCATCCAGCTGGGCCGGATCGACCGGGCTGGCCAGCCCCAGCGGATCCAATGTTGCGCAGCGGTGCCCCTGTTCCCGGTAGGCCTCGACCAGCGACTGCAAGGCCAGGCGCAGGCCCGGCCTCGCGGTGATCAACTGCTCACCGAGCAAAAACATCGGGGTGTGCTCCACCCCGCCACGGCCCTCAGGCCTGGCTGTAGTCATGATGGTTCTCCTCCGCCGGGCACCCCGTCGCGGGGCCCCGCCAAGCGGCTACAGCACGAAAGAGCGGACGACCTCGTTCAGCTGCCGCGCCTGGTCTTGCAAGGAGCTGGCCGACGCCGTGCTCTGCTCGACCATGGCCGCGTTCTTCTGCGTCGAGTCGTCCATCTGCACAATGGCCTCGTTGACCTGCTCGATGCCCAGGCTCTGCTCTCGGCCCGAGGCGCTGATGGCCGCCACCACCTCACTGACCTGGCGGATGCTGGACACCACCTGCTGCATCGTCGCGCCGGCCTGCTCGACCATCTGGCTGCCCTTGTCGACCTGCTCCACCGAGTTGTCGATCAGCGACTTGATCTCCTTGGCCGCCACCGCGCTGCGCTGCGCGAGGCTGCGCACCTCGGCCGCGACCACGGCAAAGCCACGTCCATGCTCGCCCGCCCGGGCGGCCTCGACGGCGGCGTTCAGCGCCAGGATATTGGTCTGGAAGGCGATGCCATCGATGACGCTGATGATCTCGACGATGCGCTTCGAGGAGTCGGCGATCGAACTCATCGTCGCCACTACCTGTCCAACCACCTCGCCGCCCTGGCTGGCTACCGACGAGGCCTGCTGGGCCGAGGCATTGGCCTGCTGGGCGTTGTCGGCGCTGAGCTTGACGGCGGCAGTCAGCTGCTCCATCGCCGAGGCAGTTTGCTGCAGCGCGCTGGCCTGCTGCTCGGTGCGGGCCGACAAATCCATATTGCCCTGTGCGACCTGATGCGACGCTGTGGCGATCAGATCAGCGCCCGAGCGCACTTCGGAAACGATGCGATGCAGGCTGTTCACCATATGTTCCAGCGCGCCCAACAAGCGGCCCACTTCATCCTTGCTGCTGTGATCGATGCGGCAGGTCAGCTCGCCCTCGGCAACCGCCTCAGCCAGCGAGATCGCGTGGTCAATCGGCCGGGTAATCGAACGGGTGATGAAGATGGCCGTGCCCACACCCAGCAGCACGGCAAAGGCCGAGAACAGCACCATGCCAAAGCGACCGCGCTGGGTCGCCGCCTTGGCCTCGCTCACATCATCGGCCATGCCCTTCTCCTGGTGGGCGACCATCTTGTCGATCAGCGCGTAATAGCGCGGCTGCAGCGTCGCCATCTCACCTTGATAGACGGCCATCGCCTCCTCGCGCTTGCCTGCGCCCTGCAGCTCGAAGAACTTGCGCACCGCGGCACCATAGGCTTTGCGCGCCTCGGTCTGCTCGGCAAAGATGGCCTTGCTTTCGTCGGTGTGCAGCAGCTTCTCGAAGCGGGCGAAGTTCTCGGTGTTCTGTGCCCGCAGCGCCGCGTACTGATCGATATATTTCTTGGCTTCGTCAGCGCTGTTGGACAGCAGGATGCGGCCGATGGTGACGACACCCTTGTCGCCCACATCCTTGATGGCGCTGCTCAGGGCGATCTGGGCGTAGCGGTCATCAACGACCTGTTCCATCGTCACACTGACATGATTGAGCACTGTGATCCCAGCGGCCAGGCTGGCCAGCAGCAGGGCAATGACGATAGCAAAGGCAAGCCCCAGCCGCGTGCCAATACGCAGATTGTTCAACATCATCTTTTCCCCCTGTTTACCGGCTGCGGCTGCTGAGCCGCAGCGTGACGTCGAGCGTCACCCCCCATACTCTAGGGATATCTAACCACCAGGGGAACTGTCTGACCTTACAGCTTCCTGAGCGGCTGTACCCGCTGGCAGGCGCCGCCAAGGTGACAAAAGGCCAGCTCTGCCGAGCCTATGATCGGCAGTTGACGTTGCCGGCACCAGCGCTCCAGGAGTAGCAGATGAGTATCAACCGCCCGATCCATGCCTATGCCGCCCACAGTGCCGGCGCGCCCCTGCAGGCCTTCAGCTATGAACCCGGTCCGCTGGGCGACGACGAGATCGAGATCCGGGTGGAACACTGCGGCATCTGCCATTCCGATCTGGCGATGATCGATAGCGAATGGTTCCCGGCCAGCTACCCGGTCGTGCCCGGTCATGAGGTGGTAGGCATCATCACCGCGATGGGGCCACAGGCCCGCGGTCGCCAGATCGGCCAGCGCGTGGGGGTGGGCTGGCACAGCAACAGCTGCATGCACTGCAATTTCTGCCTGGGCGGCGAACAAAACCTCTGCGGCAAGCGCCAACCGACCATCGTCGGCCGCCACGGCGGCTTTGCCGACCGGCTGCGCGCCCACTGGAGCTGGGCCGTGCCCATCCCCGATGCACTGGACCCGGCGGCCGCCGGCCCGCTGATGTGCGGCGGTGGCACGGTATTCCTGCCCTTCGTCATCCACTCGATCAAGCCGACCGATCGGGTCGGCGTCGTCGGCATCGGCGGCCTGGGGCATATGGCCGTCAAGTTTGCCCGCGCCTGGGGCTGCGAGGTCACGGCCTTCACCTCGTCGCCATCAAAGCGCGAAGAAGCGCTGGCGCTGGGCGCGCACAAGGCCGTCTCCAGCGTCGAGCTGAAGGAGCTGAAGGCCGCCGCAGGCAGCCTGGACTTTCTGCTGATCACCGTCGGCGCCAGCCTGGAGTGGGACGCACTGCTCAACACCCTGGCGCCCAAGGGCCGCATGCATATGGTCGGCGTGGTGACCGACAAGATGGCGTTCAAGAGCGGCGGCCTGCTGTCCTGGCAGCGCAGCCTGTCGGCCTCGCCGACGCCGCCGCCCACGGTGCTGAGCAAGATGCTGGAATTCGCCGCACGGCACCAGATCCTGCCCCAGGTAGAGCGCTTCCCGATGAGCCGGGTCAACGAGGCGATCGAGCATTTGAGAAGCAACAAGGCCCGCTACCGGGTCGTGCTCGATGCCGACTTCTGAATCCCTCCGGTCGAGTGGCGTGACGATCAGGTTGTCACAAGCCTCTCGATAGAATTCTCCGCTTCTCGCTGCCGGTGCGCCCAAGACGCGCCGTGGCGATCATGGGTCGCCCCGCGAGCGCACCCGTTTCTGCGATATCTGGAGGGAATTCTGATGTACATCGACAAGAACCGCCTGCTGGCGGTCGGCGCCGCCGTGGCTGCCCTGACCTTGAGCGCCTGTGGCGGCGGCGGCGGCGGCGGCAGCGCCGAACCGACCCCTGGGCCAACGCCCGGCCCCGGCCCGATCGCCGCAACGCTGAGCAAGGACAACTACCTCGACGCCTTTGCGCTGGTCAGCTTGGCCGCAATGCGCCTGGATGCAGTCACCACGGTGATCGACGGCAGCTTCCGCGTCGTACTGAGCACCAACGACACGCCCGGCACCTACCCCTGCCCGCAAGGTGGTACGGTCAGTGTCGCTCGCATCGATGCAAACACTCGCAGTTTCAGTACCAACAACTGCAATCTGGGCGGCGTCATTGTGAACAGCGGCAAGCTGACCGCCGTTGGCGCCGGCGCGACCGTGGTCGGTGGCGTCAGCTACCTGGCCGGCGGCGATTTCACGGCCGACCAGCTGCGCTTCACCATCCCCGACGGCATCGTCGGAGAACAAACCTTGAGCGGCCAGATCAAGCTCAAGCGCAATGCCGACCTGACGCTCAGTGGCAGCGGCAATGCCACGGTGCTGCGCAACGGCCGCAGCGATGTCTACAAGGACATCATCGTCGCCACCAGCACGCCAGACAGCCATCACGACGTCAGCATCGATACGCTGAACTTCACACTGGACACGCCGCGCTTCCCGGTGCAGCTGAACGTGAAGGCTGGCGCCACGCTGGCCACAGTAAGCGCCCCGGATGGCGCGCAGCTGCGCGTCGACACCAACGCCAAGGACGACAGCATCAAGCTGGAGCTGCGTCAGAGCGCCACCGCCTCGCCTTCGCTGACGACGACGCTCAAGGCCGCTGAACAAACAGTGCTTGACGCCTTCAGCCGCGTACTGAAGTAAGCCTACCCAGTCGCGCCGCGCCCTCAGCCGGCGCGCTGGTGCAGCACCCGCTGCGGAAACGGAATCTCGACGCCTAGCTCGGTCAGCCGGCGCAGGATGGCGAGGTTCACATCGGAGCGCACGCCGCCCTGGCCGTTGTGCGGATCGGCGATCCAGAACACCACGGTCAGCTCCAGGCCATCGGCGGCGAAATTGCTCAGCTGCACCGAGGGCTCTGGCGTCGCCAGCACGCGCGGCACGGCGCTCACCACCTCGACCAGCGCCGCCATCACCGCCTCGACGTCGCTGCCATAGGCGATCTGCACGACCGTGGTCAGCAGCACCTGCGGATCGGCCAGCGAGGAGTTCTCGACCCGCTGCGTGATCAGCAGCTCGTTCGGGATGATGGCCTCACGGCCATTCAGCGCGCGAACCACCGTGTAGCGAGTCTTGATGTCGGAGATGCGGCCCTCGAAATTGTCGACCTTGACCATATCGCCGATGCGCAGGCTGCGTTCGGCCAGGATGACGAAGCCGCTGATGTAGTTGGCCGCCAGCTTCTGCAAGCCAAAGCCGATGCCGACGCCCAGCGCGCCGCCGAGCACGCCCAAGGCGGTCAGGTCGATGCCGGCCGCGGTCAGCGCGAACAGCAGGCCCAGAAAGAGCAGCACCGCGCGGGTCAGATTGACCGCGATCTTGCGCAGCGACAGATCGGTGGTCGCATTGCGCAGCAGCCGCGCCTCGATCACCGAGGACAGCCACAGCGCCAGCACCAGCACGAAGACGGCAGTCAGACCGCCCTCGATCATCGCCCGCAGCGTGACATGGCTGGCGCCGATCTTGAACTCGATGTTCTCGAACTCCTCCATGATGGCCGGCAGGATGCCGGTGATCCACAGGATGGAGCCGCCCCAGGCCAGCCAGGACACGCTGCGCTCGAGGAACTTCACCCAGCGCGAGTCCGGCATCACCGCACGCAACACCTTGGCACTGAGCCGTATCGCCACCAGGGCAGACAGCACCGGGATGATCAGCTTGAAGACCAGCACCTTCATGCCCAGCAGCGGCATCAGCCGCCGCGCCCCGAAAGCCAGCAGCAGGGCCAGCACCGGGAACAGCACGCCGTCAACCACATGCTGACCGAACAGCACCGAGCCATGGCGCTGCATCACCACCCGCTGCAGCCGTGACACGACCAGCCAGGACAGCGCCATGCAGGCCACCAGCAGGCCCAGCTCCATCAGGGCGGTAGGTTTCAGAAAGGACGCCAGCAGCGCCAGCAGATCGTCAAAGCCGAGGGAGGATTGATTCATTCGAAAACGATCAGGCCGCGCAAAGCGCGGCCGGCAATAGCCAGAACAGGTATTTGCAGGCTGTTGAAAAACGTCGCGAGGACGGCCAGATGCTAGGCGCGCGGCGCACAGGAACCGCAACGTACGCCCTGTACGTGAGGATTCCGAGCACCGCGCAACGACACAGATGGTCGCCGCAGTAGTTTTGCAATAGTCTGCTAGACGCCGGCCAGCACGCGCAGATGCGTCCCCACGCTGCGCGCCAGCGCCCCCAGATGGTAGCCGCCCTCCAGGCAGGAGACGATGCGGCCGCGCGCATGGCGTTCGGCGATGGCCTTGATGCGCATCGTCATCCACTCGTAATCGGCCTCGACCAGACCGAGCTGGCCGAGGTCGTCCTCGCGATGGGCATCAAAGCCGGCCGAGATGAAGATCATCTCCGGCTTGAAGGCTTCCAGTGCCGGCATCCACATCGCTTCGATCATTTCGCGGATCTCGGCGCCACGGGTGTAGGCCGGAATCGGCACATTGACCATGTTCTCGCCCTTGGGCACCGCGCCGCTATAGGGATAGAGCGGGTGCTGGAAGATGCTGACCATCAGCACGCGCTCGTCGCCGGCCAGGATGTCCTCGGTGCCGTTGCCGTGGTGCACATCGAAGTCAACCACCGCCACCCGCTTCAGGCCACGCACATCGAGCGCATGGCGGGCCGCAATCGCCACATTGTTGAAGAAGCAAAAACCCATGCTCTGGTCGCGCGTCGCATGGTGGCCGGGCGGCCGCACCGAGCAGAAGGCGTTCTCGGCCTGACCGTCCAGCACCAGATCGGTGGCCCGTACTGCGGCCCCGGCGGCACGCAGCGCGGCCGACCAGGTGTAGGGATTGGCAATGGTGTCCGGGTCGATGGCCTTGCACTCGCCGCTGGCGGCCAAGGCCTCCAGCTGATCGCGGACCTCGGCGACATAGCCATGGGTATGCGCCAGCTCGATATCGGTGATGCGCGCCGCCGGCGCCTCATGGTGATCCAGCGCGATGTCCAGGCCATTGGCGATCAGCCAGTCGCTGATCGCATCCAGGCGCTGCGGGCACTCGGGATGGCCGGCGCCCATATCGTGGCGGCGGCAATCGGGGTGGCTCAGAAAGGCGGTCGACATGGGCGCGCTTGTCTCCATCGTTATCGTCTGCGCTTTTGCGCTATGGTGCAGGACATCATGCAGGACACCGACACCAGCGCGCTGCTGCAGCAGCTTCGACACCAGATTAGCACGATCATCAAGGGCAAAACGGCACAGATCGACGACTGTCTGACCTGCCTCATGGCCGGCGGCCATTTGCTGATCGAAGACCAGCCCGGTGTCGGCAAAACCACCTTGGCGCACGCGCTGGCGCTGTCGCTGGGCCTGCAATGGGCCCGCGTGCAGTTCACCGCCGACCTGATGCCCTCGGACCTGCTCGGCGTCAGCATCTATGCCCGCGCCGCCGACGGCAGCGGCAGCTTCCAGTTCCACCCCGGGCCGGTGTTCGCCCAGGTCTTGCTGGCCGACGAGATCAACCGCGCCGGGCCACGCACGCAGAGCGCCCTGCTGGAAGCGATGGAAGAGCGCCAGGTCAGCGCCGATGGCCGGCGCCACGCGCTGCCCGAGCCCTTTTTCGTGATCGCCACCCAAAATCCCAGCGATCAGCTCGGCACCCATGCCCTGCCGGAGTCGCAGCTGGACCGCTTTCTGATGTGCATCAGCCTGGGCCTGCCCGACCACGCCGCCGAGCGCGAGCTGCTGACCGGCATCGACAGCCGCGAGCTGCTGCGCCGCCTGCAGCCGGTGATGCAGCCCGAGCAGCTGCTCGCCGTGCAAGCGGCGGTGCAGCGCGTGCATGTGGCCCCGGCCTTGCTGGACTATCTGCAGGCGCTGCTGGCGGCCACCCGCTCGGGCCAGTGGTTTGTTCAGGGCCTGAGCCCGCGCGCCGGCCTGGCACTGCTGCGTGCGGCACGGGCACGGGCGCTGCTGCAAGGGCGCGGCCATGTCTCGCCCGACGATCTGCAGGCCATCTTGCCGCAGTGCATTGCCCACCGGCTGACGCCGCGCGCCGGCAGCGGCCGTGGCGCACGCGAGCAGGTCCGCGCGATGGTCGAAGCCATCGCCCTGCCCTGAGCCTCAAGATGCCACTGCAGGCCTGGCGCCAGCGTGCGCGAGATCGGTGGCGGGCCTGGTGGCAGGCCCGGCATCCGCGCAGCGATGCGCATCTGATGACGCAGCGCAATCTCTACATCCTGCCCACACGGCCGGGCCTGTTCTTCTGCCTGACCCTCCTGGTGCTGCTGCTGGCCTCGATCAACGAGCAGCTGAGCCTGGGCTTCGCGCTCAGCTTCATTCTGGCGGGAGCAGGTTTTGCCTCGATGCACGCCACCCATGCGGTCTTGCGCGGCCTGCGGCTGACGCTGCAAGCGCCGGCCGCAGGGCAGGCCGGCAGCGAGCTGCCGCTGCAGATCCAGCTGCACAACGAGGCCGCGGCGCGCTGGGGCATAGGGCTCAGGGTGCTCGGCGCGAGCGAAGCACAAATCGCCTGGACCGATGTACCGGCCGGCGGCCATGCCCAGCTGCAGCTGCGCCTGCCCGCGCTGCCGCGCGGCCATCACCCGCTGCCGGTGCTGCAAATCGAAACCCGCTTTCCGCTCGGGCTGTTCCGCGCCTGGAGCGTCTGGCGCCCGGCCAGCGCGGTGTGGGTCTATCCGCTGCCCGAGGCGCCCTGCCCGGCCTGGCCGGCGCAGCCTGGCAACAGCCAGCGCGGCCCGGCCCGGCTCCAGGCCGCGGGCGGCGACGATGAAGACGACATCCGCCCCTACCGCCCCGGTGACGCGCCTCAGCGCATTCTCTGGCGCAAGGCCGCCCAGGGCGACGGGCAGGCCGACAGCCTGCTGGTGCGCGAACCGCGCCGCCAGAGCCATGCGGAATTGCAGTTCACTTGGGCCCACAGCGCCGGCCGGCCGCTGGAATCGCGACTCTCAAGGCTGTCCGCCTGGCTGATACGCGCCGAGGCCGAGCAGCAGCGCTATGGGCTGGATTTGCCGGCCGGTCTGTTTGACGGCGGCGAAGCGCTGCAGCTGGCCAGCGCCACCGGCCCGGCCCATCTGGACGCCTGCCTGCGCGCGCTGGCCCGCGTCAGCACCGGGGCGGGAGCGCCGCCATGAGGCTACCCCTGCTGAGCGCCTTGGCCCGCCTGCCCCGCGAGGCGCGCGACACCCTGTTCCTGCTCGCCGCGCTGGCCGCCACCGCCTTGCCCCATATCAGCCACCTGCCGCTGTGGTGCAGCGCGCTGACGGCCGCCGTGCTGCTCTGGCGCGGCCGGCTGGCCTGGCGCGGCGCGCCGCTGCCGGGCCGGCGCAGCCTGCTGCTGGTGCTGCTGCTGACCCTGGTGGCGGGCTGGGCCAGCCACCGCAGCCTGTTCGGGCGCGAGGCCGGCATCACGCTGCTGGTCGTGCTGATGGCGCTGAAAACGCTGGAGCTGCACGCGCGGCGCGACGCCTTCGTCGTCTTCTTTCTCGGCTTCTTCCTGGTGCTGACGCAGTACTTCTACTCGCAGTCGCTGCTGACCGCGCTGTGGTCTCTGGCCTGCGTCTGGGCACTGCTGAGCGCCCTGGTGCTGGCGCAGATGCCGGTGGGCCAGCCGCACCTGGCCCTGGCGGCACGGCAGGCGCTGCGTACCACGCTGTGGGGGCTGCCCATCATGGTGCTGCTGTTCCTGCTGTTCCCGCGCATCGGGCCGCTGTGGGGCCTGCCCAGCGATGCCATCGGCCGCACCGGCTTGAGCGACAAGCTGCAGTTCGGCGCGATGAGCGAAATCGCCAACGACGACAGCATCGCGCTGCGCCTGCGCTTCGAGGGCGCGCGGCCGCCCGGCGCCCAGCTCTATCTGCGCGGGCCGGTGCTGAGCCAGTTCGATGGCAAGACCTGGCTGCCGCGCAGCGACAAGGGCACAGCGATTGGCATGCCCGAGGCGGCGCGGCTGGCCGTCAAGCCCGAGGGCGAGCCGCTGCGCTATGAGATGACGCTGGAGCCGCTGCGCCTGCCGCTGCTGCCGGTGCTGGAGCTGGGCGCCGAGGCCCCGGGCAGCCCGCTGCAGATCGACGAGCTGACGTTGACGCGCGACCGCGAGCTGGTCTGGCAGGCCGACAGGCCCATCACCGAGCGGCTGCGCCTGCGCCAGCGCGCCTGGCTGCAGTCCAGCAGCGGCGTGGGCGCCCGGCCTGGCGATCTGGCGCCCTATCTGCAGCTGCCCGCCGGCCTCAACCCGCGGCTGCTGGACTGGGCCCGGACGCTGCGCGACACCAAGTTCAGCGGCGATCAGCAGGCCGGCGCCGAGCAGCTCGCGGGCGCGCTGCTGGACCATATCCGCCATGGCGACTTCATCTACACGCTGGCCCCGGGCCGCTATGGCGAAGTCACGCCCCATGCGCTGGACGAATTCTGGTTCGACCGCCGGCTGGGCTTTTGCGAGCACTATGCCAGCGCCTTTGTGATCGCCATGCGAGCCATGGGCGTGCCCAGCCGCCTGGTCAGCGGCTTCCAGGGGGCCGATGCCGAGCTGCAGGACGGCGATGTCGTCGTGCGCCAATCCCAAGCCCATGCCTGGGCCGAGTACTGGGCACCGGGCCTGGGTTGGCGGCGCGCCGACCCGACCGCGGCGGTGGCGCCCGAGCGGGTGCTGCGGGGTCAGGTCTTGCGCCCACCGCCCGGCCTGCTGGCCGGCGCGCTGGGCCAGGTCGACCCGCAGCTGTGGACGCGCCTGCGCGGCGCCTGGGAGACACTGGACCACCGCTGGCAGCAATGGGTGCTCAACTATTCGCGTGGCGACCAGTTCCGGCTGCTGGAGCAACTCGGCTGGCAGCAAGCCGACTGGCAGGCGCTCGGCCAGGCCAGCGCGGCGGTGATAGCAGCGCTGGCCAGCGCCGCTGCGCTGTGGTCGGCCTGGAGCAGCCGCCCGCACGACGACTGGAGCCGCCAGCGTGCCTTCATCGTGCGCCGGCTGCGCCGTCTGGGCCTGCCGGCCGAGCCGCATCAGGGGCCGCGGCAATGGACGGAGATGCTCAGGCTGCAATATGGCGATCGTGCAGCGGCTTTGGCCGCACTGCTGCTGGCGCTGGACGCCGAGCGCTACGGCCCAGCCGCTGCGCCAGCACCCCGCTGGGGCTGGGGCTGGCGCTGGCGGCGTATGTTCAGGCAGGCACTGCGTCAGGCTCGAACGCCGGACTGATCGCCTCGCCCTCGATGAACACCTCGCTGACCTGCATCTCGCTGTCCAGCACCACCAGATCGGCCCACTGGCCGACGGCGATCTGGCCACGATCGGCCAGGCCCAGATAGCGCGCCGGATTGCGCGACAGCCGGTTCGAGGCATCGGCCAGATCCAGCCCCAGGCTGAGCAGATTGCGCAGCGCCTGGTCCATGGTCAGCGCGCTGCCGGCCAGGCCGCCGTCAGCCAGGCGCACGCCGCCCAGGCATTTGCAGACCATCTGCGAGCCCAGCGGGTAATTGCCATCGGGCATATCGGTCGCCGCGGTGGCATCGGTGACGCAGTAGAGCTCCGGAATCGCCCGCAGCGCCGCCCGGATCGCGCCGGGATGCACATGCAGCAGATCGGGAATCAGCTCGGCATGGCGGGCATGGGCCAGCGCTGCGCCGACCATGCCTGGCTCGTAATGATTGAGCCCGCGCATTGCATTGAACAAATGGGTGAAGCCGGCCGCGCCGGCCCGCAGCGCCGCCACGCCGTCCTCATAGCTGCCCAGCGTGTGGCCGACCTGCGGCCGCACACCCAACTGCGCCAGCTCGGTGATGATGTCCAGATGGCGCGCCACTTCCGGCGCGATGGTGACCACCTTGATCGGCGCGATCGCCATGTACTCGCGCAGCAGCGCCATCGTCGCTGCGCAGACCTGGCCCGGCTGCGCGCCGAGCTTACCGGGGCTCAGGAACGGCCCTTCCAGATGCACGCCGAGCAGCCGCGCCGCGCCGCTCGCACGCTCGGCGCAGGCGCTGGCCAGGCCGGCCAGCGCGTGGCGGATGTCGCCGTCGGGCGCCGTCATCGTCGTGCCCAGCATGGCCGTCGTGCCATGGCGGGCATGGGCGCGGGCGACCTGCTGGGCCGCATCGCCGCCCTCCATGATGTCGACACCGAGACCGCCATGCACATGCAGATCGATGAAGCCGGGCAGGATGATGGGCAGCTCGGCGCTGGCGCTACTCGATGCGCTCGCATCGGCTTCGATGCTCAGCAGCCGGCTGTCAAAGCGCAGGCTGCCGCCGACCCATCCCGTGCTCGTCAGGATGCGGCCTTTGAGGGTACGGCTCATGGTGTCAGTCGACCAAAATCAGTTCAATGCCCAGGCGCTGCAGGCCTTCGCGGTATTCGGCGCTGATGCCGCCATCGGTGATCACCGCCTGGACACGGTCCAGGCCGATGATGCGATGCAGGCTGACGCGGCCGAACTTGGACGAATCGGTCAGCACCACGGTGCGGCGCGAGCGCTCGACCATTTTGCGATTCAGGCTGGCCTCGCGCTCGCTGTGCGTGGTGATGCCGAACTGCAGGTCAAAGCCGTCGACGCCGAGAAACAGCTTGTCGAAGCTGTAGGCGGCCAGGCTGGCTTCGGCCTGGCTGCCCTGGAAGGACAGCGACTGCTTGCGCAGCACGCCGCCGGTCAGCATCACCTGCACGCCTTCGGCCTCGGCCAGCTCGGAGACGATGTTCAGGCCGTTGGTCATCACCGTCAGGTCCTGGCGATCGCGCAGATAACGGGCCAGTTGGTGGGTCGTGGTGCCGGAGTCGATGATGATGTTGTCGCCCGGCGTGATCATCTCGGCCGCACGGGCGCCGATGCGCTCCTTCAGCGTCGGGTTGAGCGAATCGCGCTGGCGGATGTCCTGCTCGGGCAGGGTCTGGCGGCGGAAGAAGGCGCCGCCGTAATTGCGCGTCACCAGGCCCTGGCCCTCAAAGTGATCCAGGTCGTGGCGGATGGTGACGGCCGAAACGCCCATCATCTCGACCAGATCGGACACCTGCACGCTGCCCTGCTCCATCAGCAGTTTCAGGATCTGTTCACGGCGCTGGCTGGTGTTTCTCATGATGACTCGGGTCCCGGCGGAAGCCGCGACTTTACCCGCGCCGGCGCTCATGAGGGAGCTCCTTCGTGACGATTGTGCTGGCAGGCCCGCGCATAGCGGCCGAGCAGCTGGCCGACCCGGTGCTCGGCCAGCGCCCGCGCCCGAGGCAAGAGCTGCCCCTGTACCACCGCCTCATGCTGCTCGGGCAGGTACTGGCTGAGCAGTGGCAGCGGAATCTGCACGCCGTCCAGATTAGCGAGCAGGCGCTGCAAGGCGGCCTGCACCTCGGCATCGGCCCAGTAATAACGGCAGCGATCGCTGAGCGAGAACTGGCGCAGCAGGCGCTGCTGGGCGGCATCGCCGCCGTAGTACTTCTGCCAGTGGCCGGGCTGGGCCAGCATGCGCCGCTCCAGCACGGCCGGCAGATCGGCCCGGGCCTCGGGCGGCAGCAGCTGGGCCTCGATGGCCGACAGCGCAAACCAGGCCTCGCGCAGCGCAAAAGTCACCGCCGGGCCGACCTTCAGGATGGCGAAGTGATCGTGCACCAGGCGATGCAGCGCCGCCTCGGTCTGGTAGTCGGTCGAATGGGCCTCAAACACCATGCCGGGCAGCTCGGTGCGGCCAAATTCGGCCAGGGCCGCGGCCTGCTCGGGCCGGTAATGCAGCACGGCGCTGTGGTCGAAGTCGACACCGGGCTGCACCACCAGGGCCAGCACCCGCGGCCAGGCCGCGCCCACACCGGCGCGCTCGAAGGCCTCGCGATGCACGGCCACCGTGCGCGCCGCGGCGGCAACCGCGGTCACGGCAATGCCGCTGGCCCCGCTGCCCTCGCCGGTCTCGCCGCCCGGCACCGGCACCTCGGTGCCGATCACATAGACCGGCGCCGGCCGCCCGGCGCGCCTTGCGGCCGCCTCGGCCACAGCGCAGAGCTGGGCCGAGCGCACGGCGATGGTGTCGTCGCTGAGCACGGCCGGGTCATCAGCACAGCGCATGCTGCAATCCAGATGGATTTTTTCGAAGCCGGCCTCGACATAGGCGGCAATCAGATCGCGGGCATGGCCCATCGCCGCCTCGGCCGGCAGGCTTTGCCAGGCATTGGGGCCCAGGTGGTCACCGCCCAGGGCCAGGCGCTCGGCGGCCAAGCCACGGGCTGCCGCCAGGCCCAGCACCCAGTCGCGGAATAGCGCCGGCTGCATGCCGGTGTAGCCGCCGAACTGATCGACCTGGTTGGAGGTCGATTCGATCAGCAGGCCGCTGCCATGGGCCAGGGCCACATCGATGGCGGCATTCAGCACATGCTCATTGGCCGAGCAGACGCTGTACACGCCCACGCTGTGGCCCGCTTTGTGCGCGGCAATGGTGTCAAGAATCCAGGACATTGAATCAGCTCTCCAGCGAGCGCAAGGAAGGGAGTCAGTCGGCCAGCAGCAGCGCCGCCCCCCGGGTGCCGGCCGCATCGCCGTACAGCGGCGGCAGGATGGGCGGTGCCTTGAAGGCGCCGAACAGATGGTTGGCGATCGCTGCCGGCAGGGCCTCGTACAGCAAGCCCAGTTGCGACAGCCCACCGCCCAGCACGATGACCTCGGGGTCCAGCGCCAGCACCAGGCTGGCCAGGCCGTAGCCGAGCAGATCGAGGTAACAGGCCAGCGTGCGGGTGGCCAGTGCATCGCCGGATTCGGCCAGCGCCACGATGCGTGGCACCTGCGCCTCGGGCTCGGCCGCTGAGCCAGCGATGTGCTGATACAGCCGCGCCATGCCGCGCCCGGACACATAGCATTCCAGGCAGCCCATCAGCCCGCAGCCGCACAGCCAGACGGGCAGCTCATGGCGCAGCGCCAGCTTGGCCGGCAGCGACCAATGGCCCCACTCGCCGGCCACGCCCTGGCGCCCGGCGTTGAGCCGGCCCTCGCGGCAGAAACCGCCGCCGGCACCGGTGCCGAGGATGGCGCCGAACATGCTGCGGTAGCCCGCCGCCGCCCCACCATGCGCCTCGGACAGCGCAAAGCACTGGCAGTCGTTGCCGAAGGCGATGCGGCGATCCAGGCGCGCCGCCAGCGTCGTCTGCGCCGGCTGGCCGCGCAGTGCCGGCACATTGCTGCTCAGCTGCAAGCCGGTCTGCGGATCGGCCAGGCCCGGCAGGCCGATGCCCAGCGGCGCGCACTGGCCGAGCTGCGCATCGGCCTCATCGACCAGGCCGCACAGCGCGGCGCAAAAGGCCTCAAAGCTCTCGCTCGGCGTGGCGATCCGTTTGCGCCACAGCGGCTGCAGCGCCGTGTCGTAGGCGACCAGCTCGATCTTGCTGCCGCCGACATCGATGCCGTAGCTGGTCTGCTGCAAACCGGGCATTTCAGCCTCCTGCCAGCGGGTAGATCGTGACACCCTGGACGACGCGGTTGACCGTGCCGCTGGGGAAGGGATTGTCCGGCGTGCAGCCCAGCGCCATCGAGCGCTGCAAGGCCACCTGCTGGGCCAGCAGCAGCCACAGCGGCGCCAGCCAGGCCTCGGGGAAGCTGGCACAGGGGCCGGTGGCGAAGATCAGGTCGTCGGCATCGGCCGGCGCGTCATGGGTCCACAGCGGCTGCGTGCTGATCGCCAGCACCCGGCCGGCCACCTGGTCGCGGCGCAGCTCGGCCAGCAGGTCCAGCTGATAACGGCGTGCATGGGCGTCATTGCCGAAGAACAGCAGCACCACGCTGTGCGGGTTCAACACCGCCTTGGGGCCATGGCGGAAGCCAAGGAAGCTGTCGGCAAAGGCAGTCACGCGGCCGGCGGTCAGCTCCAGCATCTTGAGCGCGCCCTCGCGGGCCAGCGCCTCCAGCGGGCCGTCGCCCAGCAGCACCAGGCGCGAGAATGGCTGCTCGGCCAGCGCCGCCAGCGGCTGCGCCGATTGCTGCAGCAGCTGCTCGCCGGCCTCGGCCAGCTGCGTGAGGCGCTGCAGCCGCGGCGCCCAGGGTTCGCGGCCCAGCACCGTCAGCGCGGCCAGCAGCATCGAGGAGAAGCTGCTGGTCATCGCAAAACCGCGGTCGCAGGTGCCCGCCGGCATCAGCAGATTGAAGCTGTCGGCGCGGCCCTGGCTGCCGCTGTAGAGCTCGCCCTCGGCATTGCAGGTGATGTTCAGAAAGCCGCTGTGGCCAACCTGACCGCGCAGCAGCTCGACGGCCGCCAGACTCTCCGGGCTGTTGCCGCTGCGGGCAAAGGAGATCAGCAGCGTCGGCCGCTCGCGACGCAGGTACAGCGCCGGCTGGGTCAGGAGGCTGGTGGTGGCGATGGCGCGCACCTCGGCCGGCCACTGGCAATTGATCTCATCGGCGACGACCTGGCCGATATAGGCCGAGCTGCCGGCGCCGGTCAGGATGATCAAGGCATCGGGCGAGCTGAGCCAGGGCTGCAGGAACTCGCTGACCGCGGCCTGTTGCTGCTGCAGCTCGGTGGCCAGCTGGCGCCACACCCGCGGCTGGCTCAGCACCTCCTCGGCCGTTGCCAGGCCCTCGGCCTGCTGCCAATCGGAGCTGCTGCGTGTCAGAAGAATGCTCATGAATTTTGCGGTCTGAGTGTTTGATTGTGCGGGCGCGCCACAGTGCGCGAGCGCAGGTACGGGGTTTGCAGGCAGGGGCCGCCTTCAGTGCGGCTGGCGGCCCTGCTTGAGTTGATCCAGCGTGACGGCGATCAGCAAGATGCCGCCGCGCACCACGTATTGGTAGAAGGCATCGATATTGAGCAGGTTCATCGCGTTCTGCACCGTGCCCATGATCAGCACGCCAATCAGCATGCCGAAGATCGAGGCCTTGCCGCCCATCAGCGAAACGCCGCCGAGCACGCAGGCCGAGATCACATTCAGCTCGAAGCCGCTGCCGGCATTGGGCTGGCCACTGGTGATGCGCGAGGCCAGCACCACACCGGCCAGTGCCGCCACCAGGCCCTGGATCAGGAAGATCTGCACCCGCAGCCGCGCCACCGGAATGCCGGCCAGGCGCGCGGCCTCGGGATTGCCGCCGATGGCCAGCGTGTTGCGGCCATAGACGGTCTTGTTCAGCAGCACGCCAAAGACCAGCACGCAAAGGGCTGTCAGCCAGACCGGCGCCGGCACGCCCAGCCAGAAGGCGCTGCCCAGCTCGAAGAATTCATCGCGGGCGATGCCCACCGCCTGGCCGCCGGAGGCGATGAAGGCCAGTCCGCGAACGATTTCCATCGTCGCCAGCGTGGCGATCAGCGCATTGATGCGCAGCCGCGCAATCAGCGTGCCATTGATCCAGCCGATCACCGCGCCGGCGGCCAGCGCCGCGGCCACACCGAGCACGATGGAATCGCTGCGGTTGATGACCACCGCGCAGAGCACGCCGGCCAGGGCCACCGTCGAGCCAATCGAGAGATCGAAGTCGCGCGAGGCCAGGCAGAAGGTCATGGCGCAGGCCACCATGCCGATCTGCGAGACCGACAGCGCCAGGCCGATCATGTTGGGCAGGGTCAGGAAATAGTCGACCGTCAGGCCCAGGCCGGCGAACAGGGCCAGAAAGACCAGGGTCAGGCTGTGCGCGTCCAGCAGCGCGCGAAAGTTCTTGTTCATAGGTCTCGTTCTTGTGTTTGTTGTTGCTGCGGGCCTGCCCATGGGCCTCAGGCCGCGGCCAGCTCCACCGTGCTCATCGGCAGGGGCTGGGCCGCTGGCGGCGCTTCGCCGGCCGGGAAGGCCAGCTGCAGCACGGCCGCCTCGCTGGCCTGCTCGCGCGCCAGCGTGCCGACGATCTCGCCCTCACGCATCACCACGATGCGGTCGGCCAGGCCCAGCACCTCGGGCAACTCGCTGGAGATGATGATCACCGTCACGCCCTGGTCGGCCAGGCCGTGCAGCACCTCATAAATCTCGCGCTTGGCGCCGATGTCGATGCCGCGGGTCGGCTCGTCGATGATCAGCACGCGCAAGGCCTGCTCCGACAACCAGCGCGCCAGCAGCGCCTTCTGCTGGTTGCCGCCGGACAGGCGCTGAATCTCCTGCTCCGGGCCACTGCAGCGGATGCGCAGCCGCTTGATGAAGCGCTCGGCCATCTCGGCCTCGGCCGCTTCGTCGACAAAGCCCCAGCGCGCGCTGTGCCGGCGGCTGGAGATGTTGATGTTTTCGGCCACCGAGCGGCAGCCAACGATGCCGTCTTCCTTGCGATCCTCGGAGCAGAACATCAGCCCGGCGGCAATGCTGCGCCCGACCTCGCCGGCCAGCGGCTGCCCATCCAGCAGCACCTGGCCCTGCAGCCGCGTATCGGCACCGTAGACGGCACGCAGCAGCTCGCTGCGCCCGGCGCCGACCAGGCCGAAGAACCCGAGGATCTCGCCATGCCGCGCCTCAAAGCTGGCCGGCGACTTCATCCGCGCGCTGTGCAGGCCGCTGACCTGCAATCGCACCGCGCCTTGCGGCCGCGGCGCCCAGCCGTAGACATCGCTGATCTCGCGGCCGACCATGGCCTGCACCAGCGCATCGCGGCCTATGCCCTGCAGGCTGTCGAACTCGGCGACGCTGCGGCCATCGCGCAGCACGGTGGCGCTGTCGCAGAGCGCGAAGATCTCGTCCATCCGGTGCGACACATAGACCAGCGCCTTGCCCGCGGCCCGCAGCTCGCGCACCAGGCGGAACAGCTGTTCGGCCTCGCGGTGCGAGAGCGAGCTGGTCGGCTCGTCCAGCGCGATCACGCGTGCATCGCGCAGCAAGGCCTTGCAGATCTCGACCATTTGGCGCTGGCCGGTGGACAGGTCCTTCAGCCGGGCAGCAAGGTCCATGGGCACTCCCATGGCCTGCAAACGCGCAGCGATCTCGCGCACCGCCGTGGCGCTGCGCACAAAGCCAAAGCGCTGCGGCAGCCGGCCCAGCAGCAGGTTCTCGAACACCGTCATCTCGGGCACGTACTGCAGCTCCTGATGGATGACGGCCACGCCGGCCGCCAGCGCATCGGCAGCGCTGTGATAACGCTGCGGCTGCCCGTCCAACAGCAGCTCGCCGCCGTCGGCCTGCAAGTCGCCGCTGAGTATCTTCAAGAGCGTGCTCTTGCCGGCGCCGTTCTCGCCCATCAGCGCGTGAACACGCCCAGGCCGCAGGCACAGCGAGACGCCGTCCAGCGCACGCACGCCGGGGAACTGCTTGGCGATCTGGCGGAATTCGAGCTGGCTCATCACAAGGCTTTCGCAGGCAGGAGGCTCAGAGGCCCAGACGGGCACGGACCTGTTTGACGTTGCCGCGATCAGCCACCTCGCCGGAGGTCAGCGTCAGCGGCGCCGGCGCGCGGCCTTCGACGATCCACTGGTACATGGCCAGTGCGGTGTCATAGCCGTGGCGGCGCGGGCTGATCATCACGGTCGAGGCAAAGCCGGTCAGCTCGCTCTTGGCGAATTCGTTCATGGCCGCGGCGCTGCCGCCAATGCCCACGCCCACCAGCCGGTCCGCGCGCAAGCCCTTGCCCTCGCCGGCCCGCACGGCGCCAAGCACCGCCTCGTCGTTCGGGCCAAAGGCAATCCACTGCTTGAACTGCGGCTTTTGCGTCAGCACCGAGCTGGACGCATTGAAGGCGTTCTCGGTATCGGCCTTGGGCATGGGCGCATTGAAGATATTGGCAGCCGGCAGACCGGCCTTGATCAGCACCGCGCTGGCGCCGTCGGTGCGTTCCTTGGAGGTGGCCAGCTGGTCGTAGGTGACGCGGATGGCGCCCACCTCGGCCAGCTTCCAGCCGCGCTTCTTGACCTCGGCCAGCAGCGCCTCGCCGACCTGTTCGCCAATGCCCTTGGCCGAGATGCCGACATGAGGGACGGCCTCCATCACCGCACCGGCGCCGTTGACCAGACGGTCGTCAACCGTCAACAGCTTCAGACCTGCTTGCCGTGCCCGCGCCACCAGGGCCGGGCCCAGCTTCACATCGGGCACGCAGACCACCATGCCCTGCACGCGCTGGGCGGCCAGGTTGTCGATGGCGGCCAGCAGCTTGTCGCCATCCTGCGCGGCGATCTTGACCAGCTTGAAGCCCTTCTCCTTGGCGGCCATCTCGGCAAAGCGCCACTCGTCCTGGAACCAGGATTCATCAGGCTGCTTGATCACGAAACCGATCTTGACCTCTTCGGCCGCCAGCGCCAGCGGCGCGCTCAGCACGCCAGCCAGACCGATCAGACTGCCCAGCAAGCCCTGCTGCAGGCGACGACGCGCCAGCTTGAATTCCGCACTCATGTCTCTTCCTCTTGGTTTTGTTTGGCAGCGTGGCCAGATGGACGATGGGCCGCAATCAACGGTTGATTGCAGGATTGATCGGCACTTGCTCGAACTCGCGCCCCGATCAGACTGCGTCCAGGGCGGCTTGCCAAGCGAATCGCCAGACACAGATTCCGCTCAGCGATGTATCCGGCCAACGATGTAAAACGAAAGACAACGAACTGAAGTTTAGCAATGGAATGATTTTTTTCGCAAGCTTTCTTTCGTTTCTTTCCGAAGTCAAAACTTAACTAGGTATTTCCTCTAGATGTTTTCTTGTCATCACAAGGAACACAATTCAAACCCAAGGGAAATTACCGGTGTTCCTGCCGTCGTTTTGGCCAACATCGCAGCAAATCGAAAGTTTGCGCAAATATTTCCAAACAAACGAAAGATAAGCTCAAAGGCCTGGTGCCGGCGAGCGCAGCAGGAGCAGTCAACGCCATGAAGCCCAAGATCCACCATGCCCTGGCCCTCAGCCTGCTGGCCTGCCAGTTGCCGCTTGTGGCGGCGACCATGCCGGCCCTGAAGCAGCTGACGCCGGTGGCCGCGCCCGAGGTGGCCGCGCAATGGGACTTGAGCACCCAAGGCAAGGCGCGCGTGCGCCTGCAACTGCTGCAGGACGGCCTGTTCCGCATCTGGGCCAGCCCGAGCAGCGAGTTCAGCGGCGCCGGCGACAAGGCCGCGTCCATCGTCTTGCCGCTGGCCCCAGGCAAGGTCGAGCACCAGTTCAGCGATGCCGGCGATCACCACCTGCTGCGCACGAACAAGTTCGCGCTGCGCATCTACAAGAAGCCGCTGCGCTTTGCGCTCTACAAGGCCGACAACCAGACCCTGCTGTGGCGCGAGCTGCAAGGCCTGGACCTGAGCGACAAGCTCAGCGTACAGACGCTGTCCAGCCAAAAGGACGAGCGCTTCTTCGGCGGCGGCCAGCAGAACGGCCGCTTCGAGTTCAAGGGCAAGCAGCTGGAGGTGTCCTACTCCGGCGGCTGGGAAGAAGGCGACCGGCCCAGCCCGGCGCCCTTTCTGATGAGCTCGCGCGGCTGGGGCATGCTGCGCAACACCTGGAGCAATGGCAGCTACGACCTGCGCCAGCCCGAGCTGATCTCCTTGCAGCACCAGGAAGGCCGCTTCGATGCCTATTACTTCGTCGGCGACTCGATCAAGGACGTGCTGGCCGGCTACACCCAGCTGACCGGCCGCGCCAAGCTGCTGCCTCGCTGGGCCTATGAATACGGCGATGCCGACTGCTACAACGACGGCGACAACATCAAGAAGCCGGGCACCGTGCCCAAGGGCTGGAACGACGGCCCGAGCGGCACCACGCCCGACGTCATCAACTCGGTGGCCAAGAAGTACCGCGAGCACGATATGCCCGGCGGCTGGATCCTGCCCAACGATGGCTATGGCTGCGGCTATACCGATCTGCCCCGCGTTGTGAAGGAGCTGCAGCAGCTGGGTTTCAAGACCGGCCTGTGGACCGAGAACGGTGTCGACAAGATCAGCTGGGAAGTCGGCAGCGCCGGCACCCGCGCGCAAAAGCTCGACGTCGCCTGGACCGGCAAGGGCTACCAGTTCGCGCTCGATGCCAATCAATCGGCCTACAACGGCATCCTGAACAACTCCGATGCCCGCCCCTTCCTCTGGACGGTGATGGGCTGGGCCGGCATCCAACGCTATGCGGTGACGTGGACCGGCGACCAGAGCAGCAGCTGGGACTACATCCGCTGGCACATCCCGACGCTGATCGGCTCGGCGCTGTCCGGGCAGGTCTATGCCAGCGGCGATGTCGATGCCATCTTTGGCGGCAGCCCCGAGACCTTCACCCGCGACCTGCAGTGGAAGACCTTCACGCCGGTGCTGATGGGCATGAGCGGCTGGGCCGAGGGCGCGCGCAAGCACCCCTGGTGGTACGACGAACCCTATCGCAGCATCAACCGCAAATACCTGAAGCTGAAGATGCGGCTGATGCCCTATATGTACACCCTGGCCCAGGAGGCCGAGGCCAGCGGCGCGCCCATCGTGCGCGGCCTGATGTGGGACCACCCCGAGGACGCCAGCGCCTTCACCGAAGCGCATAAATACCAGTTCCTGCTCGGCCGCGATCTGCTGGTCGCGCCGGTCTACCGCAGCCAGGCTGCCAGCCAGGGCTGGCGCAAGAGCATCTACCTGCCTGAGGGCAAGTGGTTTGAATACTGGGACGGCCGTCAGGTCGAGGCCGTCAAGAACGGCCAGCAGATCGATCTGCAGGTCAGCCTGGACAAGCTGCCCGTCTTTGTGCGCGCCGGCGCCATCCTGCCGATGTACCCCGAAATGCTGTTCGACGGCGAAAAGCCCAAGGACCAGCTGACCCTGGACCTCTACCCTCATGGCAGCTCCAGCTACACGCTGTATGAAGACGATGGCCTGACCCGCCAGTACGCCAACGGCCAGCACAGCCGCCAGCTGATCACCATGCAGGCGCCGACGGCGGGCAGCGGCGCCATCGATGGTGACATCAGCGTGCAGGTCGGCGCCGTCGAGGGCGAGTACGCCGGCCAGGAAGCGCAGCGCAGCCTGGCGCTGCAGTTGCACAGCCACGCGGCGCCCACGGCCGTCGAGCTCGGGGGTCAGGTCTTGCCTCAGCTGGCCGACCGCGCAGGCTTTGAGGCCGCCAGCCAGGGCTGGTTCTATGACGCCAGCGCCCAGCTGGGCACCGTCTTCGTCAAGACGGCCAAGCGCAATATCCGCCAGGCCAGCAGCTTCACGATCCGCTTTGCCGCCGGAACTGCGCAGACGATCAGCAGCGACTTCCCCGCCGCGCCGGCCGCCGGCCGCGAGGTGCCGACAGATGCGATCACCGTCGTCAACCGCCCGGCCGAGGAGCCCGGCCACGGCATCGAGCGCGCCTTCGACGGCAAGCCCGACACCTGGTTCCGCACCTCGCGCAACCAGGCCATGCGCGCCGGCCCGCACGAATGGGTGCTGGGCCTGGGCGAGCGCCGGCTGATCGACGGCATCGAACTCGCACCGCGCAACGACAAGAACTGGAAGTACGGTCAGATCCGCGACTACGAGATCTACCTGGGCGACAACAACGGCGACTGGGGCACCCCGGCCGCGAAGGGCAGACTGGCCCTGCAGGAAGGCAAGCAGACGATCAGCTTCAAGCCCGCCGCCGGCCGCCTGCTGCGCTTCCGCGTGCTGTCCACCCACAACCCGGACGGCGAGGAAAGCGCCGGTGCCGATCCGATGGTCACGGCGGCCAATGCGCCGGCAGGCGCTGCCAAGGCCTACAACGCTTTTGCCACCAGCGATGTCGAGCCCATCGTGTTGTCGGAATTCCATGTGCTGGAGCACCGCGGCAGCGACAAGCCCGAGCAGCTGCGCTATCTGTCCGAGCTACCGCTGGCCCTGCCGGCCAGCAAGGACAAGCCCGCCAGCGGCGCCCGCGAGATGCGCATGAATGGCCTGCAGTTCCACAAGGGCCTGGGCGTCGGAGCTAGCAGCCGCATTGATCTGAAGCTGCAGGGCGACTGGTCGCTGTTCCGCGCCGATCTGGGCATCGACGACAGTTGCCGCGCCAACGGCGGTCTGCAGTTCCAGGTCTGGGCCGATGGCCGCCTGATCTACGACAGCGGCCTGGTGCAGGCACCGGCCGTCGTCAAGCCCGAGCTGGATTTGCGCGGCATCGGCCAGCTGAGCCTGCGCACACTGGGGGCGCGCGGCAGCGCAGCAGCCAAGGTGTGCGCCAACTGGGCCAATGCCGCGCTGAGCGGGGCTGACGATGCACGCCTTGAACTGATGCGGCCCGGCCGTTAACCGCGCAGCGACACAGGCGCACTTTTCCACTCCATACCAACGCGTCCCACCCGGGTTGCAGCGCCGCTGTGCCCGACAAACGAGGAGAGAGACAGATGAAACTGAACAAACTGGTGCTCTTGCTGGCCGCCTCCGGCCTGTGCAGCTGGACCGCAGCCCAGGCGGCCGATGAGAAGCTGGAGCGGGTCGAGATCACCGGCTCCAGCCTGAAGCGCATCAATGCCGAAACCGCATCGCCGGTGCAGGTGGTCAATCGCCAGCAGATCGAGGCGATGGGCGCACGCACGCTGCAACAGGTGCTGGCCAATATGCCGGCGGCTGTGGTCACGCTGGAAGACAGCCGCTCGATGTTCACCGGCACCGATGGCGCCTCGCAGGCCAATCTGCGCGGCCTGGGGCCGCAGGCCACGCTGGTGCTGCTCAACGGCCGCCGCATCGCACCCTATGGCGCACCGGACAGCTTCCAATACCTGTTCGTCAATATCGACACCCTGCCCGCCGCCGCCATCGAACGGCTGGAAATCCTGACCGACGGCGCCTCGGCCATCTACGGCTCCGACGCCGTGGCCGGTGTCGTCAACGTGATCACCAAGCGCGACTACCAGGGCTTCGAGATCAGCGCCGGCACCGAGTTCGCCCGCCGCGTGCCGGCCTTTGGCGAGCATCAGGCCAGCGCGACCTACGGCTTTGGCAATATCGATCGCGACGGCTACAACGTCTTCGGCTCGATCAATCTGTTCCGCCGCGATGCCGTCTACCCCAGTGACGATTACGACAAATTCCCGGCCGGCTACTACGTCGACAACCCGGCCTATATCCGCAACTTCCGCATCGGCGACGGCAGCCAGCCCGGCGTGCTCAATCCCGGCACCGAGTTCGTGTTCGACAGCAAGGGCGCGCGCCGCAATATGGCCATGCCGGGCTGCACCAGCGTCGTCGCCTCCGGCAGCAATACCAGCTGCGCCGTCAACACCCTGCCCTATGCACTGGCCCACAAGCCGGCCAGCGACCGCGCGACGCTGTTCCTGAGCGGCCGCTACCTGCTCGAGGGCAAGCAGGAGCTGTTTGCCGACCTCAGCTACACCACGGTGGACATGCGCTCGCACAACACGCCGCGCGCCTTCAACAGCGGCTCGACCAGCACCTGGTATTCGCGCGACACCGGCTACACGGCCAACACCTTCACCGTGCCCTTCCTCGGGCCCAACAACGTCTACAACAAGCTGACGCCGGAATTGCGCGGCCTGATGGGCGGCGTGGCCGGCCTGAACTACATCCCGCTGGATGAGCCCGGCCATTTCGGCCAGCGCAACACCGACGCCAACTACCGCGTGATGGCCGGCCTGCGCGGCAGCTGGGGCGACTGGGACTACGAGACCGCCGCGACCATCGGCGGCGCCAAGTCGGTGCTCTACCAGACCACCAACATCAGCAAGTCTGGCTTCCAGAAGGCCTTCGGCCCGATCACCATCGATCCGGCCACCAAGCGCGCCATCATTGCCGACAAGCCGGCCTACCAGTTCGGCGTGCAGAGCGAGGCCAATGCGGCGCTGCTGCGCGAGGCCTTCCCGACCTTCGACATCCCGTCCTGGACCCAGATCGCCTCGCTGGACGCCAAGATCGAGGGCAGCGTCTACAAGCTGCCGGCCGGCGAGGTGCGCATGGCCGTCGGCGCCAGCCTGATGCATGAGGGGCTGGAGGTGCCGGGCAATCCGCAGGCCGCCGCCGGTGACATCACCCAGCAGGGCGGCTCCTGGTTCAAGGGCTCGCGCAATGTGCTGGGCGTGTTCACCGAAGCCGTCGCCCCGCTGAGCAAGGACCTGGAACTCAATGCCGCGCTGCGCCTGGACAAGTACCCCAACTTCGGCGCCAATCTGGCCCCCAAGATCGGCCTGAAGTACCGCGCCCTGCCCCAGCTGCTGCTGCGCGGCACCTTCTCCGAAGGCTTCCGAGCGCCCAATCTGGCCGAGTCCGGCAATGGCGGCGTGTTCGCGCAAACCGTCGTCAAGGACGATGTGCGCTGCGCCGAGACCAATGCCATCGCCTCGCTGCTGCGCAAGTCGGTCACCGCCGGCGAGGTGCAACGCGGCAACGAGCTCTACAACAGCCAGTGCTCACCGGGCACGGTGATTGGCGGCGTCACTGCGCCGAACACACAGCTCAAGCCGGAGACGGCCAAGATCAGCACGCTGGGCTTTGTGTTCCAGCCGACCAAGGACATCGACCTCTCGGCCGACTACTGGTTCACCTACCGCCGCAACGAAATCATCCGCGAGGATTTCCGCGCCACCTTCCTGGGCGCGACCAAGCAGTACGGCCCCTCGCTCAAGGGTGCACCCAATGCCTTCCGCTCCGAGCTGACCGACAACGACCGCGCCATCGTGGCCGAGGTGGCCGCGATGTGCGCCAACCCGGCCAATGCCGCCGCCTGCGCCGCCAGCAAGCCCGGCTACACGGTGGGCAATCTGTCCGGCGTGATCACCAACTACGTGAACCGCGGCCGCACGCTGATCGACGGCTTCGACATCGACGCCCAGGCGCGCTTCTCGCTCGGCGAGATGGGCAAGCTCAAGCTCGGTGCCAAGCTGACGATCGCCAACCGCAACAAGTTCAATGCCGATGACGACGCGGGCTGGACGGAAAACTTCGTCGGCTACTACTACAACCCCAAGCTGCGCGCGATCTTCAATGCCGACTGGAGCTATCGCAATGTGACCACCAGCGTCTTCGTCAACCACATCGGTTCGCACAAATGGGATGGTGACCCGCGCTACATCAGCTACGACGAGCAGAGCTGCGCCGATGCCGGCGGGGCACTGACCGGCGCGCAATGCGCGGCCGGCACGCCGGCCTACACCACCGTCAATCTGAATGTCGATTGGAAGGTCACGCCGGCGTTCTCGCTCGGCCTCAACGTCAAGAACCTGTTCGGCAAGCAGCCCTACTACGACCCGAACGGCTGGGAAGGCTTCGACCACCGCTTCAATATCTTCGGCCGCATCATTGGCGTGAACGCCAGCTACACCTTCAAGTAAGCCAGCGGGCGGGCGGCCAACGCCGCCGCCCCATCCCCTCCTCATTTCCCAGTCATCCGGCCCCTTGCAGGGGCCAGGTGAGCCCCTGGCGTGGCCGCGAGTGTCCACGCCGGAGCCTACAAGGACGTCTCCATGACCCCGTTCGCCCCGCCGCCTGCCGCCACCGCGCGTCTCACCCCGCTGGCCCGCGCGCTGACCCTCGCCGTGCTGCTCGGCGCCAGCCTGGGTGCCCAGGCCCAGTCCAATGCCACCAGCACCATCTATGGCGCGGTCCCGGCCGGCGCCAGCATCGTGCTGCGCAATCTCGCCACCGGTGCCCAGCGCGTCGTCAGTCCCGATGCCAATGGCAAGTTCCAGGCCACCTCGATGGCCCCAGGCCGCTACGAGGTCCAGCTGCTGCGTGGCGGCACGGTAGAAAGCAGGCTGGAGGTCGAGGCCCGCGTCGGCAGCGGCGTTGAAGCCAATTTCGCCAACGCAGAGAACACGCTGCAGACGGTCACCGTGAGCGGCCGCAGCAGCCGCATCGACGTCAGCAATACCAACAACGGCATCTCGCTGAGCGCCAAGGAGCTGAGCAAGCTGCCGGTGGCCAATGACGTCGCCTCGGTGGTTCTGCTGGCCCCCGGTGTCAACAAGTACAGCCATTCGCAGTACGGCAACGCGGCCAGCTTCGGCGGCTCCGGGGCCTCGGAGAACGCCTTCTACATCAACGGCTTCCCGGTCGTGAACCTGCTGACCCAGGTCGGTGCCTCGGAGCTGCCCTTCGGCGCCATCGCCGATACGCAGATCCTCTCCGGCGGCTACGGCGCTGAGTTCGGCCGTTCGACCGGCGGCGTGGTCAACATCACCACCAAGAGCGGCAGCAACAAGTTCGAGTTCGGCGGCAAGTTCAGCTACACGCCCAATGGTCTGCGCAGCAAGGCCAAGCAGGAGTACTACCCGAACACCGGCGTCAATCCGGAGACGGACGGCAAGCCGGTCGACAACCCCGGCGCTTCGCGCACCGACACCAAGGTCTATGGTCTCTACGCCGGCGGCGCACTGATCCGCAACACCCTGTTCGCCTTTGCCGCGCTGGAACGCACCCGCACCGAGCGCGAAACGCTGGCCGATGCCAATGGCAAGACCTTTCTACCCAGCGGCTTCAGCCGCAGCAACACCGACGTCAACCGTTCGCTGCTGAAGCTGGACTACCACCTCAGTGACGCGCATCACTTCGAGCTGACCAAGATCCTGGACAAGACCACCACGGTGAGCACGTCCTATGGCTACCACTACGACACCCAGACCCGCGACGAGCAGCCCAGCGGCGGCGGCACGCCCTTCGTCAACTGTTGCGACGCTGGCGGCGCTCCAGGTGCCAACAACACGCTGCTGAAGTACACCGGCTACCTCAGCGATGACTGGACCGTCACCGCGCTGTATGGTGACTCCAGCACCAAGCACAGCCGCACGCCGCCGAACTACGACCCGAACCTGGCGCAGACCTCGTCGTCCGCTTCGACCCGCGTGCCCGGTCTGGTCTACAACAGCCCGCAGCTGGTGACCGGCTCGCTGCCGCTGGCGGACTCCGGCGAGAGCCAGAAAGTGCTGCGCCTGGACACCGAGTACCAGCTCGGCAAGCACCAGCTGCGCGCCGGCATCGACTATGTGAAGGTCAAGGCCGTCGTCGGCAGCAGCTCCGCGGGCGGCCGCACCTGGACCTACAAGCGCCAGGCCGATCCGGCCAAGAAGGCCTTCGGCATGACCGAATCGCCGCTGCAGGGTGGCGGCTTCGGCAGCCAGGGCTTTTACGTCAGCGAGGACATCGCCTGGTCCATCGCCACACCGAGCAGCACCCAGTCCGCCCGCTACATCCAGGACCGCTACCAGGCCACCAAGACCCTGTTGCTGGACATCGGCCTGCGCGACGAGCAGTTCACCAACAACAACAGCCATGGCGAGCCCTTCATCTCGCAGCCACACCAGATCGCGCCGCGCTTCGGCGCTGCCTGGGACTATCACGGCGATGGCTCGCTGAAGCTGTTCGCCAATGCCGGCCGCTACCACGTGCCGGTGCCTTCGAATTTGTCGAGCAATGTGGCCAGCCCCTTCGCGCGCTATTCCAACTACTACACGTATACCGGTGTTGACCCGGCGACCGGCGCGCCGACCGGCCTGCATGCGATCAGCGGCAAGGTCTCGGCCAACAATGCCTTCGGCCAGGAACGCGATCCGCGCACCATCACCGCCATCGATCTGAAGCCGCTGTACCAGGACGAGCTGTCGCTGGGCTTCGAGCGCGCCCACTCGCCGAGCCTGAACTACGGCGTCAGCGCGCTCTACCGCACGCTGCGCAGCACCAACGACGACAGCTGCGATCAGCGCCCCATCGATGCCTGGGGCGAGGCCAACGGCGTGGACACCAGCCACTTCGGCTTTGCCTGCGCCATCATCAACCCCGGCGAGGCCAACAGCCTGTGGCTGGACTTGAAGGGCGACGGCAAGCTGACCCGTGTCGACATCAGCGCCGAGGCCTGGGGCAATCCCAAGGTCAAGCGGACCTACACCGCGTTGACCTTCTTCGCCGAGCATCCGCTGCGCGACGGCTGGTACGGCAAGCTGAGCTACACCTGGTCGCGCAGCACGGGCAATATGGAGGGCCAGGTCGACTCGATCGGCGGCGGCGACGTCGGCCTGACCGTCAGCACCGATCACCATGAGCTGATGCTGAACTCGGACGGCTATCTGGCCAACGACCACACGCACCAGATCAAGGCCTATGGCTTCTACCAGCTGCGCCCGGATGTGTCGGTCGGCGCCAATCTGGCCCTGAGCTCGGGCAAGCCGCGCAACTGCCTGGGCTTCCTGCCCGAGTCCATCGCCAAGGACCTGGGCTATGGCGCGTCCTACTTCTTCTGCGACGGCAAGCCGGCCCCACGGGGCAGCGAGGGCCGCGCGCCGTGGATCGCGCAGCTGGACCTCAACGCGGCCTACTCGCCCAGCTTCGCCAAGGGCCTGACGCTGCGGGCCGACATCTTCAATGTGCTGAACCGCCAGACGCCGACCTCCTACTACGAGGTGCACGACAGCGAGGAAGCCGCCATCGACAAGAACTACGGCCGCATCAAGACCCGCACCGCGCCACGCTCGGTGCGCCTGACGGCCGAGTACCTGTTCTAAGCCCGCCCCACCACCCACGCCGAGCCAACGCGCTCGGCGCTTTCGATGACTGCAAGGAAAGCGACCATGTTTGACCTTCGAATTCAGCGTCCCACCCGCGTGCTGGGCCAGCTCGCCCTGAGCCTCGGCCTGCTGGCTCTGGCCAGCGTCGCTGCCAGCGTGCAAGCAGCCAGCAGCAGCCCCGCCGCGACCGTGGCCAAGGCCCCTGCCCCGGTGGTGTCGCCCGTTGGCAATGCCTTCTTCACCCGCTTTGGCGACAACGACGGCGCCTGGATGGACTACGACAGCCGCACGCTGCGCGACTGGAGCGATCCCAGCACCGTGATCAGCAGCTGGGTGCGCGTTGCCCAGCCCGGCAAGCTCAGCGTCGCGCTCAAGGCCAGCCTGCCTCAGGGCGGTGCCAGCACGCTGCGGCTGAGCGTCAACGGCAAGTCGGTGCCGATCAAGCTCAGCGCCGTGCCCGGCCCGGTCGCCTCGCTGGCCAGCTTCGACATCGCCCAGGCCGGCTATGTGCGCATTGATCTGCAAGGCGTCAGCCGCACCGGCCCCGAGTTTGCCGTCGTCAGCGGGCTGGAGCTGGGCGGTACCGCCGCCCCCGGCCTGGTCTATGCCAACGACGCCGAGAACTACTACTGGTCGCGCCGCGGCCCCTCGGTCCACCTGGGCTTCACGACGCCGGCCAACACCGAGTACTTCTACAGCGAGCTGACCGTGCCCACCGGCGAGGACACGCTGGGCTCCTACTTCATGACCAACGGCTTCAACGAAGGCTATATGGGCGTGCAGGTGAACGGCCCGAACGAGCGCTGGGTGCTGTTCTCGGTCTGGGATCCGGCCGTGGGTTCGACCACGTTGCTGCGCAAGGGCCCCGATGTGATCACCAATGGCTTCGGCGGCGAAGGCACCGGCGGCCAGTCGCACCTGGTCTTCCCCTGGGTCGCCGGCAACACCTACAAGTTCATCACCCGCGCCCGTCCGGACGGCCAGGGCGCCACCGACTACTCGGCCTGGTTCTTTGCGCCGGAGCTGGGCCAGTGGCGCTTCATCGCCACCTGGCACCGCCCCAACACCAACACCTGGCTGAAGGGCGCCTACAGCTTCCTGGAGAACTTCTACGACGAGAACGGCTTCGCCGGCCGCCGCGCGCTCTATGGCCAGCAATGGGCGGTCAGCAGCACCGGCGTGTGGACCGAGCTGAACAAGGCCCGCTTCACCGTCGACGCCACTGGCGCAGCGAAGCAGCGCATGGACTTCGCCGGCGGCCTCGATGCCAGCGGCAAGTTCTATCTGCGCAACGGCGGTTTCTTCAACGAAACCGTGCCGGCCAACCAGAACTTCACCCGTCCGCTGACCGGCATGCAACCGCAGGTGCAGCTGAACACCCTGCCCTGAGCGACTTCGCCCCTTACGGAGAAAAACCATGATCACCACCACGCTTGCCCGCTCCACGCTGGCCCTCGCGCTGGGCACGGCCTGCCTCATTGCCCAGGCCAGCACCGGCACCAGCACCAACACGCTGAATGTCGACGTCAGCCATATCGCCAGCCAGGGCCTGCTCGGCGCCAGCGGCAACACCGTGCTGAGCCTCAATCTCGGCGCCAACACCCAGATCAACAGCCTGGACTGGGATGTGACGCTGCAGGCCTTCGCACCCAGCTGGCTGTCCGAGCTGCAGGTAACGCTGAGTTCTTCCGACAGCAGCAGCGCCGTGTCGCTGGCGCCTGGCTTCGGCGTCGACCAGGCCGGCAGCCAGCACTTCAGCGGCCACATCGACCTCACCGAGCAGGGCCTGAACTTCAGCGTCGGCACCGATGGCGTGCTGCGCCTGGAATTCAGCGAGCGCTCGGCCGATGGCTTGTCGCCCGACGGGCTCTGGCAATCCGGCCGCCTCAGCCTGGGCCTGGCGCCCGCCGTCCCCGAGCCAGCGAGCTACGGTCTGATGGCACTGGGCTTGCTGGCCGTGGGTGCGGCGACGCGGCGCCGCCGCTGAGCGGCAGACGTTCGGCCATGGCATGCAGAAGAGAGGAGCGTGCCACGACAAGGGTTTGCGCCGGGCCGGTAGAAGCCGGCGCAAGACCTGACCCCAGCCCTGGCGCCCCCGCGCATCGGTGACGCCAGGCGGCCTTGCCCGCCTCAGCTGGGACGCAGCTTCGCAGTCCCCCTCAACCCTCAAGAAGGTCTGTGCCCATGTTCTACTTCTCCACCGTCGCGGCCCTGTCGCGAACACTGTCCCAGCGGCTGTCGCTGACCCTGCGCCGCTCGGCGCGCTGGGCCGCGCTGAGCCTGCTCGGCGCCTGCGCGCTGGCTCAGGCGGCCAGCAGCGTCAAGCTCGGCGGCAACGCCTACATCACCACCACCGCGCCCAACGGCAGCGAAACCGTCAGCAACAGCGGCCTCAGCGGTTGGACCAGCAGCAGCGCCGTCATCAGCAGCTATGTGCGCGTGGCGCAGCCGGGCAGCCTGACACTGGCGCTGCGTGCCACGCCGGCCAGCGGCACGATCTCCTATGTGCGCGTCAGCGTCGCCGGCAGCAGCTTCACCGTCAAGCTGCAGCCCAACGGGGGAGCGGCTTTCCCGGTTGGCACCGTCAATATCGGCAGCGCCGGCTATCTGCGCATCGATCTGCAAGGCATCAGCAAGAACAGCAGCCAGTACCCCGCGGTTCAGGGCTTCGATCTCAGCGGCAGCGCCAGCACCGGCCTGGTCTATGCCAATGACGCGAGCAATTTCTACTGGTCGCGCCGCGGCCCCTCGGTCCATATGGGCTATACCGCGCCGGCGCAGACCGAGTACTTCTACAACGAGCTGACCATTCCCAGCGGCGCCGATCCGATCGGCTCCTACTTCATGGCCAATGGCTTCGGCGAGGGCAATTTCGGCATCCAGGTCAAGAGCAGCACCGAACGCTGGGTGCTGTTCTCGGTCTGGGACCCGAGCAGCGGCAGGACCACGCTGACACGCAAGGGCCCGGGCGTCGTCGACGCCAGCTTCGGCGGCGAAGGCACCGGCGGCCAGAGCTATCTGGTCTACCCCTGGGTGGCCGGGCGCACCTATGCCTTCATCAACCGCGTGCGGCCCGATGGCCAGGGCAATACCGAATACACCGCCTGGTTCTACCCGCCCGAGACCGGCCAATGGCGCCTGATTGCCAGCTTCAAGCGCCCCAACACGACGACCTGGCTGACCGGCCCCTATTCCTTCGCCGAGAACTTCATCGATACCCAGGGCTATCTGGGCCGCAAGATGCTGATCGGCCGCCAATGGGCGGTCAACAACCAAGGTGTGTGGACCGAGCTGCGTGATGGCCGCTTCACCACCGATGCCACCGGCAATGCCAGACAGCGGCTGGACTACGCTGGCGGCATCGACGCTGCCAGCGGCAAGTTCTATCTGCGCATGGGCGGTTTTTTCAACGACACCGTCAGCGCCGGCCAGAACTTCAGCCGGCCCACAGCCACCAGCCAACCCCAGGTGCAGCTGAACCTGCTGCCCTGAGCAAGGCTACATTCCCAAGCAGGCCACAGATCGGCCTGTGTCTCACCAGCCTTCATCAAGCACCATGCAAAGAAGAGACTTCCTCCGTCACGGCAGCCACGCTGCACTCGCCGCCACCACGCTGGGCAGCCTGCCCGCCCTGGCCAAACCCGGTCGCGACAAGCTGCGCCTGGGCCTGATTGGCACCGGCATGCGGGGTCAGGTCTTGCTGCGCGAACTGCTACGCCGCGAGGACGTGGAACTGGCCGCGCTGTGCGATATTGAGCCCATCATGCTGGGCCGCGCGCTGGCCATGGTGAATAAGGCTGGACGCTCCAAGCCCGAGACCTTTGGCGAAGATGGCGATCTGCAGGCCTACCGCCGCCTGCTCGACGCCAGGAAGCTTGATGCCGTCATCATCGCCACGCCCTGGGAGTGGCATGCCGAGATGGCCATTGCCGCGATGCAGGCCAAGGTGGCGGTCGGCTGCGAGGTGGTGGCCGGGGTCACGCTGCAGGACCACTGGGACGTGCTGCGCGCCCAGCAAAGCACCGGCACGCCCTATATGCTCCTGGAGAACGTCTGCTTCCGCCGCGATGTGATGGCCGTGCTGCAGATGGTGCGCGCCGGCCTGTTCGGCGAACTGGTGCACCTGCAAGGCGGCTACCAGCATGATCTGCGCGCGGTGAAGTTCAATAACGGCGACCCGAGCAAGCCCTATGGCAGCGGCGCCGAATTCGGCGCCAAGGGCTGGAGCGAAGCGCGCTGGCGCACCGAGCATGCACGCCGCCGCAATGGCGAGCTCTACCCCAGCCACGGCATCGGCCCGCTGGCCATGTATGCCAATATCCATCGCGGCAATCGCTTCACCCATATCAACAGCTTCGCCAGCAAGTCGCGTGGGCTGAAAGACTACCTGGGCCGCAAGCTCGGCGCCAAGGACCATCCCAATGCCAAGCTCGACTGGGCCTTGGGCGACATCGTCACCACCACCCTGGCCTGCGAGAACGGCGAGACCATCCTGCTGCAGCACGACACTTCGCTGCCGCGTCCCTACTCGCTGGGCTTTCGCGTGCAGGGCACCGACGGCCTCTGGATGGACCTCAACCACGGCATCCACATCGAGGGCCGCAGCCCGGCCCACCAATGGGAGGATTTCCAGGCCTACCAGGACCGCTTCGACCACCCGCTGTGGAAGAAATACGCCGCGCAAGCAGAAGGTGCCGGCCATGGCGGCATGGACTTCTTCGTCATCCACGCCTTCATCGAAGCGGTCAAGGCCAATGCGGCCATGCCCATCGACATCTACGACGCGGTGGCCTGGAGCGCGATCACGCCGCTGTCCGAGCAGTCGATCGTCGAGGGCTTCAAGACCCTGCCCTTCCCTGACTTCACCGGCGGCCAATGGAAGACGCGCAAGCCGATCTTTGCCTTTGACGATCGCTATTGAGGCGTTCTCGGCCCGCGCCCAGCGGACGCGCCATCTGAGCGTTTCTCCCCATGCCCTGACACCCAGCCCGCCCACCATAATTGCGCCCCAGCAGCGAGGCATCCGCCTCGATTCAACCGGGCGCGCCCTGACCCGCCAGCAGTACAAGAGCAAGACTGCGCGACGCCCCCCTGGAGGGCCTTGTGCGTCAAGCCATTAGTTCTTGCGGTCAGGCAATCGCCGGCCTCAGCCTTGCCATGCTGGCCGCCTGTGGTGGTGGCTCGGGCGGTAGTGTCTCGCCAAGCAGCAACACCACACCACCGCCCGCCGATCCCCCGGTGGAGGTGGGCCGCGCGCTTTTGCGGCCAGCACCCTTGCAAACCGCCGGCAAGTCCGGCGGCACAGCCTTGGCCGAAGTACCACTCGGAAGCCGGCTTGGCGACCTCGCAAGCTTCGCGCGGCTGGCCTTCCAGGTGCAGTTCTATCACCCGTCGGACGGTGTCGCCGAAACCAATTGGGATGAGTTTCTGCAGTACGGCATGTATTCGGTGGCCAGCCGCCCCGCAGCGGAACCGCTCGCGACCAGGCTGTCGGCCTTGTTCTCCACGATGGCGCCGGCCCTGCGGCTGGATCCGGACGCGAGCCCGGCGACGCTGCCCGACGGCCGTGCACTGGTTGCCTGGTACCACCGGGGCTATGTTGACCGCCTCGAACCCTACGATCCGGAGCAGGCTTACGAGAACGTGCGCAAGCTGCTGGACCGCAACAGCCTGGAAATGCCAACGCAAGGCCCGACGCGCAGCCACGCGCGCTATCGGCTTGGCGATATTGAGGTCGAACTGCCGCTGGTACAGGTCTGGCGCAACGAGCATAGCGTGCCGGCCAGCCGTGGCTTCGAACCGCCCGCTGGCGTGCAGCTGGCAGTTCATGTCACCGACCCGTATCTCTGCCTGACCGTGGCCGCCAAGGCTTGGGGCACGCTGCGCCACTTCTTCCCCTACTTCCCCGACCTCCCGCAGCTGGACTGGGAGGCCGAACTCGCACCCCTGCTCAAGGCCTGTGACGCGCCTGCCGCCGAGCGTCCGGAGTCACTGTTCCAGGCCATGCGCCTCGCACTGACCAAGCTGCAGGACAACCATGTCGGCCTCACGCCCCTGGACCTGAACCGTCCGGCTCAAGGCCGGCTGCCGCTGCGCTTCGACCGCATCGAGGGGCGTGCCACGGTCAGCCTGGCACGCGCGGACTTCACCGACGTCAAGGTTGGCGATGAACTGCTGTCCATCAATGGTGTTTCAAGCAGCGACTGGCTGGCACGTGAGATGCCCAAGACGCTGCGCAACCCGCACCTGGGCTTCGCCGCCGCGCTCAACGCAGCGACGCTGGCGCCCAAGGACAGCCTGGTGAGCATGGAGTTCAGGGATGCGAATGGGCAAGTCTATGAACGCCAGCTGCGGGCCAACCAGGGCAGCGACATCATCGTGGAAGGCGCACAGGCCCTGCTCTTCCCCGGCAAGCCCCTGACCTACTGGCTGGACGCGGACACGCTGTATGTCAACCTGTCCGACATGCTGCCCGAGCAGCGCCAGTCGGTGGAGGCCGAGATGGACAAGGCGCGCGCCTGGGTGCTCGATCTGCGCCGCTATCCCAAGACCTTCGCGCTGAACCAGACACTGGCGCGCTTCGCTGCCGGCCAGATCCGTGCGCTGCCCATGAACATGGTCCAGCCCTTCGACCCGACGCAGCCGCCGCGGCGGCTGCCCGAGCTTCAGAACGCCGAGGCCAGCAAGAAGCTGAAAGGCCCGGTCATCGCACTCTGCGCGGCGCAAAGCCAGAGTTTCAACGAGCACATGCTCGGCTTCGCGCAGAGCGCCGGCATCCCGCTGATCGGCGAGCGCACGTCCGGTGCCAATGGCGACATGACCAGCATCCGGCTGAGCCAGAACCCCGCCTTCAATCTGACCTTCACCGGCCTGGAAGTCCGACGCCATGACGGCAGCGGCTTCCACGCACGCGGTCTGCAGCCGGATATCGTGATGCCGCGCAGCACGCAGAGCCTGCGCCAAGGCAGCGACGAAGTCCTGATGGCCGCGCACGCCTGGGTCCGAGAGCGGCTGCCGCGCTGAAGACGCCTGGCGCACCGCCATGACCCCTGACTTTGGTCAGACCAGCGGTGTAGTCCGACCGCACCACCATGCTGCTTTCACCACGCCGTGTAGCCGCAGTCCTCGAAAGCTGCGCTCACGGTCGTGCACGAGGGCGCGCCGCTTTGCGCCTGCGCCCGCCGCCAAGCCTGTGCAGCGCAGTGGCACAAGTTCGAGCCGGCCAGGTTCAGTCAGCTGCTATCACCGAGGCCATCAAGTGATGGCTGTTCGCGAGAACGTTTGTCGTCCGTACTGCACTGCGCGGTCGGGCCGCAGAAGCAAACAATGCACCCTCACAAAGATCAAGTCAGGAAAGCACGTATTTGCGTCAAATGGGCGCTCGACAATAGTCCGCGCTCTGCGTGCCTTTCCAGATTTGCTGTTGCCTTGCAGCCGCCGTTCGCCTGCAGCCATTTTGCTTAGGTGTAGTGGAGCTCTCCCCGTAGTCTGGAGCTCCCAATGTGCCGATCGACATAGCGTCGCCACCGTGCGCCTTAGGTCTGGATAGTCCCGTCGATGCTCAGAGAAGCGTAGTAGAGCCTCTGGTCACGATTGATCGAGACTGCGCCCGAGCTTTGCTGGCGGGCTTCATGTACTGCAGGTCGGGCTCGCCCTTGGAGCGCCCACCTGGTCTGCGGCGATGGACCGAATTTTTCATTCCATCGCAACGAATTGGAGTGTGCGCTGACATGACTTTCCAGTTGATTGACCCGATGCTGCCTCGGCCGCTTTCATTTGCACAGGAGCGCCTGTGGCTGATCGAACAATTCTCAGAGGACAAGTCTCTCTACAACACCGCCATAGTGTTTGAACTGAGCGGCTCACTGGATGTGTCAGTCCTAGAACAGTCCTTCACCGAATTGATGAAGCGCCATGAGGTCTTGCGCACAGGGTTTGAGATGCAGGACGGCGCGGTCCGCATCTGTCTCGCAGAGCCAGCACCGATCGCCCTTGTCGTTCACGATCTGCGCCAAATGCCCGAAGCACGGGAATGGGCCAAGCAAGACCAGGCGCGTGTGCTCAGACTGCCTTTTGATCTGGCCCGCCCCCCGCTCTTGCGCGCCCATCTGTACCGCGAGCATGAGCGCAGGCATCAACTGGCCATTACCGTGCACCATATGGTCTTCGACGGCGCCTCGACCGAGGTGCTGATGAAGGAGCTCGCCAGCATCTATGCCGCGTTGCGGGCTGGAACAACGCACGAGCTGCCCTCGCTGCCTCTGCAGATGCATGAGGCTGCAGCCAGAGAACGCACTCGCATGCAGGGCGCGCGCCGTGAAGCCCTCCTGCAGTACTGGACACATGCACTCGCAGGCGAACTCGCGGTGCTCTCGCTGCCTTCAGACCGTCCGCGTCCACTCGCGCAAACGCACCGCGGTGCAACACTCTGCACCTCACTCTCAGCGGATTGGATGGCGGGCCTGGAGCAGGCCTGCCGTCGTGAGCGTGTGACGCCTTTCATGTACGTGCTGGCCGCCTACGCAGCCTGGCTTGGAGCCTACTCAGGTCAGCAGGACTTGCTGATCGGCTCGCCGTTCAATCTGCGCTCGGACGCTGAATCACAGTCCCTGATCGGCTACCTCGTAAACACAGTGGCACTGCGGGTTCGCCTGCAAGGCCGCAGCAGCTTCAGGCAGCTGCTTTGCGACGTTCGTTCGACCTGCTTGCAGGCCTATCAACACGGCGAACTGCCTTTCGGCGATCTTGTCGCGGCGCTGGGCGGTCAGCGCGATCTGGCACACACGCCGGTCTTTCAATCGATGCTGGTGGTGCAGAGTCGCAAGCCGACGGTGCAGCTCGGACCGGAGCTGAGCCTGCGCTGTGCCGGAGAGGTGCCCGCTGAACACGCGCGCTTTGATCTTGTAGTGGTCCTGGACCCGCAAGACTCCGGTGCAAGGCTGAGCATGGAGTACAGCAGCGATCTGTTCGACGTGCCGACGGCCGAACGCATGCTTGCTCATTTTCAGGCCCTGCTCTCCGACGCCATTGAGAATCCGGGCAAACGCACCGATGAGCTACACATGCTGAGCCGCGCTGAGCGGGAGCGAGCCATCGTGACTTGGAACGCGACCGGTGGCCAGGCGCAGCAGGGCTTGGCGCATCAATTGTTCGATGCCCAGGCTCGGGCAAACCCGCAAGCGATTGCCCTCATCTCCGGCACGACGGTCTGGCGCTATGGCGAGCTCCAGCGTCGTGCCAATCAGCTTGCCAACCGGCTGCGATCTCGGGGCGTCGGGCCGGAAGTGCCTGTGGCTGTGCTTCTGGAGCGCGGCCCCGAACTCGTCTGCAGCATGTTGGCCATCTTCAAGGCCGGTGGCGTCTACCTGCCACTTGACCCCGCGCTTCCCGACGAGCGCATTGCCTTCATGATTGGCGATTCGCGTCCGCAGCAGCTCATCACCGGCAGTGGCCAGCGCCGGCGCTGCACCGCGTTCGAGGCCCTGTTTGTCGACGCCGCCTGTGTCTGGGACTGGGATCACGACAGTGCCGAACTGGCCGAGCAGGCCGAGCGTGCCCCTGCCCCGGCGTTCACGGCCTGCAGCCTGGCCTACATCATCTACACGTCCGGCTCAACAGGCCGGCCCAAGGGCGTTGAAGTCACGCATGCAGCGTTCTACAACCTTGTCTTGGCAAAGATCGAGGGTTTCGGCGTCGACCCGGATAGTTGTGTACTCCAGTTTGTCTCCTTCGGTTTTGACGTTTCCGTCTCCGATGTCTGCATGACGCTGGCCGCGGGCGCAAGATTGCTGCTTCGGCCGGCTGAGATCGTCGGCGGAGACGCTCTGGCGAGCTTTCTGCGTGAACAGGCTGTCAGCATCATCGTCCTGCCCGCGTCCGTATTGGCAACGATTCCCTGCATCGATCTTCCGGACTTGAAATCTGTCATTGCTGGCGGCGAAGCCTGCTCCGCCGCCCTCGTCGACCGTTGGGCACCCGGACGCCGATTCATCAATGCCTATGGTCCGACCGAGGCCACGATCTGCACGACGATGGCGACTTGCAAGCCTGACGGCGGAGCGCCGTCAATCGGTCGGCCGATTCCACATGCCCGGGTCTATGTGCTGAACAGCAATCTTGAACCGGTGCCTCCCGGGGTGACCGGTGAGATCTACATCGGCGGCGCCGGTGTAGCGCGCGCCTACCGTGGCCGACCAGGGCTGAGCGCCGAGAGGTTCATTCCGGACCCGTTTGCCGGCCTCGACCCGAGCATTGCGCCTGGCTCGCGTCTGTATCGAACCGGGGATCACGCGCGCTATCTCACCGATGGTTCCATCAGCTTTGTCGAGCGCATCGATGAGCAGGTCAAGATTCGCGGCTTTCGCATTGAGCTCGGCGAGATCGAAGCAGCACTCACCCAGATTGATGGCATCCAGGACGCCGTTGTCAGCACCTACACCAGCGGCCCAGGCGGCAAGCAACTGGTCGCCTATGTCGTGGCGTTGGACGCCGTGGCCATCGACACGCAGTCATTGTTGCAAGCACTCAGATCCAAGCTGCCCGAGCACATGGTGCCCTCCCGAATCATTCCCTTGCCCGAATTTGTGCGAACGCCAAACGGCAAAGTTGACCGGCAGGCGCTGCCAGCGCCGACGACGCGGGTCCCGACCGGTGGGGCCGACAGCCATATCGCACCTCGCAACGTGATCGAGGAGGTCTTGGCAGCGCTCTATGGCGAGGTCTTGGGTGTGCCGGACGTGAGCGTTGAGCACGACTTTTTCGCATTGGGCGGGCACTCCATTCTGGCAGCCCAGCTCATCGCGCGAGCGAGCGATCGCTTCGAACTCGGCTTGTCCCTGAGGCTGGCATTTGAAGCGCCGAGCGTCGCGGCATTGGCGCTGCGCATCGAAGCACTGCTGACCGCGCAGATCGACAGCATGAACGAGGCCGAAGTGGCGCAGGAGCTGAGCCAGCACGAGCCGCCTCCAAAAACCAGCCCACGGGCCATAGAGGGGATCCGCGTATGAGCGCACAGGACACGCAGGAGGACGCAAGGCGCCGTCTGCTGGAGCAGCGCCTGCGCAAGGCTCAGTCCGCAACGCGCCCCGCCACGCAACTGCTAAAGCGTCCGGCCATGGCGGGCATTCCGATGTCCTCGGTACAACGACGCTTGTGGTTCCTGGATCAATGGCAACCAGGTAATGCGGCCTACAACATTCCGCTTCTGCTGAGCCTTCACGGCGAGCTCGACATGCAACGGCTGAGTGACGCGCTGCTTGCCGTCGCGCAGCGCCATGAAATCCTGCGTACCAGCTACCGGGACCAGGGCGGCGAGCCTGAGCCCTTCCTCCGCGATGTCAGCGAATGTCGCCTGCACATCATCGATGTCGAGCCGGACGTCGCCCTTTCCGAGCTTCAAGCCCTGGCCACACAAGAAGCAGGCCGCGCGTTCTCGCTGGACCAAGAGCCCCCACTGCGGGCTTGCCTCTGGCGCGCCGGCGCGCAGCGGAGCCTGCTGCTCCTCAATCTGCATCACATCGCTGCGGATGGTTGGTCGGTCGGTCTGCTGCTGCGTGAGCTGAGTGCCGCCTACAAGGGCAGAAGCAGCGCTGCAGCACCGGATGCGACGCAGCTTCAGTACGCCGATTTCGCGCATTGGCAGGCACAGACGCTCGACCCGGCGAGTGTTGAGCGCCAACTCGAGATCTGGGAGCGCAAACTGGTCGGGGCACCGGCACTGCTCGAATTGCCCACTGATAGAGCGCGACCACAAGTGCAAAGCAACGCGGGCGCCATTGAATGGTTTCAGCTGGACATGCAGACGCAGCAGCGCTTGCATGAGGTCGCACAGCAGGAGCGCGTCACCCCATTCATCATCTTCCTGGCCGCTCTTGCCACGCTTTACCAGCGCTACACCGGGCAAGGCGATCTGGTACTTGGCACGCCGGTTGCAGGTCGGCATGCGCCTGAGTGGGAAGCGCTGATTGGCTGCTTCGTCAACACGGTGGCCATGCGAGTGAGGCCAGCGCATGTGAGGACGGCTAGGCAGTTGCTGCAGCAAACGCGGGAAGACTGGATGACGGTGCTGGACCACCAATCCCTTCCCTTCGAAAAGCTGGTGGAGCGACTGGCACCGGAGCGCCAGTTCGCGCATACGCCAGTCTTCCAGGTCATGCTGTCCATCAACAACATCCCGCGCGCAGCGCTGGAACTGGAGGGCGTCACCGCGCAAGAGCTGGCGATTGACATCGGCCGTTCCAAGTTCGATCTCAGCTGGGCCATCGACGACCTGCAAGAGGGCCTGGGCGGCTCGGTGACCTACAACACCGATCTCTTCGAGCGCGACACGGTCAGGCGCATGCTCACTCATCTGCAGACGCTGCTGAGCGACATGCTGCAACGCCTGGATGCGCCACTTTCGCAGCTTGCCTGGCTGCCAGAGAACGAGCGCCAAGCCCTGCTGACGCAGTTCAACAACAGCGCGCAAGACTATCCGGAGCTGCGCGACGTCCTCGCGCTCTTCTCAGCCCATGTCACCAGAGCACCAGCTGCCCCAGCCGTCGTTCACGAGGGCAACGTACTCAGCTACCGGGAACTCGACGAGTGGAGCAATCGTGTCGCGGCCTGCCTTCGCGCCAAGGGGGCGGGTCCGGACCAACGCGTTGGCGTCTACATGGAGCGCTCGCACCGGACCGTGGTCGCCATCATGGGCATACTCAAGGCCGGCGCCGCCTATGTCCCGATCGATTCCAGCTACCCGGTCGATCGCGTGCGCTTCATGCTCGAAGATGCGGATGCCCGGCTTTGTCTGACCGAAGCCCATCTGCTTGCCCCGTTCGAGCCGGGCGGTCGCATTGAGGCGATTTGTCTGGATAGGGACGCCGCGATGATTGCGGCCTACCCGCTTGAGCCTGTACCCGTGCTGCACGACGAGCGGCATCTGATGTACGTCTTGTTCACCTCAGGCTCAACCGGACGCCCCAAAGGCGTCGGCGTCGAACACCGGCATTACCTCAACTACCTGCAAGGCGCCATGCGCAGGCTGAACCTGCCGCAAGCCTGCCACTTTGCGATGGTTTCCACCTTCGCTGCCGATCTTGGCACCACCATGCTTTACGGTGCTCTGAGCAGCGGGGGCTGCGTGCATGTCATGTCCCATGCCCGCGTGACCGACCCACAGGCATTTGCCGCCTACATGCGCCAGCACCGCCCTGACGTGCTAAAGCTGGTACCCAGCCATTTCGAGACGCTCAGTTCGCTGGCGCCGCTGGCGGATCTTTTGCCGCAGCGCTGCCTCGTCTTCGCCGGTGAAGCTTGCCACTGGGACATGGTGGCACGCGTACGAGCCGAACGCCCAGGGCTGGACATTCAGAACCACTACGGGCCGACCGAGAGCAGCGTTGCCGCGCTGGCCTACACCGTGCCTGCCGAACTGCCGGCGCAGGAGGGTCCGCTTCCCTTGGGTGAGCCGCTTGGCAATGTTCAGACCTACGTCCTAGACCCAGGACTTCAACTGGTCGGTATCGGCATCCCGGGTGAGTTGCACATCGGTGGTACGGGCATTACCCGCGGCTATCTGGCACGCCCGGCGCTGAGCGCTGAGCGCTTCGTTCCGGATCCGTTCGGTCCGCCGGGTGCTCGCCTCTATCGAACCGGCGATCTTGCGCGCGTGGGCGCCGACGGCCGGGTCGAATTCCTCGGTCGGATTGATCATCAGGTCAAGATCCGCGGCTACCGGGTGGAGACCGCGGAGATTGAAGCCTTGATCACGGACGAAGCCGTGCTCGAGGCGCGCGTCATCCTCCGCGAAGACACGCCGGGAGACAAACGTCTGGTTGCCTACCTGGTATTCGCGCCGACGACGCCGCCATCCGAGTATGTCGAAACGATCGAGGCGCTGCGCCACTCGCTGCGCAAGGTCTTGCCGGACTACATGGTGCCCACAGCCTTCGTTCCGCTCGCAGGGCTGCCCCTTAACGCCAATGGCAAGCTCGACCGCTTCGCCCTGCCCGCCCCTTCCCAAGAGCACCGTCGTTCGGTGGCCACGTCCCGCCCGCCAAGTTCGGCACTGGAGATGGAGATCGCAGGCGTCTGGTCGGCGCTGCTGGGCATCGATTCTTTCGGTGTCGACGAAGACTTCTTTGAACTGGGCGGTGACTCCTTCAAGGCGGTGCGCGCCGTGCGTGGCATAGGGCACGGTCTGAGCGTGATGGACCTGTTCCGCCACCCGACGGTGGCGGCGCTAGCTGTCCATCTGAGTGGCGCTGCGCCCCTGCAGCACGAGGGCCTGCTTCACCGGCTCAGCGCCAATGTGGCGAGTGCAGACGGGGTCAGTTGGGTCTGCGTTCCCTTTGGTGGCGGTAGCGCCATCTCCTACCTGTCACTCTCGGCAGCCATTCCCGACGGAGACGCCTTGCATGCCATTGAGCTGCCGGGCCATGACTTCGCCCGGCGCGACGATCCGCTGCAAGACTTCGATGGCGTCGCCCGGCGCTGCGCCGATGAGATCGTGGACAGCATCCAGGGCGACGTGCTGCTGTATGGCCACTGCCTCGGCGCAGGCATGGCCGTGGCGATCGCGCAGCAGCTCCAAGCCCGTGGCTTCACACGGCTGCTGGGCGTCCTGGTCGGCGGCTCGTTTCCGATGCCACGCCTGCCTGGCCGGATCTTCGACGCCATCAGCCGCGTACTGCCAACCGACGGTTTGATCTCGAATCGATCCATCCTGGACGGCTTGCTGGTGACAGGCGGTGCGGCGGGCGATGAAGCCGAAGAGGAGCTGGAATTCCTGGTCCGAAATATGCGCCATGACGGACGCCAGGCCGAAGATTTCTACACACGCCACTATCGCGCGCCCGATGCACCATTGCTGGATGTGCCCTTGCTATGCGTTGTCGGCGAACGCGACCGTGCGACCGAGTTCCATGCGGAGGAATACCTCGAGTGGCGTCGCTTCAGCCGGCACGTGACGCTGCAAAGCATTCCTCGCGCAGGACACTTCTTCCAGAAGCACCAGGCACGCGAACTCGCCGCGCTTGGCAGCCATCAGGCGCGCATGTGGCGCAGCGCGCAGCGTGAAGCGCCGGCGAGCAGAACCGCTGCGCTCGCGTCGCCGGCTTCCACGCGGCCGGCGCTCGGCACGCTGTGGCCCTTCGTGCTGGTGTCCCTGGGACAGTTGGTATCGGTGATTGGTAGCGGCTTGTCCACGTTTGCACTGGGCGTCTGGGTCTACCAGCAGACGGGTGCGATTTCTGACTTTGCCACCATCTCCGCCTTGGGCATCCTGCCCGGCATCCTCGTTCTACCGATTGCAGGCGCCATCGCTGACCGTTGGGACCGTCGCACGATCATGTTGTGCTGCGACGCCGCCGGGCTGAGCCTTGCAGCGACCGCTGCTGCGCTCGCCTGGAGTCAGCAGCTGAGCATTGCCGCGCTCTACATCGTGGCGACGCTGAGCGCGGTCGCGAGCGCGTTCCGTCAACCGGCCTACACAGCCGCCATCGCCCAACTGGCGCCCAAGCGCTACCTCGGGCACGCCAATGGCTTTGTTCAACTCGGCGGTGCCTCTGGCCTGTTGATCGGTCAGCTATTTGGTGGCGTCCTCATGCTGCGCCTGGGCTTGGACCGCGTCCTGATGCTGGACATCGCCAGCTTTGCATTGGCGTTTGCCGCCCTGCTCGCCGTGCGCTTTCCCCAAGCACTCTTCAAGCGTCAGGAAGAGCCTTTCTGGAAGGAAATGACATATGGCTGGCGCTACATCCTGAAGCGCCAGGGGCTCGTTGCCCTGGCCGTCTTCTTTGCGCTTGGCAACTGCCTCGCCAGCATGGTGCTGGTGCTTGTAACGCCTTTGGTGATGAGCTTCTCCGGCGCCATCCCCCTCGGTGAAGTCATGGCGATGAATGGCGCGGGCATGTTGCTGGGCAGCTTGATCATGAGCATCTGGGGCGGCCTGCGCGACCGTGTCCTTGGTATGGTGGGCTTTGTAGCTTTGTTCGGCGGCTCTGCCATCGCGATTTCCATCGCCCCGCAGCTCAGCTTCGCGATGGCCGGCATGTTCGGCATCGGCCTTTGCACCGCCTTCATCAATGCGCACTGGCTCTCCCTCGTGCAGGTCAAGGTCGGCCTGGAGTTGCAAGGGCGGGTCGTTGCCGCGAACCAGATGCTGGCGCGCTCCTTGATGCCCCTGGGCACCGTTCTGGCGGGCTGGATGGTCGACAGCGTGATTCACCCGCTGTTCAAGGAGGGCGCAGGCGGCACGCTGTTCCAGCAGTGGGCCGCCTACGGGAACTCGCGTGCAGCCGCCGTCATGATCGTGACACTGGGTCTGCTGTCGATCATCCTCACCGCGTTGGGCCTGCTCTATCAGCCCTTGCGGCGCCTGGAGCGCCTGCTTCCAGACGCCATCCCTGACGCCGTCATTCTGGACAAGGACGCGATCCAGCAGCAGGCCGACGCAGCCTTGGCCCGACCGGGATCACCACCCGCGCGCGCCTCAACAAGCACCAGCGGCTCACCGGCATGACGCAAGTTCAAAGCATGTGCTGCGTTCGCTGGCCGCAGCGCAGCGCCGTCCCAGTGCCGAGGCGGCCTCGCCCGGTTCCTGACAGCAAGGCCACTCCCGAGGAGCATTCATGCTAGTTCGACAGCAAGCAGCCTCGTCAACTGCGGCCGCCGCAGGCCTCAGTGTGATGCGCAACAACGCCCCGCTCTTCCCGCCGGCGCGCCACCTGGCTCAAGCCTTCGCCCACGTCGTCCAGGCCCAGCCAGATCGCACAGCGCTGATCGACGGTCAGCGACATCTGAGCTATCGCGAGCTGGACCGACTCTCCGATGTGGCCGCTCAAGCGCTGGTGAAGCGAGGCGTCGGACGCGGCCATTTTGTCGGACTGCACATGCAGCGGTCTGCCGAGGCAGTGGTCGCGATCCTTGCCATCCTCAAGCTAGGCGCGACCTATGCGCCCTTCGATCCTGCAGCGCCGGGTGTACGCCTCGCCGAGCAGGCAAAGGCAGCGCAGATCCAGGTCCTGATGATCGCGCAGGCAGCAAGCGCCCCTTCATGGTTTGTCGGTGAGGTGCTTCGGGTGGACGCAGGCACGGCACAGCGCTGCGAGCCTCTACCGCCGCTGAATCTGCACCCGCTGGAGCTGGCGCATGTGATCTACACCTCGGGCTCGACCAACGAACCCAAGGGCGTGTGCATCACGCATCGCGGCGTGCTCGACCTGATCCAGGGCGCCAACTATTGCGACTTCATGCCGGACGACGTGGTCTACCACGGCATGTCCATCGCTTTCGACGGCTCGACGTTCGAGATCTGGGGTGCTCTGCTCAGCGGTGCCTGCCTCGTCGTCGCCCCCCCGCGCATCACGGGCGAGGAAATGGAGGCCCTGGTCAATCGCCATGGCGTGACGATCATGTTGCTGACCACCGGGCTGTTCAATGCCCTGGGCGGTCCCGCCCTGGCGCGCATGCGCAGCCTGCGTGTGCTGATGGCCGGCGGTGATGTGATGTCGCCGCATGTCGCGAACGACTACCTGGCGTCGGGCGGCCGAACGCTGGTGAACGGCTATGGTCCCACCGAAATCACGACGTTCTCGCATTGTCATGTGATCACGGCCCCATCGACAGAGCCACAGCCCATCCCCGTCGGTTCGCCGGTGCCCGGCACAGCTGCCTATGTGCTCGATGCCGAAGGCAAGGCCGTGGGCGTCGGTGAGGAAGGTGAACTCTTTATTGCCGGGACCGGTCTGGCACAGGGCTATCTCGGCAGGCCCGCGCTCACCGCCGAACGCTTCCTCCCTGATCCGTTCGCGGCCGACGGATCACGGATGTACCGCTCGGGCGATCTGGTTCGACAAAGCAGGAAGCGTTGGCTCGAGTTCCTCGTCCGCGTAGACACCCAGGTCAAGATTCGCGGATTTCGCGTTGAACTCGGTGAAATCGAAACACAGCTTCGCGCGAGCGGCGCCTTATCTGATGCCTGCGTCATCTACGCAAAGCGTGCTGGCGACATGGCGGTCTTGCATGCCTACGTCGTCGCGAATCAGAGTGACGCGGGTGTAGCGGCGCCGGCCCTGCTTGAACAGCTGCGCGCCAGATTGCCGGAGTACATGGTGCCCAGGGGAGTCAGCTTTCTGGACGCCTTGCCGCTCACGATCAATGGAAAAGTCGATCGACATGCGCTGGCCGAGGCGTGGCTGCATGAACAGGAGCGCGGGACGCAGAGGACGCCCGTGGCCGACGCCGGAACTGACGAACTTGAACACGCTGTATTGCAACTTGTTCGGCAGTTGCTGGAACAGCCACTGGCCACACTGGGCGACAACTTTCTCGATCTCGGTGGCGACTCCATCAGCGCGATGCGCTTTTGTGCTGCCGTCAATGAGCAACTGGGCGCCCATCTGCCGCTCATCAGCCTGTTCGAGGCTGAGGACCTGAAGCAACTGGTCAGCCTCGTGCGCCAGGGCAGCGCATCCCCGACGGCGGGCGTGGCGGCACTCAGCCTGGCCTGAAACCGAGGGATGCCAATCCCGGTCCGCCGACCGGATCTCGAACCACGTAGGCCGGATGGCCAAGGAGCCGAACCATGCAAGCAGCAGCTGACGATCACTTCCTCGTGGTCCTGAACGAGGAGTTGCAGTACTCGATCTGGCCCTATGGGCGCGACATTCCCTTGGGCTGGCGAGCGGAGGGCTTCCAAGGCCCGCGCGCCGACTGCCTCTCGCACATCGAGCGTGTCTGGGTGGATATGCGCCCGCTCAGTGTGCGCCAGCACGTCACAGCGACCCGCTGAGCGCGCGCCGGGCTGCCCCTGTCTGGGCCCGAGCAGCCCACCTGGAACCAGCCTCCATGCGGCAGACGCACTCGCATGTGCTGACTTGACCGAATCCCCCTTTGAAAGGGGCATGTAGCCCGACGGCGCGGCGTTTTGCGACGGGCTACTGCCGCGCAGCAGTCGTGGTGCGGCGACCTGATGAACCCTTCAGCCTCAACCTTGAAGAGTCGCACCATGACTGATACCCCAAGCTGTGCGCCAGCACACCCGGTTCTTCCCCCGCTGCTGGCCCTGGATGTCAATGCCGACCTTGGACACCCTGCGGCCCGCTTGATCGCCGATTGGGCCAGGGACTACCTGTGCGCTCCGCATCAGGAGCTCGGCCGCAACGGCCCGGTCTGCCCTTTTGTGCCCGCCTCACTGGCCAAACGTTTGATCTTCGCGACCATTTACGAGGATGCAGACCTGGATCTGAATAGCGTGAAGGCCATTCTCTTGCGTGAGATGGCGCGCTTCATCGCGCTAGAGCCCGTCTCAGGCAACGAAGCCCAGTTCAAATCCCTGATGGTGCTGTTTCCGCGCATCGACGCAAATGATGTCGAGGCCTTGATCGAGCGCGCGCAAGCCGAGCTGCAGCAGCACTTCGTCCCTAACGGCCTGATGGTCGGCGAGTTTCACGCCGGACCGCCGGACAAACGAGGACTCTGGAATCCAGAGTTCCGCCCACTCCACAGCCCCATTCCCATGCTGGTGATCCGCCACATGGTGCCCACGGACATACTGTTCCTGAACAACAATGCGCAACTGTTCCGTGCGTATGCAAATATCTACGGCACCGCCGTCCCGGAGCGCTTTCGGAACCAATTCGAGGAGGCCGCCCAGCGGTTCGACATGAAGATTGCTGCACCAGACCAACGCCCTGCCGCACCGCGAGTCCTCCAAGCCCTGGACGAACAGAAGGCTTCGTACCAGGTGCACTGCCACGATGACTTTGATCGCCCAATTCGTACCCCGGCCGACTTCGCTGCTGCGCTGGGCTACGAGCTCTCCCGCATTACCAAGACCTTGTTTCTGAAAGGACGCACCAGTGCGACGCACTACCTGCTGGTCTGCAGTATGGACAAGCGCGTTGACCTGGCAAGCCTCGCGGACAAGCTGAACGCAGGGCGGCTTGAGATGGCCTCGCTGGATGACTTGCGCGATCTGGTCGGCTACCCCCCGACCTCTGTCACTCCTATTGGCGTGGCGGGCATCCCTGTGTTTATCGACGAGAGCCTGTTCAAGCACGCGACGGTGCTGACCGGCGCGGGCGTCCCTCGTGTCGAGATCGAGGTCTCTCCGGACACGCTCGCAACGCTGTGCCAGGCGCGGTCGATGGCGATGGGCTGAGCACTCTTGTGCCGAGCACGCCGGACGGTCAGGCCGGCGAGGCAACAACGAACCGTTCAAACTGCGCGCGCCGATGTATGCCGCAGCGCAGCGACGCCCAATACTTGGACATCAGAACGCTGGCCGACATTGACGCGGGCCATTGCATCGTTCGTGCTCGCCTGAGCGATGACGCACATCGCGACACAGCCAGACCTGCACAACGCGCTTTGCCGGCGCGTAAGCCCGCAAGCCGATGCCTGGTTCCCGGACCATGTCGACAACACCGATGACATGGCACGGACCCTGTCTATGCAACGGCGCTTCACCGTTGGTGACGACAGCGGTGTGAGCCGCGAGGAAAAGTTGCGGCACGTCGTCACCCTGGGCACCTATCAACGTGGCAACGCCGGCCATGAATAGCGTTCGCTGATTCGCTGCGGTGGCACGAGTCACGAGAGCGGCGCGCCGCCGCCCTCCCGGAGACCTAGCACGGCCCCGTCTCCATTCGCGCGCCGCTTTCTCAACGCCAGCGCCACTCCCTACGATGGCCGCGGCCGCCCTTTCTGGATGGCTTGTTCAATTTTCGCCGCTTCACTACGACTACCGATGCTCATCAGCAGTGATCGACCGGACATCCAAATCTGGCCGATCTCCAATACGCCAAGCACTCGCCCCCGGTTGACGAGAAGGATGTTTCGCCTAGGATCAGCGTCTTTGGCCCACTCGACGTACTCCTTGCCAATACGCTCTCGCGCGGCCTCCGCTATCTCCACGCTAACGACCGCCCAACCTTGTGGCATGCGAGTCACGGGCAGGATTGAAAAGCCCTGCACCTCCGCTGACGAAACCAACGGAACTGAGTCAGCTTCAAATTTCGTTCCAGCATCGGGCGGGGTCTTGCCTTCACTGATCAGATAGTAGTTCGGCATGTAGAACTCGACGCGCGGTACGCCTTGCGGAACCTCTCCCCAATAGCCGTAATAGAACGCCAGATCGAAGTCCGCTCCAAAAGCGGGAGCAGCAAGCAGCGACAGGAGCAAGAACAAGCGCGAGAACATTCGAACCGAACCTTGGTAAATCCAGCGCATGCGTTAGCACCCCCTGGCACGCGGCCCATCGAAGCAGCAAAACTCCGATCGCAAGTGGCGTCACAGCACGGGCAAGGGCGCGATTGTGCACGTGCAGGAACACCGCGCATTGCATGGAATTCCCTTTGGCTTCGCGGCAAACCCAACGAGAGCATGAGTGTTAGCCGGACAGGTGCGCCGCCCATCGGCACGACTCAAGATGCTGTACTCGGCGCCAGCGAGACAGGTCGAGCTCGCAGCATTCCGGAGTCTTCGACCGCTGGCAATGAGGACTGCTAGTGTCCACAGCCTGCTTCCGTTTGGTTCGACGCGGTTGGAGCCACGCTCAACCGCTATGCTGCAAGCCTCGCAAACTGCTGATTTCCGATGTCTGATGCTCTCTGGCGCCGCGCTGCGCCGCTGGCGCTGGTCTTCGCCACGCTGTTGACTCCACCCGCTACTGAAGCCGCACCGCCCAGCGGGCCGAAGCACCAAGCCAAGCACCGGGCCAAGGCCCGGCCGAGCGCCCAGGCCGCCGCAGCGGCCTACGGGCAGCGTGCCGATGTCGTCGCCTTTGCCGAAGTGCAGGCCGAAGGTCTGGGACTCAGTCCCGACGCGCTCGCCCAGTTGCTGGCCCAGGCCAGAAAAGTCCCGGCGGTCCAGAAGCTGATCATGCCGCCGCCGGTGGGTACGGCCAAGGATTGGAGCGCCTACCGCGCCCGCTTTGTCGAGCCCCGCCGGCTGCAGGCCGGTCTGGCCTTCTGGCAGGCCCATGAGGCAGCGCTGACGCGGGCCGAGGAACAGTTCGGCGTGCCGGCCGAGATCATCGCCGGCATCATCGGCGTCGAGACCTTTTACGGCCAGATCATGGGCGGCTTTCGGGTGCTGGATGCGCTGGCCACACTGAGCTTTGACTTCCCGCCCGGCCGCAAGGACCGCAGCGAGTTCTTCCGCAGCGAGCTGATCGAGTTCCTGCGCCTGACCAAACGCGAAGGCCTGGATCCGCTCGCCGTGAAAGGCTCTTACGCCGGCGCCATCGGCTACGGCCAGTTCATGCCGGGCAGCTGGAATCGCCATGCCGTTGATTTCGATGCTGATGGCCGCATCGACCTGATCGCCAGTCCCGCCGACGCCATCGGCTCGGTCGCCAACTTTCTCGCTCAGCATGGCTGGCAGCGCGGCATGCCGACGCACTACAGCGTCCAGCTGCCGGTCGACACGACGGCCCGCGCGGCGCTGCTGGCCCCGGACATCACGCCCAGCTTCAGCGCCGCGCAGCTCGCCGAGCGAGGCGCGCAGTTGTCCGAGGCTGGTCAAGAACATGCCGGCCTGCTCGCCGTGGTCGAGCTGCAGAACGGTTCGGCCGCGCCCAGCTATCTGGCCGGCACGCAGAATTTCTACACGCTGACCCGCTACAACTGGAGCGCCTATTACGCGATGGGCGTGATCGAACTGGGCCGCAGCCTGGCAACGCTGCGCCGCGCACAGTAAGGAGCCGCCACCATGAGTCTTGCCGACAAGATCAGCCAGCGCCAGGGCGGCATCCTGCTCTACGGCATCACGCCGCCCAAGGCCGGCCACAGCGAGGACAAGATCACCGAGATCGCCGCACTGCAGATGCAGCGGCTGAACTCGATCGCCGACGCCCGGCTCGACGGCCTGGTGCTCTACGACATCCAGGACGAGGCCGAGCGCACCGAGCAGGTCCGTCCCTTCCCCTTCATGGCCACGCTGGACCCCTTGCGCTATGCCACGCAAGACCTGGCCCCGCTGGCGCTGCCCAAGATCGTCTATCGCGCCGTCGGCAAATACACGCCGCCAGCCTTCGAGGCCGATCTGCAGCGGCTGGGCGCCGGCCCGGCGGTATTTGTGGGTGCCGCCTCGCGCCAGCAGGCGGTGCAGCTGAGCCTGAAGGACGCCTATGCGCTGCGCCGCAGCCGCCAGCCCGCCCTGCAGCTCGGCGGCGTGGCCATCCCCGAGCGCCATCTGGCCAGCCAGGACGAACACCTGCGCATGGCCGCCAAGGTGGCGCAGGGCTGCAGCTTTTTCATCAGCCAGTGCGTCTACCACGTCGAGGCAACCAAGAACCTGCTGTCCGACTACTTCTATGCCTGCGAGGCCGCCGAGCAGCCCATGGTGCCGCTGGTCCTGACGCTGACGCCCTGTGGCTCGGTGAAGACGCTGGACTTCATGAAGTGGCTGGGCATCAGCATCCCGCGCTGGCTGGAAAACGATCTGGCCCGCTCGGGCGACATCCTGCAGCAATCGCTCAAGGCCTGCACCGCCATCTTTGCCGAGCTGCTCGACTATGCGCAGGCCAAGGGCATTCCGCTGGGCTGCAATGTCGAGAGCGTGGCGATTCGCCGCGAGGAAATCGAGGCCTCGCTGCAGCTGGTGCGTGAAGTCAGGCGCCTGCTCGATTCGAGCCGCATAGCATGAATCGACAAGGCCTTGCCCAGGCAGGCCTTCGCCGCAGCGACTATCTTCTCGGCCTCGATCTCTCACACGCAGTCCACCATGCCTACCCTCTTCTCCGAACTCCAGCTTGGCGCCATCCGCGCGCCCAACCGCATCCTGATGGCGCCGCTGACCCGCGCGCGCGCCGGTGAGGAACATCTGCCCAATGCGATGATGGCGGAGTACTACGCGCAGCGCGCCAGCGGCGGCCTGCTGATCGCCGAGGCGACGATGATCGCGGCCGGCAACTCGGCCTTCTGGAAGGAGCCCGGCATCCACTCGGAGGCCCAGGTGCAGGGCTGGAAGCTGGTCACCGACGCGGTGCATGCTGCCGGCGGCCGCATCGTGCTGCAACTCTGGCATGGGGGCCGCGCCTGCCACCCGCTGCTCAATGGCGGCCAGCAACCGGTGGCGCCCAGCGCGATTGCCATCGCCAACGAGGAAGTCCACACGCCGGCCGGCAAGCAGCCCTACGTCGTGCCGCATGCACTGACCGATGAAGAGATCCCCGGCATCGTCGAGAGCTTCCGCACCGCCGCCCAGAACGCGCGCGCCGCCGGCTTCGACGGCGTCGAGGTGCACGGCGCCAACGGCTATCTGCTCGACCAGTTCCTGCGCGATGGCAGCAACCAACGCACGGACGCCTATGGCGGCAGCCGCGAGAACCGCGCACGGCTGCTGTTCGAGGTGCTGACGGCCGTCAGCGAGGTCTGGGGCAGCGAGCGCGTCGGCCTGCGCCTCTCGCCACTGAACAGCTACAACGATATGCGCGACAGCGATCCCGTCGGCCTGGTCAGCTGGCTGGCCGAGCAGCTGAACCGCTTCAATCTGGCCTATCTGCACCTGATGCGCGCCGACTTCTTCGGCAAGCAGCACGGCGACGTGGTGACGCCGGTGCGCGCCCACTACAAGGGCGTGCTGATCGGCAATATGGGCTACAGCGCCGACGAGGCCGAGGCCGCCATCGCCGCCGGTCAGCTCGACGCGGTCGCCTTCGGCAGCGCCTTCCTGGCCAACCCCGATCTGCCGGCCCGCATCCGCGCCAAGGCGCCATTGAATGCGCCGAATCCGGCCACCTTCTACACGCCGGGCCCCGAGGGCTATACCGACTATCCGACGATGGCCGGCTGAGGCGAGACCGTTCGCCAACGCCGCGCCAGCGACAGGCTCAGCCCTCGGCGCTGACGCAGCAGTTCCGGCCGGCGGCCTTGGCGCGGTAGAGCGCCTGATCCGCGCGTTCGATCAGGCGCTGGTAGTCGGGATGACCATCGTGGGTTGCCACGCCCAGGCTGACGGTCATCGTCAGCTGCTGCTGCTGGCCCAGCGCCACCGGCTCGGCCTGGACGGCCAGGCGAATCTTCTCCGCCACCTGCAGCGCCTGTGCTGCATTGAGTTCCACGCCGACAACCAGGAACTCCTCGCCGCCATAGCGAAACAGGAAGTCGCCGCTGCGGATGCTGTCAACCAGCACATTGGCCAGCTGTTGCAAAAGACGATCGCCGGCTTCATGCCCGTGCTGATCGTTGACCCGCTTGAAGTGGTCGACGTCGAGCAGGATGACAGAGAACTGCTTGCCGGTGTTGCGACACAGGTCAACCTCGCGGGACAGAATCGGTGCCAGGAAGCGCCGGTTCAGCAACTGGGTCAGCGCATCGCGGCCACCTTCCAGATGGACGAATTGGTCGAACAGGGCATCGGTGAGGTAGCGCAGTTGCTCGAGCTCAGACAGCACCTCGGCGACCCGGTGGCGCAGCGTCTCCAGGGCGCCATGCCGCAGTTCAGCCACACACAGGGGCAACATGACCTGATCGACACGGTCCAGCAATTGAAGAATATTGCCCAGCTCACTGCTCTGGCTGAACAGGGCGCTGGCCTTGTGGCGAACCCAGAGGCCATATGAGCATTGGCCGATGCGGACCAGTTCAGCGTCCAGTCGCGCGGTCATCATGGCCTGCAGAAAGCGATTCTCCCAGTCGATCAGCGCATTGCGCTGACGCTCCCGCTCCAGCGACATATTCATCGTGGCCGCATGGCTGCGATAGGCCTCGTCGGTACGCACGGCAGCGTCGTTGGCGCTGCCATACTGCGCGCTCATCAACTCGACGGCCAGATCGATCAGCTGATGGGCGGTCAGCGCGGCACGCGCCGCCAGCGCCGGATCGGCGCCTGCCTGCAGCAGCAAGGGCAGCAGTCCCGATTTGATACGCCGCGCCCCGCGCATCACCAGATCGACCCGCACCCGAATGCGCGCATGGACCAGTCCGATATGGCGTTGCCGCGCCAGGCATTCATCAAGTCGCGAAAGGTCCCACAGGCCCAACAGCTCGATCAACCAGCGCTGCATCGAAGCGTGCAGCCGATGTTCGACATCCTGGTGGCTCAGAAAGGCCCGTGCCTCCTCGTCATCAAGCATCGCGGCATAGAACTGGTCGGCCAACAGTGCCGCCTGACTCTGCACCATCGCTTTCAGCAGCGCCTGCTCGTCAAGCGGCGTTTGCGCCAGAACGCTCTGCCATTGCGACTGCAGTTGCAGCTGTGCCGCTTGGGCGCGTCCATCGAGATCTTTTGCCATTACAGACTGCATCGAACTACTTCCTTCGCCAGCTTCAACAACGCGCCCGGCCAGCATGCGCCCAGCCAGACCGGAACTCAAGCGAAGCCCTATCTAGGGTTCACACGCATTGCCAATGGGCAAGTCATCCAGCCTCTGTGCATCAGGGTGTAGGTACAAGCTCTGGCCCCAGGTCGGCTGGCCGCTCCGCGCCCGTCTGAGCTCGAGTGCTCGGCACTGGCTGCCAATAGCGCCTGTCCAGCTCTCGCTGGCACTGCGGTTCAAGTCCCCAGCTTTGCCAGCGCCAGGCGCCGCAATCGGCACTCAGCAGCAGCGGCACGCCGGCCGCCTGGTAGCCTGCCTGCACGCTGAGCGCCGGGTGGCCGAAGCGGTTGCGGTAGCCAGCCTGCACCAGGCCCCAGCGCGGCGCCACCGCAGCAATGAAGGCCTGGCTGGAGGACGTTTGGCTGCCGTGATGCGGCACCAACAGCAGCTCGCTGCGCAAGCGTGCGGGATCGCGCTGCAGCAAGGCCTGTTCCTGCGCCACCTCGAGGTCGCCGGTCAGCAAGGCGCTGTGCCCGCTGACCGCTTGCACGCGCAGCACGCAGGACAGCGCGTTGGGCTTCAAGCCCTGCTCATACTGGGAGGCCTGCGGCTGCAGCAGTTCAAACAGCACGCCATCCCAGACCCAGTGCTGCCCCGCCAGGCAGCGGGTCGCAGACGAAGCCGCCGGCAGCTGGCGCAGCAAGACATGCCCTGCTTCCAGCGAGCTGGACAGCGCCGCCACCGGCAGGCCGCGCAGCAGCGACGCGGCCCCGCCCACGTGGTCGAGATCGCGGTGCGAAAGCATCAGCAGATCCAGCCGCCGTTCGCCCAGCGCATGCAGCAGCGGCAACAGCACACGCTGGCCAGCATCGGCCGTGGGCGACCACTGCGGGCCGCTGTCGTACATCAGGCTGTGCGTGGCAGTGCGCAGCAGCACGGCGCTGCCCTGGCCGATATCAGCGGCCAGCAGTTCAAACTCGCCCGGTGGTGGTCGCTGCAGCGGCGGCCAAAGCAGCGGCAAGAGCATTGGCAGGCTCAAGGCCCGAAGGCGCCCTGGCAGAGGCAGCACCAGCAGGACGGCCGCCAGCAAGCCGCTCACTTGCGCCCATAGCGGCGCCACCGGCACGACCCACACCGCCAGCGGCCAGCTGGCCAGCCATTGCAGCCAGGCCATCAGGAGCGCAATCGCCCAGCCGGCCGCCACCCAGAGCAAGGGCACCAGGGCACCGAGCAGGGCCAGCGGCGTGATCACAAAGCTAACCAAGGGGATGGCCAGCAGATTGGCCAGCAAGCCGACGATGGACAGCTGCTGAAAGAACAGCAGGCTCAGCGGCGCCAGGCCCAGCGTGGCCACCCATTGAGCCTGCCAGGCGCTTTTCAAGGCGGCCCGCCAGCCTGCCGGTGCGGGCTCGCCCTGGGCCATCAACAAGGCCACAGCCACAAAGGACAGCCAGAAACCCGGCTGGCTCAGCGCCCAAGGGTCGATGGCCGTCACCAGCACCGCGCTGGCCAACAGGCACAGCGGCCAGGGCCAACGCACGCCAATGTGGCGCAGCAGGGCCAGCGTCAATAGCATCCAGACGGTGCGCTGCGAGGGCACGCCCCAGCCCGAGAAGGCCGCGTAGAGCGCCGCCGCCGCCGCGCCCAGCCACTGCGCAGCCAGCGGTGCCGGCAGCCACAGGCAGGCCACCGTGCTGCGCCGCCACAGCCGCCCGGCCAGGCCGCCGAGCAGCCAGGCAAACATCGTCACGTGCATGCCCGAGATCGACACCAGGTGGGCAATGCCGGTGTCGCGGAACAAGGCCCAATCCTCCCGCGAGATCGCCGCCTGTTCACCGAGGCTGAGCGCCGCGATCAACGCCGCCTGGCGCGGGTCGCTGACGCTTCTCTGTATCGTCTCGCGCAGACCCTCGCGCCAATGGTCCAGGCACAGCCAGGGCGATGGGGCCAGGCGCTGCCCGGCGTCGCGGATCACGCCGGTGGCGCGAAAGCCTTGCTCGAACAGCCACAACTCGTAGTCAAAACCATGCGGATTGACCAGACCATGCGGCTGGCGCAGGCGCACCCGCAGCCGCCAGCGCTCGCAGGCGCGCCAGTCGGGCAAGGGGCGGCTGGCGTCGCCATAGCCGACCAGCAACAGGCGTTCAGGCAAGGCGATCGGAGCTCCCTGCCCCTGGGCATCGCGGGCGCCCTCGACGGCAAAGGCAAAGCGCCAGCCAGCCTGGGCCGCCATGCCGCTGCTGGCCGACGGCAGGCTGTCGATACGCCCTTCGACGATCAGGTCCCGCCCCTCCCAGGCCGGGCTCAGCGCCTGATCCAGCCGCAGCTGAGCGCGCCAGCCGCCCCAGGCCAGGGCCAGGCCGGCCGTCAGCAGCGCCATCGCTGGCCACACCAGGCGCGGCAAACGCCAGCGCGTCAGCAGCACGCCCAGCGCGCCCAGCAGAGTGGCGCCCAAGGCCCAGGCCGGCAGCGGCAACTGGGCACACTGATGCAGGCCGGCCAAGGCGGCCAGCCAGATCAGCGCCAAGCCGGCCCAGGCCGATGCGGTGTTCACGCGCTTGCCTCCCTCGGCAGCTTCTTGGCCCCGCGGCTCAGCGCGGGGCGCGGTGTACCATGCGCGCCAACTTTTGCACTTTTCTCTCTCCCTGAGTAGCCCCATGAGCACCACCGACAACGCCAGCAACGCCAGCAACGTCTACGACCGCCTGCAAACCCTGGGCATCAGCCTGCCGCCGCTCGCCGTGCCGGTTGCCGCCTATGTGCCCTTTGTGCGCACTGGCAACCAGCTGTATCTCTCTGGCCATATCGCCAAGAAGGACGGCAAGCCCTGGGTCGGCCAACTCGGCCGCGACACCGACACCGCCACCGGCAAGGCCGCGGCTCGCGCCATCGCCATCGATCTGATGGGCACGCTGCATGCGGCCGTCGGCGATCTGAACAAGGTGCGCCGCATCGTCAAGCTGATGAGCCTGGTCAACAGCACGCCGGACTTTACCGAGCAGCACCTGGTCACCAACGGCGCCTCCGAGTTGCTGGCCGAGGTCTTCGGCGATCGCGGCGCCCATGCGCGCAGCGCCTTTGGCGTGGCGCAGATTCCGCTGGGCGCCTGCGTCGAGATGGACCTGGTCGTGGAAGTGGACGCCGACTGATGTTTCTGCAGCCCTCCAAACTGCCGGCCCAGACGCTTGCCATCACCTGCCTGGCCAGCTTCGCCGCCCTGACCGCCGCCTTGGTGGCTCAACACGCCTTCGGTGTGCGGCCCTGCGCCTGGTGTGTGCTGCAACGCGGCGTGTTTCTGCTGCTCGGCGTGGTGGCCGGGCTCGGCTGGCTGCTGAAGCGCAATACCAGTCTGCGCAGCGTCTTTCTGGCGCTCAGCGCCGCACTGGGCCTGAGCGGCTTTGCGGCGGCCTACTACCAGTGGACGGTGGCCTCGAAGCTGGTCTCCTGTGATATGACGCTGGCTGACCGCATCGTTACCGCCCTCGATCTGGAAACCCTGCTGCCCAAGGTCTTCATGATCACCGGCTCCTGTGCCGATGCCGACAAGTACCGCCTGATCGGCCTGCCCTACGAGGTCTGGAGCGGCCTGCTCTTCGCCGGCCTGACCGTGCTGGCCCTGCTGGCCGTGCGCAAGCGCTGAAGCGCGATCCGCAGCCGACAAGCCCCGCCGATGCGGGGCTTTTTTGTCACTGCGCGGCGCCGCAAGCCATCGCACTGACCGGCATCAAAGCCGCAGGGAGCAGCAAGCGCTAGGCTGGCGCGATGGCTTCCACCTCCCCCGTCCTCATCATCGGCGCCGGCCCGGCCGGCCTCAGCATGGCCTGCGCGCTGGCCGATATCGGCATCGCCTGCACGGTGCTCGAACAGGCCCCGCTGGCCAGCATTGCCGAGCCCGCCGAAGATGGCCGCGAGATTGCGCTGACCCACCGCGGCATGGCCCAGCTGCAGCGCCTGGGCGCCTGGCAAGACCTGCCCCCGGCGCAGATTTCGCCGCTGCGCGCCGCCCGCGTCTTCAATGGCAGCGACACCGGTTTTCTCAGCTTTGCCGCCGAAGGCAGCCAGGATCGCCTTGGCAGCCTGGTGCCCAATCACTGGCTGCGCCGCATTGCCTACCAAGGCGCGCTGCGCCGCGCCGAGCACATCACCCTGCGCGGCGAGTCCCGCGTTCAGGCCATCGAGCTGGGTGCGCAGCAGGCCAGCGTCCGCCTGGCCGGCGGCGAGGTCTTGCAGGCCCAGCTGCTGATTGCCGCCGACAGCCGCTTCTCCAGCAGCCGCCGCGCCGCCGGCATCGGCGCCGAGATGCGCGACTTCGGCCGCAGCGTGATCGTCTGCCGCATGGCTCATCAGCTGAGCCATGATGGTGCCGCGCTGGAATGCTTCCACCATGGCCACACCATGGCCTGGCTGCCGCTGAATGACGAGGCCGAGACGGCGGCGCAGACCGGCCTGCCACACCTGAGCTCGCTGGTGCTGACCCTGCCCAGCGACCACGCTCAGGCCATGCTGGGCTGGGACGGTGACCGCTTTACCGCCTGGGTGCAGCAGCACAGCCAGGATCGCCTCGGCCGGCTGGCGCTGTGCGGGCCGCGCCACCACTACCCGCTGGTGGCCACCTACGCGCATCGCTTCGTTGCCCAACGCTTTGCGCTGATAGGCGACGCGGCCGTGGGCATGCACCCCGTCACCGCCCATGGCTACAACTTCGGGCTCTATGGCGTGCAGACGCTGGCGGAATTGCTGCAAACCCAGCCTGGCGACGATTGCGGCAATGCCGCGCTGCTGGCCCGCTTTGAGCGCATCCACCGCCAGGCCACCTGGGCGATCTACCAGGGCACCAACACCGTCGTGCGCCTGTTCACCGACGAAAGCCCACCGGCCCGGCTGCTGCGCCGTGGTGTGCTGCAGGCGGCCCAGCACCTGCCGCCGCTGAAGGCTGCCATCACCGCCCAGTTGACCGGCCGCCAGCCCCCTTGGCTGCGCCAGCTGCAGCAGCTGGGCGCGAGCTGGCGTTGATCGAGCCCTGGAGTCGCCCGCTTCAATCGCCCAGCACCACCCCTTCGCGTCGCGGGTCGGCGCCGCCCAACCAGCCGCCGTCTCGCCGCTCGATGGCCTGCAGCCCGCTGGTGAATTCGCGTTCCAGCACGATGTGGCCGCGCTCGCGCAGCGCCGCGGCCGTTGTTGCCGGGAACCGGCCGCGCTCCAGCACCGTCGGCCCATTGAAGTTGCCGACATTGGGCAGCTCGATGGCGCGCTGCACGTCCAGGCCCCAGTCGTGGCTGGCCAGCAGGGTCTTGGCAACGAAATGAATGATGGTCTGCCCGCCGGGTGAACCCAGCGTCATCAAGAGCCGGCCATCGCGGCCATCGAACACCAGCGTCGGGCTCATGCTGGAGCGCGGCCGTTTGCCGGGCTCGACCCGGTTGGCCACCGGGCGCCCCTGGTCATCACGCGGCCGCAGCGCAAAGTCGGTCAACTCATTGTTGAGCAGAAAGCCGCCGGCCCGGCCGCTGCCGCCATCGCTCATCAGCCGCGAGCCGAAGCCGGCCTCTATCGTCGTCGTCATCGCGACCGCCCGGCCTGCCGCATCGACAACGCTGATATGGCTGGTGCCATGCTCCTGCTGCGCCGCCTGCGGCGCCCAGGCCAGGCTCAAGTCACCGGGCCGCCCGGCCTCGGCAATGCCCATGCTGCGCGGACCGATCAGGGCGGCACGTTGGCGCAGATAGGCCGGCGCCAGCAGGCTGTCCCAGCGACCGCCGGGCGCCGGCACAAAGTCGGGATCAGCGATGTACAAGTCGCGGTCGGCATAGGCGAGCTTGGCCGCCTCGCTGTAGCGATGCAACCAGCCGGGCGCCTGCAGGCCTTGAGCCAACCCTGTGGCCGCTTCACTGGCCGGCAGCAGGGTCAGGATTTGCATCAGCGCCAGATGGCCGGACGACGGCGGCGGAAACCCACAGACGCGCCAGGCCGGTGCCTCGCGCCAATCAGTGCAGATCGCCTCCCGGCGCTTGACCTGGTAGGCGGCCAGATCGGCCTCGCTGAGCAGGCCGGGATTGCGTTCGTGGCCGCGCACGCGCCGCACGATGTCGGCGGCCACCGGGCCGCGATAGAAAGCATCGGCCCCCTCCTTGGCCAGGCGGCGCAGCACGGCTGCCAGGGCCGGGTTGCGCAAGACATGACCCTCGGGCCAGGGCTTGCCCGCTGAATCAAAGAAATAGGCTCTTGCCTGCGCGTCTGCCGCCAGGGCCGTCTCATCGCGCAACAGAGTGGCCAGCCGCTTGCCGATCGGAAATCCCTGCTCGGCCAAACGTATCGCCGGCTCGAACAGTCGCGCCCAGGCCAGCTTGCCCTTAGCGCGGTGCGCTGCCTCCATCAGCCGCAGCAGACCGGGCGTTCCCACCGAGCGACCGCCCACCACGGCCTCGCCATAGCTCATGCTCTGACCGTTGGGTTTCACAAACAGGGATTCGTCGGCAGCGGCCGGCGCCGTTTCGCGGCCATCCCAGGCAGTGATCTGCTGGCCGTCCCAGCTCATCAGCAGCGCACCGGCACCCAGGCCGCTGGACTGCGGCTCAACCAGCGCCAGCACCAGCTGCGCCGCCAGCGCGGCGTCGACCGCCGTGCCGCCTTCGCGCAGCATCTGCAAACCTGCCTCGGACGCCAGCGGATGGGCCGCAGCCACGGCCTGACGCTGATAGCGCCAACCCGGCTTGGCCTGCCAGCCGCTCGCCGCCTCGGGTTCCACGGGCGGTCCAGTCTCCCGCGCTGAAGCGGCAGGCGCCACCAAGGGCAAGGGCTGCGGCGCGACACAGCCACACAGCACAGCCACCAACAAGGGGACAGTGAACAAACGCATTGGAATAGCAGACCGCTCGCTTTGTCCGAACGGCCGAGAGATGAGCAAGAGCTCGACGATGCTAAGCGAATGCATGCGCCCAGCGCACGCCAGCTTGCTCAGCACTGGACTGCGAGGGCACGGGCCATGTCAACCCTGCGTTTCCCCTTGCGTAATCACCCGGCCCGCGAACGCGGGGTGCCCAGAGGCACAGACGTCCATTACCGTCGCGTGTGCGAACTGTGAACTAGTTCACACATGCAAGAAACTGGCGTTGCCAAACCCTGATGGGCTTTGTTCGCGGCCTATGGCCGCAAAACCGGAGGATTTATGAAGTCTGTGACATCCAAGCTGTTCACGGTCGTTGGTCTGAGCGCCCTGCTCGCCGCGCCACAGGCCTTTGCAGCAAAGACCGGCGTGACCGATCTGCGCGCAGCCGTCGGCCATGCCCAAACCAGCAATGTTGGCCGTCTGCCGACCGCTGCCGGCAGCTACACCATCACCTTCGACGAAGGCCGCGTCGCCGAGGGTGATTGGCTGGACAACCAGTACGCCGACTGGGGCGTGACATTCCTTGCCCCCGCCTTCGAAGGCAATGACAGCCCCAACGGTGCCTGGGCCACCAACACCGACATGACCATCGTCACGATCGGCAATGGCAACCATGGCGGCCTCGGCAGCCCCTCGCTGGCCAGTGGCAACATCTTGCACTCCTACGATGGCTGGCTGGGTGAAGACGGTGATCCGAGCTTCTACCTGGCCTTCTCGGCCCCGATCAAGCACTTCAGCGTCGACTTCGCCGGCGTGGCGCTGCCGGACAGCACCTCGATCCAGGTCTATGACGTCAACGCCAGTTTCCTCGGCTACGCCGTGGCCAGCTCGACCGGCCAACTGACGCTGACTTATGACAGCGCCACCCCAATCGGCTATGTCGCCATCACCGCCGGCGAGTACAACGACTGGGTCGGCGTCGACAACATCAGCTTCACCGTCGCCGGTGTCCCGGAACCCGAGACCTATGCGCTGATGGCCATGGGCCTGGGCGCCCTGGCGCTGGTGCGCCGCCGCCGCCAGCAGTAAGCAGGACCGGCGCACCGAGCGCTCGGTGCACCGCAGCAAAGGGCCGATAACGTCGGCCCTTTTTTCCTTTCCGCAAGCGCCCTGCCGGGGGTCAGGTCTTGCCATAGCCCGGTGCTCAGGCAAACAAGCCCAGATCCTTCAGGCTGTAATTGCCGATCTGCGGCATCACCCGGGGCAGCTCGCTGGCGCTCACCCCCATCCAGCGGGCCAGCGTGGCGCCAAGCTGATCAACTGCGGTGCTCGGCAGCAAACGCCCCTGCCCCACATCGTCCGGCCCGTTGACGGCCACCACGGGCAGCTGTCCCCAGAAGCGCCCGCCCTGGACCGCACCACCGAGCACAAAGTGATGACTGCCCCAGCCGTGGTCGGAACCATCGCCGTTGGAGCTCAGCGTGCGCCCGAAGTCCGAGGCGGTGAAGGCGGTCACCTGGTTGGCCACGCCCAGCTCGACTGTCGCGTTGTAGAAGCTGCTCAGCGCATCGCCCATACTGCTCAGCAGGCCGGGATGCTGCGCCAGCAGGAAATCGTGCAGGTCGAAGCCGCCCAATGAAACAAAGAAGACCTGGCGCGCGGCTCCCAGCGCCTGCCGTGCGGCAATCATCCGCGCCACCATCTGCAACTGCATGGCCAAGCTGTTGGCCGTGTCGAAACTGGTTTTCAGCGCCGGCAGACTGCTCAGGGCCGAGGCGACCGCACTCTGCGCACCGATGGAGCGGCTGAGCACGCGATTGAGCTCCTGCTCCATCCAGTGCGTACGCGGCGCAGTGATCAGGCCGCGCAAGGCATCGGCACAGGCTTGCGAGCCGAACAGCGGACGGCTGATGCCATTGATGGCCACCGCGCCGTTGGTCGACATCTGGTACTGCACCGCCTGCTGGCCCGACATGAAGACCGCGTTGCCGCTCACATTGACGCAGCTGAAGGTCGCATTGCCATTGCTGGCCAGGAACTGATCGCCGATGCGCCCGCCCCAGCCGCTGGTGGCCCCTTCCGGGTTGGAGGCCTGCCAGACGCTTTGCTGATCGTTGTGCGAGAACAGCTTGGGCGGCAGCGGCACGCTTTGCGCCTTGTACTGTGCCAAGGTGGTCGGCTGCACCAGCGTGCCGACATTGAGCAGCACGCCCAGCTTGCCGGCATCAAAAATGGGTTTGAGCTTGGTCAGTTGCGGCGCCAGCGCCAGCTGCCGCCCGCCGGGCAGCGGCACGCTGGGCGTCAGGGCCGTGGCGGCCAGCTGTTCGCGCGGCGTCGCCAGGCTCTGGCGAATCGTGGCATAGGCCTGGTAGCTGGCGCTGTCATAGGGCACGACGGTATTGCCGTAGTCATTGCCGCCGTACAGAAAGACGCAGACCAGCGCCTTGTAGTCGCCCGGCTGCGTCGCCGCCGCGGCCTCGCCGATGGCGGCCAGGTTCAGCGCCCAGGGGCTGGCCACGCCGGCCACCGAAACCGCCGAGGCCCGGCGCAGGAATTCGCGGCGCTGGAGTTGTTGAAGTCTTGTCATCGTCATTGCTCCGCCGCGTTCACTTCTGCACCAGGTACTCGGGCGAGGCCATCACCAGCAGAATGCTGGCCAGCACCCGGTTCAAGCGGCCCGTCTCCGTATCAGCCTTGATGCTGCCGACGGCATTGCTGATGCTCTGCCGCGTCACCGTGCTCAAGCCATCAGCAGCCAGCAGCAAGGCATGGCGATTGACCAGGGCCGGCGCATCAGTGGCCAGCGGTAGCTCCGCCGAGTAGTCGGGCTTGAGCTCGCCGAGGCCGGCGGGCAGCACCGATTGCATGAAGTTCAGGTAGGCCGCGACCGTGCTTTCATTGCAGAGTTGGAACTCCGGCGCGGTGACAGCCTGGCTGCCCAACGTCGAGTTCGGCGGCAGATAGCCAGGCCGGAAGAAGTTGAACGCCGTCGGGCTGCGCAAGGGGCTCTGGCCCAGGCGCGTCGCACTGTTGGAGAGGTCGCCGATATTCCACAGCTCGGTCGGCGACTTCAAACCGAAGCTGCGCGCCCACTGGATGAAGCGAAGCACCGGCTCGCGCAGCTTGCCGCTATCAAGACCTGACCCCACGGTGCGCGCCTCGCTATCCAGCAGAATCGCCTTGATGACGGCTTTCATATCGCCTCGCTGACCCTGGCCGTTGTTGTTGAACGCCTGCGCCACTCTTTGCACATAGGCCGGCGAGGGGTTGGAACAAACCAGACGCTGTATCAGTTGCCTGCCGATGAAGGGGCCCACATTGGCATGGCCGGCCAAGGTGTCCAACGCGATCTTCATGGCCGTGGGCCCATCGGCCGTGGCCGGAATATCGACCTGCAGCACCCGCTTGGCGCCGCTGGAGAATCGCGCCGGCTTGTGTGTCATCGGCCATTGCACAAAGGCCGGATCGGTAGGGCTTGCCCCGTCGGCGTCCCAGCCGGTGAACACGCGGGCCAACTCGCTGATCTGCGCTTGGCTGTAGGTCTCGATCGGCTTGCCAGCCACCAGTCTCGGGCTGCCATCGAGATTCAACTCATACAGACCGATCGTGAACAGCTGCATCAGTTCGCGGGCATAGTTCTCGTCCGGCAGGCGGCCGCTGGCCGCGTCTTCCTTCAGATTGCCACGCAAATTCAGATAACTGCCCATGCCGACCGACAGCGTCACACCCTCGATCAGGGCACGAAAACTGCCGAAGGCGCGGGCCTCCAGCATGTCGACATAGCTGGCCACCGCCAGGCCTCGCCAGCTGATCGGCAGCCCATTCATCGAAACGACAAAGATTTCGCTCAGGGCCAGCACCACCCGCTGACGCAGCACATCGGGCGAGCTGATGAACTTGCGCCACAGCGTGTTGTCGACGCCGGCAAAGTCATTGCGGTGATCGACCGTGGCATAGCCCTTGGCCACCATCCAGTCATAGTGCGATAGCGTGCGCGGCGCGGCAAACTGATCATCCAGCCAGGCCGCATAGCCCGTCGCCTTGACCCGCGCGATCTCGGCCCCGGTAGCCGCAAAGCCGGCCTGCGCCAGAAAACGCGCGGCCTCGGCATCAGTGGCGGGAGGTGGCGGTGAGGGCACCGGTACGGGTACCGGTGCCGGTGCCGGAGTCGGGGCCGGTGTCGGACCGGGACTTGCAGGCTCAGCCCCGCCGCCACCGCAGGCGCTGAGCAGTGCGGCTGCCCCCAGCGCCGTCGTCAGCGCCGCGGCCGATGTGAGCGGCGGCCTCTCGGTGTCGGTCGGTTCTTGCACGGCAGGCGCTCCTCGAATCACTGGACAAAGCCGCGCAGCCTAGCAGCGGCGCAGGCTGCTGCACGGCCGGCAATGTATCCACCGGTAAGCCGGCCGCGAGCAACTCCAGCAACGAAAAAGGGCCGGCAATGGCCGACCCTTGATGCTGAACTTGAGGCTTCTTTAGGCGATGGTGCTCACAGCAGCGGGACGCCAGTCTTGGCCTGCACCTGTTCGCGCGTCACGCCATCGGCCAGTTCGACCAGCTTCAGCCCCTCTGGGGTCACGTCCATCACGGCCAGGTCGGTGATGATGCGATTGACCACGCCCTTGCCGGTCAGCGGCAGCGTGCACTCGGGCAGGATCTTCAAATCTTCGCTGCCATCCTTCTTCTTGGCCACGTGCTCCATCAGCACGATGACGCGCTTGACGCCAGCGACCAGATCCATCGCGCCGCCCATGCCCTTGACCATCTTGCCGGGGATCATCCAGTTGGCCAGATCGCCGCGCGCGGTGACCTGCATCGCGCCGAGAATGGACAGATTGATCTTGCCGCCGCGGATCATCGCGAACGAATCATGGCTGCCGAAGATCGACGAGCCCGGGATGGTGGTGACGGTCTGCTTGCCGGCATTGATCAGATCGGCATCAACCTCGTCCTCGGTCGGGAAGGGACCAATGCCCAGCATGCCGTTCTCGCTTTGCAGCCAGACTTCGACATCAGCCGGCACATGGCTGGCCACCAACGTCGGGATGCCGATGCCGAGGTTTACATAGAAGCCGTCTTGCAGTTCTTGGGCAGCACGGGCCGCCATTTGGTCTTGGGTCCAGGCCATATCGTTCTCCTCAGACGGCAGCGCGAGTGATGCGCTTCTCAATGCGCTTTTCGGGATTCGGGTTGTGCACGATGCGATGCACATAGATGCCCGGCAGGTGGATCGCGTCCGGATCCAGCTCGCCGATCTCGACGACCTGCTCGACCTCCACCACCGTGATTTTGCCGGCCATTGCGGCGGCGGGATTGAAGTTGCGCGCGGTGCGGCGGAAGACCAGATTGCCGCTCTTGTCGGCGATATGCGCCTTGACCAGGGCCACATCGGGCGCCAGCGCCCGCTCCATCACATAGGTCTGGCCGTCAAACTCGCGCAGCTCCTTGCCATCGGCCACGATGGTGCCGACGCCGGTGCGAGTGAAGAAGGCCGGAATGCCGGCGCCACCGGCGCGCAGTTTCTCGGCCAGGGTGCCCTGGGGCGTGAACTCCAATTCCAACTCTCCGGCCAGGTACTGGCGCTCGAACTCCTTGTTCTCGCCGACATAGCTGGAGATCATCTTCCTGATCTGGCGGGTTTCCAGCAGCTGGCCAAGGCCAAAGCCATCAACACCGGCGTTGTTCGAGATCACCGTCAGATTCTTGACACCGCTATCGCGCAGTGCGGCGATCAGCGCCTCAGGAATGCCGCAAAGGCCAAAGCCGCCAACGGCCATCAGCTGGCCGTCTTTGACGATGCCGTCCAGCGCAGCAGCGGCGCTGGGAAAGAGCTTGTTCATCAGGATCTCCAAAAACAATCGGTGACTCAGACCGCGCCGAAGCGTACACCGGAAGCGCGGCACTGGGCATTACGTAGATTTGATTATCGGGTCGTATCAGTTACACAAAAGACTTCAAGTCCGCAGCCTGCCATACGATATGCAGCGAAGGAGCGGCACTGCCCCAGGGATGGATGGGCTGCACCGGTCAAATGGGAGTCAGGATGTTTGAGTGCCTCCTTCGCTGCGGCGGACCGCGCGGCGTCGTGAACCGGACAGTTCAAGCACTGCGGCTTGCGCCGCTGCTTGTGCCGCTGCTGGCGGCCACCACGGCCCATGCCGGCATCGAGGGCGAGGGCTGGTTGCTTGAAGGCTTCGGCAGTCTGGCATTGAACCGCTCCAACGACGCCGTCGCCACCGTCCGCGCCGATCCGCGCAATGCCAGCGGCACCACGCTGGGGCGGCACCAATGGGACGGCGATTCGCTCGCCTCGCTGCAGTTGACCGTCAACCCCCAAGGCAGCCTGCGCGGCGTCTGGCAGGTGCTGGCCAAGGACGATATCGCCGACCGCTTCCGCCCCCGCAGCGAATGGCTGTACGCCAGCTGGGATGCCAGCGCCCAGTGGAACGTCAAGCTCGGCCGCATCGTGCTGCCGGTGTTCATGCTCTCGGACACGCGCAACCTCGGCTATGCGCAAACCAATGCCCGGCCGCCTACGGTGCTCTACGGCGTCAACCCGATCAGCAATATGGACGGCGCCAGCACTTCCTGGACCGGGCGCGCCTGGGGTGGCGTGCTGGCTGCCGACGTCGCACTGGGGCGTACCCGCGTCACGCTGGCCCAGGGCGACCTGCACTTCGATCGCATCGGCGGCCTGGCGGCCCGCTGGAGCCGCGGCGGCCTGACACTGCGTGCCGGCCTCACCTCCTACCGGGCCGATCTGAATTCCCCCACCGTCACCGCGGCGCTGCAGGCGCTGGCCTCGGGCGCCACCGCCTGCATCAACTGCGCCACCGTGCTGGCCGATCGGGTCCGGCAGAAAGGCTTCAGCGGCCGCATCCTCGCCCTGGGCGCCAGCTATGACGCCGGCCCCTATGTGCTGCAGGCCGAGCTGGCACAGCGCAGCAGCAACAGCACCCTGGCCAACAACGCGATCGGCTGGTACGCACTGGCCGGCTACCGCTTCGGCAGCCTGACCCCCTATATCGGCGCCGGCAGCGTGCAGGACCAGGAACCGCCGCTGGGTCTGCAGACCGCACCCGGCGCGCCGCCGCAGGCCGTGGCGGCCAATGCGGCCTTCGAGCAATACCTGCGCTCGCAGGGCGGCCGGCGCAGCACCGAGCTCGGCCTGCGCTGGGATGTGCAGGAGGGTGTGGCACTGAAGCTGCAATGGGAACACCTGCTCAAGGTGCGGGATCGTGTCTACAGCGGCGGTGCCGTGCTGGCCTTCCCGGCGCCGCCACCGATCGGCAGCTACCGCGGGCCCGCCTTTGATGGCAGCGTCGAGCTGTTGACCTTGAAGCTGGACTGGGTCTTCTGAGTCGCGGCCGCCATGAAGTCCCCGCCCCTGCTCCAGCTCCTTACGCCCTGGCTCAAGCTGAGCCTGGTCTGGCTGCTGACGGGGCTGGTCCTCGGCGGCGAGGCCTGGAGCCAGAGCCGCCCGCTGCGGGTGCCCGCCGTGACGTCCTGGGGCATGCCGTTCGCGATGTACCGCGACGGCAAGCTGGTCGGCGGCATCAACTACGACATCGTGCAGGCCGTGGCCGATCAACTGCATCTGCAAACGAATTACATCAGCTACCCGCGGCCGCGCGTCGACCTGGCCGCCGTGGCCGGCGAATTCGATCTGCGCTGCCAGATCAGCCCGGAATGGGTGCGCTCGCCCGAGGCCTATGTCTGGAGCAGTGCCCTGTTCGAGATGACCGACAACCTGATCGGCCATGACGCGATCGGCGCGCCGCGCACACTCGAGCAGTTGCCGGTGGGCGCCGCCATCAGCACGGTGCTGGGCTTTGTCTACCCGCAGCTTGAAGAACGCTTTCAGGACGGCCGGCTCAAGCGGGAAGACACCGTCGCCGTCGATCGGATGCTGCGCAAGCTGAGCCTGCGCCGCACGCCCTACGCGGTGGCCAATCAGCGCGATATCGCCTGGTACCAGCGCAACACGCCCGACCACAATATCGCCAGCTGGCGTCTGCCCGTGGCCCGCTACGACTATCGCTGCGCCGTGCCCAAGGCCAGCCCGGTCGATGCGGCGGAGCTGATGGGCGCGCTGGAGCGGCTCAAGCAGCAAGGCCTGATCGAGAAGATCCTGCAACGCTATGCCTTGCCGCAGTACGTGCTGGCGGTGTCCACACGCAGCAACCTGAACCGCCTGAGCCGCCAGGAGGTGATTGACCTCTTCCTCGGCCAGTTGCGCGAGCTGCCCGACGGCCACACGGCCTTGCTGGCCACGGTAGCCGGCTTGGCCCGCGAGGAGTTCTACCGCAGCCTGCTCGAGAAAGACGCGGCCCAGCTCAAGGCCATCTGGTCGCGCCAGGTCTTCAGCGGCCGGGCCAAGGCACCTAAGGAGTTCGGCGATGCCGAAGCCGCCCGCGCCTGGCTGCTGGCCACGCCCAACGCACTGCTGCTGCTGCCGGCCGAGGCCGTGGACGCCAGCGTGCGCGTGGTGTTCAGTCCCTGAGCCCCCTGTACCGCTGCCCACCGGCGCAAGCTGCGGATATGCTGCAGGGCTGTCACCGCCACTCCTACTTTCCTCATGGACGCCAGCCAGCTGCAAGCGCAAATCCCCGCCATCTTCGCCCCCTGGATCGCCGAACTTGGCCTGCAGGTGCTGAGCGCGGCCGGTGGTCAGGTTGAACTGGAGCTGCCGGTCAAGCCCAGCTTCATCCACAGCGGCGGCGTGATGTGCGGTCAGACGGTGATGGCCGCCGCCGACACCGCCATGGTGCTGGCGATGATGAGCCAACTCGGCGAGTTCCGCCCGATGACGACCGTACAGCTGCAGACCAGCTTCCTGCGTCCGATCAGCACGGCCAGTTGCCGCATCAAGGCCCAGGTGCTGCGCAGCGGCAAGAGTCTGGCCTTCGGCAGCATCGACATCGTCGATGGCGAGGGTCGGCTGGCGGCCCAGGCCACCACGACCTACGCGCTGCTGTGAGGCTGGCTGCATGCCCGGCGTGACGCTCGATTACCGCACCGCCTTCGAACTCGCACCGGTCGGCCTGGTGCTGAGCGAGAACCGGCTGATGCAGGACTGCAATGCCCAGGTGCTGGCGATGTTCGGCGCCGAGCGGGGCCAGTTCATTGGCCAGAGCTTTGAACTGCTCTACCCCAGCTCCGACGAATTCCAGCGCACCGGAGAACGGATCGTCGCCAGCCTCGATCGCCACGGCTACTACGCCGACAATCGCATCATGCGCCGCCTCGGCGGCCCCAGAGCCGGCGAGCTGTTCTGGTGCCACGTCGCCGGCCGCGCGCTCGACCCGGCGCGCCCTCACGCTCAGGGCATCTGGAGCTTCGAGGACCTGTCGCCACAGCGCCAGCAACTCAAGGCGGCATTGACGCCGCGCGAACGCGAGATCGCCGCACTGCTGATTGAAGGCCTGACCAGCAAGCTGATCGGCAAGCGCCTGGCGATCAGCCCGCGCACCGTCGATGTCTACCGCGCCCGGCTGATGAAGAAGTACGGCGCCGCCACCACACCGGAGTTGGTACACAAGCTGATGTTGGGCTGAGCTCAGTCCGGCCCGGTGGCAGGCCTGGCGCCGAGCAGGACCAGCATGGCCGTCAGCACGGCGCCCAGCCCGAACAACTGTCTGGCGCCCAGCATCTCGTCGAGCAGCAGCACCGACAGCAGCATGGCGGAAACCGGCATCAGCGCCGTCAGCATCGCAGCCTCGGCGGCCTGCAGCCGCTGAGCACCGCCATACCAGAGCAGAAAGCCTCCCACCGTTGGCAGCAGCGCGTAATACAGCACGCTGAGCCAGGCTGAAGCCGGCACGTCCCCGACGGCTGCCGCCCCACCCCACCACTCAGCCAGGGCCAACGGCAGCGACAAGAGCAGCCCGCAAGCGGCCATCACGGCGGACAGCTGCAAGGGCGCCAAGGGCTGGCGCAGCGCCTTGTTGAGCAAAATGAAGAGAGCCTCGCAGACGACGGCCCCGAGCAGCAGCAGATGGCCGAGTTGCAGCCCGGCGCCGCGCCCGGTGCCGGCCTCGGCGGCGCTGCCATGCTGAAGGATCAGCACGCCGGCGCTGGCCAGCAGCAGGGCCAGCAGCTGACGTGCGGTCGGCCATTGCCGCACAAGCAACAGCCCCAGCAGCGCGCTGACCGCCGGCAGCGTGCCCGAGATGACGCCGGCTTCGCTGCCCGCGCTCAAGGCCATGCCCTTGATCAGCAATACCGTATAGCCAACACTGCCGGCGCCGGACTGCAACAGCAACAGGCCCAGGTCGCGCCGCCCCAGTCGCGGCCAGGGCTGCGGCCGCCAGCGCATCAGCAGCAGGAACAAGGGCAGCGCCAGCGCGAAACGCAGCGCTGTCGCGCTGAATGGTGGCAAGCCGCCAGCAATCAGCTTGCTGGCGACCACCGTGCTGCCGACCAGCGTCATCGCCGCTCCCGCCATCAGCAGCGCCTTCGATCGTTCAGACATGCCGGCTTCCCCTCGTACGCAGGCAAAAGCGCCTGGCCCGCAGTCTGGCCGCCGCGCGGCATGAAAATCTTGAACGATATTGCGCGAGCGGCTCAGCGCTGTGCGCGGCGGTAGGCGCCCGGGCTCAGGCCGTAGCAGCGTTTGAACAGGCGGCTGAGATGGGCCTGATCAGCGAAGCCCGAACACAGCGCGGCCTCGACGAGGCTGCTGCCGGCGGCGATCGCCCGTCGGGCATGCGCCAGACGCAGCTGTTGCAGATAGGCATGCGGCGGCAGCCCGTAGCAGCGTGTAAAGCCGCGCAGCAGCTGAAAGCGGCTCATGCCGCTGTCAGTCGCGAGCCTCGCCAGGCTGGGCGCTTCCAGCATGTGCGCATGCAAACGGTCGCGCACCTCGCGCATGCAGGGATCGGCACTGGCAGGCGCCAGCCGCCGGCCGGCCAAGGGCAGCAGCGCCGCAAGCAACTCCAGCAGTGCCGCCTCCTGGGCCATCGGCGCAGCGGCCGCGCTGACGCAGCTGTCGAGCAAGCGCAGCAGGCCGTGCCGCGCGGGGCAGGCATCGAAGACCGGCGGCGTCAGCAGCTCTGGCAACGCCGGCTTCTGTTGCAAATCGCTGCACAGCTCGGCCAGCAAGGCCGGTTCCAGGTAGAACATGGTCCAGCGCCGGCCGCGCTCATCGAGCGCAACGCCATCGTGGACCTCGCCGGGGTTGACACTGACCAGTTGGCCCGCGCAGGCCTGCACCGGCCCGCGACCGCTACCCGAACGCTGACCGCCCTGCTCGATCAGGCCGATGCCATAGACATCGTGGCTGTGCCTGGGAAAGCAGTGTGAGCTTTGCATGCGCAGGCCAAACAGGCCGGCGACATGGCTGGGCAGCGCTTGGCTCAGATTGGACGAGGTCATCGGCCGAGCATGCCACGGCCGGGCCTGCGCTGCCGAAACTCACCGCCGGTTCAGCATCGCTCCGGCTTGGCATCGCCGTGATGCCCATCGCCGAGACTCGGCGCGGCGCCGGCGAAGCCGATAAACAGGGCGTTTGGCGGCCGCGTTGGCAAGACATGGCCCTGTTCATCGGCACTGGATGCAAACCCTTGCCAAAAAGCGCCTGTTTATCGGCCACAATACCGCCGCCCGGACTGATCGGGCTCAACCAAACTTTCGACGAATGAACAAGACCGAACTGATCGAACACCTGGCTTCCAAGCACGAGCTGACCAAGGCCGAAGCCGGCCGCATCCTCGAAACCCTGCTGGACGCCGTGGTCACCACGGTGAAGAAGGGTGGCGCCGTGTCCATCCCCGGCTTTGGCTCCTTCAAGCAGCACGCCCGTGCCGCTCGCACCGGCGTGAACCCCAGCACCGGCGACAAGATCAAGATCGCTGCCGCCAAGCTGCCCAAGTTCACCCCCGGCGCTGGCTTCAAGGCTGCCGTGGACCCCAAGGCTGCCGCTCGCAAGGCTGCCAAGGCTGACGCCAAGCCGGCCGCCAAGGCAGCTGCCAAGCCTGCCAAGAAGGCCGCCAAGAAGTAAATCAAGCGCGAGGCCTCGCGGCCTCTGATCGCCTGATCGCTAGCCCGACGCTGCAGCCGCAGCCTCGGGCTGTTTTATTTGCCGGGCCCAGCGCGGCGCCGGCGCGCCACTGCCCCCTTTGACGGTCGGGCCCTGAGATACTTGGGCTCGACGCCCTCCGCCCCGAATGCCTGGTCCGATGTCCGCCCCTGCCCCGCGCGTGCTCTCGCTCATCCCGCCGATGACGCAGCTGAACACGCCCTACCCGTCCACCGCCTATCTGACGGGCTTTCTGCGTTCGCGCGGCTTCGATGCGCAGCAGCGCGATCTGGCCCTGGCCCTGGTGCTGGCGCTGCTGTCGCGCGAAGGCCTCGCCGCGGTGCACGAGCAGGTGCTGGCCAAGCCGGAATTCGAACGCGGCCCGCAGCTGCAGAGCTTTGCGGCGCAGTTCGAGCGCTACCTGGCCACCATAGTCCCGGTGATCGCATTTCTGCAGGGCCGCGACAGCACGCTGGCGCACCGCATCAACACCCGGCAGTTTCTGCCCGAGGGCAAGCGCTTCGAATCGCTCGATGTCTATGTCGACGAAGACGGCGGCGATCCGCTGGCCTGGGCCTTTGGCGCGCTGGGCCTGCAGGACCGCGCCCGCCATCTGGCCACGCTCTACTTGAACGACCTGGCCGATGTGCTGCGCGAGGCGGTCGATGAGCGCTTTGAATTCGTCCGCTATGCCGAACAGCTGGCCACCAGCCAGCCGAGCTTCGACCCGATGGCTGCGGCGCTGTCAGCGCCACCCAATCTCGTTGACCAGACACTGGCGCGGCTGACGCTGCAGGCGCTGGACGAGACCGCGCCGGACCTCGTGCTGCTCTCGGTGCCCTTCCCCGGCAATGTCTATGCGGCGCTGCGCATTGCGCAGACCATCAAGGCCGCGCGGCCTTCGGTGCGCATCGTGCTGGGCGGCGGCTTCGTCAATACCGAGCTGCGCGAGCTGGCCGAGCCGCGCTTGTTCGCGCACATCGACTTCATCACGCTGGACGCCGGCGAGCGGCCGCTGCTGGCGCTGCTCGAGCATCTGCAGGGCCGCCGTTCGCAGCAGCGCCTGGTGCGCACCTTTGTCCGTGACGCCGAGTCGGGCGCGGTGCGCTACATCAATTTCGTCGAGCCCGAGGTGCCCTTCGAGGAGGTCGGCACGCCGACCTGGGACGGCCTGCCGCTGCAGGACTATCTGTCGCTGCTGGACATGCTCAACCCGATGAACCGGCTGTGGAGCGACGGGCGCTGGAACAAGCTGACCGTTGCCCATGGCTGCTACTGGAAGAAGTGCAGCTTCTGCGACATCTCGTTGGACTACATCTCGCGCTACGAGACCGCCTCGGCCGCCACTTTGGCCGACCGCATGCAGGCCATCGTCGCCGAGACCGGCCAGACCGGCTTTCATTTCGTTGACGAGGCCGCGCCGCCCAAGGCCTTGAAGGCGCTGGCCAGCGAGCTGATCGCGCGCGGCAGCAGTGTCTCCTGGTGGGGCAATGTGCGTTTCGAGAAAACCTTCACGCCCGAGCTCTGCCAGCTGCTGGCCGACAGCGGCTGCATCGCCATCTCCGGCGGCCTGGAAGTGGCCTCGGATCGGCTCCTGAAGCTGATGCAAAAAGGCGTGTCAGTCGAGCAGGTGGCGCGCGTCACCCGCGGCTTTGCCGATGCCGGCATCCTGGTCCACGCCTATCTGATGTACGGCTTTCCGACGCAGACGGTGCAGGACACCGTCGATGCGCTGGAATATGTGCGCCAGCTGTTCGAGAACGGCTGCATCCACAGCGGCTTCTTCCACCGCTTCGCCTGCACCGTGCATTCGCCGGTGGGCAAAAACCCCGAGGCCTATGGCGTGCAGCTGCTGCCGCTGCCCGACAGCCCTTTTGCCAAGAACGACGTCGGCTTCATCGACCCTAGCGGTGTCGACCACGATCAGCTCGGCCGCGCGCTGAAGAAGGCGATCTACAACTACATGCACGGCATCGGCCTGGACGAAGACGTGCGCAGCTGGTTCGGCGGCCGCGTGCCGCGCACTACCGTGCCTAGGCACAAGATTGCCAAGGCGCTCAGCCAGCCGGGCTGAGGCCATCGAACTTGGTGCAGAATGCGCGGCAGAAACGGGCGAGACAGCCCGAGGCCGCGGTCGCGGCAGCAGCAGCCGCGCGGGCACAAGGGTCACCCGCGGGCCATCGGTTCTATGCGGAGGAATTCATGCCCAGCCCCATCGACAACTCACTCAGCGCGCGCCCCTGCCCCGCGGCGCCAACACCCCCATCTTTTGCCAAGGCTGTTCAGCACGGCAGCCTGTGGCTGAGCCTCGCGCTGCTGAGCGCCTGCGGTGGCAGCCCCTCGCCGGCGCCAGCGCCAAAGCCCCCCGAACCCGAACCCGTGATCACCGGCCCCGGTGAATTCAAGGCTGCGGCGGCGCTGCCCGCGGTCAGCATCGAGGCCATCAATACCGCGTTGCGCGCGGCCGGCGCCAAGGCACCGGCCATCACGCCGCGCTATGCTGTCACGCCCTACCGGATTGAATACCTGACCATCGATGGCAGCGGCCAGACGGTGCGCGCCTCAGGCCTGGTCTGCGTGCCGGCCAAACCCAGCGGCGCGCTGAGCCCGCTGCTGGCTTACCAGCATGGCACGACCGCGCATGACGCCGAAGTGCCCAGCAACCATGCGGTGGCTGACGAAGCGGCCGTGGTGATGGCCTCGGCCGGCTATATCGTGCTGGCGCCGGATTACGTCGGCTATGGCGTCAGCAAGGGCCAGCCCCACCCCTATCTGTTGTCGGCGCCGTCGGCAGCCGCGGTCAATGACCTGCTGACCGCCTCGGCAACCTGGCGCAAGAGTGTCGGCATCGCCGACAACCAGCAGCTCTTCCTGGCCGGCTACTCCGAAGGCGGCTACACGACCGTGGCGGCCGCGCGAGCGCTGAGCACGGCGACCACCAAGCCACTCAGCACGCACCGCGCGCAGCTGCAAAGTGTGGTCGTCGGTGCCGGCCCCTACCAGACCAGCGTCACCATGGACGAGCTGCTGCGCCTGGTGAAGGCCGACAACCCGCTGCTGGCGGCGGTGCTGAACCCCGGCTTCCTGAAGCTCCTGGGCAGCGATGTGCGCGCCAAGGTGCGCAACGAGTTGCTGAAGAAGGCGCTGGGCAGCGATGCCGATGTGGTCTTCCAGAGCACTTTCCTGGACAACTACCTGGCCGACGATAACGAGGCAATTGAACGGCTCAGCAACGTTCACAACTGGAAGCCGGAAAAGCCGCTGCGCTTCTACCATGGCCGGGACGACCGCACGGTGCCTTACCCCAGCTCGACCGTCACGCTGCAGGCCATGCAGGCCCAGGGCGCCGGCGCCCTGCTGAGCCTGACCGACTGCGGCGCGCAGCCGGCCGGCCACCTGGAATGCGTGAAACCCTACTGGGACTTCATGATGGGCGAATTCGCCCGGGACGCTCGCGACTTGTAAACCGTTCCAAGCCCTACTCGTAGGGCCGCAGCAGGGCCGCCAGCCGGCCCTGCCGCTCCAGCGTCTCGAGCGCGGCATGCAGGCGCTGCAGCAGAGATTCGGGCAGATCCTTGCGGGCATACAAGGCGTAGCTGAGCTCATTGACGACGAAGGTCGGCGCAAACTGGCTCATTTCAAGACCACTCTGCCGCAGCGCGTGCTTCAGCAGATAGTCCGACGAGATCACCGCGTCGAGGCGACCGGCCGCCAACATGCGCACGCCCTGGAATGGGTCGGTGATGCCGAACTTGCGTATCTCATCGTCGTTATTGATGCTCTCCGAATAGAAGGCGCCGCGGGCCATGCCAAGCTGCTTTCCCTTCAGCTGCGAGACTGCCGAGATCGGCGCCAAATGGCGACTGATGATGATCGAGCGAAAGCTGTGCATACGCCCGACCCACACCGCTTCCGCGTCCATCTCGGGGTTCTTCAGCGCCAGCACCAGATCGGCCCAGCCATCCTTGAAACCCCGGATCAGGCGAGCATAGGCGCCCGATCGCATTTCCATGTCCACCTCGGCCTGCTCAGCCAAGGCGCGCATAAGATCGACGTGCATGCCAACGATGACATCGTCTCGACGCCAGGAGTACGGGGCAACATCATTGATCATGACCTTGAGCATCGGCTTCTCGGCCCGCACAGGCAGACCGACGGCGGCTAGCGCCACGCCCAGGCTGAGGCACAGGCTCAGCCGCCGCGCTGAGAAGAACTGACTCATCGGGGGAATACGACGTGGCTCATGGACGCATGACGATGCGGAAGAAAGCCGGCCCTTGCAAAAAACCGGTCGTGGCACAGTTTACGTGCGCATTCCGCCCGCGGGCGCGCCTTCTTCAAGCAAGGCGCCAGCCAGCCGCCAACTTGTCAACAATTCCTCTGGCCAACGGCCCTCCTGCATCAGCGCTGCGAGCGCCTGTGCCTCGGCGTCGCAGACCAAGCCCTGGGCCTGCAGCCAGTGGTCATCGTGATAACTGTGCCGGTAGCGTTCTCCGCCATCGCAGAGCAGCGTGACGATGGAGCCTCGCTCACCACGCTGCCGCATTTGCCGTGCGCAGGCCAAAGCGGCCAGCAGATTGGTGCCGGTCGAGGCGCCCACCGGTCGGCCCAGACGCGCGGACAAGGCCTGCATCGCGGCTATCGACCACAGATCAGGCAGCTTGACCATCGCGTCGATGGCGCGCGGCAGGAACGAGGCCTCAACGCGTGGCCGGCCTATGCCCTCAATGCGCGAGCCCTGTTCGATGCGCAGGCTGGCGTCGCCGCTCAGGTAATAGTCGAAAAACACTGAACGCTCTGCGTCAGCGCCGCAAACGCCTGTCTGGTGGCGGCCGTAGCGTACAAAGCGCCCCATGGTCGCCAAGGTCCCGCCGGTGCCAGCCGAACAAACGATCCAGCGCGGCACGGGGTGACGCTCACGCGCCATCTGAACAAAGATGGACTCGGCGATATTGTTGTTGCCGCGCCAGTCGGTGGCCCGTTCCGCGTAGGTGAACTGGTCCATGTAATGACCGCCAAGCTCGGCGGCCAGACGCTGCGACTCGGCATAGATCCGCGTCGGGTCTTGCACCAGATGGCAACGCCCACCCTGGAATTCGATCGCACGGATCTTCTCTGCCGATACGGTGGCCGGCATCACCGCCACGAAGGGCAAGCCAAGCAGGCGGGCGAAATAGGCTTCCGAGACGGCGGTCGAGCCGCTGCTGGACTCGACCACGGTCGAGCCCTCACGCAGCCAGCCATTGCACAGCGCGTAGAGAAACAGCGAACGCGCCAGGCGGTGCTTCAGGCTGCCCGTCGGATGGCTGGACTCGTCCTTCAGATAGACATCAATGCCATCGAAGCCAGGCAGCGCCAGCGGAATCAGATGAGTATCAGCCGAGCGCTGAAAGTCGGCCTCGATGCGGCGCAGCGCTTCGCGCACCCAGTCGCGCGAACGCTCAGCATCGACGAAAGCAGGTACGGAAAACGACGACGCAGTCATCTCCCGACTTTACCCGGCCCCAGGACGCATCCGGCCAAAAACGTTGCGCCCAAGGCTGGCTGACGCCCTTCAGCGCCCGGGCGTTGACGCGCCGCTATTGAGGACAGTCCGCCCCATGGTGCTCAGTGCATTGGGGCTCTCGCCGTCCAGGACGGTGACACCGATCTTCGCATCCTTCCCCTTGCGCGGGATTCGAGAACCAGTGATCAGCATGCCTTCGTCGCGCTCAGCAGCCGCCACTTCGGACTTGCCGGCGACCTCGGTCGTTGAGCAACCTGGCAGCGTCGACAGCGCCAATATGCCAATGCAAAGCATAGATGCAAGACGCATCTTCATAGAAACTCCCTCAAAACGTTATTGCTGCCGCAGCAGCTTATGTGCGGTCGTTGACCGGCGGTGGAACAGCCGCGCGATGATAATCAGTGCGAAGGCCCACGCCATCGTCCGGAGCCGTTGGCTGGCATTGGACGTGCGGCAGACGCCCAAGCAGCAAGCAGCAAGCAGCAGCTGGCTTTGCCTGGCACCAATCCGCCACGTAAAGCCCCGGCAGCTGCCAGCCGGCACGACGCCCGCTGCCACGGCCACCGGTACTGGTCGATCAGCCGCTCTGTTGATCGCCTATTTCGCGCCGCGTACGTCTGTGCCACTCAGCGGCACGTTGAGCGACTCTCGAATCTTCTCCTTGTCTTCCATAACGCTGACCTTCAGCTTCGACGCCGGTTCGCGCTTCGGGATGTTGGAGCCCGTTACATAGTTCTTTTCCGCCGGCTCATCGGCCGCATCGCCGGTCGGCGATTGCCCTGTGCTCGCACAGCCTGTCAGCCACGCTGCCAGGCTCACCGCGGCAATCAGTTGCACACCAGTTGCTGCATTCATCGTCACTCCCTCCTCATCGCTAGGTTCCGGACACGCATGACGGCAAGCACCGTGCTCGATCAGCTGCATCAGGATCGCTTGATTCTGGCCGGAGACGTGAAGCTTTTGAGTTAGTGCTTCTCACTAAGGCACACACGCCGGGCGGCATTCGCCCAGTGGACACCACGAGCGGGTGGGCAAGCTCAGTCAAGCACGCCGAGCGAGGCGCGCAGCGATGCCAGTTGCGCGCGCAAGGTCTCGACTTCAGCACGCAAGGCACGCTGCTCGCTTCTGAGCGCCTCTATCGCCTCATCGCGCAGCATGCCTTCCGATGCCGCCTCGGCGGCCTCAGGCAGGACCGGCTCACCCGACAGCAGATGCGCCCAGCGCTGCTCCCGAGCACCCGGCGCACGCGGCAGCTTGCGCACCAGCGCCGGCTCACGCTCGGCCAGTTCCTCGAGAAAACCCTCGACCGATGAGATGTCGGCAAAGCGGTGCAGGCGCTCGGTGTGCAGGCGCAGTTCGGCGGCGGTCAAAGGGCCACGCAGCATCAGCAGCGTCAGCAGGGCCTCGGCCTGGCCCGGCACACCGAACACCCGGCGCAGATTGTGTTCAAAGCGAACCACCCGGCTGCCGCTGACCGTGTTGACCAGATGCATGGCCTTGAGTTCGTCGACCGCCTGCAGCACCTCGGCCTCGCTCAGGTTCATCACCGGCTCACGCGCCGTCTTCTGGTTGCACCCCAGCGTCAGTGCATTGGCCGACAGCGGATAGCTGTCAGGCACCGTGTGCTGTTTCTCCACCAGCACGGCCAGCACACGCGCCTCGACGGCGCTCAGGATTCTCAAAGTCATCAGCGATTCACTCTTGTCGTGTCAAGGAACTCAGACACCAAAGCCATCGTCGGCCTGAATCACCGCGCCATTGATGAAGTTGCTTTCATTGGCGCACAGCATCAGCAGCGTGGTGTCCAGATCGCGGGGTTGGCCCACACGCTTGCGCGGCAACAACTCGACCAGCTTCTTGCCCTGCTCGGTGCCCCAGTGGTGGTGGTTGATCTCGGTGTCGATATAGCCGGGGCAGATCGCATTCACATTGATGCCGTACTTGCCCCACTCCAGCGCCATCGCCCGCGTCATGTGGATGACGGCCGCCTTGCTCATCGAATAGATGCCGATCTGGCTCAGCACCCTGAGGCCGGCCATCGACGCGATATTGACGATGCGCCCCCCGGTGAAGGTGCCCGGCGCAGCACCGCGTGCCCGCGCCAGCATCCGTTTGCCGACTTCCTGGGCGACGAAGAAGGCGCCGCGCACATTGGTGTCCATCACGAAGTCGTAATCGTCGGGGCTGACCTCGGTGAGCTTTTGCGTGGTGCTGACGCCGGAGTTGTTGACCAGGATGTCAATCGTGCCCATCTCGGTCTCGGCATGGGCCACGGCGGACTTGATGCTGTCCAGGTCGGTGACATCCAGCTGCACCACATGAGCGTCGCCGCCATTGCCTTCAATCTCGGCGCGCAGGGTCTTGAGCCGCTCGATGCGCCGCCCGGCCAGCACCACCCCGGCGCCAGCCCGCGCCAGCGTCTTGGCAAACTGCGCGCCCAGGCCACTCGAGGCCCCGGTCACCAGGGCCACCCGGCCCTCCAGATCAATGCTGTAACTCATCGCTGCCGTCCTTCAGAAAAGCTGCCGTGACGATAGCATGCAGCCCCTGTTGCGACGGTGAAAAGCAGCCTCTGTGCTGCACTTCAGCGCGGCCCCGACATCGACTCTAGAGCGGCATGACTAGGCATAAAAAGCACGATCGTTCTATTTTCCACTGACACCAGTAGAATGCGCCGCAATCCCACGGTGGCCGATGCCGCATCGACCGCCCCAGCAAACTAGAAGGATCCCCATGACCAGCGCAGAACTGATCGCCCAATACGGCCCCCGAGAGAGCATGGATTACGACGTGGTGATCGTCGGCGGCGGCCCCGGCGGCCTGGCCACGGCCATCCGCATCAAGCAGCAGGCGGTGGCCAAGGGTCAGGAAGTCTCGGTCGTCGTGCTGGAAAAGGGTTCCGAGCCGGGCGCGCATATCCTGTCCGGCGCGGTCATGGACCCACGTGCGATCACCGAGCTGTTCCCGAACTGGAAGGAACTCGGCGCCCCGCTGAATCAGCCGGTCACCGGCGATGACATCCTCTTCCTCAGCGAAACCGAGGCCAAGCGCACACCGGACTGGCTGGTGCCGCGCAATTTCCACAACCACGGCAACTATGTGGTGGCGCTGGGCAGCGTCGTCAAATGGCTGGGCGAACAGGCGGAGAGCCTGGGCGTCGAGATCTTCCCCGGCTTCACCGCCGCGGAAGTGCTCTACGACGACAAGGGCGCCGTGCGTGGCGTGGCCACCGGCAATCTGGGCATTGGCAAGGATGGCGAGCCGCACGACGGTTTCCAGCTCGGCATGGAACTGCTGGGCAAGTACACGATCTTTGCCGAAGGCGCCCGTGGCCATCTGGGCAAGCAGCTGATCGCCAACTACAAGCTCGACCAGGGCCGCGATCCGCAGAGCTTTGCCATCGGCATCAAGGAGTTGTGGGAGATCCCGGCCGAGAAGGCGCAACCCGGCCGCGTCGTGCACACCGCCGGCTGGCCGATGACGGACAACACCTTCGGCGGCGGCTTCCTCTACCACCTGGAAGGCAACAAGGTCACGCTGGGCTTTGTGATCGGCCTCGATTACCAGAACCCCTGGATGAGTCCCTTCGAGGAAATGCAGCGCTGGAAGGCCCACCCCGCCATTCGCGCCCATATCGAAGGCGGCAAGCGCATCGGCTATGGCGCTCGTGCCATCAACAACGGCACACCGCAGGCCCTGCCCAAGACCGTGTTCCCCGGCGGCGCGCTGATTGGTTGCGATGCCGGCTATCTGAACGCCGCGCGCATCAAGGGCAGCCATGCGGCGATCAAGTCCGGCATGCTCTGCGCCGACGCCGTGGTCGACGCCCTGGCGGCGGGCCGCAGCGCCGATGAGTTGAGCGCCTACCCGGCGGCCTTCGAGCAAAGCTGGCTGAAGGAGGAGCTGGACCAGTCGCGCAACTTCAAGCTCTGGTTCAAGAAGGGCCCGCTGATGGGCCCGCTGATGACCGGCATCGAGCAATGGCTGCTGCCCAAGCTGGGCATCGCCAGCCCGCCGTGGACGCTGCATGGCAGCAAGCCCGATCATCTGGCCCTGCGCCCGGCGGCCGAGATGCCCAAGATCGACTATCCCAAGCCTGACGGCAAGATCACCTTCGACCGGCTCTCCTCGGTGTTCATCTCCAACACCAACCATGAAGAGAACCAGCCGGCGCATCTGACGCTGAAAGACGCGTCGGTGCCGGTCAAGCTGAACCTGGCCACCTATGCGGGCCCGGAGGGCCGCTACTGCCCGGCCGGCGTCTACGAATTCGTCAAGAACGACGACGGCAGCGACCGCTTGCAGATCAACGCGCAGAACTGCGTGCACTGCAAGACCTGCGACATCAAGGATCCGAGCCAGAACATCGTCTGGGTCACGCCCGAAGGCGGTGGCGGGCCGAACTACGCCGGCATGTAACGCCGAGCATCGGCGGCCAGGCCTGGCAAGACCTGACCCCAATCCAGTGCGCCCTCAAGCCATCGGCAGGTCGTAGCGCACAAAGCCACGGTGCTCGCCAACGCGGTCATAGAGCGCCCGGGCGCGGGCATTGTCGCGATGCGTGAGCCAGTAGCAGCGCGCGGCGCCCGCCGCCGCGGCACGCTCGCCCACGGCGGCAATCAAGGCCGCAGCCAGGCCCCGACCGCGCGCCGGCTCGGCCACGAACAGGTCTTGCAAATAGCAGACGGAATCGCTCCAGCTGCTGGCATGGAAGAGGTAATGCGCCAGTCCCTGCACCTGGCCATTGACGTCAGCCACCAGCGCCTGCACCTGCTGCCCCAGCTGCAGCTTCTGCCAGGCCTGCTCGTAGTCCTGATCGCTCAGCTCGGTCTCGTAGAAGCGCTTGTAGCCGCGCGCCAGCACTTCCCAGGCGCCACGATCTTCCGGCCGCAGGCCGCGGATCTCCATCGTCATCGCCCTGCCCCTCACAGTCCCAGACGGCGCATCCACAGCGCCAACTCCTGCCCGCGGCCGGTTTGCTGATCCAACTCGGCCAGCAGGCTGGCCCGCTCGCCCGCCGCACGGTTCTGGCTCAGCTTGGCCTTGCATTCCCAATGCTCGACGCGGATGCGAAAGCCGACGATGGCGCGCAGCAGCTGCTGTTGGAAGTCCTGCGGCAGGCGGTCCCAATGGGCCGCATAACCGGGTTCGTGGTCGGCGATCAGGCGTTTCAGCACCGCCTCGGTGGCGGCCTCGTCTTCGAGCAGTTCGATGCGACCGCGCACTTGAACCGCGAGGAAGTTCCAGGTCGGCACGTTCAGCTCGCTGTCGTAATGTCGTGGCGAGACATAGCCATCCGGCCCGGTAAAGACGGCCTGGACCGCCGGCTGCGCCGACAACCACCGCCACTGCGGGTTGCCGCGCGCCATATGCCCTTCCAGCGCCAGCGCGCCATCGGCCGCCTCGATCAGCGTCAGCGGCAGGTGGCTGAGCTGGATCTGACCCTCGGCATCCGGCCCCAGCAGCAGCGCCAGCGGCCGCTCCTGGATCAGCTGGCGCGCCAGGGCAAAGTCATCGACACGAAAATGGCGCGGGGTATACATGGCAGCGTGTGCTCCTCGTTGTTGAAGGCCCATTCTGCAATCCATCTTGGTACGATGAAAGTACCAATCTTTTCTATTTTCATGGAACCAATTTCGGAACAGGCGCTGGCACTGGAGTTCGCCGGCCTGCAGCTTGATCACGGCAGACCGCTGACCCAGCAGCTGCATGCCAGGCTGAAGCAGCTGCTGCTTGCTGGCGGCCTGCGTCCCGGCGCGCAGATGCCGACGACGCGCGCACTCGCGCAGCAGCTGGGCGTCTCGCGCAACACCGTCGTTCACGCCTATGAGCGGCTGCACGACGAAGGCTTTCTGCTGGCCCGCGTCGGTGCCGGCAGCTATGTGGCCGGCCTGCCGGCCGCGCACAGCGTGGCCAAGGACGATGCCGCAACGCCGCCGGCCCGGCCCGACACTGCCATCTGGCAGCAGATGCAGGCCTTGCATCTGCCCCGTGTTCACGGCCCCGAGGCGCAGGCCTTTCGCTACGGGCTGCCGGTCATCGACCAGTTCCCGACGGCCATCTGGGCCCGGCTGCAGGCGCGTTTCTGGCGGCAGAGCGCCCGGCATCAGCTGGGCTACTCCGATCCCGCCGGCCTGCCCCGACTGCGTGCACAGATCGCCGCCTATCTGAGCCATGCGCGCGGGCTGCACTGCGAGCCGGAGCAAGTCATCATCACCAGCGGTGCACAGCAGGCCATCAGCCTGGCCGCGCTGGCCCTGCTGAAGCCCGGCGACCGCGTCGCGATGGAGTCGCCCGGCTATCGCGCCGCCGCTGCGGCGCTGGCGCTGCCCAACACCCAGGTGCTGCGCGTCCCAGTGGATGGCGAAGGCCTGCGCATCGCCGCGCTACAGGCACTGGGCCCGGCGCGGCTCTGCTACGTGACACCGTCGCACCAGTTCCCGACCGGCGTGACGATGAGCCTCGCACGCCGTCTGGCGCTGCTGGACTGGGCCCGCCAGCAAAACGCCTTCATTCTTGAAGACGACTACGACGGCGAGTTCCGTTTCAGCGGCGCACCGCTGGCGCCGCTGGCCTCGCTGGACAGGCATGGCCGCACGCTCTATCTCGGCAGCTTTTCCAAGCTGCTGCTGCCGGGCTTGCGACTGGGCTATCTGGTCGTTCCCGGCGGCTGGGCCGAAGGCATGGCCAAGCTGCGCGGCATGCTGGACCGCCATGCACCGATCGCCGACCAGACGGTGCTGGCCGATTTCATCGAGCAGGGCCACTTCCTGCGCCATCTGCGCCGCGTCCGCCGTGCGGCTCATGCCCGGCGCGATGCGCTGCTGAAAGCCTGGCAGCAGCGCTTTGGCGAGCGACTGCCCTTGGCCGAGGTTTCAGCCGGCCTGCATGCGCTGCTGCCACTGCGCCACGCCGAGCAAGAAAACCGGCTGGCCCAGCTGGCACGTCAGCACCGCGTCGAAGTGGGCCGCCTGCGTGAGATTGGCGAAGTGCCGTCCTGCAGCGGCCGCGCCGGCCTGGTGCTCGGCTTTGCGCCGAGCACACCGGCGCAGATCAGCGCCGCGGTCGACCAGCTGGCACAGGCCTGGCAGACGGCGCTCGACTGAAGCACTGCGCTACTGCAACGCGCTTGCGAGTCAGTGCATCGCCGCCGACTCAGTCGCAGGCTCCACCGGCACCGCCGCGGCCTGGACCCAGGTAGCGCTGCTCAAGCCAACGATCAAAGCGCGGCGCGAGGCCATGCAGCAGACGCAGATTGAGCACGATCAGCAGCAGCATGCCCAGGCTCCAGGCCAGCAGCGGCAGCCAGGGCAGCGGTGTCAGCGCTGGCAGCTGCAACGCCGCGTAGCCGGCAAACGCGAGGCTCAGCACACTGCTGTAAACAAAGGGGCAGTAGACCCGCAGGATCAGCCACTGCAGCAGATGGGCGACGATGTGCAGCGTGTAGGCCGCCAAGAGCCCCGCCCAGACCAGATAGAGCCGCTGCTCGACGCAGACAACGACGATGGCGACCAGCAACAGCAGCTGCTCAAGAATGGCCAGGGCCAGCGCCGAGGGCGACAGCCGCTCGTACAGCATCAGCACCCGCGGGCCCAGGCGCGGAAAGCGCTGCTTGATGCTGCTGCCCTGCTTGGCCAGCCAAGGCTTGAGCATGATCATCTCCTCGAACTCGTGGGCGATGAACACGGCCACCAGCATCCACATCAGGCTCGCCGCGCTCATGGGCGCCGCTCGCCCGGCTCCGGCGCAGCCGCCGCAAAGACTTCCTCATAGCAGCCCTTGAGGCTGCGCGCCGAAATCCCGGCCGCCTCGCAACGCCGCAGGAACTCGCGGATCTCAAGCAGCTGCGGGCTGTCCGGCTCATAGGCCAGGCCCATCAAATGCTTCATCCAGGGCTCCTGGCCCATTGCATAGACGAAAACCTGGCGGCTGCCCAGGGCTTGAAGCGCGGCCCAGGCACGTTCGCAGTTCGAGCCCGAGAAACGGCGCGATTGATCATTGCGACGGCTCAGCGCCTCGGGCAGCAAGGGGCCGTACAACCAGCTGACCGGTGCGCCGCAGCACTCCATGCCAACGAAAAGGATGTCCACCGGCCCGATGCGCTCGACCAGTCGCTCGGTCAGCCGCGGATCGACCGCATCGCTGTCGACCATGAAAAGGATGCTGCGCCCCTGGCAGCGCAGCAGCAGGCTGTGCTTGCTGGCGATGTCCAGCCCGCCATGCTCGCCGACGAAGGGCAGGCTGACGATCTCACCGCCAGCAATAGGCAAGCGCTCAAAGGGCTCCATGGAACGGATCGAGCGGAAGCCCAGCTGCTGCAGCATCAGGCGCAGCGAAGGGTCGGCCAGATTGCCACGGTCGTTGGCGGGAACCACGACGGTGCCGATGCGCTCCCGCAACTGCAGCAGCGTTTCGGCCACCAGATGGTCCTGGTGGGCATGGGAGATCAGCACATAGTCGATGTGATCGGGCAGGTCATCGAAGCACAGCGTGGCGTCTTCGCCCTGACGCTGCCAGGCCGTGACAGGATCGATCAGCACCGCGGTATCGCGGCTCTGTATCAGCACACAGGCATGGCCAAAATAGCGCATGCGCAGGCCATCGCCGCGATAGTCCGGCTGCTGTCGCTGCAGCGCTTCGGTAATGAACATCTGGCGCAAAGTCGCTCTTGGCACGCTGCTTTGCGCGATCAGAGACAACAGCGACTCGGGCAGGCCTGGCCGCCAACGCGTGGCGAGCACCTCGGCCAGCAGTGGATCATCGAAACGCCGGTGAATGAAGAGCCGGTCAGGCGCGTCCAGCAGCGGCGTGCTGAGGAAGAAGGGCCGTTGATCATCGTCCTGCAGGTGCAGACAGACCGACTGGGCATCGCTGATGTCCAGTGGACTGGCATAAAGCAGATCTTCGAACAGCCGCATCGTTGGATGATTATGCAAGTCATAGAGCAGCTCCACCAGGCCGCTCAGACTGGCCGGCAAATCGGCATAGAGCTGGTCCAGCGCGTAGCCATCGGCCTGCTGCTGCAAGGCCTTGTCGAAGGACTTGAAGTCCTCGGCAAAACGCAAGAGAGCGGCATGCTGACGGCGCAGCTGCGCGAGGTAGCGGCTCACCTCATCGAGCGCCGATTCGGCTAGCGCGACAAAGGGGCCACCAAACAGCGCCGGGTCCTTGCAGGCTGCTGCATGGGCCTTTGGCCGCTGAAGAAAGGACTCCAGCAGCGGGATCAGCCGGAAGGCCAGGTTGAAGGCATAGGGGGCTGGCGCCAGCAAATGCGGCCAGAGTGGCCAACGCGCCATCAGCGGCTCCAGCTTCAGTCGTGGAGCCAGGCGCCCCCGCTGGCGCAGGGCATCAAGATCCAGCCCAGCTTCGTCAACACCACCTGGCACTGCGGTCTCATTCATCGCTTTGCTTTCGTTCTGGCAAGAATCTGTGGGAGGGGACGCTTGCGTTCAGCCACGCTCGCCGGCCAGCGAGGTGTTGCGCGCCCGCGGTGAGATGGCCTCGGCCGCCAGCGCCAGGCGCCGGTTGGCGCGCTGCTCGCCTTGCCCCTGCGACTCTGGCAGCGCCCTGCCCTGGTCCAGGAAGCGCGCCAAGGCGACGACGCTGGGATGCTCGAACACGTCGCTGACACTGACGCTGCCCTCGCCGCGCCCTTCATTGATCTGGACCACCAGATCGACCAGGTCCAGCGAGGTGATGCCGATATCAAGCAGATGCTCATGGGGTTGGAATTGCGCACTGCCCAATTTGTGAGCGACCAGACCAAACAGCCAACGTTCCGTCTCGTTCTGGCCCTTCAGTGCCTGCGCCTCGACGGCGCTCGCAGCGGCAAGGCCCGCGAAGTCGATCTTGCCGCTCAGTGTCACGGGCAGTTGCTGGCACAGGCCGATCCGCGACGGCACCATATAGGCAGGCAGCGTCTGCCTCAGCGTTTCACGAAGCAGTGATTCGCTGCAGGCGGCGCTGGACGGGACAACCAGCGCCACCAACGCGGCATCGCTACTGCCTGGGAGCTGCTGCACGCCGACCGCGCAGCACTCAATCAAGCCGCTGGCCTGCAAGGCGGCCTCGACTTCGGCCGGCTCGATCCGATAGCCCCGCACCTTCAGCTGGCGGTCCAGCCGGCCGAGAAAGTCCAGCTGTCCGTCGGCCGCGATGCGCCCGAGGTCGCCGGTACGAAAGCCGGCGCCAGAGGGGGTGTTGATGAAGCGCGCCGCGGTCTCCTCGGGTCGACGCAGATAGCCTTCGCCGACACCCAGCCCGGCGACGACGATCTCGCCCGGCGTGCCTTGCAAGGCCAGCTGGCCATCGGGCCGCAGCAGGTAGATGGCCGCGCCGGCGATCGCTTGGCCAATGATGCTGCGGCGCCCATTCAGATCCTGCTCACGCAAGCGATGCCAGGTGGAGAGGACCGTCGCCTCGGTCGGTCCGTAGAGATTGACAATGGGGCAGTGCTGCAGCGGATGCTGCGCCACCCAGTCACGCAGGCTGTTGAAGTTCAGAGCCTCACCACCCAGGAACAGCCAGCGCGGCCGCAGCCGTCCGCCCTGGCGCTGGTCCTCTGCCACCAGGCCTTTGAACTCGCTGGGCGTGTGATTCATGATGCTGACGCCCTCCTCGTGCAGCAGCCGGTAGAGGCTGGCCGGATCGCGACTGCTCAGATGATCGACCAGCACCAGCTTGCCGCCGTGCAGCAGGCAGGCAAACATCTCCCAGATTGAATAATCGAAGTTGAAAGAGTGGAACAGGGTCCAGACATCGTCGGGGCCGAACGCGAAGTCCTTGCCGCAGGCAAGGATCCGGCTGAGCAGGTTCGACTGCGACAGCACAGCGCCCTTGGGGCGGCCGGTCGACCCCGAGGTGTAGATGATGTAGGCCTCGGCCTCGGGCTCGGCGGGCAGGCCCAAGGGCAGGTTTGGCAGCGCGGCGCAGCCGGTACGGAGCTGCTCCAGCGTCATCCCGTTCCAGCTGCCCGTCAGGCCCTCGCTGATGACATAGGCCTGGCCCAGATCCTCCACCATCATCTGCAGGCGATCGAGCGGCGAGCGCGGGTCCAGCGGCACATAGCATTTGTTCAGCTTGATCACGGCCAGCATCAGCGCCACGGCCCAAGGGCCGCGCTCCAGCGCCACGACGATGCAGGGCTCGGCCTCGGCTTCACGCTGCAGCAAGCGCGCCATCTGATTGGCCAGACTGTCAAGCTGCTGGTAGCTCCAGTCGCTGCCTTGCCAGCGCAGCGCGGTGCGCTGGCCATGCCGGCCAACCACGCGCTCGAAGGCGGCAGCCAGGCTCAGCCCCTCGATGCGCTGTGCCAGGGCCTGCTGCGCGGGCAGGTCGATCATCACGGAGGCTTCCAGCGGCAAGGATTCCAACGCCGCATCTGGCGTCTGCATCAGCCCGTCAAGCAGCGCCCTGTACGCCGCCCCGACATCCAGCTCGCTGAAAAAGCGGCCGAGGTCCAGGGCGAAATGGTAGGCCTCGGCACGCACTTCCACAGTCAGGCGCAACTCGGCCACGAGATGCTCGCGTGCGATGCTCAGCGCGCGGGTTTGGCAACCCTCCAGCGACAAACGCAACTCCTGTGCGTACAGCGTGAACAGGCAGTTCATCCGCGGTGCCAGGCCGGGCCATTGATCCGGGTCGAAGTCCTGGTAACGGTGCAGACGAAACAGCTTCTGGTCAATCTGCCGGGCCAGCTCCGGGAGGCGGTCACAGCCGGCGACGTCCAATAGCAGCGGCACCGTGTTGACGAAGCAACCAATCGCCTGCCGATTGGCCGCGCTGCGGGCCGGCACCGCATAGCCGATCACGGGCGCCGTCTCGGGCACCAGGCGCTGCAGCAAGAGCGCATAGACAGCCAGAAACAGGCGGGTCGGATTGAACCCCTGTGCCTGCATCCAGGCGTCCAGCGGTGCCCGAGGCAGCTGGAACTCATGCATACGGCCGCGCAGTGCGCCCACGCTGTCGCGCGGCTGGGCGATGCTTTCCAGCTCAAGTGCCTGACGACCGGCGAGCTCAGCGTCATAGAACGCCCGGCTACGGGCATCGCTCTGGGCGTCGACCCAGGAGCTCGACTCAGCCGCAGCAGGCCCGCCCGCGCGCAAGTCGCGGTAGCAGCGGGCTACCCGGTCGAGGTAGAAGGCGTAGCCGTATCCATCCAGCAGCAGGTGCGGAATCGACTGCAGCAAATAGGCGCTGCCCTCACCCTCCAAGTACAGACTGACCTGAACCGCCGGCCATTGCACCGGCGGACGCACCCGATGCTGGGCCTGTTCGGCCTCGCGCTGCACATGCTCGGCAAAGGCTTCGACGCTCAGCCCCGCCGCGCGGTGCAGCACCTGGATCCTCACTTCACGGTCCGTGTCGATGCGCTGCCAGGGCTGACCATCACGTTCGACAAAGTCAGACTTGAAGCAGTCGGCACCGTTGAGCACCTGTTGCAAGGCCTGCTCCAACAGGGCCACATCCAGCGGACCTTGGATATGGGTCAGCGTCGTCAGGTTGTAGGCCGAATCACCGGGGTAGAACTGCTGATGCCGGTAGAGGCTGCGTTGGCCAGCGTTCAGAGGACGAAAGGAGATCATGGCAAGCACCTATTCAAAGTCGACGGGATGAGCAGGGTGGACTGACGGCACGGCGGCTGCGTGCCGCACCAGTCAGCCCATCGGCTCCAGCACCTGACGGCAATTGACAAGCAGGTTTTCCATCATCGAGGCGATGGCAATCGGCCCAAGGCCGCCCACCGACGGCGTCACATGACTGGCTTTGCGCAGCGCGGCCTCGACGTTGACACCGGTCTTGAGCACCGGCACCAGCCGCCCCTTGGACTCCGAGTACTTTTCGCCAACCTGGATGGGCAGAAAATCAACCACCACTGCGCCCTGCTTCAGATAGCTGTCGTCGACCAGTTCGGCCGTGGACACCGAGATCACCACCAGATCGGCATTGCGGGTGATCGAGCGGGCCTGCGGGTCCTGGGTGCTGGCGACCGCCACCTGCACGCCAGCCCGCGATGCCATCACCAGGAGGCGCGCAACGATTGGGTTATCTCGAATCCGGTCTTCGGTCAGGAAAACGATGCGGCTGCGCCAGGCGTCAAAGCCGATCTCATCGAGCAGGCGCTGCAAGGCCGTGATCGTGCTGCTGGGCTTGACAGGCGCGGTTTCCGCTTGCGCTGCAGCGCCCTCGCTGTCGTCGTCGTCGCCGTCGAGCAGGCCTTCGAGTTCCTTGCCCGGGTCGATCTCAGCGAACACCGCGCTCTGGTCGATATGCTCAGGCAGAGGCAGCAGCACCAGCACGCCATCAATGGCAGCGTCCCGATTCGCGGCATGGATGGCGGCGATCAGCTCATCCTGGCTTGCCTCGGCCGGCAGGATCTGCTTGCGCACTTGAATGCCCAGCGCCTGTGCCGTGCTCTCATGAATCAGCACCTCACTTTGCTTGGCGACGGTGCCCGGGTCGGCCGTGATGATGGCCAGTCCCGGACGCCGCCCATGTCTGGCATACAGCCCATCGACATCGCTCTTGATGCCGGCGCGAATACGTTCCGCAATTGCTTTTCCCAGTACCAATGTGCCCACGGTCGATTCCATTCTGATCAAAAAGTGAAGGGGAACAGGCGGGCGCTGCGATCGCATCACAGCATCACGCCCTCAACTTGCGCTTGCGCCGACGGCCGGTCGCAGCATCAGCGCCGGTCCGCTGCCGGCGCAGACAGCAGTTCGGCCATCACGACGTCGAATTCACGTGCGAGCAGGCGGACCTTGTCAGCATCGCCAAACATCGTGAAGTGATCGCCGCTCACCGGGCGCAATCGCGGCTCAGCCCCGAAAAACTCGCGCCATAGCGACTTGTCGAGCCGCTCGATCTTCAGCTTCTCAAGCAGGATGGACGGCTCGTCGTCGACGGCCACCAAGACATGAGCCTGGGCTTTGCAAACATGGCCGGGCCGGTGCCGCTTAAGCAGCTCATGCGAGAAGGTCCAGCGCTGATAGAAGCGCGCCACATCGTCGTTGGCAAGCTTGCTGTTCAACACCTCGTGACGGCGCACCAGGGCGATGGCCTGATCCAGCTCCGTCAACTGCGCCGACTCGCTCAACACCTGGTCCAGCAGCTCGGGCTTGAAGTAGGCCGTGACCAGCGTCGGAAACGCACCAACATAGTCCAACGCACCGCCCTGATAGCGGTTGTACGCCTGCGGCACATGGGCATCAAAAAGCACCAGCGCCTGCACCGTGCGCCCGCGCTGTTCCAGCACAGCGCCTACTTCGTGGGCCAGATTGCCGCCAAAGGAATAGCCGCCCAGCAAAAGCGCCCCCTCAGTCTCCTCGGCGTCTATCAGTTCGGCATAGCGTTCGGCCAGTTGCCGCATTGAGCCATAGCCCTGATAACCCTCGGGGAGATCGATCGCGCGGATGTTGTAGTTGCCCTGCAGGTGTCGCGCCAGGCTGCTGTAGCAATAGGTGCTGCCACCTGCGGGATGAATCAGGAAAATGGTTCGCACCGCCTTGGGCTTGAAGCGCACATAGGAAACCCAGGGCATTGAACTGCGCAGCTCCCGGCCCAGTACCAGCTCGGCCATCTGCGTGGGCGTCAGCTGCGCTACCGACATGTCCAGGCCGATCTGGCACTGGAAGCTGCGATTGACCTTGTCAACGATCTCGATGGCCGTCATGGAGTCGGCACCGGTATCGACCAACGGCGTTTCCCCATCCAGGTCGGTCACCCCGGTCAGTTCACGCCAGATGCTCACAATGTCTTCGACCAGCTGTTCATCATGACGGTGGACCGCCAGCGCCGAGGGATCCACGGCCGAGGACGGGGCCTGGGCGTGCCACTCATCGGCCTCGACCCAATGGCGCCGTTCATGGAGTGGATAAGCGGGCAGCGGAATCGAACGCCAGGCGGTGCCGGCATAGAGACCGTCAAGCTGCAAGGCGGCGCTGGCATCCAGGACGGCAAGGAATTCGAACAGTCGGGCCAGCGCCGTCGCGCCGGCACCCGCCCGGCGCTGTTCTTCGTCGAGCAAAGCCGAGGCCAGCGTCGCTGCATGGCCGGCCAGGGCCCGGGCCAGGCCGCTTTCATCGAGTCCACTGGCGACTGCGCAGCGCCGCCCTTGCGGATGGCTCAGCACGCCAAAGCCGATCAACAGCTCGGCCAGCGCCAGCGCGGCCGTGTGCGCCGATGCATCGGCGGGCAGCCGCTTGGCAAACGCCGGCCATCCGGCGGCCAGTTCCTGCAGTTCCAGGGCAGTGAAGCGTGGCAGCTGCCGCAGGCCGGCGTCGGGCTGAGGCAGAGGCGCAGATGCAGCCAGCCAGTTCAGCAGCGCCGCGCGAGAGTCAATCACCACGCTGCGCAGCAGCTGGCGCCGCTTGCGCCGCATCAACAGCGTGGCGGCAACATCCAATAGAGAGGCGCCGCCTTCCAGTGCCGCGGCAACGCTGATGCAATAGGCTTGCAGATCCGCGGCTCTATCGACACTGATGGACACCAGAAACTGTGTGGGTGGCCGGGCGGGCGCCGCTACCGAGGGTGCATGCCTTTCCAGCACCGCATGGGCATTGGTGCCGCCAATCCCGAAGGAACTGACAGCCGCAAATTGCAGCGGCCTCTGGCTTTGCTCTTGTGGAAACTCGAAGCGCGTGCTGGCGGCCGCCTCGCTCACGCGGCGCAAATGCTGGATGGGCGGCACCACACCTTCGGCGAGCACAAAGCAAGCCTTGGCCAGGCCGCTCAGCCCGGCCGCCGCATCCAGGTGGCCGATATTGGCCTTCAAGCTGCCCACCGGGATTCGCTTCTGCGACTGCCCGTAGACCTGGGCCAAGGCGCTGAGCTCAATCGGGTCGCCCAACTCGGTCCCTGTGCCATGCGTCTCGATGTAGTCGATCTGTTCAGGCTTCAACTCTGCATAGGCCAAAGCTTCTTCTATGACCTGACGCTGACCGGCCGCACTCGGCGCGGTGAAACCGAGCTTGTTCATGCCATCGTTGTTGACCGCCGTGCTGCGAATCAGCGCGCGAATCCGATCACCGGCACGCTCGGCATCGTCGCGGCGACGCAGGACCATGACGGTGCAGCCATTGCCCTTGACCGTGCCGCTGGCCTCCGCGTCAAAGGGCCGGCAATACCCGTCCTTAGACAGCACGCCCCCTTCCTTGCGGTAGTAGCCGCCGTCCTGCGGCACGGTGATCGAGGCCGCCGCGACGACGGCGATGTCGCAATCACCCAGCAGCAGGCTCTGGCAAGCGATGTGGGCAGCAACGAGCGAGCTGGAACAGGCGGTCTGCACCGAAAGCGCAGGCCCGTTCAGATTGAGCTTGTAGGCAATGCGTGTCGCAAGCGCGTCTTTGTCATTGCCCAGCAGCATCTGGTAGTTGAGATCGCGAGGATCGTATAACTGACTGCGAATCAGCTGATGCAGCAGATAGGTACTGACACTGGCCGAGGCGTAGACACCGACGCGCTCCCGGTCGGGCAGGCGCTCATAGCCGGCGTCCTCCATTGCCCGATAGGCGCAAGTCAGCAGCAGGCGCTGCTGCGGGTCCATCACCATCGCCTCAAATGGCGTGTAGGCGAAGAAGTCATGATCGAACATGTCGATGTCGCGCAGCTCGAAGTGGCGCGTGACCCGCCCCGACTCGGCGCTTTTATCGTCCGCGCGGAGATCGCTGGAGAGATCGGTATTGGCAACGATGTGTCGCCACAAAGCGGCAGGCGATTCCGACTGCGGGTACCGACCGGCCATCCCGATGATGGCGACATCCCTGCTCCGACTCATGCCTCATCCTTCCCTCAAAGAAGATGCTTGCAATCGCAATGAACGCTGAACGCCAGAGCGCCGACCGTGACTCATGCAGCCCAGCCAAAGGCGCAGCGTTGCCACGCCCGATCACTCGCTCGCTCGCTTGAATCCCTCGATACCCATGCGCCAGTGCGACGTCTTGATGGCTCTATCAAGACAATCCATGCCGCATTCTTGATTTGTTATTTCAATTGAATCATGCGGCTCCAAAGCGGCAATCATCTATAGCAACTTCTTACAGTGTGGCGCGTAGAACGATAGTTAGCACATTGCAAAACGCAGAAAGGAAACCATGCAATGGCAGATCTCATGCCGCGACACATGGAGATGACAGATTTGTGACGCACTTTTATATCGTTATCTGAAAATTTGCCTTGCCTGCACGGAAAGATGAATGCCTCTGAAATTGACGAACTTCCCTTTCCATACCGTCACCGCCCGCAGGGCGCCGGCGATTTTTTGTCGAGACCTCAGGGGGCGGCCGGAGCGCAGGCACTATCGGCGCTAGGGTCGGGGCTAGGGTCGGCACTAGGATCGGCGCCAAGATTCGCCTCACCCGCCGCGGGCCTCGCCGCGCTCTCGGCTGGTGCATGGAGACGCGAGACGATCCGTCACCAGATTGAAGGCTCTTGACGCGCAGGGCCCGCCTCTCCTCTTGGGCCTCGACGGCATTCATACGGGCTGCTGGGCAGGCGGCGAATGCCATGCTCAAGAGCGGTGTGCGGAGCGACGAAGTGCGGCGTTTCTGCGCGAGCGCCCGGGAGGATTAGGCGCATGAGGACAGGTTGCGCCCTTGCTGCGCACAGCCGCCAGGTGATGAAAAGCCCAGACAAGGCGCAAGCCGCCACCACCAACCGCGATTTGGGTAGGCGCAAAGAAGCCGAGTGCCCAAAACACTCAATACGCAGGACCTTTGGTCGCGTTGGAATGTCGGCAAGCACGCCTGCGCCACGCTCGCTCGGCCCCTCGGCAGCGATGGACGTACCGGCCGCCATCGGGCGCGACGAGGGGCCCAGACACGGCCCGGCGGCCCTGCAATAGCTTCCAGTTGACGCGCACCAAGGCTCAAGGTAATTGCGCGAGCCTCGCAGCGTACGACGCAGCAATCACGGCCCCAGGAGAAGCACCTGGCCGCCAAGACTTGCAAGGCGCTTGTCTGTCCGAGGGCGACAGCGGCCGCAAGCTCATCACCCTAAACATAGGGATGTCGCCCGCATTTCGACCCTGGCATCGTGCACGCAGCCATTCAGCTAGCACCGCGATCAGCAGACGCTCGCTGAAGCTGACGCCTGGCATCGCCTTTGGGGTGCCGGTTTTGTCTCGTTCAAGCCTTCGGTGGCTGATCGAGCCCGAGCAAGGCGCCGTTGATCCCGATCCGCAACACCTTTCTTGCAGGGGGCACGCATGCCGGTTCAGACCAGTTACCCAGGTGTCTACGTTCAGGAGGTGCCCAGCGGTGTGCGCACCATCACCGGCGTTGGCACATCGATTGGCTTGTTCATCGGACGCACGCGCAAAGGCGCGCTGTACCAACCGGTGCAATGCCTGTCCTACGAGGATTTCGACCGTGCCTTCAGCGCGCAGTACGTCGGGTCTGAGCTGCCTCGGGCGGTGCGGCTCTTTTTCGCCAACGGCGGCACCCAGTGCTACGTCGCCCGCGTGGCCGATGAGCAAAGCGGTGGCAGCACCCTGGCCACGGCCTCGGTCAAGCTGCTGACCGAGGCCAAGGCCGATGCACTGCTGATCTCGTCGCTCTCTCCCGGCGCCTTCGGCAACGACATCCGCGTGACCATCGACTACAACACCGATGCCCCCGAGTCCAGCTTCAATCTCGAGGTCTGGCGCTGGACGAGCAACAGCCTGGGGGCGCAGGTCAAGACCGATGTCGAGCGCTACCTGGGCCTGTCGATGAATCCCGCGCATCCGCGCTATGTGCAGGACGTCGTCACGCAGCAGTCCAGACTGATCAGCGCCAAGGACGTCAGCACCGCACCGACGGCCGCCGACATCGGCTTCTCGCTCGGCGCACGACCAATCGCCGCCAATAGCGATGCCGTCTTCCTGGCCGAGGTCCAGGCGCTGTTCGACAAGTCCGCAGGCCCACGCAAGAACTTCCAGTTCCGCGTTTCTGTCGATGGCGCGCCTGCGCAGTTGATCGATCTGGGCGACCTCGACTTCACCATTGCGCCCTTGAATACGGCCGCCGGCATCGTCGGCAATCTGGAAACCGCGATCCAGAACCTGATCAATGCCAAGGTCAGCCCGTCGGCCGTGAGCGTCAAGTTCGTCACCGGCCCGAACGGCCAGGTGGCCCCGGCCAACAACGCCAGCACCCGGCTGCTGCGCATTGCCTCGGCCAAGGGCGACGTGGTCGTCGATGCCGGCCCGGATCCAAGCACCGACATTGCCGCCGCCCTGATGCTGGGCACGTCGCGCGGCGGTGCCGAGGTTTCGCGGTGGGCCAAGAACCGGCCGGCGTCCAACGGCCTGGTCTTCCAGCCCGACTACTTCGGCGGCAGCAATGCGGTGGCGTTTGCGCAGCGCCTGCAGAGCGACATCAACGTCATCACCATCGGCGGCCGCCCGGTGCAACTGACGGGTGTGAACACGCTCAGGACCACGCCGACCACAGCGTCGCCGCCGGCCACCGCCATCGGCGCAAACGCCAAGATGTTCCAGGACCTGACGACGGTGCAACCCGCCGCACCGCCGGACATGGTCAGCGACGGGGTGCGCGAAAAATGGCAGATCATCGCCGCGGCCGTCATCGCCGCACGGGCCAACGACCCGGCCTTCGCTTGGAGCGCGCAGGTCTGGGGCTCGCGCCTGGCCATTGTCGCGGCCGACGGCAGCGACAACATCAGTGCCACGCTGAGCACCGGCCCGAACAATATCGGCGGCAGCTTCAACGCCAATGTGCGCGCCTACAGCCTGGGCACGACCGGCGCCGGCGCCTTCCAGGCGGCCGGTGTGCAGGGCAAGGATGGCGGCCCGCCGAGTGCCGCCGACTATGAGCGTGCCTACCAGGAGGTGGACCGCCAGGTGGACCTGTTCAACCTGCTGGTGCTGCCCAAGGATGACGGACACGGCGACAGCACCACCCGTATGCTGTGGGGGCCGGCCAGCGTGTTCTGTCAGCGTCGACGGGCTTTCCTGCTGATCGACCCGCCCAGCAACTGGAGCGACTCACAGGCCGCGGCCGGCCCCATGGTGGGTGTGAACACCTTGCGCGTCGGTCTGGTCAAGGACCACGCCGCCGTCTTCTATCCGCGCCTCAAGATCAACGAAGGCGGCAAGGATGTCTTCGTGGGGCCGGCGGGCGCGATCGCCGGCCTGATGGGCCGCATCGACGGAACCCGTGGCGTCTGGAAAGCACCGGCCGGCACCGAGGCCGATCTGCGTGGCATCACCGGCGTGGAGAAACGCTTCTCCGATGGCGAGAACGGTGTGATGAACCCCAAGGCCATCAACACGATTCGTGTCTTCCCCAACGGCATCGTCAACTGGGGCGCCCGGACCATGGATGGCGACGACGCCTTTGGCTCCGAATACAAGTACATCCCGATCCGGCGCCTGGCGCTGTACATGGAAGAAAGCCTCTATCGCGGCCTCAAGTGGGTGGTGTTCGAGCCCAACGACGAGCCCTTGTGGGCGCAGATCCGCCTCAACGTCGGCGCCTTCATGAACAACCTGTTCCGCCAGGGCGCCTTCCAGGGGCAGACGCCCAAGGACGCCTACTTCGTCAAGTGCGATGCCAGCACCACGACGCAGAACGACCGCAACCTGGGCATCGTGAACGTCGTGGTCGGCTTTGCGCCGCTCAAGCCGGCCGAGTTCGTGGTGCTCACCTTGCAGCAAATAGCCGGCCAGATCCAGGTCTGAAGCGCGGTACCAACTGCTTGGCAGCAAGACCTGAACCCCTCTTGATGGAGCATCGACATGGCCCAGTTTTCCGTCAACACGCACCGCTTCGACCCCTACAAGAACATGAAGTTCCGGGTCAAGTGGGATGGCCGCTACGTTGCCGGCGTTTCCAAAGTCTCCGCCTTGAAGCGCAGCACCGAGGTGGTCTCGCATCGTGAGGGCGGCGACCCGACCTCGCAGCGCCATTCACCCTCGACCTGGAAGTTCGAACCGATCACGCTGGAACGCGGGGTGACGCACGACCCTGAGTTCGAGAACTGGACCAACAACGTCTACAGCGTTGAAGGCGGCAGCGTGCTGACGCTGAAGAACTTCCGCAAGGACATCATCATCGAGCTGCTCAACGAGCAGGGTGTGGTCGCCAAGGCCTACAAAGTCTTCCGCTGCTGGGTGTCTGAGTACCAGGCCCTGCCCGAGCTCGATGCCAACGGCCATGCCGTCGCCTTCGAGCACCTGGTGCTGCAGAACGAAGGCTGGGTCCGCGACACCGACGTCGCCGAGCCGGCAGAGACCTGAGTTCGTGGGCCCGGTCGTCATCATGCCAAGCTGGAGCGAACCCGTCGCGCTGCGCCACGCTGGTGGCCCCGGAAAAGGGCTGCGCCGCGCGCCGCGCGCCCGGCTTCGCGAGCCCACCGGCAGCGATGAACTGGCCTTGACCGGGGTAGACACCGCTGCCGGCGTGGCCTGGCTGGCTGCGCTGCTGGAAGGTGCCTCCGCCCCTGAACTCAGCGCCAGCGACCGCGACGCCCTTTTTGCCGCCCAGCATCGCGCGATCTGGGGTGACCGCATCGTCAGCACATTGGACTGCGCCGCCTGCCACAGCCGCTTCGACCTGTCCTTCCAGCTCTCCGCACTGCAGCGTGAGATCGCGGCGAGTGCTGACAGCACCGAGGCGACCAGCCAGCCCGGTGCCCTCGCCAAATCGCGTAGCTTGCATGACGCGCAAACGCAGCGGCACTGGCAACTCAGCACTGCCGCAGACGAGGTGCTGGCCTTGCAGTGGGGCCAGGAGCATGGCCGGGCCCTGCTGGCGGCCTTGGCGCGCGGCGATTTGTCCAGTCTCGATGAAGCTGAGCTGGAGCGTGCGGGCGACTTGCCCGAAGCGCTGATTGCCGCCGCGGCCGCACGCCTGGAGGCACTCGCACCGCTGCTGGACATTGACCTCGATGCCGACTGCCCCGAATGCGGCTGTGGCCATCGCGTGCGCTTTGACATTCAGTCGTGGGTGCTGCAACGGGTGATCGACGAGCGTCCACAGTTGCTGGCCGATCTTCATGCGCTGGCCGCCGGCTATGGCTGGTCTTTTGCCGAGATCAGCGCCCTGCCGCGGAGCCTGCGCCGTGACCTCGCCGAGCAGCTGCTGGCCGCAGCATCCGGCGCGCGGTTCACCTCCTGAGGCCAGACAAAGTGCCAAGCCTCGCGGACATGGATTACTTCCAACGACTCCTGCTGCGCGCCGGCGCCGAGCCCAGGCCGCCCGCCGAACGGCTGCACGATCCCTTCGCTCAAACAGCGCCATGGCCCATTGACACTGCTCAGAATCCGCCGTCTGCGCACGCTTACAGCAAGGCCGAAGCAGCTCAGCTGGCCACGCCGATTCAGCACGCGCGTGCAGTTGGCGCTGGTGTGCAATGGTCCTCGCCCGACCCTGCCAACAGCCTCGACACGACTGAGCATCCACTCGGCGCGGTGAAGTCTTCCGGGGCCACGGCAAACCCGCCTGCTGCGCCGGCACCGCTGACGATCCAGCAGCCCACGCCGCCCTTGACGCCGCGCCCATCGCCGGCGATGGCGCAGGCGGATGCCTTCATGCGTGCGCTTGGCGTTCCAGGGCGACCAGCCGAAGCCGAGGAGCAGCAAGCCCTGGCAGATCGTTCGCCGGGGGCATCAGGCCTACCGCTGCCTGACTTGCTGGACACAGCGCCACCCAGGTCAGCGGCGCGGCCTTCCCGCCAGATCGCGGAATCGCAAGACGTCCAAGCTGCCGGCGTCCCAGTACGGCTGCTTCGCCCGGCCAGGACGACGGCCCTGGTGCCGCCCGCGCCTGTCCAGCCCGCACATCGGCCCAAGGCCTCGGCGCCATCGGAGCCACCGACCGGGCCCTCGGCCAAGCCGCCCGACACGCGCCCCACCCAGGCAACGCCCGCCGTGGTCGAGACCACCGTCATCGTGCCAGTGATGCCTCCGACCCGGCGTTTGGACGACATCGCCCATGGCGCCAGCGTCGAACGATTCGGCCTGGGCCAGAGTTGATGAGGCGCGTGCACCATGGCCTTGCTTGATCTCAGCCTTGTCACACGCTGCATCACCACGTTGCTGGAAAAGCACATTCCAGTCTTTCCTGATTGGCCGGCGGGCAACACGCTGACCGTCTCGGCGGGCCCTCCGGATGCGGTCAATGCGGCCAACGCGCTCAGCTTTTACCTCTATCACGTGCGCGAAGACGCTCACAGCAAGTCTCAAGACTGGCCGGTACCTGGCGACGCCGTGCCGCAGCGCTTCAAGCCGATGGGCGTGACGCTGTACTACGTGATGACGCCGCGCAGCAATGCGGCAGACAGCCATCTGCGCGCCCTGTCTGACCAGCTGTTGATGGGTTTGGCGATGAAGACCTTGCGCGACCAGCCTTTCATCGACGATCACACGGCCACGCAATCCAAGCTCGGACTGGTGACCGTGATGCCTACGGCAATGCGCGGGCGCGGCAATCGGCTGCGCATCGTCCTGCAACCGACTGCCTCAAACGAGGCCGTACAGTACTGGCAGGCGGGCACGCAGGCGGCACGGCTGGCTGCCTATTACGAGGTGTCCGCCACCTTGCTCGAACCTGATGAGCCGCCCAGCCGCGCCGGCCGCGTGCTGATGCTGGGCGTGCATGCCTTCACGCGCGGCGAGCCCCGGATAGATGAGTCCGGCAGCCAACTCAGCTACAAAATCCCCGGAGAGCCGCAAGCCCGAAAGCTCGACGTCTCGCCGGCTGAGGTACCTTTCGGCGGCACGCTGACGCTGCGCGGCAGCAATCTCAAAGGCGACAGTACTGGCCTGCAGGTCGACCACCGCAGCTTTGCCCAGCCGCTTGAAGTCGACTCGGCTTGGACGCTGCAGACCGACGGCAGCACGCTGACGGTGCGGGTGCAAAAAACCATCGGTGCACAAGCTCTGCTACCGGGCATCTACGGCGCTGTGGTTCGCAGCACGACACGCAAGACCCTGCCAGATGGTAGTCAGCGGGACTTCGATAGCTATTCCAACGAAGTCCCCTTCGCCATCGCGCCACAGATCGCCTCGGTCGCCGTCGCTGGCGCCATCCTGACCGTCAGCGTCGATGGTTTCCTGATCGATGCCATCGATCCCAGCGATCTGTTGGTGTTTGCTGGCAACAGCCGGCTGACGCGGGGCAACGCCAATCCGCCGGCTGCTGGTGAATTCTTTGTGCTCCCCGGCAGCCCGAGCTTGCGCCTTCGCTTTTCATCAACGCTGAGCGCTGGCAGCATCGTGCCGCTGCGCCTGGTGGTGCGTGGTGCGGAGTCACCACCGCTCTGGGAGAGCGTGCCATGACTCTGGCGACCCAGCATGGTGGCGAGCCTCGCGAGGAGGCAGCGGCGGGCACCAGGTCCCCGGCCGCGGCAGCACCCAGCATTGAACGGGAGGCCTGGCGTGAACGCCTGTGCGTCGCGCTGCGCGGCGCTGCCGTCGATGCCGGGCTGGCATCTCCATCGAGCGCCCCATCAGGGCGCTTGCGCGAGCTGGCAAGACGATTCGGCCTCAGTGCGCTGGAGCTCGACATCTTGGCCGCACTCTGGGTAAGCGCCTTTGACGCCGAGCTGCGCGCCACACTGGCCGCGCGAGAGGCCTATAGCGCGCAACTGACCGTGCGCAGCCTGAGCTCCCTGCATGGCCACGCAGCCCGGGTGCGACTGCCCAGCGATTCACCTTTGCTGCTCTGGCAGATGGTGGTCGAGCATGGGCTGATCGATGGCGGCGCTGCGCTGGCGCTCGATCCTGCCTTGCTGCCCTGGCTCGAAGGTGAGCACGAGCTGGACCGTGCCCTGGTCGGCCGCGTCGCCCTGCTGCGCACCGGCGATGCCCTGGCCGACTGGCCGGTAGCCGCCACAGCCGCTCGCGTGCAGGCGGCCTGGCAGCAGGGCCAACCGGTGCGGGTGCACATCGTTGCTGCTGACGCTCTGGCCGGTCCCTGGTTCGCGGCCGCCGTGGGCAAGCGGCTCGGCCTGGCCGTGCTCGCTGCCAGCGCTGGCGCCTTGCGCGACGGCGAACACGACGCATTGCGCTTGCAACGTCAGGCCTGGCTGGACGGCTGCCCGCTCTGCCTGAACCTGGCCGATGTCGCGCTCGCCAGGCCGCGAGGCGTCAAGCCCTACCCGCTGCAGTTCCTCTGCGCGACCGCGACTGCAGCTGCCCAGCCAGGCGAGTCGACGCCGGCATTCCCACAGCAAACCAGCGCTGCCCCGGCCACGACAGCAAGCACAGCCCCCATTGATGACCTCGCCGATGAGTGGCTGATCGCTGGCGAGCCAGCCTGCGTGCTCAGCATCGAGCTCCCCCCGCCCGGCCCTGAGGAACGCCTGCAGCTGTGGCGGTCGCTCTGGCCGCCGGTGGCGGCCTGGCCCACCGCTGCGCTGCAGGACCTGGCACTGAGCCACGACGCCGGACTGGCCGACATCGCCGCAGCAGCGGCAGCAGCACCGGCTGATGCACAGCAGGCCCGTCAGTTCCTTCGCGCGCGCGGTCGTGGCGGGCTTGCTCAGCTGGCACGGCGCATCGATGCTCAATTCGGCTGGGACGATCTGATCCTGCCCGCCGAACCGCTGCAGCGCCTGCATGACATCGCCTTCGAGGCGCGCGAGCGCAACCGGCTTTGGGCCGAAGCCGCCGCTGCCCGCCTGTTCCCCTATGGCCGCGGCCTGGTGGCCCTGTTCGCCGGCCCGCCGGGCACGGGCAAGACCATGGCCGCGCAGGTGATTGCCAGCGAACTCGGCCTGGACCTGCTGGCCGTTGACCTGTCGGCCATCGTCAGCAAATGGGTCGGCGAAACGGCGCAGCACCTGCAAACCCTGCTCAGCGCTCCAGCCGCCCAGCGCGCAGTCTTGTTCTTTGACGAGGCCGATGCGCTGTACGCCAAGCGCGTCGAAGAGGTGCGCGATGCGCAGGACCGCTTTGCCAACCTCGATACCAGCCATTTGATGACGGCGCTGGAGGCTTACCCTGGCATCGTGCTGCTGGCCAGCAATCTGAAAGGCAATATCGACAGCGCCTTCCTGCGCCGGATCCGCCACGTCGTCGATTTTCCCAAGCCCGAGCTTGAAGCCCGCCTGCGCATCTGGCATGGCGCGGTTGCCGCACTCTTCGGTCCGGCCGAGGCAACGCGATTGAACGCAGCGCTGCGATGCGTGGCCCGCATTGAGGCCACCGGCGCGCAGATCAAGAACGCAGCGCTCAGCGCGGCATTCGCGGCTCGTCAGGCGCAACAGGCCGCAGACGCCCTGCTGCTGGGGCGCCTGCTGGCTCGTGAGCTGGCCAAAGAGGGCGCCGGCGTTTCAGAACGTGAACTGGCGGCCATGCTGGCCGCTGACACCGGGAGCGCGTCATGACGCTGACGCAGCGCCTCCGACTCACCCCGTTCCGAGCCGGGAGCGATCTGTGAGCACGGCTCGCGGCGCCCGTGGCAGCGCAAGCAGCCGTGCGCAGGGTGGCACCGCCGCACATGGCAAGGCATTGGCGGCGGCGCAGCGCCCGGCCGTCACGACGCTGCGCTCTGCCCCGAGCGGCGGCGCCGAGCAGCAGGCCGAGCGCGCTGCCGACGCCTTCCTGCGCGGCGAGCAGGGTCTGGCGGGCGGACTCAGTCCGGCGCCCTGGTCCGCATTCAAACTGTCGCAAAGCCTGGGCGAAGCGCTGCCGGCCACTCTGGCACAGCCGCTGGGCGCGGCATTCGGCGTCGATCTGGATGGGCTGCGTATCCACCGCGACGCAGTGGCACAACAGGCGGCCCAGCGACTGGGCGCACGCGCCTTCGCCGCTGGGCGCGATGTCTATTTCGCCAACGCTGCCTTCGATACCGCAAGCGCTGCGGGGCGCCACCTGATAGCGCACGAAGTGGCCCATGTGATCCAGCAAGCGGGCGTGCGCGCCAGTGGTGGCGGCTGGCGTCTTGAGGCCCGTGCCAATGGCCTGGGTGCCGTGCAATGCCAGCCGGCGAGCACGGCGCCGCCGCCGGCGCAGGACGCCGCCGCGGCCTTCGACGACATGGTCAGGCGCACCACCAGCAGCAGCGAAGGTGAACACGCCCGCGCGGCCATCGAGATGGCGCGCCAGGCGCTTGCGGCCGCACCGGACCGACATGGGCGCATCGCTGACGGCACCTTGGCGCAGCCCATCGCTTGGGGCTCGCCATTGGTGGACGCCACACGCCAGAGCGCCTTCATCGCCCTTCACCCGGTGGGCAAGGGCTTCATCGTCGATTGCCTCAAACGCCTGGGCTACTGGGCACGGGCCAAGGAAATCCTGCAAGCCGATACGCGCTTCCAGATCCGCATCGGCCGCTGGAACCAGGATTTCGCCGCCTGGCTCGCCAACGGCGACGCTGCGGTCAACTGGATCGGCACGGCGCTGGCCACGGCCGAGTTCCGCGACATCTGGCCCGTCGCGGCCATGAACCAGTACCGCCGCTTCCTGCTGCGCCCGCACACCGCGCCGCTGCCCCTGCCCGCCAGCGTCGCCAATGCGCACCAGGATGCGACGCAGCGCCTGAACACCGCCCTGCACGAGCACCGCCTGGTGCCACAGGAGGGCGTGGTGCTGGCCTGGCAGTTGCTGGACAGCCTGCACGCCGAGCAGTTCACCCACCTGCAGGAGCTGCAGGCCGAACACGGCGTCATCTCCTCGCAGACCACACCGCTGCATCAGCGCGTGACACTGCTGAGCAATCTGCGGCGGGACTGGCAGGCCAAGCTCGACGCCGCCGACACCCCCGCACACCTGCGCCAGTATGCGCAGGCCTTGCTGGCGCTGATCGACGAGTTGCTGCCCTTCTGGCAGGAGTGCCTGGGCCTGTTCGAGTCCACCGCGGCACGTTTCACCGGCCTGGATGACCGCGACCTGGTGGCGCCATTGCCGTTGGGTGAAGCCGCACCACTGACGCTGCCGCTGGTGCGCGCGCTGCACGACGCGCTGCTGCCGGCCTGGCAGCAGCTGTTCGCGATGGGCGACGATGGCCAACTGCCGAGCAGCGAGGTCTATGCGCGCGCGCTCGACGCCTTTGAGCAGGCGCTCGCCGTGGACGCCCCGGCACCGGCGCACAAGACCTTGCTCGAGCGGATCGACGCGGCGCTGGTTGACGAGTTCGACCGTACCCGTGCCCCGGCCATGCGCCCCGGCGCGCGCGCGCGCCCGGCCCCCGACCGCAGCCGGCTGCGCACGCTGGTGACCCTGGCCTTCTGGCTGGACTTTCTGCGCACCCAGACGCGCCGCTACAACCGCACGGTGGACGACGCCTCGCCGCACTTCGTCGACGAGCGCGCTGGCCACCGTGTGCGCATGGCCCGCCACGTCGGCGCACTGGCGCGCTGGCTGCGCTGGGCTGACGTGCTGGCAAGCTGCGAACCGGTGCTGGCCGCTGACCGCAGCGCCGCTGGCGCGCTCTGGCTGCTGAGCGACTGGGAACCCGATGCCGTGCTGAGCATCGGCCGCCTGGCCGAGGACTTTCCCGAGAACCTCGACCGGCCCTTCCCTGGCACGCCCTTCACCGCGCGCCATCTGGTCGACTGGTTCCGCCTCGACTACAACACCCGCCTGGCCGACACGCTGGACACCCTGCTGCGCGCCGAAGCCCGGCTGCCGGCCGACGACCAGCTTGACCTCAGCGCGCTGGGCAGCCTGGTGCATCAACGCGGGGCCGTCGGCGAGGTCATCGGCGGCGCCGAGGCGCAGTTCAGTGCTGCCGGCGGCGAAGCGCCGGCTCCGGCCTCAGGCAGCGGCATGGGCCTAACGCAGCCGCAGCGCTTCGTCGTGCGTGACTGGGTCGCCAGCCTCAACCCCGAGGCCGAGCTGGACTGGTCGGGCTTGATCGCATCGCGGCCCAAGACCCGGCTGCAGCTTGAGCGCCACCTCGACATCGCCAGCGGTCCCGGCGCCACGGCCGAACGCGCCGACCTCGCCGCGCACGGCCCGCTGGGCACGCTGCGCATCATCTATCCGGTGCCGCCGACGATGGGCGTGTTCGCCTGGGTGCTGCCTTCGCTGGTGCCGATGGTGCGCTTTCTGGCCGGTCTGCGCGAGCCGCGCAACGCCTCGCTGGCCGCTGAACTGGCCTGGTTGCGCGAGCGCGATCCGCTGACCATGTCGCCGGACGACTGGAACCGCTTCAACACGCGCATCCGCGAGCTGCTGGAGCGGCCGCTGCACAGCTTGCAGGAGGCGCTGCCGGACCGCCTGCGCCGCCTCACGGCGCTGCTGCGCCGCCTGGCCACGCGCCGCCTGCGCGCACGCATGGACCGCTTCATCGCCGGCCCCGGCATGGAGAGCGGCGACGAGATGCGCCTGCGCCTGACCACGCCGCAATGGGCCGTAGACCAGGTCGAGGACCTGCGCGCCATGGCCTACCCGCGCGATGAGGCCGAGCTGCAGATGGGCCTGCTGATGCTCAGTCTCGCGCCGCAGGTGTTGGCCTTTGCCCAGCGGCCGCTGGACGCCGCCTCGTTCAACCAGGCCGTGTATGGCGACCTGATCGCGACGCTGGCCATCCTCGACGACCGCGAACGCTTTCAGGCAATGCGCCGCTGCGCCACGCACAGCGAGGACGAGGCCGGCAACATCGTCTACATCGACAGCCGCCTGCGTGAACGCAGCGAACAACTGCGCCAGGCCAAGGCGGCGATGGACGCCGCCGTACTCGAAACCCAGGGCCAGGTGGGCTTTCGCGGCGATGCTGCCCAGGGCAGCAGCGGCACCATCACGCCGCTGGGCCTGTCCACGCCGATCTACGCCAACACCGACGCCTCGCAGGCCGACACCTGGCGCCTGGGCATGCGTGCCGACGCCGACGGCCACATCGACTGGGCCACCGGCACGCGCTACCAGATCCACAGCGTCGCCCACAGCTTCACCTACTACCAGGGCATCGGCGCGCCGACGCCCGCCGGCATGCGCGCCGGCGCCGGCGGCGCCTACGCACCAGCACGCCTGGTCTTCCCCGAGGGCTCGCAACGCCCCGAGAACGGCGAGCCCCGGCTGCTCTTCACGCTGCTGATCGACGGCGTCGCCACCCCGGTCACCGAAGACAATCTTGAGCTGCTGACGCGCCTGAATGACGTCTTCCTGTGGCGCTCCTTCGGCATTGGCATGGAGAACACCGCCGCCATGAGCCAGGCGGCGATGCAGTGGATCATCACCGTCGTCGGCATCGCCCAGCCCGAGTTGGCCTATGCCGAGTTGGCCACCAACCTGATCGCCATGGCCGCCGGCGGTGAATTCGACGAACTCGTCCACCAGCTCTACCAGGACCCGCTGGGCCTGGTGGGCGACATCGTCACGCGCTTTGCCGGCAACGCACTGCGTGCGGATCACCTGTGGCGCTTTCTGATACTTAACAGCGACGCAAACCCGCTGGCACTGTTGGGCAGCCTGGTGCCCAGCAGACCGCGCGCACAGTCGCACCCGGCGACCACGCGGCTGGGACGCATCGTCGCGGCGCTGCGCGACATCGGCCAGCGCTTCGCGGCCGCCGTCGAGCAGCTCAAGCTGCGCACCGCCGGGCCGCTGCGCAGCGCGCAGTCGACCATCTCGCTGCGGCCGCGCCTGGCCTGGCTGCTGCTGCGCGCGGCTGACTTCATCGGCTTCGTCGCCGATCAGGTGCCGCCGTCGGTGCGCGACCGCTTGATCAACGGCGTGGTCGAGCTGGCCAGCGGCGAGGTGGCCGGCGGCGCCGACGCCGACGAGGGCGTGCTGGCCACGCTGGTGGCCATCGTGCGCGAGCAGATCAGCAGCAGCGCCGACGACATGGAGCAGTCCACGCGCCGCCTGCTCGAAGGCCTGGCCACTTACGAGCTGCCGGCCGAGCTCATCGACCTGGAGCTGGCCACCGAGCTGATCATGCAGTTCATCCTCGACCGCTTCGGCCCGCGCGGGCGCGCCTACCGCCTCATCATGGAGTTGTTCCCTATCCCGCAGGAGGACCGCGGCCGTTTCCAGAACATGGACACGCTCTACCACTGGGTATGCGCGCAGATTGCGGGTGCCTGGCGTGGCACGGAGCTCGATCCCAATCGCTATTGGCGCCAGGATGTGCTGCCGCAGATCGCCGGACGTTTCGACCAGACACGCGACGAGCTGGTCGACATGCTTTATGACGCCAGCGACTTCGTCCTCAGCGGCCTGGGCCGGCCGCACTTCCCGCGGCCTGCCGGCTTGGCGCCAACGGTGATCGACCCGGTGCCGCTGGACCCGGCCACGCAGGGCGGCCCGGCGGGCAGCGTGCACCGCTCGCCGGGATGGCATCTGCCGCTCTCCGCCGGCCGGCCGCTGGAACCCGAGATCCGCACTGACCTGGAAGGACGCTTCGGCGTGCAGCTGCGCCACGTGCGCATGCACGACGGCGACGAGGGCCGCCGCGCCACCGAGCCGATAGGCGCACGCGCCGTCACCTCCGGCAGCCACATCTACCGTCATCCCGACGAGGCCGGCGACGGCGCCGCCGCGCAGCGCCTGCTGGCGCACGAGGTGGCGCACGTGGTGCAGCAGATGGGCCCGCGCGCACATGCGCCCGGCTTCGGCCGGCCCGGCGCTGGCCTGATCCTCGATGTCGCGGCCGAGCGCCGCGCCGACGCCGCCGCCGCACGTGCGCTGGGTGGTGCGCCGGCTGCGGCCGCGACGGCGGGTTCGGCATCGCCCGGCGTGCAGCCGGCGTTCGAGACCGTCGTCGCGCGCGACATCCTCAACCTGCTCTCCACCACCGGCTCGACCACCGCCTTTGAGGTGCCTACCGGTGGCGTCGAAGTCCCGGGCATCGCCCAGGCCCGTGCGATCTGGAGCAGCGTACACACCCGCCTGGGCGCCCCTTCACAGATCAGCTTTGCCGCCTTCATGCAGGAAACCGAGGTGCAGGCGGCGCTGCAGGCGCTGCTGAGCAACACCACGCACGTGGCCCAAGTGGAACGCGACCTGGCCGGTATCGCCAACCTGGCGCAGCGGCCGCTGCCGCGTGCGCGGCGCAGCGCCCGCATCAGCACCGAGCTGGATCCGGCGCGCTTCGTCACGCTGCTCGAGGGCTATCTCTTTGCTGCCTTCGGCGTGGCCATGCAGATCAGCGCGGCGGCGCCGGCCTTCGAGGTCAGCGCCCTGAACGTCACCAACGTCGACCTCGGCCGCGTCGCCAGCGACAACGAGCTCTGGAACAAGGCCATGCGCACCTTGCCAGACGCCGGCGGTGTCTACCGCCGCGAGCTGCATGCGCGGCTGGGCGTGATGGGCCCCTCGCGCGTGCCGCAGCCCGGCATGTTCGAGTCCACCCGTTTTGCCTTCAGCAGCGCCTTCGTCGAGGACTTCCGCAGCCTGCAAAACGCGCGCAATACCGCCGCCGTCACGGCGCTGGAAACCGCCGCCAACTACAAGGCCACTGGCCGCAGCGATGTACGCGGCCTGCGCCTGGCGACCCACGGTGAGCTGAAGAGCCGTGGCGTGAGCGAGCAAAAGCGCGAGTCGCACCACATGAGCCAATACCTGCTGGCCCAGTTCTTTGCCAATGTTCACGAACGCAAGTTCATCCCGCCGGCGCTGCGCGACGCGGTCAACGACGGCGTCGGCCCGGCCGGCATCGTCTGGGACGGCGCGATGGTCGCCGAGCTCGGCCTGGGCGGGCGCCGGCTGCGTTTGACGGCGATGGACGTCACCAGCAGCGAGCGCGGCGCCAATATGCCGGCCATCCTGCTGGCCTCGCGCACGCACAAGCGCGGCCGTCTGCATATCGAGCGTGAAGGCCAGTGGGACGCCGATCGCAACGAGACCACCGGCACCCTCTCGCAAGGCAATGCGATCCGCAACGCCTTCAACGCCGCGCTGCCCGCCGACTTGCGCACCGACACCGCCACGCCGGCGCAAGCCGCGCGAATCCGCGCCTGGTATGCCGCGCCGGCCAATATCGGCAAGGGCCCACAGCCCTATTACGACGCGGCCGTGGCCACCTATCACTGGATGTACAGCCGCATGATCCCGGCGCTGGAGACGGCGCTGCAGACCGAAGAGCGCGCCTTCTACAACGGCGTTGCCGCCATCGGCCACCCGGGCGACAGCCACTACCAGCTCAGCGAGGGCGAAATGAGCACCGTCTTCAACGACGCCAAGCGCTACCACGACACCCGCATGCGCACGGCCTTTGGCTGGCCAACGCCTTGACCCGCCCCACAGCGAAGGCGAACGAGATGTCCTACCCCAACGCTCCCCTGCTGCTCAAAGGCGCACTGATCTACTTCGGCACGCCGATGTTGATCCCGCTGCCCAATATCATCGTCTTCCAGTACAACCCGCAGACGCTGACGCGCAGCTTCACGCCCTGGGCGCCGGTCGCCCGTCAGCCCGTTTTTGAGGGCGAGGGGGCAGCGCGCCACCTGGTGGCCGAGCGGGCGGCCTTGACGGCCGAGCAACAGCATTCGTTGGCCCAGCCTTTCGACCCGCAAGAGAGCTTCTCGGTCGTGCTGGATCTCGACGCCACCGACGCGTTGGAGCACCCCGAGTCCCACCCGGTGGCGGTGGCCGTCGGTGTGGCCGACCGGCTGGCGGCCATCGAGATGCTGCTCTACCCGCCCGGGGACAGCCTGCTGGCCAGCGTGCTGCCTTCGGTCAACGTGTCGATCTCTTCGTCTGGTATCAGCGCCAGTGCCTCGGTGGGTGCGCAGCTGCAGCGGCGCGACGCGCCGGTGGTGCTCTTCTTCTGGGGTCCAGGGCGCATCGTGCCGGTGCGCATCACCTCCTTGTCGATCGAAGAAACGCAGTTCTCACCCCTGCTCTATCCGACTCATGCCAAGGCGACCATCGGCCTCAAGGTGCTAGACCCCGACGACCTGGAGAAGATCGATGGCGAGCCGGCCACGGGCGCGGCGGTCCAGATCGCCAAGGCTTGCTACAAGTTCACGCGCGGCCAAAAAGAGGCCTTGGCGATCGCCAATCTGGCCAACGCGGTCGAATCCATCATCGGCCTGCCGCCAACTTAGGGCGTTAACCACGAAAGCATTGCCATGAGCCTGTTTGATGCCAAGAGTCGCTACGCCAAGCTCGGCAAGATCACCCGCATTGACCATCGCGGCCGTGCGGTGGAAGTTGTGCCACCTGCGCCGGCGCTGCAGCAAGCCTTGCTCGGCCGTCATGTACGGCGCCAGGGAGAGCGTGCCGATCACCTTGCGGCCTTGTACCTGTCTGATCCAGCCGGCTACTGGCGGCTGGCAGAAATGAACGACGCGATGACCGCCGACGTTCTGGCCGAGTTGGGCGAAGTGTTGATCCCCACGCGTGCCTGAACTCCCACAGAACTCACCGCTTTTGACTCGAGCACCATGCCACAAGGTTGCGAGATCCTGATCAACGGCGCCAGCGACGCTGGGCTTGACACACCCACGCTGGTGCGCGTCACCGAGGAAGCGGGTGCGGCCAGCAGCTACAGCCTGTTCTTCGACCTTCGCATCGCCGATGGCACGGTGCCGCTGCTGGAAGACGAGCGCTTGGGGCCAGACGCCGATCTGGCCGTGCGGGTGCGCGCCGGCGGTGGCCAGGCCGTGCTGGTTCGCGGGCCGGTCACGGCGCAAGGGATCTCACTCAAACCCGGCGCGGCCGATTCGGTGCTGGAGGTCTGCGGCGCCGATGTGAGCATCAAGCTGGGCCGCGAGGTCAAGGTGCGTGTCTGGCCCACGGTGACCGATGAAGCCGCGATCAGTCAGCTGCTCGGCGATGCAGCGCTCACGCCCAGGGTCACCATGCCGACCACGGTGAGCTATGACGAGAGCAAGAACGTCCTGGTGCAGCGCGAGACCGATCTGCACCTGATCCGCCGGCTGTCACGCCATCAAGGCTGTTGGCTCTGGCTGACTTACGAAGCCGCCAGCGCCGCGCCTAGCGCCCATATTGCGCGCCCTCCCGTCGACGCCGACACCGAGGTTCACTTCTACATGGACGGCGAGCAGCGCAATATCGAAGCAGTGCGGATTGACTGGAACAGCGAGCGCATCACCGCGGCCGACAGCGATGCACGCGACAGCTTTGCCGCTGACGATCTCAGCGGTACGGTTGAACGTTCGCCACTGAGCGCGCTGGCGGACCATGCGCTGGCTGACATCCTGAGCCAGCCGCGCCGCGCCCGCCTGACGGCGGCCGTGGACGAAGCCGGCGATCTGCAAACCCGGTCCGAGGCCGCGCTGATCGAGCAGGCCTGGTTTGTGAGTGCCACGCTGAGCGTCACCGAGCGGGTGCTCAAGAACGTGGTGCGGGCTCCCAGCATCGCCGAGCTGCACGGGGTGGGTCATCGCCACAGCGGCCGTTGGCTGGTCGCACGCGTGGTTCACGAGATCGACGATCAGGATCACCGCATGCAGGTGACCCTGGTCCGCAATGCCTGGAACTGAACATGCTCAATGACGCTCTCATCGATCTTCAACATGCCCAGGTCTCCAAGGTCTATGGCAAGTACGCCGGCAAGGTGATCGACAACCAGGACCCGCTGAACCTCGGCCGCCTGCAAGTGAGTTGCGCGGCCGTGCTCGGCGACGCCAAGGTCTGGGCCCGCCCTTGCGTGCCCTATGCCGGGCCGGGCGTCGGCATGTTCTTCCTGCCCCCCAAAGGCGCCGGTGTCTGGGTGGAGTTTGAGGGCGGTGTACCCGGCCGCCCGATCTGGGTCGGCTGCTACTGGAACAGTGGCGAGCTGCCAGCCGACGCCAGCACACCGGACACCAAGCTGATCATCACCGACACCGCGAGCCTGAAGATCGACGACCAGCAGGGCGAGGTCAAGCTGAGCAACCACAACGAGGCCAGCACCACCTGGGCACAGGACATCAAGGCCGAGGCCGGCAACGCCACCCACACGGTAGGCGCAGCCGGGGTCGTCAGCGAGGCCTCGCCAGGCAAGGTCGAGGTCGGCGCTTCCGGCGTCAGCATCAATAGCGGCGCCTTCACGGTCAGCTGAAGCACAAGGCAAGCACCCAGATGGCCACCGCCTTGCTCACCACCGGCTCGTCGCTGCAGTGTCCGCACGGCGGCACGGTCACGATCGCATCAACCAACACCCAAGCGCGGGCCGGCGTCGCCCTGGCCCTGGCCAGCGACACCTTCAGCATTGCCGGCTGCCCCTTCCAGATTCCGGTGGGCACGGGCAGCGTGCCGCATCCCTGTGTGCAGGTGCGCTGGACGAAGTTCAACCAGAGTTGCAAGGTCAACGGCCAGCCAACGCTGGCGCTGGACAGCAAGGGCATTTGTCTGGCGGCCGACCAGGCACCCCAAGGCCCCGTCTCCATCGTGCAAGCCCAGCCGCTGGTACAGGGCAGCTGAGAGGAATTTCCATGGCCGAACTGCCCTTCACCAGCCTGCGATACCCGCTCTCGGTCGATGCCGTGCGCGGCCGCATCGCCCAGGAGCCCGACTATGCGGCGCATATCGAGCAACTGGTCTTGCAAGTGCTGCTCACCGCTCCCGGTGAACGCATCAACCGGCCCGACTTCGGCTGCGGCGTCAAACGCCTGGTCTTCGCACCCGGTGGCGAGGCCGCTGCAACGCTGGCGCAAAGCGTCGTCTATCAAGCCCTGACACGCTGGTTGCCGCAGGCCATCAGCGTGAGCCAGGTGACGGTGCGTGCCAACGATGCCGAGCTTGCCATCCGTGTGGCTTACACCGTCAAGGCGCGTGGCGAACGGCGCGTGCTCAATCTGCAGGTGACGCCATGAGGAGCCGGCCATGATTGATCGTGTCGACCTGCTGCGCGCCAGCAGCACACTGAGCGGCATTGACTTCATCCAGGTCACGGCGCTCACGGCGCCACCACGCGTGGCGCTCACCCTCTTCTTCCAGCACGATGCGCTGCCTGCCGCCGTCAGTGCGGCCTTGGACGGACTGGCGACGCAGCTTGACCATATCCGTGTGATTGGCGAAGGCCAGGCCGATCCCGCCACGGTCACGGTGCTTGACTACCAACTGCCGCCGCCAGCGCCCATCGACGGGCGTGAGGTGCGCCGTGTGACCGTGGCCTGGCCGGGGGGGCGTGGCTGGTACCGGCTCTTTCTCGACAGCCCGGTGATCGATCCCTACTTCAACGGCACGCGCTTTTCCTTCCACGCGGCCTGCGACAGCGAACTCGACTGCGCACCGCTGCCACACGGCTGTGTCGACGAGAGCGATGTCGACTTCCCCGTCGACTACCGCGCCCGCGATTTCTGGAGCTTCCGCCAAGCGCTGATCGACTTCGCGGCGCAGCGCTACCCTGACTGGCAGGACCGGCTTGAGGCCGATACCGGCATGATGGTGCTGGAACTGCTGGCAGCGCTGGGCGACGAGTTCGCCTATGCCCAGGACCGCCTGGTCCGCGAAGCCAGCCTGGCCACGGCGACGCAGCGCCGCTCTTTGCGCCATCTGGCGCGGCTGGTCGATTACCGCGTGGACAACGGCAGTGGCGCCTTCGCCTGGATCGATGTGCAGGCGAGCGCAGACAGCAGCTTGGATGCAGGCACAGTGATCAGCGACGCCTTGCAGCAGGTCTTCTTCGAGCTCGGCCAGGGGCTGCGCGACACGCCGCTTGGAGCTGCGCCCAAGGCCTATGCGATCAAGATCGCACGCAATACGCTGCAGCCCTATCTCTGGGACGAGAGTGACACCTGCCTGGCCGCTGGCAGCACCACGCTGACCTTGCAGGGCGCCCATGCCGCCGATCTGCTGCCCGACCCGAATTTCGATCCGCACGGTCATTGGGCACTGCTGCGCACCCGGCCACCCACGCCCGATCTGCCGGAGCGGCGTCTGGCCGTGCGCATCATTGCGCGCCACGATGCCGTCGATCCCCTGACCGGCGCGGCGATCACGCAGATCAGCTGGGAGACCCCGACGCCCTGGGAGCTGGATCTGCAAACCCTGGTCGTGCGTGCCAACCTGCTGCCGGCCACCTCGGGACGCACCCAGAGCACCCGCTTTCGCATCGGCGAGCCCAGCGGCCCCGCCGATCCCGAGCCCGATCTGCCGCGCGCCATCGAACGCCTGGGCTGCGCCAGCACCCTGGGCTATCCAGTGCCCGGCTCGGACGAGGATGACGCCGCGCGCGTCAAGTACCTCTTCCCGCTGCCGGGCTCGGACACAACGCCGCTGGCGTGGTTGCCCGTCATCGCGACCGACGGCAGCACCCGCATGCAGCCCGAGGTCGACCTTGTCGGTGATGCCGACGGGCGCTGGGCCTGGTTGGACGCCTTGATCGGCGAGACCACGGCCCTGCCCACCGAGGCTGCCTACACGCTGGAAGACGGCATCTACAAGCGCGTCGTCGGCTTCGAGCGGCTGGGCCGGCTGACCGAGTTGGTCGACTACGCCAGCGGCGCAGGCAGCACGCTGCGCTTTGGCGACGGCGAGTTCGGCCGTCGCCCGCCCGAGCACGCCAAGTTCACCTTGCGCTGGCGCCTGGGCAATGGCAGCCGGATGAATGTCGCCCCCGACACCCTGACCCATTTCCCAGCTGGTGTGCCGGCCGGCGTCGATGCGAGCGCCGGCATCAGCAACCCGCTGGCCGCAGCCGGCGGCGCCGACCCGGAAGATGCCGAACAGATCCGCATCAACGCGCCGCAGGATTTCCGCACGCGCAGCTACCGCGCGGTGCAAGCCGAGGACTATGCACAGATGGCCGAACGCCTGCCCTGGGTGCAAAAGGCCGGCGCGGCGGCACGCTGGACGGGCAGTTGGTCGACCGTCTTTGTCACCCCCGATCCGCGCGATGCCTTCGGGCTCAGCGCCGGTCACCGGCTGGATCTGGAGCGTACGCTGGACCGTGTTCGTCAGGCCGCCCGTGAGGTCAAGGTACGCGACCCACGCTATGCCGATATCGACCTGGAGATCCGCCTTTGCGTCGCGCCCAATGCCTACCGCGGCGAGGTCAAGGCGGCCACGCTGGCCGCGCTCTTTGGTCCGCCGCCGGGCCAGGCGCCAGCAGCGGGCACAGCGCCGGGTGGCTTCTTCGATCCCGATCACTTCAGTTTCGGCACGCCGCTGTCACGCGCCGCGCTGATTGCCGCGCTGCAAGGCGTGCCGGGTGTGAAGGCGGTCGAGGGCATGAGAGTGCGCCGCCGCGGCTGGTTCGACTGGCGCGACTTCACCGAGTACGCGCTGAAGGTCGGTGTGGACGAACTCGTACGCGTCGCCAATGACCGCAATCTGTCCGAGCGCGGCGCGGTGCGCCTGTTGATGGAAGGCGGCGCGTGATGCGGCCACTGACACCCGTTTGCGTCCTGCCTGAGGAGCTGAGATGAGCTGTGCCTGCGACCCTGAACGTTGCGCCACGCCGATCGCCATTGCGGCCGGGCTGGCACTGCTGCCACGCTCGCCCGGCGGCTTCGCTCAGTGGCGTAGGCATCTGCTCGCCGCCATCGGACGCGAGCCGGGCCTGTCGCACTGGCGCGCACGCGAGCCCGGCGACCTTGGCCTGATGCTGGTGGAGATGAGCGCCTACGTGCTGGACGTCACCAGCTTCTACGACGAACTGGTGGCCAACGAAAGCTACCTCGGCACCGCCAGTCTGCCCGACGCGCGGCGCCGGCATGTCGCCTTGCTCGGCCATCTGCCGCGTCCGGCCATGGGCAGCGCCGCTTGGTTGGCGGCCGAGGCCGATGGCACGCGGCTGCTCAGCCTGCCGGCCGGCAGCGCGGTGCGCAGCGGTGCTTTCAAGAGCCCGGCGGGTGCCGAGCAGCCCCAGGTCTTCGAGACCGAGGCCGACGCGCTGATCGAACCGCGTGTCAATCGCCTGGCCGTGGCTCGCGTGCCGGCTAGCTCGCTGCCCAGCCCCTTCGATCACATCCAGGTGCGCGCAGGCAGTGTGCGGGCCCGCGCCGACATGCCCCTGGTCGTCGATATGAACGGCACGCTGGCCGCCACAAGACTGGCAAGCCAGCAGCCGCTGCACCTGCGATCGCGCCAAGCCGCAAGCCGGCTGAGCTTTGCCGGCACACTGACGCCGCCGGCCGGGGCCAGCTACGCGACGACCCGCTTGCTGACGCCAGGCGCACGATGTGGCGCCTGGAAGCTCACGCCCGGCACGGGCGAACTGGCCGTGCTGGACAGCAGCTCCGTCTCGCTGGATGCACGGGTGGCCATCCATATCGGTGACATCGTCGCGCTCAGCGTGGGCAGCAGCACGGTGGCACGGCGGGTCAGCGGCGTCAGCGAGACGGCCTACACCCTGCTGGGGCCGCTGACCAGCGACATCAAGGATGCCGCCAATGCCATCAAGGGGCATCTGACCAGTCCGGCCATCCAGCTCCTTGTCACCCGTTTGAGCTTCGATGCGGCGCTGCCTTTCGCCGCGTCTGACGCTGCCCATCTGAGCCTGCACTACGCCATGGTCGAGGCGGCCACGCCGCAGGCCCCGCTGGCGGACACCCTGACGCAGGCCGACAATGCACCGCTGCCCGACTGCTTCGATGCGCCGCGTACACCGGTCAGCCAGGTGCTGCTTACCGATGTGCATGGCGAGGCCGTGTCTGCCCACGGCGTGCTTGACACGGCCGCACAGCGCTTCACGCCGGATGCATCGCCGCCCTGGGGCCGCGAACTGACTGCGCCGGTAAACCTGTACGGCAATGTGATCGCCGTCACCCGCGGGGAGACGGTGCACGGCGAGGTGCTCGGGATCGGCGATGGCGCACAAGCGCTGCAGAGCTTCCGCCTGAAAAAGAAGCCGCTGACCTACCTCAGTGCCGGCAATGCAGCCGGACGGCGCAGCACGCTCAGCGTCTGGGTCGGGCAGGTTCGCTGGCAGGAGGTAGAGAGTTTCTATGGTGTGGCCAGCGACGCTCGCGTCTATACCGTGCGTCACAACGATGCCGGCGAGACCGACATCCAGTTCGGCGGCGGCGCTCGCCTCCCCACCGGCGCCCGCGTGCTGGCCAACTACCGTTGGGGGGCCGGCGCGGCCGTGCCCCCGGCCGACTCGATCAAGCAGCTCGCCAAGCCAATTCCAGGGCTGCGGCGCCTGTTCAACGCGGTGCCGGCCTATGGCGGCGCCGATGCCGAATCGCCAGCCGAGCTGGCCGTGCGGGGGCCGCAATCAGCGCTGCTGCTGGGGCGGGCCATCTCGTTGGCAGATTTCGAGGCCGCGGCGGCACAGCAAAACGGCGTGCGCGCCGCCCGTGCGAGTTGGCGCTGGGACGCCCAAGGCCTGGGTCCGGCGGTGATCGTTGCCGTCATTGCCGACCCCGGCGTGGTGCCCACGGTGCAGGCCGCACTGCGCGCCTTGGCGGAAGACGGCGCTCCGCTCAGCGTGCAAGCAGCCAGCGCGCAGTCGGCGCGCCTTGATGTGGACGTGAGCATCGCTGCCGATCAGGACCCCGATGCCGTGATCACTGCCATCGCCGCCGCCCTGTGGGCACCGGTCGGCCTGCCTGGCAGCGGCGGCTTGCTGCGAGCCGAGCGGCTCGGACCCGATGGCGTGCTATTTGCCAGCGCGGTGGTCGCTTGCGTCATGGCCGTTCCCGGCGTCACCGGCCTGAATGCGCTGCGTTTGGACGCTAGCGATTTCACCGATATCGGCCGGCGGCCCGCCGCGGGCGCCTATTTCGCCTTCGAGGCCGGTGGTGTCTACATCAACGGCCGCGCTGCCTGAGCGGCTGATAACGCTTCAATTCAAGGGATGAGCGCCATGCCAACTGCACGCGACGGCTACCGCGAGTACTACGCCGAAAAACTCTGGGACTGGGTGCCCGCCATCCACCGCGAGATGGATGCGCAGCAAGGTGGCGATGCGCTGCGCGCCCTGCTGCACGCCATCGCCAGCCAGGCCGCCGTACAGAAGCGCAGCCAGGACCGGCTCTGGGACGATATGTTCATCGAACTGGCCGACGATTGGGCGCTGCCCTATATCGCCCAGCTGGTAGCCACACGGCTGGTCAGCGCCCTCAGCCCGCGGGCACGCCGAGCCGATGTTGCCAAGACGATCTATTACCGCCGCCGCAAGGGAACTCCGGCGGTGCTGGAGCAGCTGGTGGCCGATATGAGCGGCTGGACCGGTCATCTGGTGGAAGAGTTCCGCCGCCTGGGCCGCTTGCGTCATGGCCTGGACGGTGTGGCCCGGCTCGGCCGCCTGAGCGCTACGCCCGAGGGCGGCCTCGCCGATCTGCGCCAGGTGCGCGCCGCGCGCCTGGCCGGCGACGCCTTTGACGAATTCCACTACACGCCCGAGATGCGCCGCCCGGCCTTGCCGGCCGGCCGCCTGGGCCTGCGCGGCATCCATGTGCTGGGCTTCCACCTCTGGCGCATGCAGAGCGTCGCGTTCGATGGTGTGCAACCCGCTCGCGTCATCGACGCGGCAGGCACGCGCGACGGCTACACCTGCGACCCCAGCGGCCGCGATGTGCCGCTGTTCAGTGCGCCCGATGCGAGCGGCAACGCCGGCGTCTCCCCGATGTTCGGCGCTCCGCGCGACTGGTCAGCCTGGCGCAGTGCCGACGAATGGGCGCTGCCTCGGGTGATTGACTGCCGCTTGCTCAACGAAGCGATCTACGAGGTCAATGAGGCAGCGCTCGCCTGGGTCCTGTCGGCCGGCGTCATCACGCCGGCCCAGCGTGCACCGGCCGCCGCCGAGCTGGCCAAGCTGCTTGGCCAGCGTTTTGCCAATAGCGCCGAGATGGCGCGCACCTTGGCTGGCCGCCCCAGCGGCATGGGTGCCGTGCTTGGCGCCGCGGCCGTACTGGACGGCTTGAGGCCCTTGATGCTTCGAGCCGACTGCGGCAGCGCCGCGCTGCTCGCCGACGCCAGCGGCCAAACGGCACAAGGCCGCGCACCGGCGGCCAGCCTGCGGGTGCTGGCGGGCACGCCAGTGCCGCGCGAGCGCAGCCGTGGCGCTCAGCTCAGCAGTTGGACTGCCACCCTGCCCGCCGCCCCGGCCGGCGTTGACTGGCTGTTGGACCCCGCGCTTGGCCGCTTTGTTTACGACAGCGGGGCCGCTGATGCCAACCAACTTCGATTGCGCTACCGCACGGGCCAGCTGGCGCCCATCGGTGCAGGTGCCTGGGCGCGCACTGTCGACGCGACACCCGCCACCGTGCATTGGGCACAGCGCTCGACGGCAGGCGGCGTGCCCGCCTCCGGCATTCTGGAAATCGACGACAACACCCGTTTTGAAGCGCCACCCAACCAAGCGGGAGTGAGCCAACTCAGCGTGCGTGCCGCGGCTGGCACCCGCCCTTATCTGCGCCTGAATGCAGACTGGGTGCTGCAGGCAGCGGGCGCCCAACGCACGCTGCTGCTCGACGGCCTCTGGCTGGGCGCTGCCATTGGCGCAACAGCACGCCTCGTAATTGCCGGCGACTGGGCGCGTGTACAGCTGCGCTATTGCACGCTTGACCCCGGCGGCAGCAATGCCGTTGGCGCCACGCTGCCACCGGTCAAGCTGATCATCACCGGCACGGTCGACGAGCTTGTGGTCGACAGCAGCATCGTGGCCGGCATCCAGCTTGAAGGCGCCGCAGCCAGCGTCGACACGCTGCAGATGCGCGACTGCATCGTCGATGCGCGCGCGGGTGGCCCCATCGATCTGCCAAACACCGCCGTCACGCTGTCGCGCTGCACGCTGCTCGGCATAGACGTGAGCACCTTGTGCCTGCACGCTGAGCGCCTGTGGGCCAGTGACACGCTGATCGCCGGCATTGCTGACATCAGCAATGTGCAGCAAGGCTGCTTCCGCTTTTCGGCGCGCGCACCCGGTTCTCGGCTGCCGCACCCTTACGAATCTCAGCTGATCGATGATGTGCTGCGCCTCTTCGCCACGCGCCGCTTTGGCGATCCGGCCTATGCCAGCCTCTCGCCGCGTGCGCCCGCATCGCTGTTCACAGGTTCAGAGCAAGGCAGTGAGATTGGCGCGTTCTGCGCTTCCCTGTTTCCCATCAAGCTCGACAGCCTGCGCGCCAAGGTCGAGGAATACATGCCCTTCGCACGCCTGCCCGCCTACCTCCTGGAGAACTGAGTCATGTCCACGATCGACCTCTCGCGACTGGCCTTCGATCCGCGCAAGCACTATGCCGGCGTGCGTCTGCAGCAGGGCCGCGTACTCACCGATGACGACTTCAACGATGCCGCTGCCATCGACGCCGAGGAGAACCGGCGCACACGACTGCACACCATCGGCGCCTATGGATCGCCCGATAGCGGCTTTCTGCCGACGGGCTTCACGCTGAGCAACGGCCGCTGCGATTTCACGCTCAGCAACGGCCAGCTCTATCTCGGTGGATTGCGGCTGGAGATGGGCAGCGCCGATCGCTTCAGTGCACAAAAGGACTGGCTCTCCTTCAATGCCGCCGTGGACGCCCCGCTGCCGCCGGCCGATGGCAGCACACGCAAGGATCTGGTCTGGATCGAAGCCTGGCAGCAAGCGGTCAGCGCGGTGGAAGACAGCGAACTCTTCGAGCCCGCGCTCGGCGGGCCCGATACTGGCACACGCTGGCGCACGATGCGCCGCGTTCACGTGGCCAGCGGTGTTGCGCAAGATGACTGCGCCGCCGCCTGGGCCGCTCTCAGCGCCAGCTTCAGCGACGGCCCGTTGGACAGCAGCTTCGAGCTGGTCTCGACGGCGACGCTGACCGTCAGCTTCTCGCTCAGCGGCAGCACCGGCGATCTGTGCTCGCCGCCGCAAGCCGGGGGCTATCTGGGTGCCGAGAACCAGGCCATCCGGGTGCAGATGGTCAATGCCACGCACTACACCTGGGGCTTCGACAACGCGGCCCCGCTCTATCGGGTTCAGGTGTCAAGCCAAGGCGGGCAGCTGGTCAAGGTGAAGCTGCTCACCCAGCCCAAAGACAGCGTTCATTGGCCCATCGCCGGGCAGGTGGTGGAGATCCTGCCTTGGTCGGCTGCGCTGTCCAATGGCCAGCGCATCGCCGAATTGAGTGGCCATCTGTGCCGCGTGGCGGTGAGCTGGAATCCCGATGACCAAACCCTGGTGCTGGACACCCCGCTGCCGACCGGCTTCGGGCTGAACTGGCAGGGCCGCAGCGACCAGGCCGACTTTTTCGATCCGGCCCACGAAAGCCCGAGCTTCTTTCTGCGCGTCTGGAACCGTGGCGATGACCTCAGTTCGCCGGCTGCGGTGCCCATTGGCACGCCAGCCCTGGGCAACACGGGGCTGAGCGTCGCCTTCAGCGGCGCGCCGCTGCGTGCGGCCGACCATTGGGTGATTGCCGCCCGTCCCGCCACGCCGGATGTGCTCACGCCCTGGGTGCTCAAGAGCGGCGCCAGCAGCGCCGGTGTGCGGCGCTGGCGTGCTCCGCTGGCCTTGGTGCAGTGGAGCACCAACGCCGGCGTTAGCGCAGCCAAGCTGCTGCACGACTGCCGGCCCGGCTTCTTGCCGCTGACCCGGCTCAAGGGCTGCTGCAGCGTGACCGTGGGTGACGGCACCGCAAGCCATGGCCAATACAAGTCCATCAACGCGGCGATTGCAGCACTGCCGCCCAGCGGTGGCACGGTCTGCATCCTGCCGGGACGCTATGAGGAAGCGGTCGTACTCAAAGGCCTGCACAACATCAGCTTGCATGGCTGTGGCCCCCGATCGCGCATCGTCGCTCCGGACACCAAGGGCAGCAACGCCACCGCCGTCTTGATCGACAGCTGCAGCGATATCGCGCTGGAACACCTGGCGCTGGAGGGCGGCGGCGGGCCCGTCATTCATCTGATTGCTAGCAGCGCCGCACGCATCACCAGCAACCTGGTGCAGTTCCGCGACGGCATCGAACCCCTCCAACCCTGGCCAGCCATCTTCGCCGAGGCCCAGGGCCTGGAGATCGAAGGCAATGTGATCGAGCCGCTGCCCCGGCAACTGCCGCAGGCGCTAGAGCGCATCTTTGAACACACCGCGGCGGCCCAGCGTGCCGAGCACGCCGACTCCGCACGCGGCGGCATCCAGCTCGCCGGCGGCAGCATGCTGGTGCGCATCGCGAGCAATCTGATCGTTGGCGGCGCTGGCAATGGCATCACCCTCGGCAGCATTCTGAAGTTCGACAGCCAATCGCCCAATGGCGGCGGCCTGCCCGATATCGAGATCGATGATCCCTGCGCGCCCTGCAGCCCGGTCGATCACGGCACACCACCGACCACCAACGGCGGCGATGTGCGTTACGAGTCCGCGGGTGACTTGTACGACATCCTGATCAAGGACAACAGCATTCTTCGGCACGGTGCCAATGGCATCGCCGTGGTGCGGTTCTTCAGTCTTGATCCACAGGCCAAAACGCCCCGGCTTGAACTCGTTGGCGTGCATGGCCTGCGAATCCAAGGCAATGCCATCCGTGCCTGCCTGCGCCGCTCATTGGCGCAGCCCAGCTCCGCCACCCAGCTCTTCCTCGGCTATGGTGGCATCTCGCTGGCCCTGGTCAGTGAGCTGGTCGTAGACGGCAACACCATCGAGAACAACGGCCGAGATTGGCTGAGCCCCGTCTGTGGCATCTTCGCCTTGGCCGTCGATGGCCTGCGCATCGAGCACAACGTCATCCGTGCCAATGGGGTGCGCAGTACTGAAGACCTCAGCAGCGCACAGAAAGGCATACGCGCCGGCATTCACATCTGGCTCGCTTTGCACCTGGGATCGAGCGCTGCAGGCAGCATTCATGGCAGCAGCCACGGCACGGGCAGCACCGCTGCCGCGAGCCTCCCTGCCAGCAGCCCGCAGGCGCAAATCCGTGTGCATGCCAACGTCGTGCAACAGCCCTTGGGTCGAGCCCTCTTCATGCTGGGCGCCGGCCCGATGCTGGTCAGCGACAACCAGTTGCTCAGCGAAGGCGCGGGCGCACCGGCCACCGACCCCTTTGCCACCACCGTGCTGATTGCCAATCTGGGTCTTAGCCGCGAATGGACGATAGGCCTGCTGATGACGCTGATTCTGAAGCTCTACTACGGCGTCGCCGGCAAGGGCAGCAGCACAGGCAGCATCGAGAAACTGCTCTGCACCTACGCCATCGCCTCGGCCTTCACACCGGTCGCGTGGCCCAAGCTGCCCACGGGCAAACTGAACTTCAGCAGCAACCAGGTGAGCTTTCTGATGAAGGATGCACCCAGTGGCATTGACGCCGCAGGCACGCTGCTGCTGGGGCTCGATGACGTCGCCGTGACGGGCAATCAATTCGAACACCACACGCAGGCCCGCTTCGTCATTGCCGACCTGCTCGCTCTCGCCCCGACACTGCGCAGCAGCGACAACCGCTTCGCAGAGACCTGGGCGCGCGCGCTGGCGTCCGTCGCCAGCCTGGCGCTGATGAATACGGCGGCAGACAACCAATCCACCCATTGTCTGCACGCCCTGGGCCTGATGCGTGCCGTCCACCACAACCTGGTGCTGGCCGAGGCCTTCTGCCCTGGCGTTTGCGGCGACAGCCACGGCGCCTTCATCAAACAATTGGCCAAGGGCGCGCAAATGGGCATGACACAGACAGCGGCAGGCTTTGGTGTCGGCAGCAAGGGCGGCTGAGGCCGCACGCGCCTGGCCCTGTCGCATCAACCCAGCTTCCCCCGGTTCCTGAGCCAGACTTCGAACCGCTTCTTCACTCCTCCTGCCAGCGAGCATGCATCATGTCCAGCAACGACTCCTTTGACAGCGAAATCAAGCGTGCCACCTTCAAGGCACAGAGCCAGCAGCGCGTCATGAAGAACGCACAGCTCGGTCAGATGGCCCAGGCCTTTGCCAGCGCAGCCTCCGAATTGCCGGGCGTGCAAACGCTGCAGGCGGCCCTGATCGACGGCCTCGCCAGTTCGCAGGCCCGCGAGGCGAAACGTCTGGCCAGCCGTTTTGGCGCGGAGGACGCGCGTACACAGGCTGCCGCCGCGCGCGCGACTCGCTACACCGTGTTCGCTGAGGAAACAGCGACGCAGCGTTTGCTGGTCGAACGCGCGGTGAAGACCTTTGAGTCCGACGGGCGCTTCAGTGGCTATGTCTACGACAAGGACGGTGCGCCAGCGTCCGGCTATCTCGTACAGCTTGATGTGCGCGCCCCCTCCCGACAATTGGAACTGAGCCGCAAGGCCAGCACCGGCAGCGACGGCTATTTCGAAATCGACCTGGCCTGGCCGCAGGCCACCGGCACCGAATTCAATGCGGACTCAGGCATCAAGCCCGGCAGCACAAAGCCCAGAGGCAGCGCCGCGAAGAGCGCTGCCGCAACTGCGCCCAGCTCTAGCGATGGGGGCCTGGCTGAGCATGAAAGAGCCGCCCTGCCAGACTGGCAAAGCACACTGTTGCACTGGGTAGAAAACCTGAACCTGAGCAAGGCGCCAGGCATCAACAGCACATCGGTAGCTTCTTCCGGCACCGCCACCAGCACTAGCACGCCGCCCGAAAACGCCAACTCAGCTTCAGCGGCTGGGACTGGTGCAAGCGCGAGTTCAAGCACCGGTTCAGCGAGCGCCGACCATGCGCAGTCCCGCGTCCAAGTGCTGGATTCCAGCGGCAAGCTGGTCTACCAAGATCCGCTGCCGCCCGCCTTCGACACACTGAAGTCTGAGTTCCGCTTGTACAGCCTGGCGAACAGCTGAACAGAGACACTGCAAAGAATCGTTAGCTGACTTACCCACCTCGTGGACGCTCGCCGCTGATGCAGCCACCGCGGGCCGGCCAGGGATTGAAATCAATCAGGCAAAGAAAAACCCGCCACTAGGGCGGGTTTTCAATTTTGCTGGCGGAGACGGAGGGATTCGAACCCTCGATGCAGGTTTTGCCCACATACTCCCTTAGCAGGGGAGCACCTTCGGCCACTCGGTCACGTCTCCAGCAGAGCCTCGCAGTATAGCAGTACTTTTCAGGCTCTCAAGGAAATTCAGGAATTTTCTTGGTCGAGATCGAAGGCCTTGTGCAGCGCACGCACGGCCAGTTCCATGTACTTCTCGTCAATGACCACGCTGGTCTTGATTTCGCTGGTCGAGATCATCTGGATGTTGATGCCCTCTTCGCTCAGCGAGCGGAACATCTTGGATGCCACACCCACATGCGAGCGCATGCCGATGCCGACGATGGAGACCTTGCAGATGCGCGGATCGCCCATCACCTTGGCCGCGCCGGTGGCCGGTGCCACCGAGTTCTGCAGCAACTCCATCGTGCGTGCATAGTCGTTGCGATGCACGGTGAAGCTGAAGTCGGTCTTGCCATCGTGCGAGACGTTTTGAATGATGACGTCGATATCGATATTGGCATCGGCGACCGGGCCCAGGATCTGGAACGCGATCCCCGGCTTGTCCGGCACGCCCAGCAGCGTCACCTTGGCCTCGTCACGGTTGAAGGCGATGCCCGACACGACGGCTTGTTCCATTTTTTCGTCCTCTTCAAAACTGATCAGGGTGCCGGACTTGGCTTCCTCGTTGATATCGATGTCCCAGGGCGTGAAGCTCGACAGCACGCGCAGCGGCACGCGGTATTTGCCAGCGAATTCGACCGAGCGGATCTGCAGGATCTTGGAGCCCAGCGAGGCCATCTCCAGCATCTCTTCAAAGCTGATCGTGTGCAGGCGGCGCGCCTCGGGCACGATGCGCGGATCGGTGGTGTAGACGCCGTCGACATCGGTGTAGATCAGGCACTCGTCAGCCTTCATCGCAGCGGCGATGGCCACCGCCGAGGTGTCGGAGCCGCCACGGCCCAGCGTCGTGATGTTGTGCTCTTCGTCGATGCCCTGGAAGCCAGCGATCACGACCACCTTGCCGGCGGCCAGATCGGCGCGCACGCGCTTGTCATCGATGCTTTCGATCCGCGCCTTGGTGTAGGACGAGTCGGTCGACACCGGCACTTGCCAGCCGGTGTAGCTGATCGCCTCCAGGCCTTCGGCCTGCAGTGCCAGCGCCAGCAGGCCCACCGACACCTGCTCGCCGGTCGAGGCAATCATGTCCAGTTCGCGCATGGACGCCGCATTGCTGCTGGCCGGCGAGAGTTCCTTGGCCAGGCCAAGCAGGCGATTGGTTTCGCCGCTCATGGCCGAGGGCACGACCACCATCTGATGCCCGGCGCGCGCCCATTTGGCGACGCGCTTGGCGACGTTGCGGATACGGTCGGTCGAACCCATCGAGGTGCCGCCGTACTTGTGAACGATCAAAGCCATGGAATGTCTTGCATGCGCGGATGGTTCGAAAGAGGGAGTGTGTGCGCCGCGGTCGCAACTTTCGATTCTAGCTGTTGCGATGCAACATGCTTTTTACGCATCAGCTCATGCCCTTGCTGAAAAAGCAAGTCAAGCTTCGTCGGGCACCCAGGCTATCAAGAGGCCGCCAGCACAGCGCTCGACACGCGCATCAAGACCAAGGCCATGCACATAGACCAGAGCGTCCCGGGCATAGAGCAAGGGCGCCTGACGGGCGGAGGCCGGCACCGCGGCGGCCTGCCAGCACTTCTTGAGGCCGCGTGGCGGCGTGCGCGCCTGCAGCTGAAACTGCTCGCCGCCGCTGCGACGGCGCAGCTCGGCCCGGCGCAGCAGATCGGCAGGCAGGCCGGGGTCGGCGGGCATGGCGAGGCGGACGCGCCAAACGCCAGGCCAGCCGGCTAGCCGGTAGTCACCAGGCTGGCTGAAATCCACCGCCTCCACCACCGCGTCCACCAGCGCCCCCGCCGTCGACGCGGCCGGCGGCGGCGGCAGCGGGCGCAGCACGTCGCGGTACAGCTCCAGCATCGGTCCGGGTGTGGGCCAGCGCGCCGCAGCCTGATGCCTGGGGCGCCGCAAGGCTTCGCTCAACAGGCGCTGGACCAAGCTGGCCGGTGCAGGCTGGCCAAGCACGAGTTCCAGCCAATGGCGCAGCAGATTGTTGGCCCGGGCCGGGCTCAAGGCCCGCAGTGCCGCCAGATCCAGCGCATCGGCCCGCCACAGGCCAGCGGCTTCGGCGGCGGCCGCATCGCTGGCCGCGATCTCGGTCTGCAAGGCCAGCGCCTGCTGCGCCCACTGGGCCGTTTGTGCCAGCGCCTGCTCGGCCTGTGGAAACGCCGCCTGCAGCGCGGGCAGCACCTGCAGGCGCAGGCGATTGCGGGCGTAGCGGGTGTCGGCATTGCTGTCGTCTTCGATATGGCTGAGCCGGTGCTGGGCCAGATAGGCTTCTATTGCTTCACGCGGCTGTTGCAGCCAGGGCCGCTGCCAGCTGAGGCCAGCACGTTCCTGCCCTTGCGGCATGGCGGCCAGTCCGGCGACGCCGCCGCCGCGCAAGGCCTGCAGCAGCACGGTCTCGGCCTGATCGCGACGATGCTGGGCCAGCAGCAGCAGCGTCGCGCCGGCCTGCTGCGCCATCTCGCTGAGGGCGCGGTATCGCCCGTCGCGCGCCCAGGCCTCGACGCTGTCACCGCGCGCGGGCGCGCCGGTGAGGCGGCGGGACTGAAAGCTCAGCGGCAGACCTTCGTCCGCCCATTGCTGGCACTGGGCCTGGCAATGGCGCTCCCAGCCATCTGCCTGCGTGCTCAGCCCGTGATGAACGTGCAGTGCCAACACTTGCAGTGCGGCGCCGCAGTCGGCATTGAGCCGCGCCGCGGCGTGGACCGTCGCATGCAGCAAGGCGCTTGAATCGCGGCCGCCACTATAGGCAAGGGCCAGCACCTGGCTGGCCCTTGGTTCACTGGCGAGGCCTGGGCAGGCGTCAGCGGTTCTTGGTGTCGCTGAAGCGGCCATAGGCCTGCAGGCGCTCGTAGCGGCGCTCCAGCAGGGCCGCAGGCTTCAGATCGCTGACCTGGCGCAGCGCGTCAGACAGCGCGCGCTTCAGGTTGGAGGCCATCTGCTTGGTATCGCGATGGGCACCGCCGACCGGTTCGTTGACGATCTTGTCGATCAGGCCCAGCGCCTTCAGGCGGTGCGCGGTAATGCCCAGCGCCTCGGCGGCGTCCGAAGCACGCTCGGATGTCTTCCACAGAATCGATGCGCAGCCTTCGGGCGAGATCACCGAATAGGCCGAGAACTGCAGCATCAGCACCTGGTCGGCCACGCCGATGGCCAACGCGCCGCCGGAGCCACCCTCACCGATGACGGTGGCGATGACGGGCACTTCCAACTGCGCCATCTCGAAGATATTGCGACCGATGGCTTCCGATTGACCACGCTCCTCGGCACCGATGCCGGGATAGGCACCCATGGTGTCGATGAAGGTGAAGACGGGCAGGCCAAACTTCTCGGCCAGCTTCATCAAGCGCAAGGCCTTGCGGTAGCCCTCGGGGCGCGGCATGCCGAAGTTGCGCAGCGCGCGCTCCTTGGCGTCGGCGCCACGCTGGTGGCCGACGATCATGCAGGGCTGGCCATTGAAACGCGCCAGGCCGCCCACGATGGCTGCATCGTCCGCGTAGTGGCGATCACCATGCAGTTCCTGGAACTCGGTGAACACATCGGCACAGTAATCCAGCGTTTGCGGACGCTGCGGATGACGGGCGATCTGGTAAGTCTGCCAGGGCATCACGCTGGCGTAGATGTCCTTGGTCAACTGCTGGCTCTTCTTCGAGAGGCGGTCAATCTCTTCGGAGATATCGACCGCCGACTCGCTCTGCACATAGCGCAGCTCTTCAATCTTGGTTTCGAGTTCGGCAATCGGTTGCTCGAATTCGAGGAAATGCTTCTTGCTCATCCTGCGTTGATCCCTCAGTGATGATGGGCGGCTGGCAGGCGCTTTTTGAGCGCGCGGCAGCCGCGAACAGACGACCTCAGTACTCGACGGGCAATGGGTCCAAACTGCGCCAAATGTACCATGTGGCTACCGAGCGGTAGGGTGCCCAGGCCTCCCCCACTTCACGGGCCTCGGCCCGCGACACAGGCTCGCCCGAGAAGTAATTCTCACTGATACCCTTGAGCAGCCCCAGATCATCCAGCGGCATCACATTGGGCCGCATCAGGTGGAAGATCAGGAACATCTCGGCCGTCCAGCGGCCAATGCCACGGATGGCCACCAGCTCTTCGATGATGGCTTCGTCGTCCATCTGCGTCCATTGGCGCACATGCACGCGGCCGGCCTCGAAGTGCTCGGCGAGATCGCGCAGGTATTCAACCTTGCGCGCCGACAGACCGGCACCGCGCTGCTGTTCGACCGTCAGTGCCAGCACCGCTGCCGGCGGCACGCGGTGCGAGGGACCATCGATCAGGGCCACGAACTTGTCCCAGACCGACTGCGCCGCCTTGACCGATATTTGCTGCCCAACGATGGAGCGAGCCAGCGTCGTGAAGGCATCACCGCGACTCTGCAGCCGCGCCTCGCCAAACTGCGGGATCAGTTTCTTCATCACGCGGTCGCGCTTGGCCAGATGGCGGCACGCCTCATCCCAATAGTCCGGGGTCACCCCGGCGGCTGGAGCGCGCGCCATCAGGCCTTCATCCAGCTCGTACCGGCCGGCGAATCCTGTAGCACGATGCCCTGGGCCAGCAAATCGGCACGGATGCGATCCGCTTCAGCGAAATTGCGAGCCGCCTTGGCGGCCGCGCGTGCATCGATCTGCGCCTGGATGGCTGCCTCGTCCAGCGAATTGCCGGCCTGCAGATAGGCCCGCGGCACTTGCTGCAGAACGCCCAGCGTGGCGCCGAGCGCCTTCAGCAGTCCCGCCTCCTCGGGCGAGCGGCTGCGGTTCAGGCTGGAAGCCAGGTCAAACAGCACCGCCAGGGCCGCCGGCGCGTTGAAGTCCTCGTCCATCGCGGCCTTGAAGGCGGCGGCATGGCCCTGGGCCCAGTCAACTTCCACCGCTGCGGCCTCCACGCCGTCGAGCGCCGTGTACAAGCGCAACAGCGCTTGGCGCGCATCATCCAGCGCGGCATCGCTGTAATTGATCGGGCTGCGGTAGTGGGTACGCAGCATGAAGAAGCGCACCGTCTCGCCGTCGTAGGACTTCAGCACATCCTGTATGGTGAAGAAGTTGCCCAGCGACTTGGACATCTTTTCGTTGTCGACATTCAGGAAGCCGTTGTGCAACCAGTAGCGCACAAAGGGCTTGCCTAAAGCGCCTTCGCTCTGGGCGATCTCGTTCTCGTGGTGCGGAAACTGCAGATCCATGCCGCCGCCGTGAATGTCGAAGGTCTCACCGAGCACGGCGCAGCTCATTGCCGAGCACTCGATGTGCCAGCCAGGACGCCCTGGGCCGTAGGCGCCGTCGTACTTGGCGTCGGCCGGTTCGTCGGCCTTGGCGGCCTTCCAGAGCACGAAGTCCAGCGGATCGAGCTTGCCTTCGTCCACGGCCACGCGCTCACCGGCACGCAGATCGTCAAGGTTGCGTCGCGACAGCTTGCCGTAGCCCTCGAACTTGCGCACGGCATAGTTCACATCACCATTGCTGGCCTGGTAGGCCAGGCCCTTGCGCTCCAGCAGTCCGATCAGGTCCAGCATCTGGCCAACGTACTCGGTGGCGCGCGGCTCGTGCGTGGGCCGCTCGACGCCGAGCGCACCGATATCCCGGTGCATGGCGGCGATCATTTCGTCGGTCAGCTCGCGAATGCTGATGCCGCGCTCCAGCGCCCGCTTGATGATCTTGTCTTCAATGTCGGTGATGTTGCGGACATAGGTGACCCGATAGCCCGAGGCCTTCAACCATCGCTGCACAATGTCAAAGGCCATCATCATCCGCGCATGGCCGATGTGGCAAAGGTCGTAAATCGTCATGCCGCACACATACATCCGCACATGGCCGGGCTCAATGGGGACGAAGACTTCGACCGCACGGGTCAGGGTGTTGTAGATGCGCAGGGACATGGGCTTTTTCGTGATCAGCGGAGACGCTGGCGGGCCGTTGCGACAAGGGCGGGCGATGACGGCAGCGTCATGCACGCAAACCGAGCGCCAGACAGGCGTTCAGCATCGAAACCCGCCCGGCGCGCCGGAACAAGGGCACCGTAGAATCGCGCCAGTATAGCGGCAGCCCCTGGTGCCGCGACCTGCCGAAATGGGCCGTCGGCCCTGGCGCAAACCCTGGCACCCGATGACCCGACCACCCTACTTCGTGCCCCTCCCCGCTGCCTTGATGCTTGGCCTGCTGTTGCTGCTAGCGCCGTTCCGGACGCATGCGGCGGCTTTCGAAGATGCTCAGCAGCAATGGCTGATCGGCCAGCGCGCCCAGGCGATGCAGACCTTGGAAAAGGCATTGGCCGATGACCCGAACAACGCACGCCTGCGCTTCAGCCTGGCTGCGATGCTGCTCGAGTCTGGCGCCAGCGCGCGTGCAGAAGCGATGTTCAAGCAGCTGACCGAAGATTTCCCTGATCTGGCGGACCCGCACAACAATCTGGCCGTGATCTACGCTGCTCGTGGCGAACTCGATGCGGCTTACCTGGCACTGGAGCGGGCGGTTCGACTGCAACCCGAGCATGCCCAGGCGCAGGAGAATCTTGGCGATGTGTTGCTACAACTCGCGGCGCGCGCCTACGGGCGTGCGGCCGACCTCAGCAAGCTGCCAATCGCTCGCACCAAGGGCGACAAGACCCTGCAGCTGCTGCGTGCACTGGGTAACCCACAACGCTGAGAGACAATCGGGCCCAGTCAGCCTGTGCTCCTTGCTGGAGGGGCAGCGCCACACTCCAAGATCACCAACCTAGTTGCGGCCAGGCCGCCCCTACTCTCATGACGCAAGAATTCAAGCGCTTCTGCAGCCTATTGATTGGCAGTGCCCTCGCCCTGTCCTGCAGCCTGAGCCTGGCTCAGGTGGTCAAGCTGAGCACGAACAAGGGTGATATCCGCATCGAGCTCGACGCCGAGAAGGCGCCCAAATCAGTGGCCAACTTCGTTCAGTACGTCAAGGCCGGCCATTACAACGGCACGATCTTCCACCGCGTCATCGATGGCTTCATGATCCAGGGCGGCGGCTTCACCCAGAAGCTCGAGCAGAAGCCCGTGCGGGCGCCGATTCCGCTGGAGTCGACCAATGGCTTGAAGAACGTCCGCGGCAGCATCGCAATGGCGCGCACCATGGTGCCCGACTCGGCCACCAGCCAGTTCTTCATCAATGTGCAAGACAACCCTGGCCTGGACGCCGAGAACGCGCGCGACGGCCGCGGCTACGCCGTCTTCGGCCAAGTCATCGAGGGCATGGACGTGGTCGACAAGATCCGCGCCATCCCGACCCAAGCGATGGGCATGCACCAGAACCTGCCCACCGAACCCGTCATCATCAACAAGGCCATTGTGGAGCCCAAGAAATGAGCAAGCTTGTCGAACTGAAAACCAACCATGGCGTCATCCGCATCGAGCTGGACGACGCCAAGGCCCCGATCACCGTGGCCAACTTCCTCGCCTATGTGAACAGCGGCCACTACAACGGCACGGTGTTCCATCGCGTCATCAAGGGCTTCATGATCCAGGGCGGCGGCTTTGAGCCCGGCCTGAAGCAAAAGCCGACCGAGGCGCCGATCCAGAACGAGGCCAATAACGGCCTGAAGAACGAGCACTACACGCTGGCCATGGCGCGCACCAATGCGCCGCATTCGGCCTCGGCGCAGTTCTTCATCAACACGACCAAGAACGACTTCCTGAACTTCAAGTCCGAGTCGCCCTCGGGCTGGGGCTATGCCGTGTTCGGCAAGGTCGTCGCCGGCACCGAGGTGGTCGACGCGATTGAGAAGGTCAAGACCGGCCGCTCGGGCTTCCACGACGATGTGCCGCTGGAGAACGTGGTCATCGAGAGCGCTGTTGAAGTCACGGCCTGATGACGCTTCCGGGGCTGCAGCAGCTGCAACCCCGCTGATCGCCCCGCCATCGTGGCGGGCGATCGACTTTCTGTCCGATCTGCATCTCAGCCCGAGCACACCGGGCACGCTGGCCGCGCTGCGCCGCTGGCTGGCCAGCACCGATGCCGATGCCGTCTTTCTGCTCGGCGACATCTTCGAAGTCTGGGTCGGCGACGATGCCCGGCATGACGACTTCGAAGCCGCCTGTGTTGCGCTCTTGGGCAGCGCCAGCCAGCGCCTGAGCCTGTTCTTCATGGCAGGCAACCGCGACTTCCTCTTGGGCCGTGACATGGCCGAGGCCTGCGGCCTGCAACTGCTGTCCGACCCCTGTTGCCTGCATGCCTTTGGCCGGCGACTGCTGCTCAGCCACGGCGATGCGCTCTGCCTTGCCGACAGCGGCTATCAAGCGTTTCGCCAGCAGGTGCGCAGCGCCAGCTGGCAGCACGACTTCCTGTCTCGCCCCTTGAGCGAACGGCATGACATCGCGCGCCAGTTGCGCGAAGGCAGCCGGCTCAAGCAGCAACAACAGGGGCCGGAACTCTGGGCCGAGCCCGATACCGAGGCCTGCCTGGCCGCGCTGCGCGAGGCCGATGCCGAGTTGCTGCTGCATGGCCACACCCATCGGCCTGCCATTCATCAGCTCGACCGGCAGCGGCAGCGCTGGGTGCTGTCCGACTGGGACTTCGACGCCGCCGCGCCGCGCGGCGATGTGCTGCGCCTGGATGCTGCGGGACTGCGGCGCCTGAGCGTTTCCTGATCGGCCGCAAGCGCACGCGATGCTCGACCGCTTGATCGCCCGATGGCGCGCCTGGCAGGAAGCGCGTGCACTGCGCCGTCACGCGATACCGGATGGACTCTGGCTGCTGACCTTGGCCCGCTACCCCTTTCTCAGCACACTCGACGATGCCGAGCAGGCCGAGCTGCGCCGCCTCTGCGCCTTGTTCCTATCCGCCAAGGAATTCCACGGTGCGGGAGGCTTTGTCGTCAGCGACGAAGTTGCCGTCGCCATCGCAGCGCAGGCCTGCCTGCCCATCCTGCGCCTCGGCTTGGAAGCCTATGCGGGCTTTGTCGGCATTGTTGTCCACGCCGGCGAGGTGCTGGCACGGCGAGAGTTCATGGACGAGGATGGCGTCGTTCATCGCTACGAGGAAGTGCTCGCCGGCGAGGCGATGGAAGGCGGCCCGCTGATGCTGGCCTGGAGTGAATCAAGCCCGGACGCCCAGGCGGGCGAGCTGCCCTACAACGTCGTCATCCACGAATTCGCCCATGTGCTGGACATGCAGAATGGCGCCGCCGACGGCGTGCCTGCATTGGCTGCCGGCGAACGCGAGGCTTGGCTCGACGTGCTGGAGTCGGAGTGGCAAGCCTTCTGCGATGCGGTCGATGCCGGCGTCGAGACCTTGATTGATCCTTACGGCGCCGAAGCGATCGAAGAATTCTTCGCCGTCGCCGTCGAGGCCTTCTTCGTCGCACCGCTCGCGCTCAGCCTTGAACAGCCTGCCCTCTACCAGCTGCTGCGCGGCTACTTCCACCAGGATCCCGCAGCACGCCTGGCGCGCTGCTGAAACAACAAGGCCCGCAAGCGGCGATGCCGGCGGGCCTTGTCTGGGTGGCTTGGGCTCAGGCAAGACCTGACCCCAATCACGAGGGGAGCAACTACATTCAGGCTGCTGTGGCCGGCTCCGCCTTGGGCTTGTTGTCGCTGCGCTTGCCACCGGACTGGATGTCCAGCAGCACCTCGCCTGCGGCGTCTACATCCACCGTCAGGCGCCCGCCATCGACCAGGCGCCCGAACAGCAACTCGTCGGCCAGCGCACGACGGATGGTGTCCTGGATCAGGCGCTGCATCGGCCGGGCACCCATCAGAGGATCGAAGCCCTTCTTGGCCAGATGCTGGCGCAGTCCGTCGGTGAAAGTGACCTCAACCTTCTTCTCGCCCAGTTGGCTTTCCAGTTGCAGCAGGAACTTGTCGACCACGCGCAGGATGATTTCCTCGTCGAGCGCGCGGAAGGACACGATGGCATCCAGGCGGTTGCGGAACTCCGGCGTAAACAGGCGCTTGATATCGGCCATCTCATCGCCCTGCTCGCGCACGGTGGTAAAGCCGATGGTCGACTTGTTCATCGTCTCGGCGCCCGCATTGGTCGTCATGATGATGATGACGTTACGGAAGTCCGCCTTGCGCCCGTTGTTGTCGGTCAGTGAGCCATGGTCCATCACCTGCAGCAGCACATTGAACACATCCGGATGCGCCTTCTCGATCTCGTCGAGCAGCAGCACCGAATGCGGCTTCTTGGTGATCGCCTCAGTCAGCAAACCGCCCTGGTCAAAGCCCACATAGCCCGGAGGGGCACCGATCAGGCGGCTGACCGCATGACGCTCCATGTACTCGGACATATCAAAGCGGATCAGTTCGATGCCCAGGATATAGGCCAGCTGCTTCGCCACCTCGGTCTTGCCCACGCCAGTGGGGCCGGAGAACAAGAAGGAGCCGATCGGCTTGTCCGGCTTGCCCAGGCCCGAGCGCGCCATCTTGATGGCGGCTGCAAGCGCATCGATGGCCGGCTCCTGGCCGAAGACCACGCTCTTCAGGTCACGATCCAGGCTCTTCAACTTGCCGCGGTCGTCACTGGACACACTGGCCGGCGGAATGCGGGCGATCTTGGCGACGATGTCCTCGACCTCGGCGCGGGTGATGGTCTTCTTCTGCTTGCTCTTGGGCAGGATGCGCTGAGCAGCGCCGGCTTCATCGATGACGTCAATCGCCTTGTCGGGCAGATGACGGTCGTTGATGTACTTGGCCGACAACTCGGCGGCCGCCTGCAAGGCGCCCAAGGCGTACTTGACGCTGTGGTGCTCCTCGAAGCGCGACTTCAGGCCCTTGAGGATCTCCACCGTCTGCTCGACCGAGGGCTCGGTCACGTCGACCTTCTGGAAGCGCCGCGACAGCGCCGCATCCTTCTCGAAGATGCCGCGGTATTCGCTGAAGGTGGTCGCGCCGATGCACTTCATCGCGCCGGAAGACAGGGCCGGTTTCAGCAGATTGCTGGCATCCAGCGTGCCGCCCGAGGCCGCACCGGCCCCGATCAGGGTGTGGATTTCATCGATGAACAGAATGGCGTTGGGCTGATCCTTCAGCTGCTTGAGCACGGCCTTCAGGCGCTGCTCGAAGTCGCCGCGGTACTTGGTGCCAGCCAGCAAGGCGCCCATGTCCAGTGCATAGACCACGGCCTCGGCCAGCACCTCGGGCACCTGGCCCTCGGTGATGCGCCAGGCCAGGCCTTCGGCGATCGCCGTCTTGCCGACACCGGCCTCGCCGACCAGCAACGGGTTGTTCTTGCGCCGACGGCAGAGGATCTGCACCACGCGCTCAACCTCGTGCTCGCGACCGATCAGCGGATCGATCTTGCCTTCTTTGGCCTGCACGTTCAGGTTCTGCGTGAACTGTTCCAGCGGCGAACCCTTGCCGCCGCCGCCCACATCAGCCTCTTCGCGCTCGGCCTCGTTGCCAGGACCTTCTGGGCTGCCTTTGGGCGGCTCGGGCGGCTCGCTCTTCTTGATGCCGTGGGCGATGTAGTTCACCACGTCAAGCCGGGTCACGCCCTGCTGGTGCAGGTAGTACACCGCATGCGAATCCTTCTCGCCGAAAATGGCCACCAGCACATTGGCGCCGGTGACTTCCTTCTTGCCGCTGCCGGTGGACTGCACATGCATGATGGCGCGCTGGATGACGCGCTGGAAACCCAGCGTCGGCTGGGTATCCACCTCGTCACTGCCGCCCACGGTCGGCGTGTTTTCCTTGATGAACTGCGCCAAACTCTTGCGCAGATCATCGATATTGGCGGAACAGGCCCGCAGGACTTCGGCTGCGGACGGGTTGTCCAGCAGTGCCATCAGCAGATGCTCCACGGTGATGAACTCGTGGCGCTGCTGACGCGCCTCGACAAACGCCATGTGCAGGCTGACTTCAAGCTCTTGCGCAATCATGCGGCCTCCATAATGCACTGCAAAGGATGGCCGGCACGCCTTGCGGCGGCCAGCACCAATTCGACCTTGGTCGCTGCCACGTCCTTGGTGAACACACCACAGACACCGCGACCATCGTGATGGATCTTCAGCATGATCTGGGTGGCCGTATCCAGGTCATGGCGGAAATATTCCTGAAGCACCATCACGACAAACTCCATCGGCGTGAAATCGTCATTGAGCATCAACACCTGGTAGAGACGCGGAGGCTCGGTCTTTTGCGGCACGCGCTCCAGGGTGGTCGTGCCCTCACCGTCGCGGTCGGGAACAAGGCCCGGCACGCTACCCGGCGGCACGGGAGGCTGGTTGGGAAGATCTGGCATGAGCCGATTCTATAGACAGGCATAAGCCCTCACATGGAGCCAAGGCCATCTTCCGTCAAGACCCCGACACGGCACAAGTTGAGATGGACGGCAAGCGCGCCTTATTTCACTGCACAGGCCTGCCCGAGACGGCGCATGCCGATCGACACCCCCGGGCAGTTCCTCAATTGACATCTGGGTGACACTGATTTCAGAATCCGCCCCGGTGCGTTAGACACCGGGATGGAGAAGGAAATGCCACAAGGAACTGTCAAGTGGTTCAATGACGCCAAGGGTTTTGGCTTTATCGAACCCGAGCAGGGCGGAGACGATGTCTTTGCCCATTTTTCTGCAATCCAGATGGAAGGGTTTCGTACCCTGAAGCAAGGCAGCAAAGTCAGCTTTGAGCTGATCCAGGGGCCCAAGGGGCAGCTGGCTCAGAACATCACGCCGATGGAAGCCGCCGCGCACAGTCTGGCCGATATGCAGAGCGCCGGCGTCGCCGCCTGAGGCGCCCCAACCGTCTGCCGGCGCCGCGCGAGCGGTGCCTGAATGACAAAAGCCCGCTCAGAGCGGGCTTTCTGCGTTGCCTCGGCACCGGCATAGGGCCGGCGCGGGGTCATCACATATGGTCGATCATCACCTGACCGAAACCGGAGCAGGAGACTTGTGTCGCGCCATCAAGCAGGCGGGCGAAGTCGTAGGTCACCTTCTTCGACAGGATGGACTTTTCCATCGAGGAGATGATCAGGTCAGCTGCTTCGATCCAGCCCATATGGCGCAGCATCATTTCGGCCGACAGGATTTCGGAACCGGGGTTCACATAGTCCTTGCCTGCGTACTTGGGGGCGGTACCGTGGGTGGCTTCGAACATGGCGACGGAGTCGCTCAGGTTCGCACCCGGGGCGATGCCGATGCCACCGACTTGAGCTGCCAGCGCGTCGGAGACGTAGTCGCCGTTCAGGTTCAGCGTCGCGATCACCGAGTATTCGGCCGGACGCAGCAGGATCTGCTGCAGGAAGGCGTCAGCGATCGAATCCTTGATGACGATGTCCTTGCCCGTCTTGGGATTCTTGAACTTGCACCACGGGCCGCCGTCGATCAGTTCAGCACCGAATTCGGTTTGCGCCAGACCATAGGCCCAGTCACGGAAACCGCCTTCAGTGAACTTCATGATGTTGCCCTTGTGCACGATGGTCACGCTGGGCTTGTCATTGTCGATGGCGTACTGGATGGCCTTGCGCACCAGGCGCTCGGTACCTTCCTTGGACACCGGCTTGATGCCGATACCCGAGGTTTCCGGGAAGCGGATCTTCTTGACGCCGAATTCGTCCTGCAGGAACTTGATCAGCTTCTTGGCCTTGTCGCTCTGCGCTTCGAATTCGATGCCGGCGTAGATGTCTTCCGAGTTCTCACGGAAGATCACCATGTCCGTCTTGTGCGGTTCCTTAACCGGCGAAGGCACACCCTTGAAATAACGAACCGGGCGCAGGCAGACGTAGAGGTCCAGCTCCTGACGCAGTGCCACGTTCAGCGAGCGGATGCCGCCTCCAACCGGGGTGGTCAGCGGGCCCTTGATCGACACCACATAGTCCTTCAGGACTTGCAGCGTCTCTTCGGGCAGCCACACATCGGGGCCGTAGACCTTGGTCGACTTCTCGCCGGCATAGATCTCCATCCAGTGGATCTTCTTCTTGCCGCCGTAGGCCTTGGCCACTGCGGCGTCGACCACCTTGATCATCACCGGGGTGATGTCAAAGCCCGTGCCATCACCTTCGATGTAAGGAATGATGGGCTGGTCGGGCACATTCAGGGAGAAGTCAGCGTTGACCGTGATCTTCTGGCCGCCTTCGGGCACCTTGATGTGTTGGTACATGTGTAGTCGTCTCCGCAAGTCGCGAGGTTGGTGCGGTGGGTACCGCCGTAAAAAAACGATTCTAAGCCAGTGATGCTTGCAGGGAACTGATAGCCGGACAACTCTGCATTGACGGCCGTTCCAATCAGCTGCAGAAGGCGGCGATCTGCGCCCAGATGCCGTGGCCCAGCGCCCAGCCCGAGCTCAGCAGCAACCCCAGTCCGGCCAGCCGTACCGCCCAGGCATAGCCGCGCGCCTCGTCAAGCTGGCCCAGCCTCAGCAGCCGCCACAGCGCCGCAGGCCCCACCAGCAGGCCCAGCGCTGAGCCCAGCGCAAAACAGGCCATCACCGCCGCGCCTTGCGCCGGCCCTGACGCCAGGGCCGCAACCACCAGCGCCGACTGCAGCAAGCCGCAAGGCCAGGCCAGCCAGGCCAGCCCGGCCAGGCCCGCCCGGGCAGGCGCTGACACCGCCCGCTGCCCACCCCGCAGGCCCACGATGGCCACCGAGGCCGTGTTGGCTGCTGAAGGCGAGCGCCCTCGCCCCAAGCCATCCAACCACTGCGGCTGCCGGCCACGCCGGAGCAGAAAGAGACCCAGCCCCAGGGCCGCCAGATGCAGCATCACCCAGAAAGGCCGCAACCAGGCTGCCGCCTGCCCCCAATAGGCCAGCATGCTGACGCTGGAAGCGGCAACAGCGCCGCCCAGCGAATAACTGAGCAAGCGACCGGCCTGCAGGCTGAGCATCGCCGGCCGCATGAGCAGGCCGGAGCCCTGAGCGCCAGACGCGCCGCCGCCGAGCGCCGCACAGGCAGCGCCGCACATCGCCACGCAATGAGGAGAACCGGCCAGGCCCATCAGGAGCGCCGAGCCGGCCAGGGCTGCATCCATTTGCCAGGGCCTCGTTTGAAACCGCCGCGTCTGATCCGCGGCTGAGCCTAGATGATGCGCGAAAAGCGTGCGCGGTTGCGATCGGCCTGCAAATAGCGATCGAACACCATGGCCACGGCACGGACAAAGTACCAGCCCATGGCCGTCACCTGAATGGCTTCCGGCTCGACGACGACCAGACCGGTCTCGGCCAGCGAGGCGAGCTGCTCCAACTCAGCCTTGAAGTAGTCGCGCACCTTGATCAGATGGGCCAGCTCGATCGATTCGAACTCCACCCGCCCCTGGCACATCAGCGCCATGATCATGGCCCGGCGCACTAGATCGTCACGGCTCAGCGCCAGGCCGCGCACGATGGGTAATTGCCCCTGGCGCAGCGTGTCGTAATACTCCGGCAGCTCCTTGGCGTTCTGGCTGTAGGTGGCGCCAACACGGCCAATGGCCGAGACGCCCAGGCCGATCAGGTCGCAATCCGCATGGGTGCTGTAGCCCTGGAAGTTGCGATGCAGCCGCCCCTGGCGCTTGGCGACCGACAGCGAATCGGTCGGCAGCGCGAAGTGGTCCATGCCGATATAGGTGTAGCCGTGGCCAAGGAAACCGCTGATGGCGCCAGACAGCATGCGCACCTTGTCGCCCGCGACCGGCAGCAATGCGGCGTCGATGCGGCGCTGCGGCTTGAAGCGCTGCGGCAGATGGGCATAGCCATAGAGCGCAATACGATCCGGCTTCAACGCTGCCACCTGGGCGATGGTGCGGGCGAACGATTCCGGGGTTTGCTGCGGCAGGCCGTAGATCAGGTCGACATTGGTCGACTCGAAGCCCAGCTCGCGCGACTGCGCCATCAAGGTGGCGACGCTCTCGAAGCTCTGAACACGGTGCACGGCTTTTTGCACCGCCGGATCGAAGTCCTGCACGCCAAAGCTCAAGCGGTTGAAACCCAGCTCGCGCAGATGACGCAGGCGCTGCTCGGTGACGGTGCGCGGATCCACCTCGATCGACACCTCGGCGCCGGGCGCCAGCTTGAATCGGGCGCGAATGTCCTGCATCAGCCGCGTCAGCTCGGCATCGCTGAGGAAGGTCGGCGAGCCGCCGCCCAGATGCAGCTGCGACACCGTCTGCGTGCGCTGCAGCTGCGCCACCGTCAGGTCCATCTCCATGACCAAAGCATCAAGATACTCGGCGGCCTTGTCGTGATGCTTGGTGATGACCTTGTTGCAGGCACAGTAGTAGCACACCGATTCGCAGAATGGAATGTGCACATAGACCGACAGTGGCGTGCCGCCACCCACCATGCCGCCCTCGGCGCGTTGCACCAGGGCCTGGCGGTACTGCTCGGCGGTGAAAGCCTCGACAAAGCGATCGGCGGTGGGATAAGAGGTGTAGCGCGGCCCAGAGACGTCGAAGCGACGCAAGACTTCCTCGGTGATGCCCGGCAGGCTGTCAGCGGTTTGAGATTCCATGTCGCCATGGTGCCAAGCCTGCGCGCGCGGGGTTTGACCCAGGTCAAGCTTGCTGGGCAAGCCCGGGTAAACAATGCCCCCAATTCTTGAGGATGGTCATGTTCAATTCCGATTCCCATCTGGCAAACGATGTGCAAAGCGGCAACGGCATTGGTGCAAAGAGCGCTGCCCAGCCCATAATGCGCCACATGAATGCCATCCCGCCGATCAAATCCGAGCCCTTCAAGGTCGCCTGCTCCAGCTGCAATTTGCGCGAGTTGTGTCTGCCCGTTGGACTGAACTCGGGCGACCTCGAACGTCTGGATCAGCTGGTGGCCACCCGCCGCAACGTCAACCGGGGCGATACGCTGTTCCGCAGCGGCGACTCGTTCCAATCGCTTTACGCCGTTCGCACCGGCTTTTTCAAGACCTGCATCTCGGCCGAAGACGGTCGCGATCAGGTCACCGGCTTTCAGATGGCGGGCGAACTGCTGGGTCTGGACGGCATCAGCAATGACCGCCACTCCTGCGATGCCGTCGCGCTGGAAGACTCGCAGGTCTGTGTGATTCCCTACGGTCAGTTGGAAGAGCTGTCGCGCGAGTTCACCGATCTGCAGCACCAGTTCCACAAGATCATGAGCCGTGAGATCGTCCGCGACCATGGCGTGATGCTGCTGCTGGGCTCAATGCGTGCCGAAGAACGACTGGCCGCCTTCTTGCTGAACCTCACTCAGCGCCTGCAGGCCCGCGGTTTCTCGGCCTCGGCCCTGGTGCTGCGCATGACACGTGAAGAAATCGGCAGCTATCTGGGCCTGAAGCTGGAAACGGTCAGCCGCACCTTCTCCAAGTTCCAGGACGAAGGGCTGTTGGAGGTCAAGCAGCGCCAGATCCGCATCATCGATCAGGCCGGCCTGCAAAAGCTGGTCAACAGCGCACACTGCTGATCGGCCACAGCCTGCGGGCTGAACAAAGACGAAACCCGCCTGTGGCGGGTTTCGTTTTAGGGCTGATCAGATGATGGCGCTCAGCGTGGCCAGCCTCGCGGATGGGCGTCATCCGGCGGCTCGGGCAAGGTGGCCAGCGCCAGCGTCAGGCTGGCCGCCAGGCTGATCAGGGCCCAGAAAATCAGGAAGCTCAGCGTGTAGATGGCCTGCCGGGACAAGTCCATCGGCTGCTGACCGAACCAGCTCAGATCACTGGGATCGATGACGGCAAACACCAGCGCCTCGGTCACGCCGGCCATCAGAAAGGCTGGCCACAGCACATACATGGCCCAACGTCCCAGGCCCGGACGTTCGGGAATGCGCTGGGAGGTCGGGGCCAGCATCACTGACCGCCCGTGGCCGCGTGATTGCGTGCCTTGACTGCCGGCTGCATGGCCGCACTCTGCTCGGTGACGCTGTCAGCCGAAAGCCGGTCGCTCTTTTCAATCACCGGATCGGGGAATTTCAGCGCCAGCGCGAGCGTGATGAAACTGGCCACGACGACCACCGACGGGCCACCCACAACCAGCCACATCATCTTCTCGCGCCACCAGGAGGCCTTGCGCTGGCCGTACTCTTGCTCGCTTTGCGTTGATGTCGGCATCTGCCTCTCCTATCGGGGAACCACAAAAGTTGATTTCTCGCGCAGCGCGCGGGCGGCATCACCCGCCTGCGCTTCGCGCTGAATATCGAAATGGATCTCATGCGCGCCGGCGCCCGCCTGGGCAGCAGCCTCGGGTGGCACGCGCAGCGCCAGCGACAACCAGCGTGCTTCGGCCGCTGCCACGGTGACTTCGACGGGCTGCGTCAGCTTCAAACCCGGCAGGCCAGTGGCCTGCACGGTGTAGCGCTGCGGCGTTTCCGTTGCGTTCATGATCTGCAGCCGGTAGACATTCTCGATGTAGCCATCATCGACCAGCCGAGCCAGTGAGGCGCGATCCCGGACCACATCAACCTTGAAGGGCATCCGGGTGGCAATGCTGACCAGCAAGGCCACACACACCAGGAACAGGATGCCGGTGTAGATCAGCACGCGAGGCCGGAACATCCGACGCAGCAACTGCCCTCGGCCGAGGTGCTGGGCCATGCCGTTCTGTGTGTCGTAGCGGATCAGGCCACGCGGGTAGCCCATCTTGTCCATCACGCCGTCGCAAACGTCGATGCAGGCCGCGCAGCCTATGCACTCGTATTGCAGGCCCTTGCGAATGTCGATGCCGGTCGGGCAGACCTGCACGCACAAGGTGCAGTCGATGCACTCGCCCAGGCCCAGCGCCTTGGGATCGGCCTTCTTGCTGCGTGAGCCGCGCGGTTCGCCACGCTCGGCTTCGTAGCTGATGATCAGCGTGTCCTTGTCAAACATCGCGCTTTGAAAGCGCGCGTAAGGACACATGTATTTGCAGACCTGCTCACGCATATAGCCAGCGTTGCCGTAAGTGGCAAAGCCGTAGAACAGCACCCAGAACAGCTCCCAGGGCCCCAGCGAGAGGCTGCGCACTTCAGCGGCCAGCGTCTGCAGCGGCGTGAAGTAGCCAACAAAGGTAAAGCCGGTCCACAAGCCAATGGCGATCCATGTCGCCTGCTTGCCGGTCTTGCGCCAGAGTTTTTCGAAGGTCCAGGGGCCGGCGTCCAGCTTCATGCGCGCGGCGCGGTCGCCTTCGAACTTGTGCTCCACCCACATGAAGATCTCGGTATAGACCGTCTGCGGGCAGGCATAGCCACACCACAGTCGGCCAGCGACTGCGGTAAACAAAAAGAGCGCGTAGGCTGAGATCAGCAGCAGCGCGGTGAGGTAAATGAAGTCCTGCGGATACAGGACCAGGCCGAAGATGAAAAAGCGGCGGCTGCCCAGATCGAACAGCACCGCCTGACGGTCATTCCATTGCAGCCACGGCAGCCCGTAGAAGACGAGCTGCGTGACCCAGACCAGCACCCATCGCCAAGTCGCAAACCAGCCACTGACAGCGCGCGGATAGATCTTCTTCTGCGCCTGGTAGAGCGACACCATTTCTACCGCGGCGTTGTCGCCGGGCCTGATCTCGGAACTGGTGTCGCTACTGCTGCTCATGACTGGAGGGCTTGACTCAGGGGATTGGTACGATCACTTGCCGGCGACAGCTGTGCCTTGCGACAGGCTCCAGACATAGGCCGCGAGCACATGGATCTGCTCGGGGCTCAGGCGCGACGTGTGGGCCGGCATGACATTGTTCTTGCCGTTGTTGACCATATTGATCACCGCCTCTTCGCCCCAGCCATGCAGCCAGACCTTGTCGGTCAGGTTCGGGGCGCCCAGTGCCTGATTGCCCTTGCCATCCGCACCGTGGCAGGCCGCGCAGACCGCGAACTTGGGCTTGCCGAGCTGCGCAGCGATCGAGTTATGCGGGCTGCCCGACAGGCTCAGCACATAGTTCGCCACGTTGCGCACATCCTCGGGCGTACCGACCGCCGCAGCCATCGGCGGCATCACGCCGTTGCGGCCCTTGGTGATAGTCTCGATGATGGTCTCATGAGCGCCACCATAGAGCCAGTCGTTGTCGGTCAGGTTGGGGAAGCCCTTGGACCCCTTGGCGTCGGAGCCATGGCAGCCGGCGCAGGTGTTGGCGAACAAGCGTTCACCAATACCCATGGCCTGCGGATCCTTGGCCAGCTGCTCGGCCGTCTGTGCCTTGTACTTGGCATAGACGCCTTCCAGCGCGGCACGTGCCTTGGCCTGCTCGGCCTCGTACTGGCCGGCGCTGCTCCACTTCAGGCTGCCTTCATTGCTGCCCAGGCCCGGGTACATCGCCAAGTAGATGCCGGCAAAGACGACTGTCAGCACGAACAGGCCCATCCACCAGCGCGGCAGCGGGTTGTTCAACTCACGCAGGTCTTCGTCCCAGACGTGGCCGGTGGTGTTGTCATTGGCCATGACCTTGCGACGGCTGGCAATCAGCAGCAGCACGATACACAGCACCAGACCGAGAATGGTCGCGCCGGCCACAAAGGTCGACCAACCGCCGGAGAAAAAGTCACTCATTCCGACCTCCTTGCGAAGGGGTTAGCAGCGGCCCCACCGTCGTCCATCAAGGGCAAGGCAGCCATCTCATCAAAACCCTGCTTGTTGCGCTTGGAATACGCCCAGACGGCGATCACCACAAACATCAGCAGGGACAGCAGCGTGAAACCCGCTCTCAGATCATTGAGATCCATCTCGATCTCCCTTTACTTGAGCGCGGTGCCCAGCACCTGCAGATAAGCGATCACGGCATCCAGCTCGGTCTTGCCCTTGACTTCATCGCCAGCCTTGGCGATCTCGTCATCGGTATAGGGCACACCGACGGTGCGCAACGCGCGGAACTTCGGCGCCATATCGGCCGGGTTGACCGTCGCCGTGGCCAGCCAGGGGTAAGCCGGCATGTTCGACTCGGGCACCAGATCGCGCGGATTGGTCAGGTGGATGCGATGCCATTCATCGCTGTACTTGCCACCGACGCGATGCAGATCCGGACCCGTACGCTTGGAGCCCCATTGGAAGGGGTGGTCGTAGACAAACTCGCCGGCCACCGAGTAGTGCCCATAGCGCAGCGTCTCGGCGCGGAAGGGGCGGATCATCTGCGAGTGGCAGTTGTAGCAGCCCTCGCGGATGTAGACGTCCCGGCCAGCCAATTGCAGCGCGGTGTAGGGCTTCAGACCCTCGACCGGCTGAGTCGTCGAGCGCTGGAAAAACAGCGGCACGATTTCCACAATGCCGCCAACGATCACCGTCAGCAGCACCAGCACGATCATCAGGAAGTTGCTGGTTTCAATCTTCTCGTGACCAGCGACGGCATGATTTGCATTTGCCATTTGTATTTCTCCGTCTGCTTCAGGCGTGGACCACGGCCGGGATGCGCACGGCTTGCGCCTTGCCCACCTGCACGGTCTTGACCACGTTCCAGGCCATGATGCACATGCCAGTCAGATACAACAGACCACCGCCCAGGCGGATCACATAGAAGGGATAGGTCGCCTTCACGCTCTCCACAAAGGTGTAGACCAGGGTGCCATCCGGGTTGACCGCACGCCACATCAGGCCCTGCATCACACCGGCAATCCACATCGCAGCGATATAGAGCACGATGCCGATGGTGGCCACCCAGAAGTGCAGCTCAATGGCGCGCTTCGAGTACATCTCGGTGCGGCTGAACATGCGCGGGATCAGGTGGTACAGGCAGCCCATTGAGATCAGGCCGACCCAGCCCAGCGCGCCCGAGTGCACGTGACCAACGGTCCAGTCGGTGTAGTGCGACAGCGCGTTGACCGTCTTGATCGACATCATCGGACCTTCGAAGGTCGACATGCCATAGAAGGACAGCGAGACGATCAGGAACTTCAGGATCGGGTCATCACGCAGCTTGTGCCAGGCACCCGAGAGGGTCATGATGCCGTTGATCATGCCGCCCCAGCTCGGTGCCAGCAGGACCAGTGAGAACAGCATGCCCACCGATTGCGCCCAGTCCGGCAGCGCCGTGTAGTGCAGATGGTGAGGACCGGCCCACATATAGGTGAAGATCAGCGCCCAGAAGTGCACGATGGACAGGCGATAGCTGTACACCGGGCGGCCGGCCTGCTTGGGGATGTAGTAGTACATCATCCCGAGGAAACCTGCGGTCAGGAAGAAGCCCACGGCATTGTGGCCATACCACCACTGCACCATGGCATCCTGCACGCCGGCATAGGCGGAGTAGCTCTTGGTCAGGCTGACCGGGATGGCAGCGCTATTGACCAGGTGCAGCAGGGCCACGGCGATGATGAAGGCGCCGAAGAACCAATTCGCCACATAGATGTGCCGGATCTTTCGCGTGCCCACGGTGCCGAAAAACACCACAGCGAACGAGACCCAGACCAGCGTGATCAGGATGTCGACCGGCCATTCCAGCTCAGCGTATTCCTTGCCGGAGGTGATGCCCAGCGGCAGCGTGATCGCCGCAGCCAGAATCACCAGTTGCCAGCCCACAAACGTGAACCAGGCCAGACCGGGCGCGAACAAGCGCGTCTGGCCGGTGCGCTGCACCACGTGGTAGGCCGTCGCAAACAGCGTGCAACCGCCGAAGGCGAAAATCACCGCATTCGTATGCAGCGGGCGCAAGCGCCCGTAGCTCAGGAAAGGGATCCCCAGATTGAGTTCGGGCCAGGCGAGTTGGGCGGCAATGATGACGCCGACCAACATACCGACAATGCCCCATAGAACCGCGGCGAGCGCAAACGCGCGCACGACGCCGTCCTCGTATACCGGCCCCGCCGGCTGCGACAGTCCACCCGGACCAGCCGCTTGAGCAACACTTGCCATTGACGTGCTCCTTCCAACACTAGATTGACGACGGCATTCTTAGGGGATTACTTTGGTCACAGCTTGATCGCCATCAACCTGTGCTGTTTCATCTTCCAGAATGCGCTCACCTTCACGCACCAAATCGTCCATCTGCCCGTTGTTGATCGCCCAGCCAAAGACGCCGACGATCAACAAGACCAGCACCACGGAGAGCGGAATCAAGAGATACAAAATTTCCATCAGCGTCTTCTTGGCTCAGACGGCTCGCGCGCGCACCGACACAGTGGCGCCGCGCGGCGGCGAAGCAGGCTCATGGCGCGGCACAGCGTCAGACAGCGGCCGCCCCAAACGCAAAGCATTGAGGATCACAAACAGGGAACTGGCTGCCATGCCGATGCCCGCTGCCCACGGTGGCAGCAGGCCAAGCAAGGCCAGCGGAATACAAGCCATGTTGTAGGCCGCGGCCCAGGCCAGGTTCTGGCGGATCACGCGACGGGTACGCACGCTCAAGGCACGTGCCAAGGCCAGGTCCATCAGCCGGCCTGACAGCAGCACCGCATCGGCATGGCCGCGCGCGATCAAGGCGCCCTGCCCCATCGCGACGCTGGCATCGGCCTGGGCCAGCACCGGCGCGTCATTGATGCCATCGCCAATCATCAGCACGCAATGCCCGGCGGCCTGCAAGGCGCGCACCTCGGCCAGCTTGCCCTCGGGGCTGATACCGCCACGCGCCTGCTGAACGCCGGCCTGTGCCGCCATGGCCTGGGCGCGCTCAGGCGCATCGCCAGACAGCAGCAGGCTGCGCAGGCCCAGCTCATGCAGGGCTGCGATCGCAGCAGCCGCGTCGGCACGCAGATGCTCGTCAAAACGCCAGCGCAGCAGCGGCTGCCCTGGCTGCCCGAACGCAAGCTGGGCAGCCGCAAGATCCGACGGCTCAAGCGTCTGGGGCGAGGCCAGCGACGCGTCTGCATCCGCCACCCAGGCCGGCGCACCCAGCCGCCAGACGCGGCCTTCGGCATCAACAGCCTGCAGGCCGAGGCCAGGCCACTCACGCACCTGCTGCCAGCGTGCCCTGTCGGCTTCTTCAACCTTGGCAAGGCGGCTCAAAGCCTGCGAGACGGGATGGCGCGAATGGGCGGCCAGCGCGGCCGCCTGCAGCAGCAGTGCCGGCTCGGGCGCGGCAGGCCAGCTGCGCGACAGCAGCAAGCCTTCCTCAGTCAGCGTGCCGGTCTTGTCCAGCACCACGGTGTCAACATCGGCCAGCGTTTCCAGCACGTCGAGCCGCGCCAGCAGCACGCCACGGCGCGCCAGCGTGCCGGTGGCGGCCAACCAGGCCGAGGGTGCCGCCAGCGACAAGGCGCAGGGGCAGGTGACGATCAACACCGACACCGCCACCCACAGCGCACGCTGCGGCTCAATCCAGTACCAGACCAGCGCCCCTGCCAGTGCCAGGGCCAGCACCGCCCACAGGAAAGGCCCTGCCGCGCGGTCTGCCAGCCGCAGCGTGGCGGGACGCTGCGTCAGCGCCTCGCGCATCAGGCGAACAATGCCTTCGTAGCGGGTGTCGGCACCAACGCGCTGCAAGCGCAGCAGCACGGGCGCGAGCAGATTCATGCTGCCTGCTATCGCCTCCTCACCCGGCCCCTTGCTGACTGCTGCGGCCTCGCCACTGAGCAAGGCCTCGTCGGCTGCCGTTTGGCCCTGTTCGATCAATCCGTCGGCCGGAAAGGCCTGGCCGGCAAAAACCCGCACCAGATCACCAACGCGCAGCTGCGCCGGGCTGACCCGCTCGACGCCGCCATCGGCGAGCAGGCGCTCCACTTGCTCAGGCAGGCGCTGCGTGGCCGCCTCCAGCGACTGCGCCACCCGATGCCGCGCACGCAGCTCCAGATAGCGCCCCGCCAGCAGGAAGCTGACGAACATCGTCAGCGAATCGAAATAGACCTCGTGGCCGAAGATGCCACCGGGCTCGAAGCTGGCGCCGGTGCTGGCAACAAAAGTCACCACTAGCCCCAGTGCCACCGGCACGTCCATGCCCAGCCGGCGCGCGCGCAGCTGCTGCCACGCCGCTTTGAAAAAGGGCCCGGCCGAGAACAGCATCACCGGCAGCGTCAGCACCCAGGAGCCCCATTGCAAGAGCTGGCGCAAATCGGCCGACATCTCGCCTGGCTCCGCCAGGTAGATCGGCGTGGCCAGCATCATCACCTGCATCATTAAAAAGGCGGCGACGAAGAGGCGCCACAGTGCCTGCCGGTGCTCGCGCTCACGCAGCTGGCGCGCCGGCGCAGCCACATCGGGCGCCGCGTCATAACCCTTGGCGACGATGGCCTGAAGCAGCTCGGAGATACGTGCCACGCTGGGGTCCCAGCACAGCTGAAGCCGCTGGGCGGCCGCATTCACCTGGGCAGCGACGACACCCGGCTGCGCCACCAGGGCGCGTTCGATGATGCCGGCGCAGGCGGCGCAGTGCATGCCACTGAGCTGCAGCTGAGACACGGCCCGGCGTTGCCCCTGCGGGCCCTGCTCCCAGCGGGTGTAGCTGGCCAGCACGGCCTCGTCGTCAAGGCACGCCCTGGGAGCCGATGCCTGGGCAGTGTCGGTGACGGGCGGTTGTGGGTGGGCGGATGTCATGAGCATTGGGTGAGCGAAGAGCCACCCCGGGGCCTAATCTAACCAAAGCCGACACAAAGCACATGACTTATATCAAGGCAGACCCACGAATGGGCTCAAGCTCACCCAAATGACGCGCAATCGCATCAGTCGGCGTCGTTGATTCAGACCCGCCAGGGCAAAAAAAGACCGGCCTCAGCCGGTCTTTCGTTTTCTTTGCGGTTCCGCTCAGGCGAAATTGGCCTGGGCAAAGTCCCAGTTCACCAGGTGGTTCAGGAAGGCCTCGACGAACTTCGGGCGCAGATTACGGTAGTCGATGTAGTAGGCGTGCTCCCACACATCAACAGTCAACAGTGCCTTGTCGGCCGTGGTCAGCGGCGTGCCGGCGGCGCCGGTATTGACGATGTCAACGCTGCCGTCGGCCTTCTTCACCAGCCAGGTCCAGCCGGAGCCGAAATTGCCCACGGCACTCTTGGTGAAGGCTTCCTTGAAGGCATCGAAACTGCCCCACTTGGCGTTGATGGCATCAGCCAGCGCGCCGCTGGGAGCGCCGCCGCCATTGGGCTTCATGCAGTTCCAGAAGAAGGTGTGGTTCCAGATCTGGGCGGCATTGTTGTAGATCGGGCCGCTCGAGGTCTTGACGATGTCTTCCAGCGACTTGCCTTCGAACTCGGTGCCCTTTTGCAGATTGTTCAGGTTCACCACATAGGCGTTGTGATGCTTGCCGTGGTGGAACTCCAGCGTCTCGGCGCTGTAGTGCGGGGCCAGTGCGTCCTTGGCATAGGGCAAGGCGGGCAAGGTATGTTCCATGAGGAGTCCTCTCTTCTAGCGTTGGGTGATGAACGAATCGGGCTCGCGGGCGAACCGGGTCGGCGCCGATTGTAGGCAGCTACAGCCACGCGGCGCATGACCCTCGGCGGCGTACGCCCTTGCGGGCGTGCCTGCGCTCATTGCGCCTTGGACGCTCGCCGTGTCCTGGCCGGCTTGACCGTCTGCACACGCAGCTGTGCCTCGCCATCGGCCAGCACCGCGTGCAGATCCTGCCCGGGCTGCAGCTGCGCCACCGAAGTCAGCGCCCGGCCCTGACCGTCGTCCAGCCAGGCATAGCCCCGCGCCAGCACCTGCTTGGGGTCCAGCGCCGCCAGGCGGGCCTGCAGCGTCTGCAGCCGGTCGGCCTGATGCTGCAGCGCCTGCGGCAAGGCGCGGCGCCAGCGCTGTTCCAGGTGCTGCAACTTCTGCTGCTGCATGGCCTGCAGCCGAGGCAAGACCTGACCCCAGCGCTGGGCCAGCAAGGCGATACGGCGCCGCTGGCGTGCCAGCGCATCGCTGGGGCGAGCCAGACGCAAAGCGGCGCGATCCAGGCGCTGCGCGTGAGCGTCCAGGCGCTGGTCCATGCGACGCATCAGCGTGCGCGCCAGTGCGGCCAGCTGATCCATGCAGGCGGCCCGTGAGGGCGTGGCCAATTCGGCGGCCGCGGTTGGCGTCGGCGCGCGAAGATCGGCAGCCAGGTCGGCCAAAGTCACATCGGTCTCGTGGCCGACCCCGCAGACCACCGGCAAGGCGGATTCGGCAATCGCCCGCACCAGGCGCTCATCATTGAAGGCCCACAAATCCTCCAAGGAGCCGCCGCCACGGCAGAGCAGCAGCAGATCCACTTCGGCCCGGGCATTGGCCTGCGCCAGCGCCTGCAACAAGGCGGCTGGCGCTTCGGCACCCTGGACCAGGCTCGGGTAGACGATCACCTGCACATGCGGCGCACGGCGCGCCAGCGTGGTCAGCACATCGTGCAAGGCGGCGCCTGCCAGCGAGGTGATGACGCCGATTCGCGTCGCAAATGCGGGCAACTCACGCTTGCGGCTGGGATCAAACAAACCCTGCGCCTCCAGCCGGGCCTTGAGCCGCAGGAACTGCTCGTACAAGGCGCCCGCCCCGGCCCGCCGCATCGCCTCAACGATGAACTGCAACTCACCACGCGGCTCGTAGAGCGCCAGGCGGCCGCGCAACTCGACCCGCTGACCATCGGCCGGCGCGAAATCAGTCAGCGAGGCCGCGCGGCGAAACATCGCACAGCGCAGCATCGCCGCTGCGCCATCGGCATCCTTCAGGCTGAAATAGCAATGCCCGCTGGCCGCCCGCGTGAAGCCGGACAGCTCGCCTTCGACCTGAACCACGGCGAAGCGCGCCTGCAGGCTGTCGGACACCGCGTTCAGCAGCGCAGCAACCCCCCAGCTGAGCCGTGTTGATGCGGGTTTGAAGGGCTCACCCATGCGCAAACCCAGCCGTGGCGCGGGACCGGAACTCCACAAGCGCATGAACACTGGGCCGGCGGGCCGATGCACCCGTCACGCCACTGACACAAAGCGATAAGCGCTTGTTTTGCAAGTTGTTTTTCCTGCTCAAAAATGAGGCAATGTGTGCCAAACCCAGATTTTTCGGCCTCTGGCGCGGCTTCATCAGCGCTTGCCCACAAAGTTATCCACAGCCGCGGTGGATGTCTTTGACGGCAGCCAAAGGGCGGGCTGCGCCCTGTCACAGAACTGTGCCGGCAAGCGCCACGGATGGCGCCATAATCGCGCGCAGCCAAGCCCGCAGCACCGCCCGCTGGGGGCTGAATTGTCCTGATGAGGGGAAGACCTTGCTTTCGATCATACAAGCCGCCGGCTGGCCGATTTGGCCCCTGCTCCTGTGCTCCGTCGTGGCCCTGGCGCTGGTTATCGAGCGCCTGTCCAGCCTGCGGCCGCAACGCATTGCGCCACCGACGCTGCTGGACGAGGTGCTGAGCGTCACCAGCCATCACCTGCCCAATGCCGATGTGATCAACAAGCTGGCCGAGAATTCGCTGCTCGGTCAGGTGCTGGCCAGTGGGCTGCGCGCCGTCGTCGTCGAGCCGCGCATCACTGACGCTCGCCTGCGCCAGACCTTCGAGCTGGCCGGTCGCGCCGCCATCCATCAGCTGGAGCGTTACCTGAACACGCTGGGCACCATCGCCACTGCAGCACCACTGCTGGGTCTGCTGGGCACGGTGGTGGGCATGATCGAGATCTTCGGCAGCCAAAGCCCCAGCGGCAACAACCCCGCCCAGCTTGCTCATGGCATCTCGGTGGCGCTGTACAACACCGCCTTCGGCCTGATCATCGCCATCCCTACGCTGATGCTCTACCGCTACTTCCGCGGCCTTGTCGAGGCCTATGTGCTGGAGTTGGAGCAGGCCAGCGAGCGTTTCATGTCCCACCTGACCCGCTTCAGCCAGGGGGCGCAGCGATGAAGTTCCGCCAGCGAAAGGCCGAGGAGCCGGAGATCAATCTGATCCCCTTCATCGACGTGCTGCTGGTGATCCTGATCTTCCTGATGCTGTCGACCACCTACTCGAAGTTCACCGAGTTGCAGATCACGCTGCCGACCGCCGACGCCGATGCTGCCAAGGACCGACCGCGCGAGATCATCGTCGCGGTGTCGGCCGACGGGCGCTACATGATCAACCGCCAGGTTGTCGAGGGCCGCACCGTCGAGTTGCTGACCGCCGCGCTGGGCCAGGCCGCGCAAGGTCAGCCCGACACCATGGTGATCGTGTCGGCCGATGCCTCGGCGGCCCATCAGTCGGTCGTCAATGTGATGGACGCGGCGCGCCGTGCCGGACTGGCGCGGCTGACCTTCGCGGCCCAGGGCAAGAGCGAGAACTGACACGGCCATGAGTCTGGCCGATAGGCTGCAGCGCGCCTGGCGTGATGACGACGCGCTGGCCCAGGCCTTGCGGCCCCTGGCCGCCCTGCACGGCGCCCTGATACGGCTGCGCGTGCTGCTTTACCGGCTTGGTTTCAAGCGCGCCGCCAGCCTGCCGGTGCCGGTCATCGTCGTCGGCAACTGGATCGTCGGCGGTGCCGGCAAGACGCCCACCACGCTGGCGCTGCTGCGCCGCTGCGCTGCCCTGGGTCTGCGCGCAGGCGTCATCTCGCGCGGCTATGGCCGCAGCGATGAGACGCTAATCCGTGTTGTTAGCGGCGGGGACAGTGCTACGGAGGTTGGCGACGAACCGCTGCTGATCCAGCGCCGCGCAGGCGTGCCGGTGGCTGTGGGCCGCGACCGCGTCGCCACGGCCAGGGCGCTGCTGGCCGCCCATCCCGATTTGCAAGTCCTGATCAGTGACGATGGCCTGCAGCATTGGCGCTTGCCGCGCCAGCTGTCGGTGCTGGTGTTTGACGAACGCGGTCTTGGCAATGGCCGCCTGCTGCCCGCCGGCCCGCTGCGCCAGAACAGGCCCTTGGCCGCCGCACCTGGCAGCAGCAGCGAACAACTGGTGCTCTACAACGCCCCGCAAGCCAGTACGGCCTTGACTGGCCATCTCGCTCAGCGGCGCCTTGCCGGCGCGGTGCGCTTAAAGGACTGGTGGGCCGGCCAGCCCGCCACGCTGCAGGCACTCCAAGCACTGTGCAGCGCACGTGCGCGCCCCCTGCTGGCGGCCGCCGGCATGGCCGCGCCGCAGCGCTTCTTTGCGATGTTGCGAGAACAGGGCTTGGTCATCGACGAACTGCCCCTGCCTGACCACTACCGCTTTGACACCCTGCCCTGGCCCGCTGACACGCCGACGCTGCTGATCACGGAAAAAGACGCCGTCAAACTCTTGCCCGAGCGCCTGCATGGCACCGAGGTCTGGGTGGTAACGCTAGACTTCAGCCCCGAACAAGCTTTTGAGCAAGCGCTGGACAGTCATCTGGCCAGGCTGCTGAACCGATGATGGATAACCGACTGCTGGACATGCTGGTCTGCCCGATTTGCAAGGGCCCGCTGGAATTGCTGCGCCATGAGGACGGCAGCCGCGAACTGGCCTGCCACGCCGACCGACTCGCCTTTCCGATCCGTGACGACATTCCGGTGATGCTGGCCAATGAGGCACGCAGCCTGGACAGCAGCGCGTCTGGCGGCTGAGCAGATTCATGAGCTTCACTGTCATCGTCCCGGCGCGGCTGGCGTCGACCCGCCTGCCTGGCAAGCCACTGGCTGATATCCACGGTCTGCCGATGATCGTCCTCGTCGCCCGGCGTGCCGCACTGTCGCAAGCCAGCCAGGTCGTTGTGGCCACCGATGCGGCCGAGGTCATGGCCGCTTGTGAGGCTCATGGCGTCAAGGCACTGCTGACCCGTGCCGATCATCCCAGCGGCAGCGATCGCCTCGCCGAGGCCTGCACGCAGCTGGGTCTGCAGGGCAACGATCTGGTCGTCAACGTGCAGGGTGACGAACCGCTGATCGCGCCCGCCATGATCGATGCCTGCGCGGCCCAGTTGGCGCTGCGCCCCGAGTGCGTGATGGCCACGGTGGCCCATGAGCTCCGCGATGTGTCGGAGTTCAACAACCCGAACGTGGTCAAGCTGGTGACCGATGCACTGGGCCGTGCCCTGTATTTTTCCCGCGCGCCAATCCCGTGCTGGCGCGATGCTCCGGTTGCTGGCCAGCCAGCCCCTGGCGCGGTGTACCGGCACGTTGGCTTGTATGCCTACCAGGCCGGCTTTCTGCGCCGCTTCCCGACGCTGGCGGCCAGCCCGCTGGAGCAGATCGAATCGCTGGAGCAACTGCGCGTGCTCTGGCACGGTGAACGCATCGCCGTACACATCAGCAGCGAGCGCCCCGGTCCTGGCGTGGACACGCCTGAGGATCTGGCCCGCGTGCGTGATTTGCTGCGTCCGCGCTGATCCAGCATCTGGGATCGCAAGCACGGCGTGGAGGCCATGCCACACCGGCTTTTCAAAGCGCTGTCCTCTGCGGGTTACACCCCAGAACAAGCCGTCACAGCGTCAGCCGAGTGAAGGCTTGTGCGTGCTATCCTCGCCCGCAGTATCCGAGGGCGACTGTGCACCATCCGTGCGACTGGCAGTCGTTCTCATCGAGTATCAAGGAGACCCATGCGACTTATTCTTCTTGGCGCACCCGGCGCCGGTAAAGGCACTCAAGCCGCCTTCCTCTGCCAGAAATACGGCATCCCGCAGATCTCCACCGGCGACATGTTGCGCGCCGCTGTCAAGGCCGGCACCGAAATGGGTCTGGCTGCCAAGAAGATCATGGACGCCGGCGGCCTCGTCAGCGATGAGATCATCATCGGCCTGGTCAAGGAGCGCATCGCTCAGCCGGACTGCGCCAATGGCTTTCTGTTCGACGGTTTCCCGCGCACCATTCCCCAGGCCGATGCCATGAAAGCAGCCGGCGTCAAGCTGGACTATGTGCTTGAAATCGATGTGCCTTTTGATGCCATCATCGAGCGCATGAGCGGCCGCCGCTCCCACCCCGCCTCGGGCCGCACCTACCACGTCAAGTTCAACCCACCCAAGGTCGAAGGCAAGGATGACGTCACCGGTGAAGACCTGGTGCAACGCGACGACGACAAGGAAGAAACCGTCAAGAAGCGTCTGGAGGTCTACTCGGCCCAGACCCGTCCGTTGGTCGACTACTACTCGCAATGGGCCAATCAGGGCGATCCCCAGGCGCCGAAGTACCGCGCCATCGCCGGCCTTGGCTCGGTGGACGAGATCACCGCTCGCGCACTGGCCGCACTGAGCTGAGCGCTGCCACGGGCCTCGTGCCAGTCAAACTGCAAGCCGCTGTTCCAGCGGCTTTCTTTTTGCCCGACAATTGACGTTTACGTTAACGTCACTCAATCAGGAGGCAAGCATGGAAATCGCAGGCAAGGTATTCATCGTCACCGGCGGCGCGTCGGGCCTGGGCGAAGGCAGCGCCCGGATGCTGGCGCGCGAAGGCGCCAAGGTGGTGATCGCCGATCTGCAGGCCGAGCGTGGTGAAGCGCTGGCGGCTGAACTGGGCGGCGCTTTCGTCAAGTGCGACGTCAGCCAGGAAGCCGATGGTCAGGCTGTGGTGGCCAAGGCGCTGAGCCTGGGCAAGCTGATGGGTCTGGTCAACTGCGCCGGCATCGCACCGGCCGCCAAGACCGTGGGCAAGGATGGCGCGCATTCGCTGGCGGCCTTCAGCAAGGTGATCACCGTCAACCTGATCGGCAGCTTCAATATGATCCGCCTCGCGGCTGAGGCGATGAGCAAGAACGAGCCCGAAGCCACCGGCGAGCGCGGCGTGATGATCTCGACCGCTTCGGTCGCCGCCTACGATGGCCAGATCGGCCAGGCCGCCTATGCAGCCTCCAAGGGTGGCGTCGTCGGCATGACGTTGCCGATCGCGCGCGATCTGGCCCGCAACGGCATCCGCAACATGACTATCGCTCCCGGCATCTTTGGCACGCCGATGCTGTTCGGCATGCCTCAGGAAGTGCAAGACGCGCTGGCTGCCAGCGTGCCCTTCCCCTCGCGCCTGGGCAAGCCCGAAGACTATGCCAAGCTGGTGCATCAGATCATCACCAATGACATGCTCAATGGCGAAGTCATTCGCTTGGATGGCGCGATTCGTTTGGCACCAAAGTAAGCTGAGCGTGCAGTCCTGCGGCCCCGCGCCGCAGACGTTCACGGCACAGACACGAAAAAGCCGGCCCGAGGGCCGGCTTTTGCTTTTCTGAGGCTTGAGAGGCCTCAGTCACGCTTCACTTGCCAGCGCGCGCGTGGATCACCCACAGACGAGCCAGCTCGGCGGAGCCGTCGGTACCCTTCACGCTGCGCCAGACTGACTGCGCCTTGGCCGTGTCGCCTGCCATGAACAGGGCAATGCCTTGATACAGCTTGGCGTCCTCGGGACGCTTCAGGCTGTCCTTAGCAATGGCCTGCTCGATCAGCTTGGCGCCCTTGGCAGCATCACCACGGAAGGCGAAGCCCAGGCCCAGGGGGACAAGCGCGTTGCCGTCCTTGGCTTCCTGCGCATCCTTTTCGGCGGCCGATTGGGCAGCCTTGGCCTCGGCAACGCGTTTGGTGATCAGATCTTGCAGGCGCTTGTGACGAGCGCCTTCGCTGCCCTGGCCCAACAGGTTGGCCGAAAAGCCCTTGTCGACAACTTGCTTGGCCTCGTCCGGCACGCCGGCCTGCATGGCAAGCTGGGCCATTTCCATGTAGTCGTTGGCCTCCTTCATATTGCCGGTAGCCAACTTCAGGCGGTAGACGTCCAGCGAGAACCGATCCGAGAAGGTCTTCTTGGTCGGCAGCGTGCCCAGCACCTGCGCCCACAATTCCTTGCGCGGATAGTAATTCAGCAGCTTCTCGGTCGCCAGCGCTTCGGTGCCGCTATCGCCCTTCTTGCTGGCCGCATACATCAGCAGATTCAGTTTGTCTTGCGAAGGTGTGCGACCGGCCTTTTCCTCGGCGGTGATTTCGGCCATGGTGTCCTTCATGACCGCGCCCATATCTCCCGACTTCAGCTGAGCTTGGGTCTGGATGGTCTTCACCGTGGCGCTCGTGCCGCCGGCCTGGAAGTACTTGTTGGACCATTCGAGCGCCTTGGCCGCATTGCCATTACGCAGATAGGTTCCAGCAATCGACTCCATCATCGGCAACTGGTTGGCTGCCGGCAGCTTGCCGGAGGCCTTCATCGCTTCCAGGCCCTTGACCATCGAATCGGCATCGCCAGCACCAGAGGCCGCGGCAACGCGCATGCCCTCGATCGCGTAGTTCTCGGTGCCATTGCGATTCGCCACGCCTTCGGCATCGTGGACCTTGGCCAGCGCATCCTTGTACTTGCCGGCCTTGATCAAGGCACTGGCGTCCTTCAGGTACTTGCCAACCTCGGCACGCACGCCTTCGGCCTGCGCCTGCACGGTCGCGAAGCCGAAATCGCCTTGCGGGCCAGCGCCAAAAGCAAATGCGACGGCACCGACAGCCACGGTCGCCAAAGTTCTGAGTTTCATCCCATCTCTCCTGATAACAAAAAGGACGCGCCACCCTCGCGGACAGCGCGTCCATACATGCATTCAAGCCATTGATACGGCGTGCGTTACTTGACGAACTGTTCGTTGCCGACCATCGCCATCTTGGTGAGCTTCAGACGCTGTGCCGCAGCCATCACCGCGGCCACATGACCATAGTCGACCAGCTTGTTCGGCTTGATGTGCAGTTCGGGCTGTTCAGCCAATTGAGCAGCAGCAGCCAAACGGGCTTCCAGCGCTTGCTGGTTGGCCACCGGCTCGCCGTTCCAGCTCAGGGTGCCATCGAAATCAATGAAGATCTCGACGACCACCGGATCCTTCGGCGGCGTGTCGTTGGGCCGCGGCGGCGGCATGTCCAGGTTCACCGAGTGCAGCTGAATCGGGATGGTGATGATCAGCATCACCAGGAGCACCAGCATCACGTCGATCAACGGCGTGGTGTTGACGTCCATCATCACCTCGGGCTCGTCACCACCCGAAGATTGTCCAACATTCATTCCCATGCGGTACTCCTGAACTCAACCGCCACGCTCGGGCGGCTGCATGACGAAGCTGAACTTCATGATGCCGGCGCGCTGGCAGGCAAACATCACGCGGCCGACCGACTCATAGCGGGACTTGTCGTCGCCGCGGATGTGCACAGCAGGCTGCGGGTTCAACACGGCCACCTTCTTCAGGCGATCCACCAGTGCTTCGTTGTCCGAGACCAACTGGGTGTTCCAGTAGACTTCACCGTCCTTGGTCACCGACAGCTCGATGTTTTCGGGCTTGGTTTCGCGCGGTACGTTGGTCTCCTTAGGCAGAGACAACTTGACCGACTGCGTCACCACCGGAACGGTGATGAGGAAGATGATCAACAGCACCAACATCACGTCCACGAGGGGCGTGGTGTTGATGGTCGAGACCACTTCGTCGTCGCCGCCGGAAGATCCGACGTTCATGCCCATGATGTGGCTCCGGGCTGTTGCTTAGCGCTTGACTTGACGGCTGCCCATCAGCACGCCGTGCAGGTCGGCAGCGAAGGCACGCACTTGGCCCATCACGGCCTTGTTGCGGTTGACCAGCCAGTTGTAGCCCAGCACGGCCGGAACGGCAACGCCCAGACCCAGTGCGGTCATGATCAGCGCTTCACCGACGGGGCCAGCAACCTTGTCAATCGAAGCCTGGCCAGCCACACCAATGGCGGTCAGCGCTTGCAGAATGCCCCACACGGTACCGAACAGGCCGATGAAGGGAGAGGTCGAGCCAACGGTAGCCAGGAAGCCCAGGCCGCCTTGCAGGCGCGAGTTGACATCACCGACAGCGCGGTCGACGTTCATCGTCACCCAGGTGTTGTGGTCGATGTTTTCGGTCAGCGCACCTTCATGGTGGTCCGAAGCCTCAACGCCGGTTTGGGCGATGTAGCGGAATGCACCGGTTTCCTTCAGACCCTTGATGCCTTCTTGCAGGCTGGCCTTCTTGAAGAACGTGGCGCGCACTTCCTTGGCTTCGTTGCTCACCTTCTGCGTGTCCCACAGCTTGGTGAACAGGATGTACCACGAGCCCATGGACATGATGGCCAGCAGAGCCAAGACGCCCTTGGAGACGGCGTCTCCGTGCAGCAGCGCTTGGAAACCGTAGGGGTTGTCTTCCTTCTTGGCAGCAGCAGGAGCGGCGTCAGCAGCAGGAGCGGCACCGTCAACAACTGCAGACGCTGCGTCTGCAGGCTTTTGATCCTGAGCGTGAGCAGTCAGAGGCGAAACGGCCAGAGTCGCAGCAACTGCGATTGCCGCGATCATGGCGGAGATACGAGAGATCATGGAGTCAACTCCTACGCAAAAAGATCTGAGAGATCTGGAAACTCAGGTTTTAAGAAGCGGGCACCCAATTCAGGCACCCCATTGGTCAGCGAACAGGCCGGATCAGCCAGTCCTTAATCAATCTTGAACACGAACGGTTGCTCGAACACGTGGTCGCCAGGGCACTCATACGTGTCTTGCAGGGCCTGTGTGATCGACTGGATCATCGCGCGCTGCGCCTTGCGATCATCAGCCTTGCGGATCACATTGATCTGCACATCAACCACCCGACCTGCCTTCACCGTTGCGGTCGCCAGGAATTCAGCCGTACCGGACCAACTGACACTCGGTGACTCTGGTTTGCCCATCTTGGTGCAAACCATGCCGGCCGTGATCTTGGCCGGCTTGGCTGGCGGCGCCGGAGGCGCAGCAGGAGTCGGCGCTGGCGCGGCATGCACATCGCTGCGCGGCGGAGGCGTGTTGGACTGCACAGCAAGCGGTGGCGTCGGCGGCGGCGGCGCCTGGATCACGACTTCCGGCGGCGGCACGAACGGCGGCGGCGGGGTCTTCAGATCCGGCGGCGGCGGCACCGGCTTCTCCGGCGGCGGCTTGGGCTTTTCGACCTCCTCAACCACCTTGGCCTCGATGTCCTTGACCTTCTCGTAGGCCTTCTTGGCCAAGCCCGAAGCCAGCGCCCAGATCAGCAACACGTGGACCAGGATGACGACAGCAAAACCTGTCAGGCGCGACGAGCTTTGGTTCTCCTGCGCAAAGTTCATGCGCGCTCCTTCATAAGACTATGAAACCCATTCATCTGAACACCTAATGACGTTCAACACAACACAGCGCCGGCGCGACGGGCGCGATCGGTATCCAGACACTCGCCAACAGCTTGAGCACCTTGCCCCAAGGCAGACTGTCCAAACCCAGGCGAGCCACACACCCGATTCAACAAAAAAAACCCGCTGACCTGCGTCCACGGGCATAGCAGCCTGCACCGGCAATGTAACTAAGTTACAGGATCGAGCGCAAACTACCGCGACGAATCATAACCGAGTTGCAGAAGGCGCCTCGCTACGGGCTTACCCGAGGCTTTCAAACGATGCTTTCGCAACTCGCACGGACGATTAGCTCAGCAATCGCCCCGTTGGTATTTTACTGGTATTGGCATCAGGGCGCCCGCGTTGACGCCAGGGTAAACACCAAACGGTTGATCGCGCCCTCCATTGATCGCACAGTGGCAGAGCAGTCCCAGCTCAATCGCTGTGTCCCCAAGCCACCAAGGCGTCACGTCCTTGCACCATCATTTCGACCTTGATGCCGACGGGCAGACTGACCTTGGTGCGCACATGCCCAAACGGCAGGCCGGTGAGGATGGGGGTCTTGGTACGCTGACGCAGCGCGTCGATCGCCGACTTCATGCCATAGCCCTTGTCCAGTGGCGATTTCTTCCAGCCGGAGAAGTCACCGAGGATCACCGCCTTCTGCGCGTCAATGACACCTGCCTGAAGCAGTTGCAGCAGTTGCCGCTCGACACGATAGGGATGCTCATTGACATCCTCCAGAAACAGGATGCCGCCTTTGACCTTGGGGAAGTGCCCGGTACCCAGCAGCGAATTGACGATGCTCAAATTTCCGCCCCAGAGGGTTCCACGCGCCTCCAGGCCATCAAAGCCGGCCTCGGTGCGAAAGCCCACCGCCTCTAGCAGGCCGCTCATCGCTTCGGTGAAGCAGTCCTGGGTGACATCATCCACGCCGCCATCGGCATCGCTGCGGCCGAAGTCGTCACAGGCCAAGGGGCCAGCCCAGCTCATCGCCTTGCAGTGCCTCAGCAAGCCCAGATGCAGCGAAGTCAAATCGCTCAGGCCAACCCAGCGCGTGCCCTTGTCGACGCTCTTGCCGAGCAGCTTCCAGTCGAGTTGATCGAGCAGCCGTGTCATGCCGTAGCCGCCTCGGCTGGCCATGGCGATCGAAGGTGCAGCCTTGGCCACGCGATGGATGGCCTGCAGACGAGTGGCATCGTCGCCGCCAAAGCGCTGGTGCTTGGCCAGCGCCGCCTCGTCGATCTGGACCTCATAGCCGAGCTTGCCCAGGCGCTTGGCAGCCCGCTTCAGGGGCTGCGCTTGGGCCAGCACGCCGGCGGGGGTATAGAGAATCAGGCTGTTGCTCATGGCAGGGGATCGTCCAGGTGTATGGCATCCCCGGTCGGGATGCGTTCGGAATCGGCGGCGCCATCAAGCGGCGTCGTGGGGTCAGGTCTTGCAGGCCGCAGTGCGGCGCGACGCTGACGCGCGGCCTCGCGTCGCTCGGCAAAGAATTCTTTCAACAACTTGGCAGAGGCTTCGGCCATCAAGCCGCCTTGGATCTGCGTGTGGTGATTCAGGCGTGCTTCGCCAAACAGATTGATCACCGAACCGGCCACACCGGTCTTGGCATCCGAGGCGGCGAAGACCACGCGCTTCAGTCGCGCGTGCATCATCGCCATCGCGCACATCGCGCAGGGCTCCAGCGTGACGTAGAGCTCGCACTCCGGCAACCGATAGTTGCCCAGCAGGGTCGCGGCATGGCGCAACGCGACGATCTCGGCATGCGCGGTCGGATCATGGGTGGTGATGGGCCGGTTGTAGCCGGTGGCGATCACCTGGCCCTGGCGCATCAGCACCGCACCGACCGGCACCTCGCCGACCAGCCAGGCGTTGTGCGCCTGATCCAGGGCCAGGCGCATCGCGTATTCGTCGGCGGCGCTGGCCTGCAGCGTATGAAGAAGTGGGGAGGAATCTGTCATGGCGGGAGGAGAGTCAGTGTAGCAAGCAGCACCGCTATGCTTGCTGGATGCAAGACGCCTTGTTTCCAGAAGAGGAGCTGCCGCCTGCGCCACGAACCGTCACTGCTGTCGGTGCCGAGCGCAAGACTGCCGCTGCCGTCCGCCCCGCGCCGGTCGATGAAGCGGTCAAAACGCTGGCGCAGGCCCTGCCCGACCAGGTCTACCTCGGCACCAGCACCTGGACCTACCCGGGATGGGCCGGTCGCGTCTGGGACCGCAGCTACAGTGATAAGCAGCTGTCCAAGCAGGGCCTGCAGGCCTATGCAGCTCACCCGCTGCTGCGCGCCGTCTGCATCGACCGCAGCTTCTACCGGCCGCTGACGGCCAGCCAATACGAGCGTTATGCGCTGCAGGTGCCGCCGGGATTTCGCTTTGTCGTCAAGGCGCCCAGCCTGGTGGCTGACGCTCAATTGCGCGACGAGCACGGCCGCGGCACCGGCAGCAACAGCGCCTTTCTGAACGCCGAACTGGCCGGGCAGGAATTCGTCACGCCGGTGCTCGAAGGCTTGGGTGCCAAGGCCGGTGCGCTGGTCTTCCAGCTCAGCCCGCTGTCGGCTGCCCAACTCGGCGACATCGACACCGTGCTGCACAAGCTGCGCCAGATGCTGCTGAATCTGCCGCCGCTGCGGCCTCGCGCGCCCGACGCCGTCATCGCCGTCGAGGTGCGTGACGCTGCCCTGCTCTGCCCGGCGTTCGTCGACGTCCTTCGCGAAGCCGGTGCCACTTACTGCCTGGGCCTGCATCCGAAGCTGCCGCAGCCCGAGGAACAGCTCTGGCTGCTGCGCCAGCTCTGGCCTGGCCCCTTTGTCTGCCGCTGGAATCTGAACCGGCTGCACGGCCCCTATGGCTACGAGGATGCGCAGCGGCGCTATGGCGAGTATGAACAGATCGTCGACCCCGACCCCGACACGCGAGCGCTGATTGCCCGCGTCGCACGCGCCACGGCGCGTGCTGGCCAAAAGGTCTATGTGACGATCAATAACAAGGCCGAGGGCTGCGCACCGCTGTCGGTCCGGGCCCTGGCCCAGGAACTGCTGAACGAATCAGCGCCCGACTCTCAGGGCAGTGCGTCGGACGCACGCCGCGCCGACTGATCGACCAGCTCCTGCACCTGCTGGCGCACCGCCTCGGGCGTAGCCGGGCGGGGCTGACCGTCCACCGTGGCCCCGACCGCCGAAGCGGCCGGCGCGGCAGGTGCCAAGGCCTTGAGCTGGCTCTTGGCACTGAACAGAACAATGACCAGGACCAGCAGCAGGCTGATCAGACCAAAGGCGGCGCGCATCGCCGATCACTCCCACTCGATCGTGGCAGGCGGCTTGCTCGACACGTCGTAGGTCACTCGGTTGATGCCGCGCACCTCATTGATGATGCGGCCGGAGGTACGCTTCAAGAGGCTGTAGGGCAGCTCGGCCCAATCGGCGGTCATGAAGTCGCTGGTCTGCACCGCGCGCAGCGCCACCACATAGTCGTAAGTGCGGCCGTCGCCCATCACGCCAACACTCTTGACGGGCAGGAAGACGGTGAAGGCCTGGCTGGTCAGCTCGTACCAGGTCTTGCCGCTCGCCTCGTCGCGGGTGTTGCGCAGCTCTTCGATGAAGATGGCATCGGCACGACGCAGCAGGTCGGCGTATTCCTTCTTGACCTCGCCCAGGATGCGCACGCCCAGGCCGGGGCCCGGGAAGGGATGGCGATAGACCATCTCGGCGGGCAAGCCCAAAGCCACGCCCAATTCGCGGACTTCATCCTTGAACAGCTCACGCAGCGGTTCCAGCAGCTTCAGGCCCAGTTGCTCGGGCAGGCCGCCGACATTGTGATGGCTCTTGATCGTGGTGGCCTTCTTGGTCTTGGTGCCACCGCTCTCAACCACATCGGGGTAAATCGTGCCTTGCGCCAGGAAGCTGGCTCCCTTGTGCCCTTGCCCGCTGGCCTTGAGCTTCTCGGCTTCAGCCTTGAAGACATCGACGAACAGGCCGCCAATGATCTTGCGCTTCTTCTCCGGGTCGGTCACGCCGGCCAGCTGGCCAAGGAACAGTTCGCTGGCGTCAACGCGAATCACCTTCGCATGCAACTTGCCTTCGAACATCTCCATCACCATATCGCCCTCGTTCAGGCGCAAGAGGCCGTGATCGACGAAGACGCAGGTCAGCTGGTCGCCGATGGCGCGATGAATCAGCGCCGCAGCGACCGAGGAGTCAACCCCGCCCGACAGGCCGAGGATGACTTCCTCATCGCCAACCTGCTCGCGAATCTTGGCGACCGCTTCCTCGATATAGCCTTCCATCACCCAGTCGCCCTGACAGCCGGCGATGTCGCGCACAAAGCGGGTCAGCAGCGCGGCGCCTTGAACGGTGTGCGTCACCTCAGGGTGGAACTGAACCGCGTAATAACGCTTTTCCTCATTAGCCATACCGGCGATCGGGCAGCTGGGCGTGGAGGCCATCAGCTTGAAGCCCGGCGGCATGGCAGTGACCTTGTCGCCATGGCTCATCCAGACCTTGAGCATGCCATGGCCCTCGGGCGTGGCGAAGTCCTGCAGGCCCTTGAGCAGCTCGGTGTGGCCATGGGCGCGCACCTCGGCATAACCGAACTCACGATGGTCGCTGGCCTCAACCTGGCCGCCCAGCTGCACCGTCATCGTGAACATGCCGTAGCAGATGCCCAGCACCGGCACACCCAGTTCCCAGACTGCCTGCGGCGCCCGCAGCTGATGGTCTTCATAGGTCGAGGCATGGCTGCCCGACAGGATGATGCCCTTGGGCGCGAAGCTGCGGATGAACTCGTCGCTGACGTCGTTCGGATGGATCTCGCAATAGACATGGGCTTCACGCACGCGGCGTGCGATCAGCTGCGTCACTTGGGAACCGAAGTCGAGGATCAGGATTTTGTCGTGCATGGTGTCTTCTTCACTCACTCAGGAACCGGTGGCCGGCGCTTCAGCCACGGCGACGACCGGGGTCGCGCGGGCGAAATGGCGCCAGGCAAAAATCAGCGAAAGCGCCTGCAGGCAGGCACAGAAATAGAAAGGCAAGCCGATGCGCCAGTCGCCGGCCGGCAGATCGGCCACCAGCGTCATCAGCCCGGGGCCGATGACCGGTGCGGCGACCGCCATCATGCTGTTCAGCGAGGAGATCGCGCCCATGGTCTCGCCTTGGTTGCGCGCATCGGCGGCATTGGAGATCAGGCTCTGGATCGCCGGGCCGGCCGCATAGCCGAGCACGCCCACTCCAATGGCGGCATACATCATCCAGCCGGCGTTGGACCAGCCCCACAAGGCGTTCGTCAGCACTGAAGACGCCAGGCCCAGCAGGATGATGCTGCGCGGCGCCAGCCACTTCATGATGTGCTTGAGCAGCACGCCCTGCACCAGCACCGCCATCACGCCGACGGCGAACAGGCTGAGGCCGTTGTCGCGCGGACCCCAGCCGAATTTGTAGTGGGTGTAGAGCACCCAGCTGCTTTGCAGCACCATCTGCGCCAGGCCACTGAGCGCCACCACCCAGATCATCGGGCCCACGCCCTTCAACTGCCGCACGCGCGACAGCGAACTCAGCGGATTGACCTTGCGCCAATCAAAGGCGCGGCGGTGTTCCGGCTTGAGCGACTCCGGCAGCACAAACATGCCATAGCACCAGTTGACGATGGCCATGCTGCCGGCCACATAAAAGGGCAGATGCAAATCGATATCGCCCAGCAGGCCACCAATCACCGGGCCCAGGATGAAGCCCATGCCAAAGGCCGCGCCCAGCATGCCGAAGCGCTTGGCCCTGTCCTCGGGCGGCGTGATATCGGCCACATAGGCATTGGCCACGGCGGCATTGGCCTGCATGGCGCCGGAGAACAGGCGCACCGCCACCAGCATCCACAGTGCGGTGGCCATCGCCGTGACGAAAAAGCTCAGGGCCAGGCCGCAGAAGCCGATCAGCAGCACACGGCGGCGGCCATAGCGGTCAGACAGCGCGCCCAGAAAGGGCGAGCCAAAGAAGTTGGCCACGCCGAATGCCAGCGCCACCAGTTGGTAGGCGTGCAGATGCTCGGCCGGCGTGCTCGCGAAACTGCCCACCAAGGGCGGCAGCACCGGAATGATCAGGCCGATGGAGATCATGTCGATCAACACCGCCACCATGATGAAGCCCATGCCGGCAGCCCGCGGCTTGCGGCCGGGGCTGTCAGCGATGGCTTGGGGATCAGTCACTGCGTCTCCTTTGCGAGGCGGGCTTGAATGAAAAAGGGGGCGATGAACATCGCCCCGCCCCCTTCTTCACCTCAGGCTCATTCCGAACGGTAGTTCGGCGCCTCCTTGGTGATTTGCACATCGTGGACATGGCTTTCGCGCATGCCCGCCGAGGTGATCTCGACGAACTCAGCCTTGCTCTGCATGTCGGCAATCGTCGCGCAACCGCAGTAGTGCATCGAGGCCTTCAGGCCGCCGGCCATCTGGAAGATCACCTGCACCACCGAGCCCTTGTAAGGCACCTGGCCTTCGATGCCCTCGGGCACCAGCTTGGAGGTGTTGGGATTGTTGGCCGAGGTGTCCTGGAAGTAGCGATCGGCCGAACCCTTGGCCATGGCACCCATCGAGCCCATGCCGCGGTAGCTCTTGTAGGAGCGGCCTTGGTAGAGGATCAAATCGCCGGGAGCTTCCTCGGTGCCGGCAAAGGCGCCGCCCATCATCACGCAGTCCGCACCGGCGGCGATGGCCTTGGCCAGATCGCCCGAGTAGCGCACGCCGCCGTCGGCGATTACCGGTACGCCGGTGCCGCGCAAAGCCGTGGCCACGTTATCGATCGCGGTGATCTGCGGCACACCGACACCGGCAACGATGCGGGTGGTGCAGATCGAGCCCGGGCCGATACCGACCTTGACGCCATCGGCACCGGCTTCAACCAGCGCCAGCGCTGCTGCGCCGGTGGCGATATTGCCGCCGATCACGTCCACGCCGGGGAAGTTCTGCTTGACCCAGCGCACGCGTTCCAGCACGCCGGCGCTGTGGCCATGGGCGGTGTCGACGATCAGCGCATCGACACCGGCCTTGACCAGCAGGCTGACGCGCTCTTCGGTGTCGTCGCCAAAACCAACGGCGGCACCGACGCGCAGCTTGCCCTGGGCATCACGGGCGGCGTTGGGGAAGCTGGTCTGCTTGGTGATGTCCTTGACGGTCATCAGGCCACGCAGCTCGAAGGCATCGTTGACGACAACCACACGCTCCAGCTTGTGCTTGTGCATCAGCGCCTTGGCTTCTTCCAGCGAGGCGCCTTCCTTGACCGTCACCAGCCGTTCGGCCGGCGTCATCATCTCGCGCACCGGCAGATCCATGCGGGTCTCGAAGCGCAGATCGCGGCCGGTCACGATGCCGACGACTTTCTTGCCTTCCAGCACCGGGAAACCGGACACGCCATGCTGGCGCGACAACTCAACCACTTGGCGGACTGTCGCATCCGGCCTGATGGTGAAGGGCTCGCGAACAACGCCCGACTCATAACGCTTGACGCGGGCCACCTCGATGGCCTGCTGCTGCGCCGTCAGGTTCTTGTGCACGATGCCGATGCCACCCTCTTGCGCGATGGCAATGGCCAGGCGCGCCTCGGTGACGGTGTCCATCGCAGCGGACACCAGCGGCAGATTCAGTTGGATATTGCGCGACAGACGGGTCGCAAGACTGGTGTCGCGGGGCAACACTTGGGAGAACGCTGGCACCAACAACACATCGTCGAAGGTGAGCGCTTTTCCTAGAAGGCGCATGAGGGAGGCTCCAGACGCAAAGCGGCATTATACGGAACCGCGAGCACTCCTTGAATTTGCGCAAAAATTAGCTGCGCCGATGTGCCAAGCTCCGCACAATTCCTGACACTTGCACGCCCCGGGTACGGCGCCGGCCATTGTCACCGGCGCTACACTGAAACGAAGTCCATCGCGTTCAACGCCGCCCATCACGACATGCTCATCGCGCCCCGCCCCGCTCATCGCACCACATCGGCAGCCCTGCTCTGCATCGGCCTGCTTGCATTGACGATGGCCCTGCCGGCGCAGGCGCAGTGGAAGTGGCGCGATGCCGGCGGCAAGATCCAGTACAGCGACCTCCCGCCGCCCAGCGGCGTGGCCGAGAAGGACATCCTGCAGCGCCCGCCAGGCCAGCGCCGCATCATCGTGGCGCCGGTGCCGGCGCCGGGCGCACAAGCCGCCAGCCAGGCCGCCTCGGCCGCGCAACCGGCTGAACGCGCCGCGTCCAAGCCTGACGCCGATCAGCAGGCCCGCCAGCGCCTGGAGCAGGAACTGCAATTGCGCCAAAAGGAAGAGCAGCGCAAGCAGGCCGAGATCCGCGCCGAGAACTGCAAGCGGGCGCGCAGCCAGCTGCAGTCGCTGGACAGCGGCATTCGCATCACCCGCACCGATGACAAGGGCGAGATCAGCTATCTCGACGACAAGCAGCGCGCCGAGGAGGCCCGTCGTATTCGTGACTTGATCGGCAGCGACTGCCGCTGATGCCGCGCGCTCAGCGCGTCGTCTTGCCGCCCAGCGGCCGATGGCGCGACACGATGCGCGTGCCGGTCGCCCGATAGCGCTGCCGGCGCGCCTCCTTGGGGTCGACCGTCAGCGCCCGATAGACCTCGATCCGGTCACGGTCACGCAGCGCGTGGTGCAAGGCCTGCTGGCGGCCCCAGACGCCGATGCGCAACTGCTCCAAGGGCAGCTCATTGCTGGCACCGAATTCGCCACAGCCGCGCAAGGCCGACTCAATCGTGGCGCCCAGCGGCAGGCTCAGCACACAGCGCCGCACGTCGCCGCGGCGCGGGCTCCACACCAGTTCGACGCTGATCTCAGCGCTGGCCATAGACCTGCTCGGCACGCGCCACGAAACGATCAACAAAGGTATTGGCCACCCGATCGAACACCGGGCTGACCACCGCTTCCAGCGCTGCGCTGGAAAAGGCATAGCGCAGCTCGAACTCGATCTTGCAGGCCTTGGGCGGCTCGCCATTGGCGCCGGGCTTGCCCAGCGGCACAAACTGCCAGACGCCGTCAAGCAGAGAGAAGGGCCCGTCAATCAGCTGCATGCCGACGCGGCGATTGGTGTCGTGCTCGTTGCGGGTGGTGAAGGCGTGGCGCACGCCGGCATAGGCCAGGCCCAGTCGTGCGGTCATGCCTGCCTCGTGCGTTTCCAACACCTCGGCACGGTCGCACCAGGGCAGGAACTCGGGATAGCGCTCGACGGCGGTCACCAACTCATACATCTCGGCCGGCGAGTACCACAGCAGAACAGACTTCTTGACGTGCTTCATACAATGGCGGGATTGTATTGGCGACAAGCTCGTCGCCCGCCCACCAGATTGAGCCCCATGTCCATCGCTGAAAACCGACGCGCCCGATTCGAATACCACATTGAAGAAACGTTCGAGGCCGGCGTGGTGCTGGAAGGCTGGGAGGTCAAGGCCATCCGCGCCGGCCAGGTGCAGCTGACCGATGGCTATGTGCTGATCCGTGACGGCGAGCTGTTCCTAATCGGCTGCCGCATCAACCCGCTGCGCACCGCCTCCACCCACGTTCATCCGCAAGCCGACCGCACCAAGAAGCTGCTGATGAAGAAGGACGAGATCCGCCGCCTGATTGGCAAGGTCGAGCAACGCGGCTTCACCCTGGTGCCCTTGAATCTGCACTACAAGGGCAGCCATGTGAAGGCCGATATCGCATTGGCCAAGGGCAAGGCCCAACACGACAAACGCGAAACCGAAAAGAAACGCGACTGGGAACGTGAAAAGGGCCGGCTGATGCGACATGTGGTCGCATCAAACCCGAAGGGTTGAGACCCGCAGGGGCGCGCCGGACGTTTCGCAAAAAGGGCCGGCTGATGCGACATGTGGTCGCATCCAACCCGAAGGGTTGAGGCCCGAAGGGACTCGCCGGAACTTTCACCAAAAGGGTCGGCTGATGCGACATGTGGTCGCATCCAACCCGAAGGGTTGAGACCCGCATGGACTCGCCGGACCTTTCGCAAAAAGGGCCGGCTGATGCGACATGTGGTCGCGTCCAACCCGAAGGGTTGAGGCCCGAAGGGACTCGCTGGAACTTTCACCAAAAGGGCCGGCTGATGCGACATGTGGTCGCATCGAACCCGAGGGTTGAGGCCATTGCAGCCTTGCCGGTGACCAAGCCCTCCGATCAGGCATTGCACCGGCGCGAGGTCAAGCAGGGATACTTGCAGGCCAACGACCCGGAGCCTCACGCATGGCCGCCATCGACTTCTCCGCCATCCCCCGCAGCGCCCTGCCCGCCTTGCTGCAGGCGGCGCCCAAGGCCGAGTTGCATCTGCATATCGAAGGCTCACTGGAGCCCGAGCTGATGTTCGAACTGGCACAGCGCAATCACATCCAACTGTCCTACCCCGACGTCGCCAGCCTGCGCCAGGCCTATGCCTTCAGTAATCTGCAGAGTTTTCTGGACATCTACTACGCCGGCGCCTCGGTGCTGATCACCGCGGCAGACTTTGAAGCCATGTGCTGGGCCTACTGCCAGCGCGCCGCGGCCGACGGCATCGTGCGTGCCGAGTTGTTCTTTGACCCGCAGACCCACACCGAGCGCGGCATCGCCCTGGCCACCGTGCTGGAAGGCTTGCTGGCCGGCATCAAACGGGCCGAGCGCGAGCTGGGCCTGAGCCTGGATCTGATCCCCTGTTTCCTGCGCCATCTCAGCGAGGCCGAGGCGCTGCAGACGTTGCAAGCGCTGGAGCCTTTTCGTGAACAGATCATCGGCGTTGGCCTGGACAGCAGCGAACGTGGCCACCCGCCGCTGAAGTTTGCCCGCGCCTTTGCCGCGGCACGAGCCATGGGCCTGCATGTGGTGGCCCATGCAGGGGAAGAAGGGCCGGCCGCCTACATCTGGAGTGCGCTGGAAGACCTGGGCGTCGAGCGCATCGACCATGGTGTGCGCTGCCTGGAAGACCCTGACCTGGTGGCCCATCTGCGGCAGCAGCGCATCCCGCTGACGGTCTGCCCGCTGTCCAACGTCAAGCTGCGCGTCTTCGACAAGCTGCAGGAGCACTGCCTGCCGCGTCTGCTCGACGAAGGCCTGATGGTGATGCTGAACTCGGACGACCCGGCCTACTTTGGCGGTTACCTGGGCGAGAACCTGCGCCAGTGCTTCGACGCCCTGCCACAACTCGGCGCCGAACAAGCCTACCGCCTGCTGCGCAACAGCCTGGAAGCCAGCTTTGCCACGGACGCCGACAAGCACACCTGGATTGCCCGGCTCGACGCCTGCTTTCTGGCCGCGGCCGGCCAGTCATCGCGTTAGGCTTTCGCCAACGTCGCGTTCAGCGCCTGCTCCAGGTCCGCGCGCAAATCGGCCTCGGCCTCCAGGCCGATGGCAAAGCGCACCAGCCGGCCAGCGGCGTAGGGCAGACCCAGCGAGCGGCTGCGGCTCATGTCATAGGGCACGGCCAGGCTCATTGGGCCAGCCCAGGAATAACCGATGCCGAACAGCTGCAGCGCGTCAACAAAGGCGTCCACGTCGGCGGCGCTGTACTCCGGCTTGAACACCACCGAGAACAGGCAGGCGGCACCGCCACTGCTCAAGGCTTGCCAATATTCATGTCCCGGTGAGCCCGGCAGCGCCGGGTGCAAAACCTGCGCCACCTCGGGGCGCGCCTGCATCCAGCGAGCCAGTGCGCGGGTGCTGGCGTCCTGCGCCCGGTAGCGCAGCTCCAGCGTAGGCAAGCCGCGCAGCACCAGTTCCACGTCGTTCTGACCCAGGCCATAGCCCAGATGCTCATGAGCATCATTCAGACGGTTATGCAGCTGGCCGTCGCGGGTGCAGACGGCGCCCATCAGCACATCCGCACCGCCGGAGGCGTATTTGGTCAGCGCCTGCATCGAGATGTCGACACCTAGGCCAGGATGGCTCTGCGGCGCGATCTCAAAGGCGTTGAAGGCCACACCCGAGCCCCAGGTGTTGTCGATGGCGGTGATCACGCCGCCATGCGCCTTGCAGGCTTGCAGCAGGCCGATCAGGTCCGGGAATTCCAGCGTGATCGATCCGGCCGCCTCTAGCCAGACCAGCTTGGTCTTCTCACTGAGCAGGCCGGCAAAGGCCGCGGCGTCCAGTGGGTCGTAGTAGCGCCGGGTGATGCCGAACTGCGGCAGGAAGCCATCGCTCAGATAGCGGTTCTGGCCGTAGACGTTGTCCGGCACCAGCACCTCGTCGCCCGGGCGCAGCAGCCCCAGGCTGATCAGCGTGACCGCCGCCAGGCCGCTGGGCACCAGCAGGCACTGCTCGGCTCGCTCTAGACCAGCGATGCGCGCCGCCAGCGTGTACGAGGTGGGCGTGCCGTGCAGGCCGTAGCGATAGCTCAGGCCATCGCGAGGGCGCGGCTTGTGCAGGTCCGCCGTGTCCTTGAACAGGACGGTCGAGGCCTTGTAGACGCCCACGGGAAAGGCATCCCAGCCCTCAGGCGCCACATAGGGATGATGAATCTGCTCGGTGCTGATCGCGTGCTTGCTCAAGATTGGGCCTCGCTGGCAGGGCGCGAGGCCGGCGATGCGGGCTCGCGTGAATCAGAAAGCTCGCCGATACGGGCTGGCGCCGTGGCGCGCGCGCCCTTCGGGAATCAGACCGGCATGCCGATCAGGTCATGGCCTTCAACGGCTACGATGCGCGCCTTGGTGAACTCGCCCACCTTCAGCGTCTTGCTGGCCTTCTCAGGCGGCAGCAGGCGCACGGTGCCGTCGATCTCCGGCGCGTCGGCATAGGAGCGGCCCACACCGCCCTTGCGCCCCAGCGCCGGCGCGGAGTCGACGAGCACCTGCATGGTCGCGCCCACACGGCGGCCCAGCTTGGCGATGGACACGGCTTCGGCCACTTCCATGAAGCGCGCACGGCGCTCATTGCGCAGCACGTCGGGCAGCGCACCCGGCAGCTCATTGGCCGAGGCGCCTTCGATCGGCGAATAGGCAAAGCAGCCGGCCCGGTCGATCTGCGCTTCCTTCATGAAGTCCAGCAGGTACTGGAATTCGGCCTCGGTTTCGCCGGGGAAGCCAGCGATGAAGGTCGAGCGGATGACGATGTCCGGGCAGGTCTCGCGCCAGCGCAGGATGCGCTCCATATTCTTCTCGCCATTGGCGGGCCGCTTCATTCGCTTCAGCACATCGGGATGAGCATGCTGCAAGGGCACATCCAAATAAGGCAGCACCAGGCCTTCGGCCATCAGCGGCAGGACCTCATCCACATGCGGATAGGGGTAGACGTAGTGCAGTCGCACCCAGGCGCCATGGGCCTTGGCCATCTCGCCCAGCTGGGCGACCAGATCAAACATCCGCGTCTTGACCGGCTTGCCATCCCAGAAGCCGGTGCGGTACTTGACGTCGACCCCGTAGGCGCTGGTGTCCTGGCTGATCACCAGCAATTCCTTGACGCCGGATTCGAACAAGGCGCGTGCCTCGTTGAGCACATCGCCAATCGGCCGCGAGACCAGATCGCCGCGCATGCTCGGGATGATGCAGAAGGAGCAGCGGTGGTTGCAGCCCTCGCTGATCTTCAGATAGGCGTAGTGCTTGGGCGTCAGCTTGATACCGGCGATGCCGCGAGACTCCGGCACCAGATCGATGAAGGGGTCGTGTGGCTTGGGCACATGGGTGTGCACCGCATCCATCACTTCTTGCGTGGCATGCGGGCCGGTAACGGCCAGCACGCTGGGATGCATCTCGCGCACCAGGCTGCCGGCATCGCTGCTGCTGGCACCTGCCTTAGCGCCCAGGCAGCCGGTGACGATCACCTTGCCGTTCTCGGCCAGCGCCTCACCGATGGTGTCCAGGCTTTCCTTGACCGCGTCATCGATGAAACCACAGGTGTTGACGATGACCAGGTCGGCCCCGGCAAAGGTCTTGGAGGTTTCGTAGCCCTCGGCGCGAAGCTGGGTGAGGATCAGCTCGGAATCGGTCAGGGCCTTGGGGCAGCCCAGGGACACGAAACCGATCTTCGGCGGGGCGCCCGCAGGCGCGGCAGCCGCGTTCGCGGCTTGGGTGCTGGATTCAGTCATCCGGCGATTTTAGTTCGGGCGGCCTGCCTGGGCGCAGTGCGGGCCGCCTGGCAAGCGCTATTTCTTGGCACCAAAGCCAGGCATGCCCGGCATCGTCGGCATGCCGGGGAACAGGCCACCGGCCTGCTTCATCTGTTCCTGCATCTGCGCCAGCAGCGTCTTGGACTGCTCCATATAGTTGCCCATCAGGCCCTGCATCATTGGCGACTGGCCGCCGAGGAACTGGGTCCACAACTCAGGGCTGAAAGGCAGGCCAGCGCTTTGCTCGGCAAACTTGGCCTGCAACTCGCCAAAGGTCTGCATGTTCTTCTCGAGATAGGCACCCATCACGCCCTGCATCGCGTTGCCATAGAAGCGGATGATCTGCTCCAGCAGCTGCGTGGTGAACATCGGCACGCCGCCGGTTTCCTCTTCCAGGATGATTTGCAGCAGGATGGCGCGGGTGAGGTCCTCGGCCGTCTTCGCATCCCGCACCTCGAAGGCAATGCCATCGAGCACCATCTTCTTCACGTCACTCAGGGTGATGTAGCTGCTGGTGTGGGTGTCGTAGAGCCGCCGATTGGGGTACTTCTTGAGCACCCGCGGGCCCTTGCCCACGGCCGCCTTGGCACCGGCTGCCGCTGTCGATTCGCCTTGCTCGGCATGCTCGCCTTGTTGTTCGTCGGCCTTTGCAGCCTTGCCGCGACGGGCAGTGACCATGAATACTCCCAGAGATAACCGTTCTGATTGCGGGGATTCTAGGAGTGCGTCAACGCCACTTCGAACGGGTTTACCCCCGCCAACAACAATCGCTGCAGCAGCGCTGCTGAAGCCAGCAGGTGCATCGAGCCAGTTCAGCGGCGTCGCGAAGTCTGCGATCCGCGGCGCCAACGCAAGGCCAGCACCATGAGCCCGGTGGCCAGCAAGGCGGCCGGGCTGGGTTCGGGCACCGGCGCCGCAGGATTGATCAGGGCGAGCTGGTTGATCGCAAAATCGGTCGGCAGCCCACCCTGTGGCAGCACCCAGACCTCGATGCGCGCAATGTCGGCCTGACTGCTCTGCAGGCCGACAAAGGCGGCAGACCCGTCCTGCTGGCTCGACCAGCCGCCCACGGTGTCATAGGGGTAGGGGTTGCCGAAGCTGTCGGTGTAATGATCACTGCGCGCCAGCAATTGGCCCTGACTGTCAAAGGCCTGCAACTCAATCTGGAACGAGGTGGGGCCGGTACCGCGCTGGACCTGGAATCCCACGCCGCTGACCGGCGTCCAATTGCCGCTGATCAGATCGCGAAAGCTGAGCGTGAGCGTGTAGCCGGTGCTGTTCCACAGCAGATGATCACCCAGCGAGAAATTGCCAGTCCAGCCGAGCCCCTCGTCCAGCCGCAGCAGTTGCGGCGTGGCCGGTGAAATCGGCGCCAGCGTCGAGCCCTGCAGCCACAAGCCTGCGGCACTCTGCCCGGCGAAGAAGATCGGGCTGATCGACGTTCCGCTGCTGCCCAGCTGTACCCAGTCAAAGCTGTCGTTGGCGCCAAGCGCGGCACGGCTGTCCACAAAGCTGGTATCGGCCACTGCGCGGGTAGACGCGCTGAGGCTGACAAGGGCAGCCAGGCTGAAGAGCGCAATATTCGAAGAAAGGCGAGAGGCGCTGGTCATTGCGGAACTCCTTGGCGGCAGCTCTACCAGAGGCGCTGAGCCCTCATCAATCGGGCAGCCCAGGCAGAACAGAGCGATGCTGCGCCTGCGCCGTGGCGCTGAACATCCCTTGCTCGGTGGCCTGGATCGGCTTGAAATCTGATCACAAATCGACAGGCAGGCCAGGCAGAGCGAAGAAGCAATCGCTTTCCACGCGGAAAAGCAAAAAGCCCGACAGATCTGAGATCTACCGGGCTTTGCTTTGGGACTCTTGCCGAGGCAAGGCCTACCAGAATTTGGTAGGCGCGATTGGATTCGAACCAACGACCCCCACCATGTCAAGGTGGTGCTCTAACCAACTGAGCTACGCGCCTGAAGAGCTTCGCAGTATAGCATGCTTTTCTTGCCTTCCCAGGAAATTCGCAAAATCTTTAGCAGAACTTGCTTCCTGAGACGCCTGCCAGCGGTACTGCGCGTCAAGCCCATGATCATACACCAGTTTTTTCAATCGCCGCAAGCAGGCACCAAAAATCGTTCAAACAGATCGACGAAACGCCAAGCGACAGCGACGCCTTACCGCCGCCAGCCAGCGGCCTCGCGGCGCTCCGTTCAACCTCATCAGTTCAACCTCCCCGGATCACTCACTTCAGAGCATCCAGGGCAGGCGGCCGCAAAGCTCACTTGCGCCGCGCGCTGCGCACACCGTTGACCTGCGCCACGCTGCGCAGTGCCTGAGCCAGGCGTGCCGAGTCGCTCACTTCAACCGTCAGGTTCATCCAGGAGTTCTCACCCTTGGATTGCTTGGACGGCTGCAGCTTCATCTCGGTGACGTTCATCTTCTCCTTGGCGAAGACTTCCAGCACATCGCGCAGCAGGCCGCTGCGATCAATCGCATCGATCACGACGTCTACCGCATACACCGTGCCACCGCGGCCCTGCTTGTCGGGGCTGCGCTGCTCGCCCCAGGTGACGGCGATCACCCGCTCCCCGGCACGCTGCGCCATCTCGCGCAGATTGCTGCAATCCTTGCGGTGGATGGCCACGCCCTTGCCGCGGGTCACATAGCCGGCGATGGCGTCCGGTGGCGCCGGCCGGCAGCAGCGCGCCAGATTGGTCAGCAGCGAATCAACGCCGACCACCAGCACCCCGCCCCCCTTGCTGGCCCCGGGGCGGCTGCGGCGTTGCGCCAGCAGCTCGTCGGGATCGGGCGCAGGCTCGGGCGGGCGCAGCAGCAGCTCGATATTGCGCAGCGAGTATTCGTCCTTGCCGACCACCTCGAACAGCGCGTCAGCATTCTTGAAGCCCAGCCGCGAGGCGAGTTCTTCCAGCTTGATCGCCGTCTTGCCTTCGCGCTGCAGGAATTTCTCGACCAGCTCGCGGCCCTTGGCAATCGTCTGCTGCTGCTGCTGGGCATTGAACCAGGCGCGCACCTTGGTGCGGCTGCGCTGGCTTTGCAGATAGCCGAGTTCCGGATTGAGCCAGTCCAGCGAGGGGCCACCCTCCTTGATCGCGGTGATCTCGACCGTCTGCCCGCTCTTGAGTGCCGTGTTCAGCGGCACCATCTGGCCATCGACCTTGGCGCCGCGGCAGCGATGGCCGAGGTCGGTGTGCACCTGGTAGGCGAAGTCTACCGGGGTCGAGCCGGCACTCAGCTCGACGATGGCCGCCTGGGGCGTGAAGACATAGATGCGATCGTCAAAGGCGGCCGCCTGCGCGCCCTCGCCTTCAACGAAATCGCGCTCCCAGGCCAGCAGCTGGCGCAGCACCGCCTTGCGCGCCTGTGCCACTTGTTCTTCGAAATCACCCGCGGCGCTGACGCCGGCATAGCCCTTGGTGCCCGCCTCCTTGTAAGCCCAGTGCGCGGCCACGCCGTGCTCGGCATGCTCGTGCATGGCGCGGGTGCGGATCTGCACCTCCATGGTCTTGCCGTCGGCACCGCTGACCACGGTATGCAGCGACTGGTAGCCATTGGGCTTGGGGCGGGCGATGTAGTCGTCGAACTCGCCGGCCACCGGCGTGTAGAGCTCGTGCAGGCGGCCCAGCGCCGTGTAGCAATCGGCCAGCTCGGGCACGATGACGCGCAAGGCACGCAGGTCAAACACCCGTTCCAAGCTCAGGCTCTTGCCCTGCATCTTTTTCCAGATGCTGTAGAGATGCTTGGGCCGCCCCTGCACCTGGGCGGCGATGCCCAGGGCCTGCAGCTCGCGTTCGACGGCGCAGCGTGCGGCTTCGACCCGCTGTTCGCGCTCGATCCGCTTCTCGTCCAGCGCACGCGCAATCTCGCGGTATTTCTCGGGCTCAAGAAAGCGGAAGGACAAGTCCTCCAGCTCCCATTTCATCTGCCAGATGCCCAACCGGTTGGCCAAGGGCGCGAAGACCTGCTGTGACTCCGCCGCCAGCGCCTGCGGGCAGTCCTTTTTGCAGGCCGCGAAATAGCGCAGCGTCTGCAGCCGCGAGGCCAGGCGCAGCAGCACCACGCGCAGATCGCGTGAGAAGGCCAGCAGCATCTTGCGCACCCGCTCGGTCTGCTCCTGCAGCCGCTCATCCTCGACGCGGGCCTCGCGGGCCGCGCGTTGGATCTGCACCAGCCGCCGCGTGTGCGTCACCAGGCTCGCATAGCTGTCGCCAAAGGCCTTGGCGACGATCTCCTCGGGCTTGTTCAGGAAATCGCCGGCATAGACCAGATAGGCCGCGGCCTGCATCGCCGGCGCCGCACCAATGCCGGCCAGGATGGCGGCCACGCCATCGGCATGGCCGAGCGCATCCTCGCCGGTGTCGAGCTGTTGGGCGCTGAGCAAGGGCTCGGCAAAGGCGCGCGCGCGCTGAATCGGGTCAGGGCTTGCCTCGCCCCCCGCCACGCTGCTGGCATCGGGCAGGCGCCGCGGCAGATCGGCATCCAGCAGCGCGACGATGGGCGCCGCCTGCTCGGCATGGTGCTGCAAGCCGGTCTTCATGCCTTGTTCAGAAAGCCTTCCACCAGGGCAATCTGTTCGGCCGCCACCAGCGTCGGCGCATGACCGACACCCGGCAGCTCGTGCAGCGTGGCGCGCGGGCCGCGCTGCGTCATCGCCTCGGCCGTCTCGCGGCTGAGCAGATCGGAGTCGGCGCCACGCAGCAGCAGGGCCTCGCAGCGCAGATGATCGTAGGCGGCCCACAGCGCGGCCTCGCCGGCAGCGGCCAGCTCGGGCGTCACCGCGGCAAAGGGCACGGCGATGCGCGGGTCGTAATGCAGGCGCAGCTTGCCATCGACGGCGCGGAACATCGGTCGCGACAGGGCCAGCCACTGCTCGGCGCTGTGCGGCCCAAAGCCCTGCGAGATCCCTTGCAGATACGCGGCGCCCTGCTCGGCGGTTTCAAACTCGACCGGCTGGCCCAGATAGCTGCCGATGCGCTGCAAGGCCTCGTAGCGGATCGAGGGGCCCACATCGTTCAGCACCAGCCGGCGCACCGGACTGCCCGGCAGAGCAGCCAGCCCCAGGCCGATCAGCCCGCCCATCGAGGTGCCGACCCAGTCGACCTGCTCGACGTCCAGCCGCGCCAGCAGGCTGACCATATCGGCCACATAGTTCGGGATCTGGTAATGCGCCGGATTGGCCAGCCAGTCGGAGCGGCCGCGGCCGACCACATCGGGGCAGATAACGCGGTACTGCGCGCTCAGGCGGCGGGCCAGGGCGTCGAAGTCGCGGCCCTGGCGGGCCAGGCCATGGACGCAGACCAGCACACGCGGGTTGTCACGCTGCCCCCACTCCCAGTAGGCCATCCGATGCAGACCCGCCGGGCCCAGGCATTGCAGCGATTTCAGCAAGGGTTCAGACATTGTTTGTATCCTCAGGCATCCGCCCTCGACGTCTGCCTGCTGTCACACGGCAAGTCCAAGGGGCTGGCCTGATCCATTGTCTACGAAGCTTCACCCAACTTTCGGAAGGAATCCTGCATATGTTGAAAGGCAAAACCGCCTTGGTCACCGGCTCGACCAGCGGCATCGGTCTGGGCATCGCCCTCTCACTGGCCCGCCAAGGTGTGAACATCGTGCTCAATGGCTTTGGCGATGTTGAAGGCCCCAAGGCCGAAGTTGCAGCCCTGGGGGTCAAGGTCGGCTATCACGGTGCCGACATGAGCAAGCCCGAGCAGATCGCCGAGATGATGAGCTATATCGACCGCGAATTCGGCGGCTGCGATGTTCTGGTCAACAACGCCGGCATCCAGCATGTGGCGCCGGTGCAGGACTTCCCGGTCGAGCGCTGGGACGCCATCATCGCCATCAATCTCAGCTCGGCCTTCCACACCACAAGGCTGGCCCTGCCCGGCATGCTGGCGCGCGGCTGGGGCCGCATCATCAATCTGGCCTCGGTGCACGGCCTGGTGGCCTCGGCGCAGAAATCGGCCTATGTGGCGGCCAAGCACGGCCTGGTCGGCTTCACCAAGGCAGTCGCGCTGGAAACGGCCACCTCGCCGGTCACCGTCAATGCGATCTGCCCCGGTTGGGTGCTGACGCCGCTGGTGCAAAAACAGGTCGACGCTCGCGCTGCCGCCGATGGCGTCGATGACGCCGAGGCCAAGCGCCGCCTGCTGGCTGAGAAGCAGCCCTCGCTGCAATTCACCACGCCGGAGCAATTGGGTGAGCTGGCCGTGTTTCTGTGCTCGGATGCGGCAGCTAATGTGCGGGGCCAGGCTTGGAGTCTGGATGGGGGGTGGACGGCGCAGTAGTGATGGAGCCCCTCGTCCAGCGGGTACGCTGGACGGTCCCCCGAGGGGACGGCCTCCGCTGGAGGCCATCGCGGGCCGGCTTGGGAGCGGCCCGATGGGAGCCTCTACTTCGTCATCACGACGACGCCGGTGACGTTGACGCTCACCGTGGCCTTGCCGGCTTCGACGGGCAGGGCTTCGTCTTGGACGGCCATGGCGGTTTTCAGGCGCGGGGCGGCGGCCATGGCGTAGGGCATGGCGTCCTGGGTGTTGACGCTGACTTCGCCGATCTGATAGCTGCCGTAGCCGAACTGGCGGGCGTAGTCGCCGGCCTTGGCCTTGAAGCGGGCGATGGCCTGGGCGACGACCTCGGCCTCATGCTTTTCGCGCGCCTCGCGAGACAGATTGAAGCTGACACGCGCGATGCTCATCGAGTTGATGCGACCGGTCAGCTGCGAGATTGCCAGCTGATCGCGGCCTTCAACCAGCAGTTCCACCGTGCCCTGCCAGCCGGCGATGCCGTTGCCGCCGTTCTTGTAGCGCGGGTAGATCGAGAAATTGCCGGTCTGCACCTCGACCTGGCCCGGCTTGGCAATCTTCTTGGCCTCGGCCAGCGCGGCGTCCAGCGCCAGCTTCAACGCGTTCTGCACCGCGGTGGCATCGGCACCGTCCTTGCTGGTGGAGAAAGCCAGGCTGATGGTGTCGCGCGGCACCTCGATCTGCGCGGTGGCGCTGAGATTCAGCGCATCACGGCGCGGTGCCGGGTCGGCCTGGGCATTGGACGCCACCGCGGCGAGGCTTGAAGCGGCCAGCAAAAGCGTGAGAAATTGTTTCATCGAAATCCTCTGAGTCGGTGCACCCTGCGGCGCAGGTTCTAGCCGAACCAGCTTAGCGCGCCGCTGACGGCAGCGGTTGACCCGCGGCAGAAAATGGCCTGCACCAAGTTGTTACCGAGCTGTAACGCCTGGCGCCGGACGGTGAAAGGCGGCGCCAAATCGCCGCCACAATGCCGTTGTTACAAATTCCGGAGTAGTTCATGAGCAGCAACCGAGCCAATCGCATCCTGGTGGTCGACGACGACGCCCGCATCCGCGATCTGCTGCGCCGCTATCTGGCGCAAGAGGGCTTTGAGGTGCTGCTGGCCGAAGACAGCAAGGCGCTGAACAAACAGCTGACCCGCGAAACGGTGGACCTGATCGTGCTCGACCTGATGCTGCCCGGCGAGGACGGCCTGTCGATCTGCCGCCGCCTGCGCGCGGCCAATGACAACACGCCCATCATCATGCTGACGGCCAAGGTCGAGGAAGTCGACCGCATCGTCGGCCTGGAGGTCGGTGCCGACGACTACCTGGCCAAGCCTTTCAACCCACGCGAACTGCTGGCCCGCATCAACGCGGTGCTGCGCCGCCGCCCGGCGCTGGAAGCGCCCGGCGCGCCAAGCAAGGAACCGATGACGGTCACCTTCGGTCCCTTCGAGTTCGATCTGGCGCTGCGCCGCCTGTCCAAGAACGGCGAATTGCTGTCGCTGACCACCGGCGAGTTCTCCATGCTCAAGGCCCTGGTGCGCCATCCGCGCCAGCCGCTGTCGCGTGACAAGCTGGCCCAGCTGGCGCGCGGCCGCGAATTCGAACCGTTTGACCGCAGCCTGGACGTGCAGATTTCGCGTCTGCGCAAGCTGCTCGAGGCCGACCCGGCCCAGCCACGCTACATTCAGACCGTCTGGGGCGTCGGTTATGTCTTCGTGCCGGAAGAGACCTGAAGCCCGTCAAGACCTGACCCCACCCCGCTGCCGCTGATCCCGCCCCTGCCTTGGCCACTCCCTCGACCCTGCTGCGCCAGCACCTGGCGCTGAACCTGTTCTGGCGCACCTTCTTCCTGATCGCGGTGCTGCTGCTCGGGTCCATCATCGCCTGGCAGCAGACCTTCAAGGCGCTGGACGCCGAACCGCGTGCGATCGAGACGGCCCACCAGCTGGCCGGCCTGGTCAATCTGAGCCGGGTGGCGCTGTCCAAGTCCGATGCGATCAACCGGGTGGCGGTGATCAAGTCGCTGACGCACAGCGAAGATGTGATGGTGCAGGTTGCCGAGGCCACCGACCAATGGCTGCCCTATGACACCACGCCCTTTGCCAAGAAGCTGGTCGCGGCGCTGAAGAGCCGTCTTGGCGACGAGATTGCCGTCGCGCGCAGCCTGAACAAGCAAACCGGCCTGTGGGTACGTTTCGACATCGGCAGCGACAGCTTCTGGCTGCGCACGAGCGACACGCCGGTGTCGGTCAGCGGCGTGAGCAACTGGTGGTGGTACCTGATCGCGCTGCTGGCCACGGCCGCCGGCTCGGCCATGATTGCCCGGCTGATCAACCAGCCGCTGCGCGAACTGTCGATCGCCGCCGGCCGCATTCGCGAGGGCGAGTACGACTCGCGGCTCGACGAGAACACCCGCACCAGCGAGATCCGCGAGGTCAATATGGGCTTCAACCGCATGGCCCGCGACCTGGCCAAGATGGAAGAAGACCGCAGCGTGATGCTGGCCGGCATCTCGCATGACCTGCGCACACCGCTGGCGCGCTTGCGGCTGGAGGCCGAGATGAGCGTCGTTGACGAGCAGGCCCGGCTCTATATGGCGCAAGACATCGACCAGCTCGACGCCATCATCAACAAATTCATGGACTACGCGCGGCCCAGCGAGCTGGTGCTGCATGCGCTGCCCTTGTGCGAGCTGATCGAGCGCGAGGTGCAGGGCTTTCGCGATCCGCTGCAGATCCGTATTCACAACCATGTGTCGCGCGCCATCATGGTCTGGGCCGACGAGGTCGAGCTGGGCCGCGTGATCACCAATCTGCTGGAGAACTCGCGCCGTTATGGCCATGCGCCCGACGAGGCCGCCGAGGTGCATATCAGCGCCGAGGCCTTTGGTGCCGAGGTGCTGCTGCGGGTGCGCGACCATGGCCCGGGTGTGCCGCCGGACAAGCTGTCCAAGCTGACCACGCCCTTCTTCCGCGGTGACGCCGCGCGCACGGCCGCCACCGGAGCCGGCCTGGGCCTGGCCATCGTCGAGAAATCCGTTGCGCGCATCGGCGGCGAGCTGCACATCAACAATGCCGATGGCGGCGGCTTGATCACCAGCCTGCGGCTCAGGCGCGCGCAATAAGAGCGTTAGCGATTTCGAATCAGTTTTCGAATCAGTTCGACAACAGCAGGCAGACCGCCCGCGCTTCGATGGCCCGGCCCTCGCCCACCGGCCCCATCTTCTCGGCCGTCTTGGCCTTGACGTTGACCTGAGCCACCGCCACACCCAGCACCTCGGCCAGGCGCTCGCGCATGGCCATGATGTGTGGCGCCATCTTGGGCGCCTGGGCGATGATGGTGCTGTCGATATTGGCCAGCTGCCAGCCCTGCTCACGTACACGGCGCCAGGCCTCGGCCAGCAGCACCATGGAATCGGCGCCCTTGAACTCGGCCGCGGTGTCGGGGAAGAGCTTGCCGATATCGCCCAGCGCTGCAGCACCCAGCAGCGCGTCGGTGATCGCATGGGCCAGCGCATCGGCATCAGAGTGGCCCAAGAGGCCGTGGCTGTGCGGAATGGTCACACCGCCCAGCACCAGCGGCCGCCCGCTGACCAGTTGATGGGTGTCCCAGCCTTCACCAATGCGTAGTGCGCTCATGCCTGCGACTCTTCTTTCTTCTTCAACAAATCGTAAGGGGCCTGCCAAGCGGGCAACCCCGCAATGCGCGCCAGCCAGGCTTGCAGGTGCGGCAGGTCAGCGGCGTCGAGCCCGGCCTGCTCCAGCCAGAACAAATAGCCGCAGCAGCTGAGGTCAGCGATGCTGGGCTCATCGCCGAGCAGGAAATCGCGGCCGGCCAGCGCCTCATCGAGGGTCTGCAAATCGGCACGCGCTCTTGCCTCCAGCCAGGCCATCACGGCAGGCGGCTGCGGGCTCCAATGCCGAGCAAAGCGCAGATTGGGCACCGAGAAGCCAATACGGTTCGCCTCCCAGCACAGCCATTCCCGCGCCGCTGCCGCATCGCCGCCCCACCACTGCGGGTGCTGCTCGGCCAGGCTCAAGAGAATCGCATTGCTCTGGCAGTACGCCCTGCCCTGCCAGACCAGCACCGGCACCTCACCAAAGCGGCTGGCCGCGCGAAAATCCGCAGGCCGCGCTTCGCGCGGTAGTTCCAGATCGATCCAGCGGTAGCGATGGGGAATGCGTGCCAGCGCCAACAGCAGCGCGACCTTGTAGCTGTGCCCCGACTCGTGGTTGCCGAAAAACACCGTGCTCGAATCCATCAGCGACTCCTCAGCAGGCGCTCAGCCAGTTCGAAATCGGCCGGCCAGGTGACCTTGAAGTTCTCCATCGTGCCCTCGACCAGCTTGGGCTGCAGGCCCAGCGCCTCGATCGCACTGGCCTCGTCGGTGATCTCGGCTCCCGGGCGCGCGAGCGCTTCACGCAACAGCCCCAGGCGAAACATCTGCGGCGTCTGCGCGGCCCATTTGCCGCGGCGGTCCACGGTGGTGGCGATACGCCCCTCAGGCGTGGACTGCTTCAAAGTATCGGCCACCGGCAGCGCCAGCAAGCCACCAACGGCGTCGCCGCGGCAGCCAGCGATCAAAGCCTGCACCGCCTCAGCGCGCAAGAGGCAGCGAGCGGCATCATGGACCAGCACCCAGTCGTGTTCGCGCGCACCACGCGCCAGCAGCGCCTCAAGTCCCGCTGCCACGCTCTCAGCCCGGCTGGCCCCGCCACAGTAGGCCTGCCAGCACGCGGCGGCACTGGCTGCCGGCATGCTGACGGTGAAACTATCGTCGTCGGAAGCCAACACCACCAGCGTGGCATGCAGCTCGGGCACCGCCGCCAGCGCGTCGACGGTGTGTGCCAACATGGGACGGTCCACAAGGGTGACGTATTGCTTGGGCTGGCTGGCGCCAGACCTCGCGCCAACGCCCGCAGCAGGGACCAGGGCGTAGAAACGGGACTCGGCAGTGCCGACGGCTGCCGACACTGCGCCGGTATCAGGCGAAATCATGCGGCGATTCTAAGGAGTCAGCATTGCCGCACAGGCAAGTTGGCTCGGCGCGCACAGCGCACACGCCCATCCCCACCCCCCTCATCCAAGGGGTCGCTAGGCTTTGCCCGCATACGGTGACACCGAGCACAGCCCTAGAGTCAAAGCTCGTACCTCGGGGTGGGTCCAGCTGGCATTGGCAGACACATGGCCTGACAGCAGCCTCGGGGAGCAGCTTTTCGTATCGAGAGTGAGGGGCATATGAAACTCGCAAGCAAACTGGCCTTGGCAGCGGCAAGCCTTGCCATCGCCGGCGCCGCGCACGCGGACTACACCGAGAGTTTTGACGATCTGGCCAGCAGCGGCTGGTCGCTGGTGAATCTGAGCAGCCCGGCAGGTCTGTCCTGGTTCCAGGGCAACGACGGCATCTTCGCCAGCCACTCCGGCGCCGCGAATTCCTTCGCAATGGCCAACTTCAACAGTGCAAACAACGGCGTTGGCAGCATCGACAACTGGCTGATCAGCCCTGTGATCAACCTCGGCGGTGCCACCCAACTAAGCTTTTATGCCCGCACTGAGAACACCACTGGCTTCCAGGACACGTTCAACGTGATGTTCACGACCACGGCTGCGGGTACTGCCGGCTTCGCGCCCGTGCTCGCCGCCGTGCAGGCCGAGGCCTCGGGTTGGACCAAGTACACGGTTCAGCTCCCTAGCGCCGCCACCGGCCGTATCGCCTTTGAATACACGGTCGCCAACGCCGACAACGCCAACGTCCTGGCCGTCGACACCGTCAGCGTCACCGCCGTGCCGGAACCCAGCAGCATCGCGCTGATGGGCCTGGGCGTTGCCGGCCTGGCACTGCTGCGCCGCCGCAAGCAAGACTGATCGCAGGACCACGAGTCCTGCATCGATTTCTCATTTGGCATTCCATTGAACAAGGATCTCGCCATGAAAAAGACTTTGACACTGGCCGCCGCGCTCGCCGCTGCGGCCATGCTGTGCAGCCCGGCGCACGCCGCCGGCTCCGGCATGCGCGTCACCAAGGACGCTGAAACCGGCAAGCTGCGCGCTGCCACCGCTGAAGAATCCGCCCGCCTCGATGCACTGGCCGGCAAGGCCATCAAGGAGCCGCGTGGCCTGCTGACCGGCAAGGTCGCACCCAAGGCCATCAAGCACGCCGATGGCAGCGTTGAGCAGGAACTGGACGAAAGCTCGCTGAGTTTTTCCGTCGTGACCCGCAACACCGATGGCTCGCTGGATACGCATTGCGTGACCGGCGCCGAAGCCGCTGACGCCCTCGTGTCGGGCAAGCAAAAACCGGCCAAGGCCGCCAAGGCAGCAAAGGAGCATCGCCATGACGACAAATAAGTACGCCCTGCTCAGCGCCGCTGCACTGGCTGCCGCCGCCTTCGTCGGCCAGGCCCAGGCTGCTGCCACCATCGTCATCAACAATATCAATGCCGCTGGCGTTGGTTTCAACGACGCGACGCCCGCTGCCCCCATCGGTGGCAACTCCGGCACCACGCTGGGCCAGCAACGCCTGATCGCGTTCACGCATGCTGCGAACATCTGGGGCGCCACGCTGACCAGCTCGCAGCCCATTGTCATCAACGCGCAGTTCACCGCACTGACCTGCACGGCGTCCAGTGCCACGCTGGGCAGTGCCGGCGCCACCTCGGTGTTCCGTGATTTCGCCAACGCCCCCAAGAGCGGCACTTGGTACTCCTATGCGCTGGCGAACAAGCTGTCCGGCAGCTATCTGGGTACTGCAAACGCGGCACAGATCAACGCCCGTTTCAACGTCAATCTGGGCAACACCGGCTGCCTGGACGGCACCCGGTGGTACCTGGGCCTGGACGGCAATCACGGCACGGACATCGACTTCGTCGTGACGCTGCTCCATGAAATGGGCCACGGCATCGGCTTCCAGACCTTCACCAACGGTTCGACCGGCGCATTCCTGTCCGACGGCGTCAACGGCTACCCTGCGGCCTGGGACCACTACCTGACCGACGCCAGCACCGGCCTGACCTGGGCGCAATCGACGGCGTCGCAGCGTGCGGCATCGGCGCTGAGCGTCGACAAGCTGGTCTGGAACGGTCCGATCGTCAACAACGAGATTCCGAACGTGCTGCGTCAGGGCAATCCGGGCTTGATCGTCAGCGGTGCGGCCAGCGGTGCCTCCGCCGGCAACTACGCCGTTGGCGAGGCCTCTTTCGGTCCAGCGCTGTCGACCACGCCGCTGGTGGGTCAAATCATGCCGGTGGTGACCTCGACCGGCACCTTGGACCTGGCCTGCAATGCCTTGACTGGCAACAGCGCCCTGGCGGTGAAGAACAATATCGCCCTGGTCAGTCGTGGCACCTGCGGCTTCGCCATCAAGGTGAAGAACGCTCAGAACGCCGGCGCCATCGGCGTGCTGATTGCCGACAACGCCCCCGGCGCACCGGCAGGCATGAGCGGCACCGACCCGACGATCACCATCCCCTCGGTGCGCATCGAGCAGGCCACTGGCGTCAAGCTGTTGACTGCACTGGCCAAGCGCAGCCGCACGTCCTCGGGCGTCGTCGCGACGCTGGGTATCGTTGGCACCCGCTACTCTGGTGCTGATGCTCAAGGTCGGATGATGATGTACGCGCCGGCCACCTTCGCCAGCGGTTCCTCGGTGTCGCACTTCGACACCACGGCCACTCGCAATCTGTTGATGGAACCGGCCATCAGCGGCGATCTGACGCACAACGTCATCCCGCCTTACGACCTGACCTTCCGCCTGCTGCAGGAAATCGGTTGGTAATCATCTGTCTCTAGCGCTTGCTCGCAAGCGCTGGTTCAAACAAGACGGCACTGCCTTCAAGGGCAGTGCCGTTTTTCTTTGCACTCAGCGAAAGGTGACGGGCTCAGAAGCCCTTGCCCTCGAAGTGCACCAGCTGGAATTCAACGCCCTTGCCGCTGCCGGGCTCAATAGACACAGCGCGGAAGTCCTTCTTCTTGCCGGCCTTGAAGCTCAGCGTGCCCTTGGCGGGCTTGCTGTCGTCGCAGCGCAGCTGATCGCTGTCCTTGCCAGCTTCGGCCTCACGCGGCGCACCCGCGCTGCAGTCCAGCACCTTGCCGTAGCGGGCCAAGGCATCGCGATAGAAGCGCGCCACGGCCTCGGCCGAGTCGCTGCTGCTGAATTTGGCCGCCTGCAGCTTGACGCCAAAGCTTCCGCCCCAAACGCCCATGCTGACCGCTGATTTGTCGTCACCACTGTCCTTGCGAGGCTGCGCACCGGGATACAGCGGCAGACCGATTTCATCGATGCTGGCCTGCGTCTGGAAGTCGATGCCGGCCTTGAAGGTGTCAGCGGCCTGCGCCTGCGTGGCGAGCACCAGCAGTGCCGTTCCAAAAGACAGGGCCAGGGTTTTGCTCATGTTCATCATGCACTCCTGATCAAGGACATGGCATCGATACTAGGCAGCGACGTCTCCGGCACCAAGCTGCAGTCGATGAAGCGAAGCGCAGCGCGCCTGGACTGCAATCGTTGCCGACGAAGCGGCTGATGCGCTGTGACGCGGGCAGAGCCGCCGCCCTGTCCCTACAATCAAGCCGGCCCCGCGTCCGGGGCTGTTCTCATTTGTGCGCCATGCAGCTCCCTTTGATCGTTCCCGGCAAGAAATTCAACCAGCCCCGCCCCATCGGTTCGGCCGATGCGCTGATCCTGGCCCGCTTTGCCCGCCAGCAGATGGCCGCCGGACGGCTGACCGCCATCATCACCGCCGAGCCGGGCGACACCCAGCGACTGGAAGACGAGTTGAAGTTCTTCGCGCCGGAGCTGCGCGTGGCCGTCTTCCCCGATTGGGAAACCCTGCCCTACGACAGCTTCAGCCCGCACCAGGACCTGATCTCCGAGCGCCTGGCCACGCTGTGGCGGCTGCTGCAGTCGCGCGGCCTGCCGGCCGATCAGCGCGAGGCCGATGTGGTGCTGCTGCCGGCCACCACGGCGCTCACGCGCTTGGCCCCGCCGGCCTTTCTGGCCGCCACCACCTTCAACTTCAAGCTCAAGCAGCGGCTGGATGAAGCCAGCCTGAAATCGCAGCTGACGCTGGGCGGCTACAGCCATGTCAGCCAGGTCGTCTCGCCCGGCGAGTACGCGGTGCGCGGCGGGCTGATCGATCTCTTCCCCATGGGCTCGCTGGTGCCTTACCGCGTCGATCTGTTCGGTGACGAGGTCGATTCGATCCGCACCTTTGATCCCGACAGCCAGCGCAGCCTCTACCCAGTGCCCGAGGTGCGCCTGCTGCCCGGCCGCGAGTTCCCGATGGACGAGGCGGCGCGCCAGGCCTTCCGTGCCCGCTGGCGCGAGAAGATGGATGGCGACCCGAGCAAGGCCCGCATCTACAAGGACATGGCGCAAGGCATCGCCACCGGCGGCATCGAATACTTCCTGCCGATCTTCTTCGAGCAGACGGCGACCATCTTCGACTACCTCGGCGAGCAATGCGCGCTGGCCCTGCACGGCGAGATCGACGAGGCGCTCGGCCGCTTCTGGACCGACACCCGCGAGCGCCATCGCTTCCTGCAGCACGACCCCGAGCGGCCCATCCTGCCGCCGGAAGAGATCTACCTCAAGGTTGAAGAGTTCTTCACCCTGACCCATGCCCACGCGGTGCTGGCACTGCGTGGCAACGAGGCGGTCGACTATGCACGGCCGCTGCCCGATGTGAGCGTCGAACGCGGCGCGCAGGAGCCCTTGGCAAGACTGGCCGCGCATCTGAAGAGCACGCCACATCGCGTGCTGCTGCTGGCCGAGAGCGAGGGCCGCCGCGAGAGCCTGCTGGAACTGCTGCGCGACAACAAGATCGACCCGCCCTCGGTGTCAGGTCTTGCCGAGTTCCAGGCATCGGACGAAAGGTTCGCCATCACGGCGGCGCCGCTGGCGGCGGGCTTCTTCTGGCATGAGCCGGAGGAAGGCCAGGACGCCGCAGGCGGACGTGGGGGCACGGTCATCCAGCTGTTCACCGAGACCGAACTCTTCGCCACCACGCCGACCACGCGGCGGCGGCGCAAGCAGGAGCAGGTGTCGGACGTCAACGCGCTGATCAAGGACCTGTCCGAGCTCAAGGTCGGCGATCCGGTCGTGCACAGCAATCACGGCATCGGCCGCTACCAGGGCCTGATCAATATCGATATCGGCGACGGTGCGTCCGAGTTCCTGCATCTGGAGTATGCGGACAAGGCCACGCTCTATGTGCCGGTGGCCCAGCTTCATCTGATCAGCCGCTACACCGGCGTGTCAGCAGAGGAAGCGCCGCTGCACAAGCTCGGCTCGGGCCAATGGGAAAAAGCCAAGCGCCGCGCCGCCGAGCAGGTGCGCGACACGGCCGCCGAGCTGCTCAATCTCTATGCCCGCCGCGCCGCCCGCGAGGGCCATGCCTTCCGCTACTCGGGCCATGACTACGAGGCCTTTGCCGCCAGCTTCGGCTTCGAGGAAACGCCGGACCAGCGGGCCGCCATCCATGCGGTGATCCAGGACATGATCTCGCCAAAGCCAATGGACCGCCTGGTCTGCGGCGATGTCGGCTTTGGCAAGACCGAGGTGGCGCTGCGCGCCGCCTTTGTCGCGGTGATGGGCGGCAAGCAGGTGGCCGTGCTGGCGCCGACCACGCTGCTGGCCGAGCAGCACTACCAGAACATCGCCGACCGCTTCGGCAAGTGGCCGGTCAAGGTCGCCGAGATGAGCCGCTTCCGCTCCAGCAAGGAGATCAAGGCGGCCATGGAAGGCCTGGCCGACGGCACCATCGACATCGTCATTGGCACACACAAGCTGCTTTCTTCGGATGTGAAGTTCGCGCGCCTGGGGCTCTTGGTGATCGATGAGGAACACCGCTTTGGCGTGCGCCACAAGGAGGCGATGAAGGCGATGCGCGCCGAGGTCGACGTGCTGACGCTGACCGCCACGCCGATCCCGCGCACGCTGGGTATGGCGCTGGAGGGCCTGCGTGACCTCAGCGTGATCGCCACCGCGCCGCAGCGCCGCCTGGCGATCAAGACCTTTGTCCGCGCCGAGAGCAGCGGCACCATCCGCGAGGCGGTGCTGCGCGAGTTGAAGCGCGGCGGCCAGGTCTACTTCCTGCACAACGAGGTCGAGACGATTGAGAACCGCCGGCAGAAGCTGGAGGAGCTGATTCCCGAGGCGCGCATCATCGTTGCCCATGGCCAGATGCCCGAGCGCGAGCTGGAGCGGGTGATGCGCGAGTTCGTCGGCGGCAAACACAATGTGCTGCTGTGCTCGACCATCATCGAGACCGGCATCGACGTCCCCAGCGCCAACACCATCGTCATCAGCCGGGCCGACAAATTCGGCCTGGCCCAGCTGCACCAGCTGCGCGGTCGCGTCGGCCGTTCGCACCACCAGGCCTATGCCTATCTGATGGTGCCGGACATCGAGGGCCTGACCAAGCAGGCCGCCCAACGCCTAGAGGCCATCCAGGCCATGGAAGAGCTGGGCTCGGGCTTCTATCTGGCCATGCACGATCTGGAGATCCGCGGCGCCGGCGAAGTGCTGGGCGAGAACCAGAGCGGCAACATGATGGAAGTCGGCTTCCAGCTCTACAACGACATGCTCAGCGAGGCCGTGCGCTCGCTGAAGGCCGGCCGCGAGCCCGATCTGCTCTCGCCGCTGGGCGCCACCACCGAGATCAATCTGCATGCGCCGGCGCTCTTGCCCGACGCCTATTGCGGTGATGTCCATGTGCGCCTGTCGCTGTACAAGCGCCTGGCCACCGCCGAGAAGGCCGAGCAGATCGACGCCATGCTGGAAGAAATCACCGACCGCTTCGGCAAGCTGCCGGCCCAAGGCCAGACCCTGTTCGACACGCACCGCCTGCGCGTGCTGGCCAAGCCCTACGGCGTGGCCAAGATCGACGCCGCACCGACGGTGATGAACATCAACTTCCGCCCCAACCCGCCGATCGACGCGATGCGCGTGATCGAACTGGTGCAGAAGAACAAGACCATCAAGCTGGTCGGCAACGACAAGCTGCGCATCGACAAACAGCTCAGCGATCCCAAGGACCGCGCGCAGGCCATCCGCGAGGTGCTGCGACTGCTCGGCGCCCCGATAAGGCAAGACTGATATGCAAGACCTGACCCTCCCGCCGCTGACGATCCGGGGCTTCACCCCGCCGCTGCGCCTGGCCGACTTCCGGCTCGCCGCCTTCGACATGGACTCGACGCTGATCACGATCGAGTGCATCGATGAGATCGCCGCCGCCGCGGGCCGGAAGGCCGAGGTGGCTGCCATCACCGAGGCGGCCATGCGCGGCGAGATCAGCGATTTCAAGGACAGCCTGCGCCGCCGCATGGCCTTGCTCAAAGGTGTGCCGGTGGCCGCGCTGGAGCAGGTCTTGCGTGAACGGCTGCAGTTCAACCCGGGCGCCCGCGAGCTTTGCGCGGCGCTGAAGGCGGCAGGCCTGAAGCTGGTGCTGGTCTCGGGCGGCTTCACGTTCTTCACGCGTTATGTCGCGGCTGAACTGGGCATAGACTGGGTGCGCAGCAATGAGCTGGAGATCCGCGACGGCGTCCTCACCGGCGGCCTGGTGATGCAGGCCTGGGGCGAGATCTGCGATGGCGAAGAAAAGCGCCGCATGCTGCTGCAATGCGCAGCCGAGATCGGCGCCACGCCAGCCCAGTGCATGGCCATCGGCGATGGCGCGAACGACCTGCCGATGATGGGCGCTGCCGGGCTCTCGGTGGCCTATCAAGCCAAGCCCAAGGTGTGCGAACAGGCCATGGTGGCGATCAACGCGGGCGGGCTGGATCAACTGCTCACGGTGCTGCAATGAGAGTCGCCGTGCCGCTGGACAAGGCCAGCCGCATCCTCAACCACGGGCCGACGGTGCTCGTCACCAGTCAGCACGCTGGCCGCCGCAATGTGATGGCCGCGGCCTGGAATATGACGCTGGACTTCGTGCCGCCCAAGGTCGCGGTGGTGATCGACAAGCAGACACTGACGCGTGAACTGATTGCAGCCAGCCGCAGCTTCGTGCTGGCCGTGCCCTGTGTGGCACAGGCGGCGATGGTCACGGCGGTGGGCCACAACAGCGGCCGGGATCTCGACAAGCTCGCGCAGCATGGGCTGCAAAGCACGCCAGCGTCGCTCGTCGATGCGCCTCTGATCGACGGCTGCCTCGCCTGGCTCGAATGCCGCGCCTACGCCGAGCCGCACAACGAGCAGGTCTACGACCTCTTTCTTGCCGAAGTCGTGGCCGCCTGGGCCGAGGACTGGGCCTTCGCCGACGGGCGCTGGATCCCGCAGGCAGACGAATCGCGCCGCACGCTGCACCATCTGGGCGGCGGGCGCTACCTCAGCAGCAGCGGGCTGATCGATACTCCCCGCTAAGGGCAATTGCACGGCCGCGGCGATGGCTCATAGTTCGAAACGCATGCAGTTCGCCTGCTTCAGCCCCGAGGGTCGGGCGCCTGCCCCCCCGTATTTCGCTGCCGCATACTCAACGTTGCAAGGCAGGCGCTGCGGAACCGCCGTCAAGACATCTGCGCAAGAACTCCCGGTTTATTGCATCACCCTGCCACGAACGCCTGGTGGATTTATTACGTCGCACAAACTGGTAATCGCCTAGCGAATAACCATTCAAGCGCAACACGGCTGAAGGTCCGAAGTCCAGATCCTTGGGCAAGCTGTCGACGAGCGGCACACCTCTTCGGTAAACCGCGTCACTGTAGCTCAGCAAAATGCCGCCATCACTGAGCACCTCTCCTATTACAAAGCCCCAGCCTCTGATGTATTCGTCTTGTTCCCACGTACCGCAGATCCGTCGACCGAACAGTTCCAAATGCAAGTCGAACCAAGCGAGTGTCTGCTCACCAATTGCGCAATCTTCGCCGTATGCGACATCAACCAAGCGGGGATTGCACCAAAGACGGTAGCTCCGCCAATCGGCTGCCGGGCCATTCGGTCGTTCGCCACGATTCCAAATTGGCATTGGCAACTCCGAGGTCTTGACTCGCGCGACATCTTCATGATGGCTGGCAAGCCCAACAAACATCAGGCATCCAGCCCGGTACTCAAACACGAAGTCCCCGAGCCACTCGTCGTTCGGGTTGTATACAGCCACTCTCGCACCTGACGACTCGCCCTCGCGCACCGCGACGGTGTACCCAGCCAACGGTGCCATGAGCAACGGCTTGATGTCATCCAGGCGGCTTAGCATTCTTTCCCCAGTACGTCCCGACGATGAAACACCGTCGAGGTCCGCAACGCATTCGCTTCCGCGCTTAACGCCATTGGGACACTCCCAAAGGTAGTCCGTGAACCGATCCGTCATTCGTGTGCGGAGGTCTATCAAGCCAAGCCTGGCATCGCGAAGAAATGAATCTACTGATTCTGGGTGCTTCTCATTGCATTCAATGCCGCCTGCACGTGCCGAATTGCCAGCTAGCAATTGCGCGAGCACCCCAATGAGCAGAGCGCTCACAAGACGAATTAGCATCGCCACCCCCTAACGTGTCTGGCGCAGTGTAACGAGGTCATGCATTCGCTTTGCAAGCGCCGACACCCGCCCCTGTCGTGACGCTCGCAGCTCCTTTGGCACGCCAGTCCGACTGTGCGACGACTTTGTCGCTCAATCGGCCTGCCGGCGGCCGAACTGGGCATGGACTGGGTGCGCAGCAATGAACTCGAGATCGTCGACGGCGCGCTCACCGGCGGCCTGGTGATGCAGGCCTGGGGCGAGATTTGCGATGGCGAGGAAAAGCGCCGCATGCTGCTGCAATGCGCGGCCGAGATCGGCGCCCAGCCCTCGCAGTGCATCGCCGTCGGCGACGGCGCCAACGACCTGCCGATGATGGGCGCGGCCGGTCTGTCGGTGGCCTATCACGCCAAGCCACGGGTGCGCGAGCAGGCCATGGTGGCCATCAATGACGGTGGGCTGGACCGACTTTTGACGCTGTTCCACTGATTTCCAGCGCCCGAGCCGGCTATCCTGTGCGGATGCGGCCGGCAGAGCCGCGATCAATCATGCCAGTGACCAGGAGACAAGATGCAGCGACGCTCGATACTGCGCCTCGGCGGTGCAATGGCCAGCGCCAGTCTGGGCCTCGGCTGCGCGCCACGTGGCCCGCTGCGCATCGGCTTCATTGGCGGCCTGTCGGGCAAGTTTGCCGACCTGGGCATTGCCGAGCGCAATGGCGCGCTATGGGCCGTCGAGGAGGCCAACCGCCAGGGCGGCGCCCGGGGACGCAGCATCGAGCTGGTCGAACGCGACGATGCGCAGGACAAGGAGCAGTTGCTCAAGGGCCTGCGCGAGCTGGCGGCGCTCGATGTGCTGGCCGTCGTCGGCACGGCGACCAGTTCGATGGGGGTGATCGCCGCACCGGCTGCTGCCGAGCTGGGCCTGACCTTGGTCTCGCCAACGGCCACCACCGCCGCGCTGACCGCCAAGGACGATGCGATGGTGCGCGTCTGCAACGATGCTGCAGCCTACGGAGCCGCCTCGGCCCAGACCTACACCCGGCACCTGGGCATGCGCCGCGTCGCCACGCTGGCCGATCTGGCCAATGCCGACTATGTGCAGAGCTGGACGGGGGCCTTCTGCGGCACGGCGAGCCAGGCCGGCGTTCAGATCGTCGCCAAGCTCGAATTCAACTCCACCAAGTCGCCAGACCACGGCGCGCTTGCGGTTCGACTGCTGGAAGGCGAGCCTGATGTCATCGCGCTGGCCTGCAGCGGCGTGGACACCGCGGTGCTGATCCAGAAGCTGCGCCAGCTCCGGCCCGAGCAGGCCATCGCCAGCTCCGGCTGGGCCTCGACCGGCAGGGCGCTGGAACTGGCCGGCCGCGCCGGCGAAGGCGTCTACTTCGAGCAGTACATCGACTTCTTCGACCAGCGCCCCGCCTTTGTCGAATTCAACCGCCAGTATCAGGAGCGCTTTCGCCAGCCGGCCGGCTACCCGGGTCTGCTGGGTGCCGATGCGGCCGGGCTGCTGATCGCCGCCGCGCGCGCCGACGTCAGCCGCGCCAGCATCAAGACGGCACTGATCAATCGCAAGCACCAGGGCCTGCAGGGCGAGTTCGCAATTGACGGCTTTGGCGACACCCAGCGGCCGGTGCATTTCACCGTGGTCAGGAATGGCCAGTTTGCCCCTGTCGATTGGCCCCGCTGAGATTCGCCCGTTTGACATGTCGCTGCTGCGCCCCCGCCCCACTGAACGGCTGAACCAGCTGCTGCTGCGCCGCGTGCTGGTGCTCACCAGCCTGCAGCTGCTGCTGGGCCTGCTGGCCGTCTGGCTGCTGCTTGCGCCCGAGCTGGAGCGCCAGGCCGGCGTGGCCATGCAGACGGCCGCCGAATCGATCGCCAAGCGGCTGATCGCCCAGGTGGCGCAGGCCGACAGCAGCGTGCAAAGCGCCGCGCAACTGCTGGCCAGCGGCCGCAGCGGCGATGCGCAGTTGGAGCAGGCGGTGCTGAACATGGTCAGCGCGCAGTCGCCGGCCATTGTGTCCAGCTATCTGCTCAACAGCGACGGCATCGTCCGCGCGATGAGCAGCAAGGAAGCCGCTGAAGCACAGCGTCAGCAACAGATCGGCATGGACCTGTCGCGCAGCCCCGTGTTTGCGATGCGCAGCCGGGCGGGCGGTGGTTTTTCGGAACCGTATTTGTCCACCGTTGGCGAGCGCCTGACGGTCGCCGCCGTCCACGATGCTGGCACCAGCGGCCTGATGATCGGTGAGCTGAGCCTGGCCGTGCTGTCGCGCGAGCTGGGCCAGGCCGCCGGCGAATCGGGCTTCAGCGCAATGATCATCGATGCTCAGGGTCGCGTGATCGCCCATCGCGACGCACTGGCCGCTCAGCGCTCGGTGCAACTGAGCGTTCAGCAGCTGCAAGAACTGGAGCAAGAGACAGGGCTCAAGCCGCTGCGCATGGACGAGCGCGACTGGCTGGCCGTCAGCAGCTCGGTGCTGCAGGCCCGCGGCCTGGGTTGGCGGCTGCTGATCCTGCAGCCGCGCGAGGCCTTGCTGCGGCCCGTGCGCCAGGTGGTCATCGGCGCCATCGTCATTGGCCTCTTGATGGTCAGCGTGCTGATGGCGGTGGCCCTGGGCTTTGGCCGTCGCCTGGCGGCCATTGCCAGTCGGCTGGCCGATCATGCCGACGAGCTGGCCGCCGGCCGCGTGCTGCCGCCCAAGGTTCAGGGCATCGAGGAGTTCGACCGGCTGATCGAGCATCTTGACGCGATGGCCAAGGCCGTCAAGGAGCGCGAGCTGGCGCTGCAGCAGCTCAATGCCGGGCTGGAAGAAAAGGTCAGCCTGCGCACGCAGAGCCTGGAGCAAACGCTGGCCCAGCTGAAGGAGACGCAGGATGAGCTGATCCACTCCGGCAAGCTGGCCGCACTGGGCTCGCTGGTGGCCAATGTGGCCCATGAGCTGAACACGCCGATCGGCAATGCGCTGATGGCCGCCACCACGGTCAAGGAAGGCGCCGCGCAGTTCAGCGAGAACCTTCAGGCCGGCAAACTGACGCGCAGCCAGGCCAGCAGCGCGCTGGAACACCTCAGCGAAGGCGCCAATATCGTCGAGCGCAATCTCTACCGTGCCGCCACCCTGGTGCGCTCCTTCAAGCAGGTGGCGGTGGACCAAACCTCCGAGCAGCACCGGCCTTTCGAGCTGGCCACGGTGTTGAAGGAAATCGCCACCCTGGTCAGCCCGACCCTGAACAAGACCCGCGCCGAGCTGCGTTGCAGCGCCGCCGATGAGATCGAGATGGAAGGCTATCCCGGCCCGCTGGGCCAGGTGCTGACCAATCTGGTCGAGAACGCCGCACTGCACGGCCTGGAGGCCGGCGCCGGTGTCATCGAGGTGGAGGGGCGGCTGCTGGATGCCGACACGGTCGAGCTGCGCGTGCGCGACCACGGCAAGGGCATGGACGAAGCCACGCTGCAGCGCATCTTCGACCCCTTCTTCACCACGCGCCGCCAGCATGGCGGCACCGGCCTGGGCATGACCATCGTGCACAACCTGGTCAGCGGCATCCTACGCGGCCAGATCAGCGTGCAGAGCCAGCCCGGCGAAGGCACCGAGTTCAGCGTGCGGCTACCCCGGGTGATTGCCGCGCCGGAGCACTGACGAAGCCCCCGACAAGCTGCTGGCGCCTGCTTCAGTGCCGCAGCGCCAGCTGTACCGCTGCACTGGCGGCGCGAATATCGGCGGCGGCCTGCTCGCGCACACGGCGCTGATCATCCTGCACCCGCTGCAGCTGAGCCGCGTACTTGTGCTGCAAGGCCTCGTCGCCGCTGGCCGAGCTCCATTGCAAGGCACTGCGCAGCACCTGCTCGCGCAGCAGCGCGTTGGCGCCGAGCAATTCCTCGTGCGCCAGCAGCTCATGCAGGCGCTGGCCGGCCAGTTCCAGCGCCCCCTGGCGCAGCGCCAGCTCGGCCATCGCATGCAGCGCCGATTGGCGCGGCAGCACCAGTGCCGGCGCCTGCAGCAGCTGCAGGCTGGTGCCCAGCAGCTGCTCGGCCTCGCCGAGACGGCCGGCGCTCATCAAGGCATGGCCCAGGTTCAGATGCAGGATGGCGCGCTGAACCTCGCTCATGAACGGTTCGTTCAGGTGTCGGCGCGCCTGCGCCGCCAGCACCAGCAGCCGCTGGGCCCGCGCCTCCAGCAGCTGGGGCTGGCCCTGGTGGCGCAGTTCCTCGCAGGCCAGCACGCCGTCCATCAAGGCATTCGCGTAGCAGCGCACCAGCAACTGCCCGTCACCCGCCTCACGGGCGCGCGACAAGGCCTGCAAATGCAAGAGCTCGGCTTCGGCAAAGGCGCCCAGATTGGCCTGCACATGGGCCAGGGCATTCAGTGCCGACACCATGCCCTCGAACAAGCCCGCCGCGGTGGCCAGCGCCAGCGCCTCGCTGGCCAATGGCAGTGCATCGCTGGGCAGGCCTGCCGAGCAGGCGGCCAGCGCCGCATGGGCCAGCATGGCGACCTGATCACCGGGCCGCTGCAAGGCTTCAAACAACGCTGCCGCGCGCAGCGCCGCGCCGTGGCTCAGCGCATGTTCGCCGCAGGCCCAGTGGGCCTGGGCCGCCAGCTGGGCCGCCGCGGCGGCGCAGGGCCGCACTTCAGCGCGGCGATCACAGCAGGCCTCTGCCCGCAAGGCCAGCTTGGCCGCGGCCGCGGCACGCTGCGCCTGCCAGGCCTCCTGCGCGCGCTGCAACAAATCCTCGCAGCGCTGTTCGCCACGGACCTCGCTTGCGGTATCAGTCTCCAAGCCCTGCCTCCTTTGCCCTGCCCGCAGCTTAGGCCTATTCCGCTAGGAACGGGTTCATCTGCAAGCGCCGCTGTCGGTCATCAGCCGCTGTGCTGGGCCGTGGCGCTGATCAACACGCCATCGTCGTCGGCATACAGCCATTCGCCCGGGCGTATCGGCAGGCCATGCAGCTGCAGCGCCACATCGGTGATGCCCTGGCCCTTGCGGTCGGTCGGCATCGGCACATGAGCCAGCGCAAGGATGCCGAGAGGCGCGGCACGCAACTCGGCCAGATCGCGAACACAGCCGTGGATCAGCAGCCCCGCCCAGCCGTTGGCTGCCGCCGCGCGGGCGAGCTGCCCACCGAGCAGGGCCCGCTGCATCGAGGCCCCGCCATCGACCACCAGCACCCGCCCCTGCCCGGGGCTCTCGACGGCAGCCTTGACAGCGGTGTTGTCGTCCAGGCAGCGCACCGTGCTGATGGTTCCGGCGAACTTGGCGACGCCGCCATAGCTGCGGTAGAGCCCGCCGGGCATCACCCGCAAGGCACCGCTGGCGTCGCTCTTGTGGGCATCACAGAGATCGCAGGTCGAGAACTCCATCGCTCGGACTCTTTGGCTTCAGGGGGCCGGGCGCAGCGTGATCACTGTGCCCTGCGCTTCAACACGCTGGCCGGCGCGCATCTTGGCCGTCTTGCGGCTCTCGGGCTCGCCGTCGACCCGCACCAGGCCCTCGGTGATCATCATCCGGGCGTGCCCGCCCGATTCGGCCAGGCCGGTGGCCTTCAGCAGCTTGTCCAGCTCGATGTATTCGCCGCGCAGTTCGAAATCAATTGCATCCATGCCCCATTGTCGCCGCAAGGCCAGACGCCATGCCTCACGATGAGGCCCGCCGCGCCGCCCAGCGGCTCCAGCGCGAGGGCTGCTCACGCAACCGCAGGCCCTGGCGCACGCCACGCCCCCAGAACACCAGCAGCCCGACCGCGAACATGGCCGCCATGGTGAACTCCAGATTGCCGTTCGGCGGCGATTCGCGCAGCTCGCCGCTACCGTCCTGCCGCTGCCAGAGCCTGATGCGCTCGCCAACCTGCGCATGCCGCAACGAGCTTTTGCGGCCTGCGGCAAAGCCCAGGCGGGTCTCGCGGCCGGCGCTGTCGGTATGGCTCAAGCTCAGGCGGACGTAAGACTTGCTGCCCTTGTCGACCTCGGCGCGTGCCAGCACCACCAGCTCCAGCTCCCGCGCCTGGCTGCGGTAGCGCTCGCCCTCCAGGTCGCCCCAGTAGCCCGCTGCCGCGAACAGCGCAGGCAGCAGCATCAGCAGGAGCAAGGCACGCAGCCAGTAGAACCAGCCGGGCGGCCTGGGCTCTTCAGGACGCTCCGCGTCACCGCCCTGCCATCGCCGCCCCTGCCGCCAGGGTGCATTCGCCCCATTCGCACCGCCGCAGGCCAGGAAGGCGTGCAGGCGGCGCAGCAGTTCGGCGCGGCTGATGTCGTCGCGCTGGCTGCGCAGCACCGACTCATCGGTCTCCAGACACTCCAGCGCGAAGCCGCTGCGCGTATCGCCGGCGGCCTGCAGCACCCGGCCCGACGGCGCTTCCAGCACGACGAAGCTACCGGGCTCGCGGCCCGACCAGCCCGCCAGCGCTTCGCTCAGGCCGGCGGCATCGCTGACCTGAAGCCGCCCGCCCGGCTCCAGCGTCAGCCACATGGGGCCACTCAAGCGCCGCCTGCCAGGCGCTGTTCGGCCGCCGCGCGGATGGCGCTGAGCGTGCTGCGGCTGGTCGAGACATCGGCATCGAGCTTCAAATGCAGCAGCGTCGGCTGCTCGGGATGCGCGAGCGCCTGTTCCAGTGCCGCCGCGAAGTCCTCGGTGCGCGTGACCCGCGCCGAACGCCAGCCATAGGCCAGGGCCAGCGCCGCGAAATCGGGGTTGAACAGATCACTGCCGGACACGCGGCCCGGATACTCGCGCTCCTGGTGCATGCGTATCGTGCCGTAGGTGCCGTTGTCCACCACCACACAGATCAGGCGCTGGGCGCCATAGCCGGTCGCCGTGGCCAGCTCCTGGCCGTTCATCAGGAAGTCGCCATCACCGGCGATGTTGACCGTCCAGCGCTGCTGCAACAGCGCGGCGGCGACCGCCGCCGGCAGGCCATAGCCCATCGCACCGCTGGTCGGCGCCAGCTGCGTGCGGCCTTGCTGATGCAGGCCGGTGTAGCGGTGGAAGCGATGCAGCCAGCCGCTGTAGTTGCCGGCACCATTGGTGAAGATGCTGCCCGCGGGCAAGGCACTGGACAGGCACTTGACGACCTCGGCCATGTCCAGCGGCGCCACCGCTTGAGCGACCAGGTTGGCCTCGTAGTCGGCGTGCGCGTCGCGGGTCCAGTCCTGCCAGGCGCAGACGGCCGGCGGTGCGAGCGTGACCAGCGCCGGCGCGGCGCAGCGCATGCTGGCGTTGATCATCAGCTCGGCGCTGTAGACACGGCCCAGCTCTTCGGCGCCGGCGTGGATATGGATCAGGTCCTGATGCGGCCGTGGTGCCTGCAGCAGCGTGTAGCCGCCGGTGGTCATCTCACCCAGGCGGGGGCCGATGGCCAGGATCAGGTCGGCATCCTTGACGCGCTGCGCCAGTTTGGGATTGATGCCGATGCCGACATCGCCGGCATAGAGCGGGTGGCGGTTGTCGAACAGGTCCTGGAAGCGGAAGGCGCAGCCCACGGGCAAGTGCCAGGCCTCGGCGAACTGCTGCAGCGCGGCCGTGCTCTCGGCCGTCCAGCCGCCGCCACCGGCGATCACGAAGGGGCGCTTGGCGGCGGCCAGGCGCTCGCGCAACTCGGCCAGGGCGGCGGGGCTGGGCGCCGCTTCGGCCACACGCACCTGCGGCAGCGCCGGCGCGCGGGTGGCACGGGTCAGCATGTCCTCGGGCAGCACCAGCACCACCGGGCCAGGCCGGCCCTGCAGCGCGGTATGGAAGGCCCGCGCCACATACTCGGGCAGCCGGTCGGCATCCTGCACCTCGCCCACCCACTTGGCCATGCCCAGCGTGCCGGGGCCGAACATCTGCCGGTAGTCGACCTCCTGGAAGGCCTCGCGGTCGCGCTGATCGCTGGCCACCTGGCCGATGAAGAGAATCATCGGCGTCGAGTCCTGAAAGGCGGTGTGCAGGCCGATGCTGGCGTTGGTGGCGCCGGGCCCGCGCGTCACGAAACAGATGCCGGGCCGGCCACTCAGCTTGCCCTGCGCCTCGGCCATGAAGGCCGCCCCGCCCTCCTGCCGGCAGGCGATGAAGCGGATCTTGTCGGCATGCTCATGAAAGCCATCAAGCACGGCCAGATAGCTCTCGCCGGGCACACCGAACACGGTGTCCACGCCTTGGGCGATCAGGGCCTCGACCAGCACATGGCCGGCCAATCGGGAGACGCCGTCACTGGACGGCTGGGGCGCAGGGATATTCGTCATGCGGCAACTGTAGCCGCCGCTTCAGCGAAGGCCGTTGCGCTGTGGCAAGGCGGCGATTGGGGCATTCCCGGGGTTGGCCGCCGTTGTATCAACCTACCTTCAACGCCGCCGCACCAGGCCCACCAGGCCCGCGGCCCCAATGCCCATCAGCAGGGCCAGCGCTGCGCCATAGAACACGGCGCTGTGCAGGCCGTGGTCGAGCAAGGCGCCGAACACCGGGGCGGCCATGGCGAAGCCGACATCCAGTCCCGAGTAGACCGTGCCATAGACGCGGCCGGTGGCCCCCGGCGGCGCGGCGCGCTTGATGAGCATGTCGCGCGAGGGGCCGGCCAGGCCGGTGCCAAAGCCGGCCAAGGCGGCCACCGCGGCCGCCAGCAGCGGCGGCAGCCAGCCGCTGGCCGTCAACAGCAGCAGCAGCGCCGCCACACTCATCGCCCAGGCGATATTGCGCTCCAGCGCGGCCGAGCGGGCCACCCAGAAGCCGCCCAGCAGCATGCCCGCCGCGCCGCAGAGCATGTAGCCGGTGACGACAAAGGCCGTGGCCTTGATCGGCAGTCCATACATCTGCGCCAGGGCCGGGCTGGCAAAACTCTGGATCGCCGACAGCGCGGCCGTGCTGAAGAAGAAGAACGAGAAGCACAGCCACACCGAGGGCAGGCGCAAAAAAGCCAGCGGATGAGCCTCGGGCACGGCCGCCGCGCCGGCTTTTTCATGGGCCCAGGCGCCCTGGCGGTCGTCTATGGCCTGGCGTTTGACGAACAGCAGCGCGATCAACGCCAGCGCCAGCAGCGCGGTGCCCAGATAGGCCAGGCGCCAGTTGCCGCTGGCCTCGGCGATGCCGATGCTGAACACCGGCGCCAAGGCCCAGCCCAGATTGCCGCTGATGCCATGCACCGAGAAGGCGTGGCCCAAGCGCGGAGCGCTGACGCGCTTGTTCAGGATGGTGAAGTCCACCGGATGGAAGGGCGAATTGCCGAGGCCGGCCAGCGCCGCGGCGAGCAGCAGGCCGCCAAAGCCACCGGCCAGGCCGGCTGCAATCGAGGCCAGCACAAAGCAGCTCAGCGCCGCAAACAGCACCGGCCGGGCGCCGCGGCGGTCGACCAGAAAGCCGGCCAGCGCCTGGCCGATGCCGGAGATGACAAAGAAGGTGGTGACCAAAAGCCCCAGCTGCGAGTAGCTGAGCCCGAAGTCGCGAATGAAGGCCGGGAACAGCGGCGGCAGCAGCATGTGGAAGAAGTGCGAGGTGCCGTGGGCCAGGCCGATCAGGCTGATGGTCGCGGCATCGCGCCGGGCGCTGCTGGCGGCATCGCTGCCGGCGGGGGACTGCAAGGTGGCGGTATTCATGCGCCCACTGTAGGAACAGTGACGCCGGCGCGGTTACGATAGTTCGCCAGATTCTTTCGAAATCACGCCATGCCCGCTTCAGCCCGCCGCCAGACCTTCCCGCCGGCCGATCCGGCCCGCTACGCGCCCTCGGCCGAGCGCCCGGTGCGCGGCAAGTCGCGCCTGATGGAGCACCAGATGGACATCCAGCCGCATCAGCACGACTGGGGCCAGCTGGTGTTTTCGCTGGCCGGCGCGGTGCGGGTATCGGCCGCCGGGCCGCACAGCGACTACAGCTACATCGTGCCGCCCTCGCGCGCCGTCTGGATTCCACCCGGCACCGTTCACGCGGTGACGGCGATCGAACGCGCCGAGCTGCGCACGCTGTACCTGCACGAGACAGCAGCGCAGGCGCTGCGAACTGCACAAGCCGAAGCCGGCGAGGCAAGACCTGACCCCTGGGACGGCTGCCGGGTGCTGGAGGTGTCGCCGCTGCTGCGCGAGCTGGTGCAACAGATCGCCGCCGATCTGGAGCAGGCGCTGCTCGCGCCGCAAGGCCTGGACGCGGTGCGCGAGCAGCATCTGGCCGCGCTGATCATCGACGAGCTGCGCCGCGCCCGCGGCCTGCGCCTGGGCCTGGACCTGCCGCGCGACAAGCGCCTGCGCAAGCTCTGCGAGGCGATGCTGGCGGCGCCGCAGCGCCATGCCGATCTGGACGGCTGGGCCGGCGAGGTGGGCGCCAGCGCCAGAACACTGTCGCGGCTGTTCCGCGAGGAGCTGGGCACCAGCTACAGCCAGTGGCGCCAGCAGCTCTTGCTCAACCAGGCGCTGGCCCTGGCCGCCCGCAAGCAGCCGATGAACCTGATCGCCGCCGAGCTGGGCTATGCCAGCGCCAGCGCCTTCTCGGCCATGGTCACCCGCGCCGTGGGCATGCCGCCGAGCCGCTTCTTTGAACGCGCCTGATCAGCCCCCCTCAAGGAGCGGTCTTGGCTGACCGGCAAAGCCGGATCAGCGAGACCCGCTGGGCAAAACCGCCATCCAAATGCCCTGCCCCCGAACCGGCATCGCCCCGCCACCTAGAATTCCGCCATGGAACAACAGCTGTTTGATTACACCCGCCAGGCGGCCGATGGCCAGACCTGCACCGCCCATGCCTGGGCCAAGGTGCCCGCGCCGCTGAACAAGCCCGAGCGTGAGGCGCTGAAGCGCCGCGCCGCCGAGCTCTTGAAGGCGCGCGGCGCCGTGCTGGTGGCGCATTACTACGTGGACGGTGATCTGCAGGACCTGGCGCTGGAGACCGGCGGCATCGTGTCCGACTCGCTGGAAATGGCCCGCTTCGGCCGTGACCATGCGGCGCAGACGCTGATCGTTGCCGGCGTGCGTTTCATGGGCGAATCGGCCAAGATCCTGAGCCCCGAGAAGCGCGTGCTGATGCCCGATCTGGACGCCACCTGCTCGCTGGACCTGGGCTGCCCGGCAGAGGACTTCACCGCCTTCTGCGACGCCCATCCGGACCGCACCGTGGTCGTCTATGCCAATACCAGCGCCGCGGTGAAGGCCCGAGCCGACTGGATGGTGACCAGCTCCTGCGCGCTGGAGATCGTCTCGGCGCTGAAGGCCGAGGGCAAGAAGATCCTCTGGGCCCCCGACCGCCATCTGGGCCGCTACATCCAGGAACAGACCGGCGCCGACATGCTGATGTGGAACGGCGCCTGCATCGTCCACGACGAGTTCAAGGGCCTGGAGCTGGACCTGCTGCGGGAGCAGCATCCGGGCGCACAGATCCTCGTGCACCCGGAATCGCCGGCCAGCGTGGTGGCGCAGGCCCATGTGGTGGGCTCGACCTCGGCGCTGATCAAGGCGGTGGTCGAGGGCACGGCGCAGGAATACATCGTGGCCACCGACAACGGCATCCTGCACCGGATGCGCCAGCTGGCGCCGGGCAAGACGCTGATCGAGGCACCCACCGCCGGCAACAGCGCCACGTGCAAGAGCTGCGCCCACTGCCCCTGGATGGCGATGAACGGCCTGCAGGGCGTGGTCGACTGCCTGGAGCGCGGTGTCGGCGAGATCGGCGTTGACGAGCCGGTGCGCGTCAAGGCGCTGGCCTGCATTGAGCGGATGCTGGACTTCACCGCAGCGCTGAAGCAGCGCCAGGCGGCCGGCCTGGTACCCGGCATCGGTGCCGCCTGAGCCCCGCTTTCCAGCCCTCAGGCAAACCCTGATCAAGCCCCGCTCGAATTAGCGCGAGCGGGGCTTTCTTTTCGCCTGCTCCCAGCGCTATAAAGCGGCTATCGTGTCGGCCAATCGTTGACCGGCACAACCACCACGAGGCTTGATCATGTCCGCAGACTTCACATCGTTGTACAACCATCACGAACGCGAGGTCTTCGCTGCGGTGACGGCTGCTGCCCCGCAGTACCCGGCCATTGCGGCCGATGCCGATCTGATGTGCGATGTGGCCTGCGTGGCGCTGAACCGCCTGCCGCCGCGCTACATCCGCCATGCGGTGGACTACGCCTTCTACCTGACCGAGCCGGAGCGGCTGGAAACCGACGCGGCGATTGCCGAAGCCGTGGGCTACGCCTTCAACTTCGTCCAGGCTCGCACGGCATTGCGCGCCAAGCAGCGCTGACGCGACGACGCTGAAGTGGCGGCCCCTGGCGTGCGCACCAGGATTCTGTGTCTTGGCCTGCTGTGCTGTGCCCTGCTTGCCAGGGCGCAGGGCCAGACCGTTCGATTGAACTACGCTGACTACCGCCCCTACAGCTGGCTGGACCAGGGCCGAGCCGCCGGGCTGGAACCAGCGATCGCCAGCGAGCTGTTCAAGCGCCTGGGTTTGCCGGTTGAGCATCGCATCCGCCCCTGGGCACGCGCACAGTCCGAGGTGGCCAACGGTGAGGCAGACGGCTTTTTCGCCACCGTCACGACCGAGCGCCAGCAGTACGCCCAGCCACTGGGCAAGGCCGTGGTCATTTCGCAAATCGTCGCTTTTGCCCACCCCGATGCGGTGGCGATGCCTGGCTTCAGCGGCGCGCTCGCGCCCGAGCTGTGCAAGCACAAGCTCGCTGCCGTGCGCGGCAATGGCTGGGTCAAGGCACAACTGCAATGCGCAGCGGTACAGGCCAACAGCACCGAGGCGTTGCTGGGCATGCTGCAGCGCAAGCATGTTGAGCTGGTAATCGAGGATCGCCTGGTGTTTCGCGACGCCGCCCAGCAGCACCCGGAGTTGCCACCGTTCCGCGAGCACCCCCTGGATTTCAGCGCGGCGCCGATCTTCTTCATGATCAGCAAGAAGTCAGCGCTGCTGGCCCAGGCGGCACGGATCGAGTCGACACTTGCCGACATGCAGGCAGACGGCAGCCTGCTGGCCATCGTCCGCAAAGAGACCGGCGGCCCCTGAGGGCCTCGGCCACGCTGCCCTTCAGTGCTTGCGCAGCCCGCGCTCAGCGATCAGCACGGTCGGGAAGCTGACCGGCAAGGTGCGCGGATAGTCGCGGCTGAAATGCAGGCCGCGGCTTTCATGGCGCAGCAGCGCTGAGCGCACGATCAGCTCGGCGCAGTCGACCAGATTGCGCAGCTCCAGCAGATCGCGGTTGACGCGGAAATTGGCGTAGTAGTCGTCAATTTCGCTGCGCAAGAGCGCGATCCGGTGCAGCGCCCGCTCCAGCCGCTTGGTGGTGCGCACGATGCCAACGTAGTTCCACATCAGGAGGCGCAGCTCGTCCCAGTTGTGGGCGATGACGACCTGCTCGTCGGCATCCTCGACCTGGCTTTCGTCCCAGGCCGGCAGCGGCGCTGCCGCCAGCTCGGGATGCGCAAGGATGTCCTCGGCGCAGGTCTGGCCCAGCACCACGCATTCCAGCAGCGAGTTGCTGGCCAGCCGGTTGGCGCCATGCAGGCCGGTGTAGGCCGTCTCGCCCACGGCGTACAGCCCCGGCATATCGCTGCGGCCGAGCAGATCGGTGACGACGCCGCCGCAGGTGAAGTGCACCGCCGGCACCACCGGGATGGGCTGGCGCGCGATGTCGATGCCCAGCGCCAGGCAGCGGGCATGGATGGTCGGGAAGTGTTCCTTCAGGAAGGCCTCGCCGAGATGGGTGGCGTCGAGCCAGACATGATCCAGGCCATGCTTCTTCATCTCGAAGTCGATCGCGCGGGCCACGATGTCGCGCGGCGCGAGTTCGAGGCGATCATCGTGCGCCGCCATGAAACGCGTGCCGTCCGGCAGTTTGAGATGCCCGCCCTCGCCGCGCAGCGCCTCGGTGATCAAAAAGCTGCGCTCCTGCGGGTGATAGAGGCAGGTCGGGTGGAACTGGATGAATTCCATGTTCGCGACCCGGCAGCCGGCGCGCCAGGCCATCGCGATGCCATCGCCGGTCGAGGTGTCCGGATTGGTCGTGTAGCGGTAGACCTTGCCGGCGCCGCCGGTGGCCATCACCACCGCGCGGGCTGGGAGGGCCTCGACGCGGCGGCTGTCGATGTCCAGCGCGTAGATGCCATAACAACGTGGTTCCTCGTCTCGCTGCACATGACGTGAGGTGATCAGGTCCAGCGCCATCCAGCGTTCGCGCAGCTGGATGTTCGGGTGCGCGCGGGCCGCGGCGAGCAGCTGGTCGTGAATGGCCTTGCCGGTGGCATCGGCCGCGTGGGCAATGCGGCGCACCGCATGGCCGCCCTCGCGGGTCAGGTGCAGGCCCAGCGGGCCGTCGTCGTCGGGCGTGAAAGGCACGCCCTGCTCGACCAGCCATTCCACCGCGCGGGCGCTGCGCTCGGCGATGAAACGTGCGGTGGCCTCGTCGACCAGGCCGGCGCCGGCATCCTGGGTGTCACGCACATGGCTCTCGATGCTGTCATCGCGGCCCAGCACGCCAACGATGCCGCCCTGCGCCCAGGCCGTGGCCGCCTCGGTCAGATCGCGCTTGGCCAGCACGATCACGGGCACCTGGTCGGCCAGATGCAGGGCCACCGTCAAACCGGCCAGGCCAGCTCCGACGATGACCACGGCAGACGCTTCAGCAGCAGCAACACTCATTGCAAGAACCCAACGCCTTCATCAGGACGTCATAGAAGAAAGGGCCTTGATTCTAAGGAGCTTGGCCACAGCCACTCAGCAGCCTTGAGCTTCAGCTCGTACGCCGTCCAGCCGATATGCTTTGCTGGGCTCGCGCAGGCAGTACGCGCCCCATCCCACAACAACAGGACCCCATCGATGCAAAGCTACGCCGCCACCCGCCAGAACCCGGAACTGCCCAGCCTGCCCCAGCATGACAGCGAGGCCGTGCGCGAAGCCCGCGCCTTCCAGCTCTCGCTGGCCCGCACCAGTTACAACTACATGCAGAGTTATCTGGAAGGGGTGCCACTGTCGGCCGATCTGCCCAAGGGCGAGGAATTCAGCATTGGCTACGAGGCCAAGGTGGTGCAGGTCTTCATCCCGCTGGCCGAGAATTTCAAGCGTGTGGTCGTCAAGCTGCTGGAGCGCGAGCTGGAGCAAGACCTGCCCACCGCCGCGCTGGAACAGGTGCGCGACAGCTATGCCAAGCTGGTCAATGAATTCAGCCTCTTGCACCCGCTGCGCGATCAGCAAGATCTGGATGCCTTCTTCAAGGCGCTGGCCGCGCTGCCTGAGGCGATGAAGAATGTGATCAACATTCCCAAGGATGTTGCCAAGATGGCCACCGGCCTGGCGCAGGTGTTTGACGAGTTCATCAAGAACGGCCCGACTGCCTTCCTGAAGTCCACACTGTTCGACATGCTCAGCACCGAGCAGGGCCGCAACTACCTGCTGCCGCAGTCGCTGGACGACTACGAGATGCTGTTCGACAGCCTGCCCAAGCCGCTGATGCTGACGCTGGCACAACAGCCCTGGATGCCCGCCAACGGCGAAAAGCCTTGCGAGCAGGACTGGTTCTTCGGCAAGCTGCAGACCGGCGGCTTCAACACCACCAATCTGCGCGGCATCGTGCTGGAACGCAGTGATCAGCCGGGCGAGCAGACCGTGGTGCTGGCCGAGCTGCAGCAGAAGTTCCCGATCAACGATGCCATCCTGCAGAGCGTCAGCGGCGACCGCGACATCACGCTTTCCAAGGCCGCGCGGCTGCACCGCCTGTATGTGTGTGACTACGCGCTGATGGACGGCGCCAAGGCCAACCAGCTGCACGGGCAGCAACGCTATCTGGCCGCGCCGATTGTGCTGTTCTACTGGAACCCGACACCGCCGGCCGGCTTCCCGCCCGCCGAGAAAGGCGTGCTGCAGCCCATCGCCATCCAGCTGGCCCAGCGCCACGATGCCGAGACGGCCCCGATCTTCACGCCCAACGACTGCGCCCAGGCCAATGACGCCAATGGCCTGAAGTGGCGGGTGGCCAAGTACTTTGTCAACGTGGTCTGCGCCATCCAGCACGAAGCGATTGCCCATCTGGGCGACTGCCATCTGATCATCGAGCCGATCGCCGTGGCCGCGCATCGCCAGCTGTCCACCCAGCACCCGATCCTGAAGCTCCTGATCCCGCATTTCCGCTTCACGATCAATATCAACGACTCGGCCATCCACAGCCTGATCATTCCCGGCGGCGTGGTCGCCACCAATGTCGGCCCGGCCATCGAGTCGACGCTGGAACTGCTGGCCCAGGCCCACCAGGCCTGGCGCTGGGATGCCAACAGCCCGGAGCGGGTGTTCAAGCTGCGCGGGGTCGACCAGCTGCCCGACTTCCCCTATCGCGACGACGCCATGCTGCTCTGGCCGGCGATCAAGGATTTCGTGGCCGGCTATCTGCGCTGCTATTACGCCAACGATGCCGCCGTGCGTGAGGACAGCGAGCTGCAAGGCTGGATTCGCGAAATGGTGGCACCGCGCTACGCCGGCTTCAAGGGGATGGAAGGCCTGGCCATCACCGGCGACGAGCGCCAGCCGCTGTGCATTGACAGCCTGGACTATCTGATCGACATCGTGGCCCAGATCATCTTCATCGCCGGCCCGCAGCATGCCTCGGTCAACTATGCGCAGTACCCGCTGATGTCTTATATGCCCAGCGTGGCGGGCACCATCTATGCGCCGCCGCCCGAGCGCAGCACCGAGCTGCACAGCCCGGCCGACTGCATGCGCTGGTACCCGCCGCTGGATGTGTCGCTGTACACCTTCTCCTTTGAGTACCTGCTCTCCGGCGTGCAATACGACAGCTTTGGCTACTACGAGGACAACCCGCGCACGCCCTATTTCACCGATCCGCGCGTGCAGCCGCTGGTGGCCGACTTCCAGGACCGGCTGGCGCTGGCCGAGATCGAGATCCGCAAGCGCAACCGCTCACGGGCCCTGCCCTATCCCTTCCTGCAGCCGACGCAGATCCCGAACAGCATCAGCATTTGAGCCAGCGTGAAGGCGGGCGCGCCGGGCGTCCGCTTCAGCGCCAGCTTCAGCCTCAGCGCCGCAGTGCGTCGAAGGCCACGGCCTGGTTGCGCCCCGCCCGCTTGGCACGGTAGAGCGCCTGGTCGGCCTCGGCCACCAGCTGCTCTGGCGTGCTATCAGGCGCCACCTGCACGGTGCTGTGGCCCACGCTGATGCTCACCAGCGGCGCAGCCGGCGAACGCTCATGCGGCAGGGCCAGCCGATTCAAGGCATCGATGCAGGCCTGGGCCATACGCGCAGCGGCTTCCGCGTCGCTGTCAGGCAGCAGCACGGCGAATTCTTCCCCGCCGTAACGCGCCACCAGATCACCGGCACGCGCCGCCTCAGCCGCCAGGGCTTGGGCCACCAGCTTGATGCAACGGTCGCCTTCGAGATGGCCGTAGTGGTCGTTGAATTGCTTGAAGTGGTCGATGTCTATCATCAGCAGCGACAGCGGCAGGCCCTGGCGCAGGCCGCGCCGCCATTCGATGCTGAGCCGCTCGTCAAAGGCGCGGCGATTGGCGATGCCGGTCAGGCCATCCTTCATGCTCATCTGGCGCAGCTCTTCGGTGCGCTGCTGCACCTTGGCTTCCAGGTTTTCGTACAGCCGCGCATTGACCAGCGAAATGGCCGCCTGTGCGCTGAGCAGTTCCAGCGTCTGCTGATGCCGCGCGGTGAAGGCGTTCTCAAGCAGATTGTTTTCCAGGTAAACCAGCGCGACCAGCTTGCCCTGGTTCAGGACTGGCAGGCAGATCACCGACTTGGGCCGGCGCTCACGCAGATAGTGATTGCGTGCAAAGCGCTCATCGCTGGCCGGGTTGTTGAGGATGAGGGTGCTGCGGGTCAGCTTGACGAACTCGATCAGCGCACTGGGCAGCAAGGCGTGCGGCTCACCGGCCAGTTCGCGCAGTGGCAGGCTGATGCGCTGGCAGCTGATGCCTTGGCCGCTGTGCAAACCGCCCAGCGCCTCGACGATCAGCTGGTCGTCCTCATCGAGCACGATGGCGCCCTGCTCGGCGCCGGCGCTCTCCAGCAGCACGCCCAGCATCTGCTGCAGCAGCGATTCCAGCTGCAGTTCCTTGGCCAGCAGCTGATTGGCCTTGAGCAGCGAATGCAGATCAAGCTGGCCCGTGCCTTCCGAGCTGCTGCGCAGCGTGGTGGTGCGCCCGCTGCCCAGCGGCCTTTGCTCGGACAGCTTGAAGGCGATCTGCGGCCAGCGCTGCTCCAGCTGGCGGCACTTCTGCCAGGCACCCCAGCGGCGGTAGTGGTAATGCGCCTCGCGAATGAAGTTGCTGGCCAGCTGTTTTTGCTGCTGGGCCAACCAGAACTCGGCATAGCGCTCATTGGCCAGTGCCTCGCAGGCAACAAAACCGCTGGCCGCCGCCGCGTCGATCGCCTGGGCAAACAAGTCCATGGCGGCCCGCTCCTCGCCACGCACACGGGCCAGCTCGGCGGCAATCAGCAGCTGCTTGTGCAGGAAATTGCTCTCGCAGCCTTCGGCCCACTGCGCAAACAGCGCCAGCTGCTGCGCGGCCTGCGCCACCGCCTCGGCCCGCTCGGCGGGCTCGACAAAGCCCTCGCGCAGCCGGCCCAGCGCCACATAGAAATTGGCCTCAACGACCGACGGCCCGTCCGGCAGGCATTGCCCAATCAGCGCCAGATTGGGCGCGCATTGCTGCCACAGCGAAGCGCTGTCGAACAGATAGGCATGGCGCAGCATCGCCGTGCTGTACAGCGCCAGCGGAATCGAGGGGCTGCGGTAGTCGCCATTGAAGAAGGCGCTGCTGGAGCAATCCTCACTGTCGAAGGACAGCGCGCCCGTGGTGCGACCGCGCAGGGCCCGCAAGGGCTGCAACACGCCGTAGCGCAGCATGGCTTCGGTATGCGGCTGGCGGCTTTGCTGCAGGAAGCGCAGGCCCAGCTCGCTATCGATCTCCAAGGCCTCCAACTCGGCGCCGTGAACAAATCGATTGACCGCCAGCAACAGGGTCGCGTAGCCGGCCGACAGCGGATTGATGCCCAGCTGCCCCAGTTCCATGCCGCGCTGCAGATAGGGAAAGCTATCGGGCAGCGCTTCGCACCAGTGCTGGTAGAAGGCCGGAAAGTACTGGTAGACGGTGAGCCGGAAGTAGGGGTTGTCGCGCTGCTCGGCCAGGCTCAGCGCCAGCTTGCCCATGCGGTAGCAGTCCGGATAGGGCCGCTTCATCACCGACATCGCCGTCATATAGGCCACATAACCGATGCTGCTCAAATCGCCCTGACCATGCAGCAAGGTCGTGTGCACCATGCGGCAGGCCACCAGCACAAAGGCGGCGAAACGACCGGTCTGGTAGCTGCTGTGCGTCAGCGCGTAATAGAGCCGCATTTCCAGCAGACGCTCGGGCGCATTCATCTCGGCAGCCTGCAGCAATTCGCTCACGCTGCGCTGGGCCAGCAAGGCCTCGGTCTCGCCGAATTCCTGCTGGAACAAGGCACCGGCCGCCGCTTCGTCGTCGGGCAGCGGCCGCTCCAGCCATTGCAGCGCCTGCAGCAGCACCGGATGGGCATCGCCAAAGCGGCCCTGGATGTGGTACTGGTCGGCCTGTACCAGCGCCAGCTGAACCTTGGCCAGCGCATGGCCGCAGGCGGCGATGGCACCTGGATAGATCGCCTCGGCAGCGTCGAAATTGCCGGCCAGGTATTCGGCCTCGGCCAGCTCGCGGTAGACGGCCAGCGTCTGTTCGGGCTGCTGCTGCCAGGCGCGCTCGCCCAGCAGCGCAAGGGCCTGGCGCAGCAGCGCCACCGCCGCCGCAAACGCCGATGCCGCCTTGGCGCGAACGCCGCCACGCAAATTCAGCGCCAGCAACTGCTGGCGCTCGGCCGGGTCGGCCATCAGCGCGCTGGCCTGGTTCAGGCATTCGAGGATGATGAAGAGGCGCTGCTCCAGCTCGTCCGCAGAACTCGCCGCCAGCAGCGCACGTCCGCATTGCAGCTGCAGCGACGGCAGTTCGGCCGCCGGGGTCAGCTCATGTGCGGCCTGCTGCACACGGTCGTGGAGGAAGCGATAGCGAGCTGACTGCAGCAGCTCCGGGCTGTCCTCGAACTTGTAGTCCTCGTTCAAGGGCAGCACCAGCCCCAGCTGCAGCGCCGGCCAGAGCAAGGCGGCCGTCACCTGGGCATCGGCGCCGGCAATCGCCATCAGCTCGCGCAGATCAAAGCTGTCGCCCAGCAGCGCGGCGCGGGCCAGCAGGGCCTGGGTCGGCTCGGCCAGCGCGCGCAGCTTGTCCAGCATCAGCGTGACGACGTTGTCCGTCATGCCGCGGCGGCGGATCTGCTCGATATTCCAGCGCCAGACGCCCTCGCCACGCACATAGTGGATGTCGCCCTGCTCATGCAGGCTGCGCAGGAACTGGCCGAGGAAGAAGGGGTTGCCGCGCGTCTTCTCGAGGCACAGTTCGACCAATGCCTCGATCGCGCCGAGCTTGCAGCGCAAGGTGTCGGCCACCATCGCGGCCACATCCAGCGGTGCCAGATGGCCGAGTTGCAGATGCTCGACGCGGCGCCGTGCCAGCGCGGCGCGGCTGATCGCCAGCGGATGCTGTTCATCCACTTCGTTGTCGCGGTAGGCGCCGATGATCAGCACGCTGCGCTCGCCCTCGGCGCTCAGCAGATGCTCCAGCAGGCGCAGCGTCGGCGCGTCTGCCCATTGCAGGTCGTCAAGAAAAAGCAGCAGCGGATGGCTGCGCCGTGCCAGCGCGCGAACAAACTGCGCAAAGGCGATGTGAAAGCGCTTCTCGGTCTCGGCCGCCGGCAGCGCCGGCAGCGGCGGTGGCGCGCCAATCAGGAGGCTGAGATTGGGGATGATGGCCGCCACCGCGCCGGCCTGTTCACCGAGCGCCTCCTGCAGCTCGCTGCGCCAGTAGTGGCGGCGTTCCTCGCCCTCGATGGCCAGCTGCTGCATCAGCTGCTGGAAGGCCTGGATCAGCGCGGCATAGGGCTGGTTGCGGCTGTACTGGTCGCATTTGCCGCGCAGGAAATAGCCGCGCCGCGCCACCACCGGCCGGTGCAGCTCGCTGACCAGGGCCGTCTTGCCGATGCCCGAATAGCCGCTGACGAAGAGCAGCTCGGCCTGCCCGCTGCTGGCGCGCTCGAACGCCGCCAGCATCGTGGCCAGCTCCGCATCGCGGCCATAGAGGCGCTGGGCGACGCAAAAGCGCTCCGGCGTGTCGGCCTGCGCCAGCTCGAAGGGCTCGATCTGCTGGCCATGCAGCCAGCTCATCGCGCAGCGCTCAAGATCATGCTGCAGACCGAAGCTGCTTTGGTAGCGCTGGTCAGGGTGCTTGTCGAGCAGCTTTTGAACGATGGCCGACAGCGGCTCCGGAATGCCGGGGTCGAGCTGGTGCAGCGGCATCGGCGTGACGGCCAGCTGCGCATGCAGCAGGGTCATCGGGTCGCTGGATTGAAAGGGCTTGCGGCCACTGAACAGCTCGTAGAGCGTGACGCCCAGCGAATAGAAATCGCTGCGGTAGTCGACCTCCAGATTGGTGCGCCCGGTCTGCTCCGGCGCCATGTATTCCAGGGTACCGCGCAAGAGCACATCATCGCCGCGTTGCTGGGCATGCTCCAACCGGCTGGCCAGGCCAAAGTCGCACAGCTTCAGCCGCAACGTGGCCAGATCCACCAGCACGTTCTTGGGCGCGATATCGCCGTGGATCAGATGGTGCTGATGCACGGCGCTGAGCGCCCGGCACAGCTGCAGCGCCAGGCCCAGGCGGTCAGACAGATCCAGCGCCTGCCGCGCAATCAGCTCAGCGAGATTGGTGGCGGCAAAATCCTCCAGCACCAGCACCAGGCTGTGTTCAACCGGCAGCAGCGCCTCGGCCTTGATGATCCATGGCGAGTCGATGGCACTGAGCAGCTGGTACTCGTGGCGCCACCGCGCCAGCTGTTCCGGTGCTGGCTGCGCACTTTGCAGGTATTTGAGGACCACGCGCTGGCCTTCGGCCGACACGGCCGAGGCCACCACCGTCTCACCGACAGAGTAGATGGTGTCCTTGAGGGTAAAACCGGCAAGCTGCATCGGGTGGACCTGGCTAGGGCCTGTTAACACGACGTCTGTCTGTGCGAAAGGGGCTCCAAGGGCCCCAATCCAGGCGGACGACGCTGCCCAGGCTGGCCGCCTGGGCAAGGCGTTCAACACCGAGTGGGGCACTTGGAGCCCCTTTCCCGAAGGGTTGCCACACAAATCGCCGTGCTCGTCGTTGCAAAGCCTCGCCGGGGGATTGGCCCCGGCTTCGCTCATTGAAGCATTGGGCGCCTCGTTCACGGCGATTTGTGTGGCAACGCATCAGACAGACGTAGTGTTAACAGGCCTAGTCACCTCGGGGGCCGGCAAGCCGGTCCCACCCCGGGTGACTTTGTATCTTTAAGTACGCCGGATTATCGGCGTCGCCCCCGACAAGCTTGTGTCGGCGATAACAGCACTTGCGCAAAGGTCCGCTTTTGGTTCTGAGATCGCACGGCGGTGCGAGGGCCGGCCAGTTTTGGCGCTTGAGCCTTCGTTTTTTGCCGCTGCGCCTGCCCCTGCTCAGGGCAGCACCGCCGGGTCGGCCGCACCCAGCAACTTGTTCTGCGCCGCCAGCCAGGCCTGCAGTGGTGCGAAGTATTCGGTCAGCGCCGAGGCATCGAGCCGGCGCTCGCCGCTGAGTTGCTGCAAGGCATCGGACCAGGGCTTGCTGGCGCCCAGCGAAAGCATGGCCTGGAACTTGGCGCCGGCGGCCTTGCTGCCGTAGATCGAGCAGCGGTGCAGCGGCCCGGTCTGGCCGGCCTCGCGGCACAGCGCACGGTGGAACTGGAATTGCAGGATATGGGCCAGGAAGTAGCGGGCATACGAGGTGTCGCTGGCCACGTGGTACTTGGCCCCGGCATCGAAGCCCCCTGCCTCAGCCGGCAGCGGCCGGCGCACACCCTGCACCTGCTCACGCAGCTGCCACCAGACGCGGTCGTAGTCGTTCGGCGCCACCTTGCCGGCATAGACCTGCCAGCGCCAGTTGTCGACCAGGTAGGCAAAGGGCAGGAAGGACACCTTGCGCAGCGCCTGCATCAGCAGCGCGCCGGTGTCGTCGCCGCTGTCGTCCTCGGGCCGCATCAGGCCCAGCTGCTGCAGATAGGCCGGCGTGATCGACAGCGCCACGGTATCGCCGATCGCCTCATGAAAGCCGTCGTTGGCCCCTTCGCGGAACAGCTTGGGCTGCTTGCGATAGGCCAGGTCGTAATAGACGTGGCCCAGCTCGTGGTGGATGGTGTTGAAGTCCTCGTCATTCGGACGGATGCACATCTTGATGCGCACATCCTCCTGGGTATCGATGTCCCAGGCCGAGGCATGGCAGACCATTTCGTGGTCCGTGGTCTTGCTGAACACCGAGCGGGTCCAGAAGCTGGCCGGCAGCGCCTCCAGCCCCAGCGAGGTGTAGAAGCCTTCACCAATGCGCACCATCTGCTCGGGGCTGGGCTTGCGTTCGGCCAGCACGCGGCTCAGCTCATAGTCGCCGCCAGGCGTGCTGGGCTTGAGCAGCGGATAAAGGTTCTCCCAGCTCTGGCTCCACATATTGCCGAACAGATGGGCGGGGATGGGGCCGCTGGCCGGCACCACCTCGTGGCCATAGGCCTGACGCAGCTTGTAGCGGGCGTACAGATGCAGCGAGTCGTAGAGCGGCCGCACCTGCTGCCAGACGCGCTCCATATCGGCCGCGAAGGCCGCCTCGGGCATGTCGTAGCCGGAGCGCCAGAAGGCGCCGTTGTCGGCAAAGCCCATCGTCCGCGCGGCCTTGTTGGCCAACGCGATGTACTCGGCGTAATCGGCCTTGTAGGCCCGCGACTGGCTGTGCCAGCCGGCCCAGGCGTCCAGCAGCTGGGCCGGATCGCGGCTCTCGGCCAGTATCTTTTCCAGCGCGGCCAGGTCCTGGCATTCGACCGTTTGGCCGGCCTTCGCCGGCGGGCAGTACTTGGCCTTGCCATAGGCGCCATTGAGCTTGGCCTGCAGCAGCGCGAGGCGCTCGCGCTCGGCATCGCTGGCCAGGTAGGCGCTGTGGCGCAAGGCCTCCAGCTTGCGGGCCTCGGCCGGGCTCAGGCCCTTGCTGCTCAGGCGCCGCGCCGCCAGCGCCAGCTCGCCCGCTACCTTGGCCAACTGCTCGCCGGCCTGGGCGGTGATCAACTCGGTGTCATCGGTGATGAAGGTATCGGCCACCCACTGCGCGCGCTGCGCCTGGATGCCCAGCTTTTCCAGGCGGGCCTCGGCGTCGGCGATAAAGGCTCGCGTGCGCTGCGTGGTCGATGCTGCCGTCGCGGCCTGCGCGGGCTGAATACACAAGAGGACCAGCAGCGTGGCTGCCGCCGCCGTGAACGTGCGCCTGACGCGCGGTAGGTGACAAAGGCTGGTCATGGTGATCGTTGGAAGCGAGCAAGGCGCGCAGTGTAGCCAGCCGCCGTCGACGGGCCCAAAGCCACAGCAAGGGGTAATGAGGCTGGGCTTCAGGCCCCAAGCTGCAAGGCCTGCGTCCGAAGCAAAGGTCAATCGCAGGCTGCAGATGCGCCCAGCTCTGTTAAAAAGCGGGGATAGGGAGTTCACCCACGCAGTGGAACGTGCCAGCCGCAGCCTGATGGACTGCGGCTCGCCGTCCGCGCGAGGAGTCCGCCATGGCCGCTGCTGCTTCCGGCTTTGCTGCGCTCCCGCCTTTGCCGCCGGAGCGCGAGCGGCGCGGCGGCTGGCTGGCAGCACTGCGACAGGCCTATCTTGAGGCGCCAGATGAGTTGCAGCTTTGGTTGCCACTCGCCTGGCAAGCGCACGAGCTCGATCTGACAGAACAGTCCCAGGGTGCCGAGGCCGATGCATGCAGCCTGGATCTGGTCCTGTTGCTGTGCGAGTTGCTGCTGCAAGAGCGCCGATTTGATGCGGTGACCCGCTTACTCGAGTTGGCGCTTTCCTGGCCGGTGGCGGCAGATGAGCAAATTGCGCAGGCCGCGCTGCTGGGCCTTCAATGCCGCATGCATTGGCTGTTCCAGCGTCATGGCGAGGCCTTGCACTGCCTGGCCCGATTGACCGAACTGACGCAGCACAAGGCAGCCCCCTTGGCGCAGGCCCACCAGCGGCGCGCCTTCGCGCAGTCCTTGTTCGCGCAGCGTGAATACCGCCGCGCCATCGAGCTGTACCACGAGGCCATTGCCCTGCATCGCCAGGCCGAGCCGCACGGCGCCTGGATCAGCATGTACTCGCTGATTGCGGCCGCTCAGCGCAGCCTGGGCAACAGTGATGCAATGCTGCAGGCCTTCAGGAAGAACGCCGACGAAGCTGCCAAGCAAAGGCGCTGGTGGGCAGCCAGCAACGCCTGTACCGGCATCGCCGAGGAATATGCCGAGCGTGGCGAACTCGCGCTGGCCGAGCAAGCGCTGGCTGAGGCCCAAGCCTTCGCCGAACGGCCAAGCCAACGCCCCCTGTGGCTGGAAAAGGAGTTGTGGGCGGTCGACGCTGTCTGCGCGGCCCTGAGGCAGGACCACGCGCGCGCCGTGGCGATGATGAAGCGTGTCATCGCCCACAGCGATAGCAGCAGTTGGCGCGACAAGTCACGGCGCCTGCGCCAGCTGGTGCCTTGGCAGCTGAGATTGGGACAGGCCGCAGACGCCATCGCGACATTGGAGCAAGCCCATGCCCTGGAGCTCGAAGAGGCGCATGAGGTGGACCGCAAGGAGTTGGCCAGCCGGCTGCAGCGCGTCGAGCTTGAGCATGCCCGCGCCGAGCAATTGCGCAATGCCCAGCATGCGGCTGTGCTGGAAGCGCGCAACCAGGCCTTGGAACGCGCCTTGGCCGTGCAGCACGAACTGCAGACCGAGCTGATCGAGGCCAGCAAGCTGGCCACCCTGGGCCATCTCCTGGCCGGCATGTCACATGAACTCAACACGCCACTGGGCGTCACACTGACGGCCGTCAGCACCGTGGCCGATCTCAGCCGCCAGCTGGGCTCACAGATCAAGCAGGGCTCGATCTCCCGCCGCGAGTTCGTCCAGGGTCTGGGCCAGTGTGAGAACGGCGCCGAACTGGCGCGCAACAATCTGGAACGGGCCCTGGAACTGATCGCCACCTATCGCCAGCTGGACAGCCAGCCCCGCCATGAGCTGTGGGCGCAGGCGCAACTCGACGAGCTGATTCGCAGCACCTGGGCGCGCAGCGTCGATCCGCGCAGCGCCTTGCAACTGCAGGTCGACGCCGATCTGCGGGTGCCGGTGCACCAGGAAGCGCTGTGTGAAATCCTGCGCCAGCTGTTCCAGAACGTCGAACGCCACGCTTATCCGCCGGGCAGCAGCGGCCAGGTGCTGGTGCAGGCGCAGCGCCTCGGCGAGACGGTAAGTCTCAGCGTGACCGACCAGGGCCGTGGCATCGCACCGGACTTTCTGCCGCGCATCTTTGACCCCTACGAGTCCACACAGTTCGGCCAGGGGCGTAGCGGCCTGGGTCTGTTCGTCGCGCGGGCAGCTGCCGTCCAAGGGCTGGAGGGCAAGCTGCGCGCCAGCAGCCAGCCTGGCCTGGGCTGCCGCTTCGAGCTGAGCTGGCCGATCGGGTCGCTGACCAGGCCCGCCTAGGGCGCCGCCAGGGCGCCGCCAGGCCGCCGCCAGGCCGCAAAGGCGCGCAGAACCGGCGGCCACCCCGGCGACCCCATGCCTGGCGAGGCTGCCGTACTCGTCGCTTTCGGCCGCTTGACCATGAAGTGACTACAGGGTTTCAAATGCTGAGGCCCGCTCTTGCCGAGCCCTGCCTGTCCCGCTTTCGACGCGGCGCACCAATGCCGATTCACGCCCACCTCATACCCCTCATGCGCACCGACTCCACCGACCCGCTCCTGGCCTCAACCCCCCTGCTGGACCTGCAGCACCCCGCGATTCAAGGCCTGATCCAGCACCGCGGCTGGCACGATCTCAGCGATGCGGAGCAAATCGGCGCTGCCTATGATTTCGTCCGCAACGAAATCCGCTTCGGTTACAACCGCCGCGATGAAACGCCCGCCAGCGTCGTGCTGGCTGAGGGGATGGGCCAATGCAATACCAAGGCCATCCTGCTGATGGCCTTGCTGCGCGCGCTGGGCCGGCGCTGCGTGCTTCACGGTTTCACGATAGACAAGGACTTGCAACGCGGCGCCGTACCGCCCTGGGCCTGGCCGCTGGCGCCGCAACGCATCGTGCACAGCTGGGTCGAGGTCGAGTTGGACGGGCAGCGGCTGGAGCTCGAAGGCTTCATCCTTGACCAGGCCTATCTGGCAGCGCTGCAGAAACGTTTCCCGCTGCAGCAGCGCTTCTGCGGCTACGGTGCAGCGACGCCGGATCTGCAGAACCCGGACGTCGCCTGGTCAGGTCGATCGACCTACATCCAGCGCGACGGCATCGCCGAGGATTTCGGCTGCTATGACAGCCCCGACGATTTCTTCGCACTGCACCGCCAGGCACTGGGCCCGATACGCCAAAGCCTGTACGAGCATTTCATTCGCCACCGGATGAACGCCCGCGTGGCGACCATCCGTTCAGGCGGTCGGGTGGGCGATGCAGGCAGCAACGGCCTCAGTGCACCACCCGCCCGAAGCTGAACTCGCCGTCCAGCACATCGACCGGAATCACATCCTTGGGGCCGAAGCGGCCCTGCAGGATCAGCTTGGACAGCGGGTTCTCGATCCTTTGCTGGATCGCCCGCTTCAGCGGCCGGGCACCGAAGACCGGGTCGAAGCCCACCTTGGCCAACTCGGCCAGCGCTTCCGGGCTGACGTCCAGATGCATCTCCAGCTTGTCCAGCCGGGCATCGAGCTGACGCAGCTGAATCTTGGCGATGGCGGCGATGTTCCTGGCGTCCAGCGCGTGGAAGATCACCGTCTCGTCGATGCGGTTCAGGAACTCGGGCCGGAAATGCGACTTCACCTCGCCCCAGACCGCCTCGCGAATCACCTCCTGCGGCTCGCCTTGCAGCGCCATGATGTGCTGCGAACCGAGATTGCTGGTCATCACGATGACGCAGTTCTTGAAGTCCACCGTGCGGCCCTGGCCATCGGTGAGCCGGCCATCGTCCAGCACCTGCAAGAGCACGTTGAAGACGTCCGGATGGGCCTTCTCCACCTCATCCAGCAGCAGCACGCTATAGGGCTTGCGCCGCACGGCCTCGGTCAAATAGCCGCCCTCGTCGTAGCCGACATAGCCCGGGGGCGCACCGATCAGGCGCGACACCGAATGCTTCTCCATGAATTCGCTCATGTCGATGCGCACCATATGCTCTTCGCTGTCGAACAGGAAGCCGGCCAGCGCCTTGCACAGTTCGGTCTTGCCGACGCCGGTGGGGCCCAGGAACAGGAAGCTGCCCAGCGGCCGGTTCGGGTCGGACAGGCCGGCGCGCGAACGGCGGATCGCATCGGCCACGGCGCTGATCGCCTCGTCCTGGCCGACCACGCGCTGATGCAGCTTGGCTTCCATCTGCAGCAGCTTGTCACGCTCGCCCTGCATCAGCTTGGAAACCGGGATGCCGGTCGCGCGCGACACCACCTCGGCGATCTCCTCGGCACCCACCAAGGTGCGCAGCAGCTGCGGCGCGGCAGCGCCCTTGCCATCCTTGCCGGCCGCCTTCTTGCCGGCCTCCTTGGCCTGGGCCTCGGCCAGGCGCTTCTCCAGCTCGGGCAGCTTGCCGTACTGCAGCTCGGCGACTTTGTTGAAGTCGCCCTTGCGCTTGAGCTCCTCGATCTGGCCCTTGATGCGGTCGATCTCTTCCTTGACCTGGGCCGAGCCCTGGGCCTGGGCCTTCTCGGCCTTCCAGATTTCTTCCAGGTCGTTGGCCTCGCGCTGCAGCTTCTCCAGCTCTTCCTCGATCAGGCCGAGGCGCTTCTGTGAGGCCTCGTCCTTCTCGCGCTTGACCGCCTCGCGCTCGATCTTCAGCTGGATCATGCGGCGATCCAGCTTGTCCATCACCTCGGGCTTGGAGTCGAGCTCGATCTTGATCTTGGCCGCCGCCTCGTCGATCAGGTCGATGGCCTTGTCGGGCAGGAAGCGGTCGGTGATGTAGCGGTGCGAGAGCTCGGCCGCGGCCACGATGGCCGGGTCGGTGATCTGCACGCCATGGTGCACCTCGTACTTCTCCTGCAGGCCGCGCAGGATGGCGATGGTGGCCTCGACGCTGGGCTCGTCCACCAAGACCTTCTGGAAGCGGCGCTCCAGTGCGGCGTCCTTCTCCACATACTTGCGGTATTCGTCCAGCGTGGTCGCGCCAATACAGTGCAGCTCGCCGCGGGCCAGTGCCGGCTTGAGCATATTGCCGGCGTCGATGGCGCCCTCGGCCTTGCCGGCACCGACCATCGTGTGCAGCTCATCGATGAAGAGGATGATGCGGCCCTCATCGGCGGCCACCTCCTTCAGCACCGACTTCAGCCTCTCCTCGAAATCGCCGCGGTACTTGGCACCGGCCAAGAGGCCGGCCATGTCCAGCACCAGAACACGCTTGTTCTTCAGCGATTCCGGCACCTCGCCGTTGACGATGCGCTGAGCCAGGCCTTCGACGATGGCCGTCTTGCCCACGCCCGGCTCGCCGATCAGCACCGGGTTGTTCTTCGAGCGGCGCTGCAGCACCTGGATGGCACGGCGGATCTCGTCATCGCGGCCGATCACCGGATCGAGCTTGCCGGCACGGGCGCGTTCGGTCAGATCCAGCGTGTACTTCTTCAGCGCCTCGCGATTGCCCTCGGCCTCCTGGCTGTCGACCTTCTGGCCGCCACGCACCGCCTCAATGGCCGCCTCCAGCGCCTTGCGGGTCAGACCATGGCCGCGGACGATACCGGCCAGATCGGTCTTGGCGTCGGCCAGCGCGAGCAGGAACATCTCGCTGGCGATGAAATGGTCGCCGCGCTTGGCGGCTTCCTTCTCGGCGTTCTGCAAGAGGCTGATCAGGTCGCGGCTGGGCTGCACCTGCTGGCCCTCGCCCTGCACCTGGGGCAGGCCGTTCAGCGTGGTGTCCAGCGCCGTCTTCAGCGCGGCGATCTTGACGCCGGCCCGCTCCAGCAGCGCCCGCGGGCCGTCCTCCTGGCCCAGCATGGCCGTGAGCAGATGAGCCGGCTCGATATAAGGGTGGTCGCTGGTCACGGCCTGGCTTTGGGCCTCGGCCAGGGCTTCCTGGAAACGGGTGGTGAGTTTGTCGACACGCATGGCTGAAATCCTCCGATGCCGCTGCAGATGGGCCGCTCGGCGTCGATTTCAAGAGCCGGCGCGCAACTCGTCAAGGCCGCCGCTTGATCTGGCGCAAGCGCCGACAATGCGGCGATGAACACCGCTTCCCTCTGGGCCACCACCGTGCCCGTCTTTCAGCGTTATCTGGGCCAGCTGCGTGGCTGGCTGGATCTGGCCGAGGCGCGCCTCGACGGCCCGGCCCTTGCATCACTGCTGCAGTCCCGCCTGGCGCCCGATATGCATCCGCTGGCCAGCCAGATCGAGATCGCCTGCAATTTCGTGCCGCGTGCGCTGGCGCCCTTGCTCGGCCAGGCGCAGCTGCAGTACGGCGACTTCAAGCGCGATCTGCCCGGCTTGCGCGCCCGGCTGCAAGCCCGGCTGGCACTGCTGCAAACGCTGCGTGCTGATGAGCTCGACGCCCGCCCGCTGCCGTCCCTCGTGCACTTCGATGCCGGCCAGGCGCTTGGCCAGTTAGCGCCGGCCGACTACATCCACCAGTTCGCCCTGCCCAACTTCTTCTTTCACCTGAGCCTGGCCTATGCGCTGCTGCGCCAGGCCGGCCTGCCGCTGGGCAAGGCCGATTTCGACGGCCTTCATCGCTACGGGCCGGCAGACCTCAGTCCAGCCACCACTGCATCAGCCTGAGCCCGGCGGCAGCGGCGGCCAGCGAGCCCAGCACGTGGACGCTGGTGTGCGTCAGCGCCATCGCGAACTGACCGCGCTGCAGCAGCGTCAGCGATTCGCCGGAGAAGGATGAGAAGGTCGTCAGCCCGCCGAGGAAACCGGTCACGATCAGCAGGCGCAGCAGCTCGTCCGGCGTGCGGCCGAACCACTCCAGCGCCATCCCTGCCATCAGCCCGCCGGCCACATTCACCAGCAGCGTGCCCAGCGGAAAGCCCGGCCAGCTGGCATTGAACCAGAGGCCTGCGGCCCAGCGCGCCAGCGCGCCGATGCTGGCGCCGGCGGCAATCGCCAGCATCTTCAACGACAGCGCGTTCATGCCTTGGCGGCCACAGCCGCGTTGTTCGCCTGAATGCCCCAGCGCGCCAGCGCCTCGTCGTCGAGGCTGCGCGCATCGACCCAGTGCGCGCCATCGGGCCGGTGCTCCTTCTTCCAGAACGGCGCTTGCGTCTTCAGATAGTCCATCAGGAATTCGCAGGCCTGGAAGGCCTGGCCGCGATGGGCCGAGGCGACCAGCACCAGCACGATCTGTTCGCGCGCGGCCAAGGGCCCGACGCGATGGATCACCCGCGCCGCGCGGATGTCAAAGCGGGCAAACGCCGCGTCAATCATGGCCTCGATCGCCGCCTCGGTCATGCCCGGGTAATGCTCGAGTTCCATCAGGCTGACCGCCCGCCCCTCGCTGGCCTCGCGCACGGTGCCCACGAAGGCGACCACCGCGCCGATGCCACCATCGGCCTCGCGCAGCCGCGCCGTCTCAGTGCTGAGATCGAAGTCCTCGGTCTGGATCGAAACGCTTTTCATGGATCGGATTGTGCACCGTGCATAATCACTCGATGCCTGCCGCTGCCACGCCCAACGCCCTCCCCTCGCCCGCCGTGATGCTGGCGCGTGTCGGTGCGCTTGCCGTGGCCGCTGCTCGCAAATCCAAAAAACCGCAGCCGCTTATCTGACCGGCGCTGCAGCCGTGCTCAGGTAGGCCGCCGAGGCAGCTGAGCACCGCCGTCCGGCCCCTTCCCCACACGGTTCCTCCAGGTCTTTGTCGTACTGATGGAGTGAATGTGATCGTGCAAGACTTCTCCGGCCTCTGGATTCCCCTGGTGACCCCGTTCCACCACGGCGAGATCGACCATACCGCGCTGCAGAAGCTGGTCAAACGGCTGAAGGCCGATGGCGTCAAGGGCTTTGTCGCCTGCGGCAGCACCGGCGAGGCCGCGCTGATGGACGAGCACGAGCAGGACGCGGTGCTGGACACCATCTGTGCCACCGCCGGCGACGCGCCGGTGCTGATGGGAGTGTCCGGGCCGCGGCCGGCCATGGTCGCGGCGCGCATGCAGGACCTGGCCAAGCGCTACCCGCTGGCCGGCTATCTGCTGCCGGCGCCGTCCTATATCCGGCCTTCGCAGCAGGGCCTGCTCGGCTATTTCCAGGCGGTGGCCGACGCCAGCCCCCTGCCCCTGGTCGTCTACGACATCCCCTACCGCACCGGCGTCAAGATCGAGCTGGCCACCCTGCTGCAGCTGGCCGGGCACCCCAACATCCAGGCGCTGAAGGACTGCGGCGGCCAAATGCAGGCCACCCAGGCGCTGATCGAGGATGGTCGGCTGGCCGTGCTGGCCGGTGAGGACCACAACATCTTCAGCACGCTGGCCCTGGGCGGCGCCGGCGCCATTGCCGCCAGCGCCCATCTGGAGACGCGCCGTTTCCTGCAGCTGTTCGCGGCGCTGCAGGCGCAGGACCTGCCGGCTGCTCGGCAACTCTGGCAACAGCTCGGGCGCATCATCGGCCTGAGCTTTGCCGAGCCCAATCCGGCCCCGCTGAAGGCGGTGATGGCGCGGCTGGGCTGGATGCATGACGAGCTGCGCGCGCCCCTGCACAGCGCCTCGCCGGCGCTGGCCGAGCATTTTCTCGAGGCGCTCAAGCAGCTGCAGGACTGAGGCTCAGCCCGGCCGCGCAAGCAGTTCCAGGGCGGCGAGATCGAGCAGCTCGATCTCGCCATAATGCAGCGCCAGCAGTCGCTGCGCCTCCAAGGCCTTCAGGGCCTTGTTGACGGTCTGGCGGCTGACGCCCAGCATCAGCGCCAGCTGCTCCTGCGGCAGCCGCAGCCGGGTCGGCATCAGCTGCTCGGCGCGCTGCGCATAGCCGCTGGCCACCAGCAAGAGGCGCTTGGCCAGGCGCTGCTCCAGGTTCAGATGGGCCATGTCTTCCAGCGCCTCGAAGCTGTTGCGCAGCTTGATGCAGGCCAGCTGGGCGATCGCGCGCCAATGCTGCGGATGGGCGTTCAGCCAGTCTTGCAGCTCGGCGTGCGAGATCAGCCAGACAGAGGTCGGCCCCTCGGCGACCACATCATGGGTGCGTGGCAGCCCATCGATCAGCGAGATCTCGCCAAACCACTGGCCCGGCTCCAGCCAGGCCAGCAGCGCGACGCTGCCGTCAGCATGCAAGGCGCCCACCCGCAGCGCGCCGCTGAGCACACAGCACAGGTCGTGCGCCACGCCGCCGCGCTCGAACAGGGTCTGGCCGCTGCCCAGGAGGCAGCGCCGCCCATGCGCCAGCAGGTAGTCGCGCAGCGCCGGCGCACAGCCGGCCAGCCAGCGGTTGTGCTGCAGCAGGGTCAGTTCTTGCGTTTCCAGCAGATGGGCGGGCAGCATGGCGCTTTCGGACGGACTCAGGGTAAACGGCCAGCACGACTGTCCGGCATTTGACAGTCGCGATCTTCGCGCCGCTCTAAGCTGATCTCCATCAAGACAAGCCCTTGGCCGGCCCGCATCGCGCCGGCCCCGAGCGCCACCTCCAGGAGACCCTCATGGCCGCATCGCCGTTTCGCCCCGCCATTGACCTGATGGCCCAGTACGCCGCCTACCACCGCGACCGGCGCAATATCGCCACCCACTTCGTCGGCATCCCGCTGATCGTTTTCGCCATTGAGGTGCTGCTGGCCCGCGCGCAGTTCGAGCTGGGCGGCATGGCGCTCAGCGCCGCCACCCTGCTCTGGGCGGCCAGCACGCTGTGGTACCTGACCCGTGGCAATCTGGTGCTGGGCCTGGCCGTCTCTGTGGTCAACGGCGCGCTGCTGGCCGCAGCGATGCCGCTGGCGCTGGGCAGCACCAGTAGCTGGCTGGCCTGGGGGGTCGGCGGCTTTGTGATCGGCTGGATCATCCAGTTCATCGGCCATTACTACGAGGGGCGCAAGCCGGCCTTTGTTGACGATCTGGTCGGCCTGCTGGTCGGGCCGATGTTCGTCGTCGGCGAGGCCTTGTTCGCCCTGGGCTGGGGGCGCGAGATGCTGGCCGAGATCGAGCGCCGGGTCGGCCCCACCCATCTGCGTGACCTGGCCCACCCTGCCGCATGAGCGAAGCCGCCGTCGCCGGCTCGGCGCCGGTGCTGGTGATGGGCGCCGGCGCCATCGGCTGCTATCTCGGTGGCTTGCTGCAGGCGGCTGGGTTGGCGGTGGTTTTCGTCGGCCGGCCTCGCGTGCTCGACGCGCTGGCCGCTCACGGCCTCAATCTCAGCGACCGTGATGGCGGCCAACGCCGGCTGCGCCGCGAGGCCCTGCGCCTGGAAACCAGCATTCCCGCCGGCCTGCAACCGGCGCTGACCCTGCTGTGCGTGAAGAGCGGCGCCACGGCCCAGGCCGCCCAGGCCTTGCAAGCCCAGCTACCGGCGGGCAGCCTGGTGCTGTCGATGCAAAACGGCATCGGCAACGCCCAGCGCGCGGCGGCCGTCGCGCCGGATCTGCGTTTTCTGGCCGGCATGGTGCCCTTCAATGTGGCCGAGCTGGGGCCGGGTCATTACCACCGCGGCACCGATGGCGATTTGGTCGCCCAGGCCAACGCGGCGCTGCTGCCCTATGTCGAGCATTTCGGCCGCGCCGGCCTGCGGCTGCGCCTGGTCGAAGACATGCTGGCGGTGCAGTGGGGCAAGCTGCTCTTGAACCTGAACAACCCGGTCAATGCGCTGTCCGGACTGCCCTTGCGCGAGCAACTGCTGCAGCGCGGCTACCGACGCTGCCTGGCCGCTCTGCAGGACGAGGCCCTGGCACTGCTGCACCAGGCCGGCATCAAGCCGGCGCAGCTCACCGCGCTAGCGCCCGAGCGCCTGCCCACCTTGCTGCGCCTGCCCAATCCGCTGTTCCGCCTGCTGGCGGCGCGGATGCTGAAGATCGATGCGGCGGCCCGCTCCAGCATGGCCGACGATCTGGCCTTGCAGCGCGTCACCGAGATCGACATGCTCTGCGGCGAGGTGCAACGGCTGGCCCAGAAGCTGGGCCGCCAGGCGCCCGTCAATGCCCGCATCCAGGCGCTGGTGCAAGCCTGGCCGCAGCGGCCGCAGCCCTACAGCGCCGAGGAGTTGCTGCGCGCGATTGGCTAACTCCTTGAGTTAGCGCCCCCACTCTTGCAATGCCAGCGCCTCGGGCTTGCGTGTCGCACGTGGCGTGCTCTTCGCAGACGATATCTTGGGCGTCCCCAGGGCGATCCAGCCCAGCAGCGTCTCGCCGGGCGCGCAGAAGGCAGCCTGGATGCTTGCATCGCGAACCTTGGCGCCGGACAGCATCTTGCCGCCAAAGCCCAGCAGATGGGCGGCAGTCAGGAAGTTGCTGAGCGCGCCACCGACGGCCGCCCATTGCTCATGGGCCGGCACCAGCGGATGGCCCATATCGATGCGGGCCAGCACGGCGACCGTCAGCGGCGGCCGCAGCGCACGTTCGGCGTCCAGGGCCGCGCCGGCTTCGTCCTTGCCGGCCGCTCGCGCCGCGGCGGCGAACAGCTCCGCCATTCGCTGCCTGGCTGCGCCACGCACCAGCTTCAGGCGCAAGGGCATCAGCTCGGCATGATCGGGCGCACGCAGCGCCGCCTGCACCATCAGCGCCAGCTGCTCATCATTGGGCCCAGGCTCGACCAGATGCTTGGGCCCGACCGAGTAGCGGCCCAGCAAAGCCTGCAAGGCTTGAAGAGCCGGCGCGGAGGCAGCGTCCATTCAGCTGGTCTTGGAGATGGAGATGGTCGGGAACTTGGCCGAATAATCCTTGGCCTGCGCGGCAATTTTGGCCGCCACTTTGCGCGCCAGCTGCTTGTAGATGGCGGCGATCTCGCCTTCGGGCTCGGCGATCACGCTGGGGCGGCCAGCATCGGCCTGCTCGCGGATGGAGAGCGCCAGCGGCAGGCCGGCCAGGTAGTCGAGCCCGAACTGGGCGGCCATCTTCTTGCCGCCGTCGGCGCCAAAGATGTGCTCGGCGTGGCCGCAGTTCGTGCAGACGTGAACCGCCATGTTCTCGACCAGGCCGAGGATGGGCACGCCCACCTTCTCGAACATCTTCAGGCCCTTCTTGGCGTCGATCAGCGCGATGTCCTGCGGCGTGGTGACGATGATGGCGCCGGTCACCGGCACGCGCTGCGACAGCGTCAGCTGGATGTCGCCGGTGCCAGGCGGCATGTCGACGACCAGATAGTCCAGATCCTGCCAGCGGGTCTGGCGCAGCAGTTGCTCCAGCGCCTGGGTGGCCATGGGGCCGCGCCAGATCATCGCCTGGTCTTCATCGACCAGGAAACCGATCGAGTTCAGCTGTACGCCGTGGCTCTGCATCGGCTCCATGGTCTTGCCGTCCAGGCTGTCCGGCCGGCCGGCAATGCCCATCATCATCGGCTGGCTGGGGCCGTAGATATCGGCATCGAGAATGCCAACGCGGGCACCCTCGGAGGCCAGGGCCAGGGCCAGGTTGGCGGCGGTGGTGCTCTTGCCCACACCGCCCTTGCCCGAGGCGACAGCGATGATGTTCTTGACGCCTGGCAGCAACTGCACGCCACGCTGCACCGCATGGGCGACGATCTTGCTGCTGATCGCCACCTCGACCGACTCGACGCCGGCCACCGTCAGCGCCGCCTGGCGCAGCGCCTCGGCAAAGGCCTGGTGCTGGGTGGCCGCCGGATAGCCCAGTTCGAGCTCCAGGCTCAGCTGGCCGCCCTTGATGCGCAACGGCTTCAATTGCTTGCCGGCGGTCAGGGCCTCGCCGGTATGGGGATCGATGACGCTGGACAGCGCCTGCAGCACGCTGGCTTCTTGGATGGCGGACATGGGGGAATGCTTCGCAAAAACGGGATTGGCGCGCAGTCTAGCCCAGCGCCCATGGCCCGCCCCGACGTGGGGGCTCAGGCTCAGTGCGCGGGCAAGTGCTGCGCGAGCTCGTCCAGCTGGTGCTGGCTGAAGACCTCGATGCCATGCTGGCGCAACAAGGCGGTGGTCAGCCCTTCGCCCTCGATCAGCCGGCGGCTGAAGCTGCCGTCGCAGATGTGCGTGGAACCGCAGGACGGGCTGCGCTCGGTCAGCACGGCATAGCGACAGCCATGCCGCTGCGCCAGTGCCAATGCAGCCTGAGCGCCGGCGATGAAGGCCTCGGTCGGATCCGGCCCTTGCTGCACGCGCAAACGAATCTGCCCGCGCAGCACCGCCGCGCCACCGCCTGGGCCGTGGATCTCGGCCGCTGGGCGCGGCACCGGCAGGCCGCCAGCCATCTCGGGGCAGAGGGGCTGCAGCCAGCCGCGTTGCTGCCACCGCAGCAGCAGTTCACTGCCTTCACCGGCGCGGCCGTCGTAGCGCACCGGCTGACCCAGCAAACAGGCGCTGACGAGGATGGGAGGCATCAGCTCAGCGCGGGCAGGCGTTCGGGTTCGCGGGCTCGACGATGGCCCATTCGACAATCAGGCGGGGCCCGCTTTCATGGCGGGTCCAGGGAATGTCGACCATGCCGCTGCGCTTGGCGGCCAGCAGCAAGTCATTGACGCGCGGGTCCAGCGGATCGGCCTGGTTGCGCCGGTCAATCACCAGCAAGGCGCCGCAATCGCGCATCATCTCGGGCCGTATCCACGGCGCCTTGGCCGGATCGGCATCAATGAAAACCATGGGCTGATGGCGCGAGCGCACCGACACATTGCCGGCCAGCCAGGTCTCGCCGACGATGACGCGCAGCGGCTGCTGCATCTGCTCGGCCCAGATCCGGTCCAGCTCCTTGGCCAGCCGTACCGAGGGGAAGTTGGAACGCGCCGGGCGGTTGGTCATATCGACCAGCCAGCCGCTGCCAATGGCCATGCCCGAGGCCAGCACCAGCTCCATCACCAGGCCGACGATCAATACCGCCTTGACCAGCTGCGCCGGCACCACCGCGGGAATCCAGCGCATCGCCATCACACCCAGCATGATGAAAAAGGTCGCCGCCCAGGCCGAACCGAGCTTCACGCCGGCCACGCCGAGCAAGGAAGTCAGCAGCACCGGGCCCAGCGTCATGATGGCGACAAAGCGCCATTCGGGTCGCTGCGGCTCGCCTGTAGCGAGCTGGCGCGGCGCGCGGCGCAGCATCAAGCGCAACAAGCCGACACCAAGCAACAGCGGCAAGGCACGGGCAAGCTGGATCACGAGGAAGTTGCCGAGCCGGCCCCAGTGCCCCATCGTCGAGGCATCGTGCTCGCCGTTGACGGCCTGATTGACGTAGCTCAGGCTGGGCGCGCCCTCGCGAACCAGCCATTCGATATGCGGGCCGACCAAGACGGCGCAGACCAGCAAGGCCATCAGTGGGCCCGCCCACGCCCGCAGAGAGCGCATGCGCTGGTCTTGCAGCAGCCAGGCGCCGATGATGGCCAGCCAGATCAGTGCGCTGTACTTGGTCAGCAGGCACAACGCAGCGGCAGCGCCGACCAAGGCCCAGCGCCACCAGCCACCATCACGCACCGCGTGCAGACTGAGCCACAGCAACAAGGCCACCGGCATCAGCTGCAAGGTGTTGTGATTGGCCATGATGCCGTGCAGGCCGTGGTAGATCAGCAGGCTGCTCAGCACGGTGGCGGCGAAAGCACGGACAGGATCGGTCACGTGCAGGGCAATACGCCACACCAGCACCAGCATCAGCACGACATTCAACTGCGCCGCAAAAAAGGTGACCCAGATTTCGCGGCCAAAGATGCTGGTCCAGAAATGAACCCACCAGGTCGGGAACGGCGGGTGCTTGTAATAGCCCCACTCCAGCGACTGCATCCACACCAGCTGCTCGATATTGTCCCAGGGCGGTGCGCGATGACTGATCGTTGCCAGCACGACCCAGAGCAAGAGGTGGAAGGCAAGAAATGCAATCGTCAAGCGGCCCATCTGGCGCGCATCAGCGAGATCGATTGTCCAGGCGCCCAGGCGCAGGCGATTGCCCACCGGGGCGGCGTTGCTCGCGGCTGGTTCAAAAGGCAGGGACGGATCGATCGCGGGTTTCATCGCTTGGCTCGTGGGCATCGAAGCGCCGCATGAGTCAGATGACAGCGCAAAAAAGCGCCAGAAGCAGTCCAACAGCCGGCGCAGGCGCACCTTTTCCGCCAATGGCGCAGAGTGCGGGCGCAATGGTAGCGAAACAATTCTTTACCGCGAACCCCGTTTGAGGGGATAAGCCCTTGCGTTGGCGGCATTTCGCACAGTAGGCGCGATACAGACGCGCCAAAGGCACGCACTGCGGAATGAGCGTCGCGTCCCTGCCGTCCATTCACGGGCCACAACGAAAAAAGGACTTGCTGTTCAGCAAGTCCTTTTGACGATTCGGGATTTTGGTGGGCCCTGAAGGATTCGAACCTTCGACCAACGGATTAAGAGTCCGCTGCTCTACCAACTGAGCTAAGGACCCGAATTCGGGGTCATGGAGTTTCGTGGTGGGCCCTGAAGGATTCGAACCTTCGACCAACGGATTAAGAGTCCGCTGCTCTACCAACTGAGCTAAGGACCCACGAAACCACTGACTGGTGGGTTGTGCAGGATTCGAACCTGCGACCAACGGATTAAAAGTCCGCTGCTCTACCGACTGAGCTAACAACCCGAGTGAAAAACCCGGACCCTCTTGAATCAAGCACGATCTGTCTTTTAAACCGACCTTCTTGCTTCCGAGGTATTGTCCGCGCCCTTCAGCAGAGCCTCACATTATAGGAGCGGTTTTTATTGCTTTGCAATAGTCGCCGCCGATTTTTTTAAGAATTCTTTCACCAGCTCGGCGGCGGCCGTCATGCCGAAGCCAGCCGTCACCGCCACGCTGGAACCATAGCCGTGGCAGTTCAGGCTGCCATCGACATCACACGACTCCGGCGGCCGCGTCAGCGCTTCGCGCGAGAACACGCAGGCCACGCCCATCTTGCCCTGCCGGGCTCCGCCATGGAATTTGCGCAAGCGCTGGCGCAGGCTGGCCAGCAAGGGGTCGTGGGTGGTGAGGGCCAGGTCTTGCACCTCGACCGCCTGTGGCTGCCGCTTGCCGCCGGCCGCGCCAACGGTGACGAAGGCGCAAGCAGCCTGCTGCGCCCAGGCCGCCTGCACCGCCTTGGCGCGCACCTGATCGCAGGCATCAACCAGGCCATCGATGGCACGGCCTTGCAGCAGTGCCGGCCAGTTCTGTTCGTCGACAAATTCCTCGACCAGGTGCAGACGGCAGGTCGGATGGATGTCCAGGATGCGTCGCCGCAGCGCCTCGACCTTGGCCATACCGACGGTGCTGCCCAGTGCCTGAACCTGGCGATTGATATTCGACTCAGCCACCTGATCCAGATCGATCAGCGTCAGCTCGGCCACGCCCATGCGCGCCAGCGCCTCGGCCACCCAGGAGCCCACGCCCCCCAAGCCAACGATGGCAAAGCGCGCCGAACGCAGCCGGCAGTAATCGGCCTCGCCATAGAGCCGGCGCAGCCCGCCGAAACGGCGCTCGCTGTCGGGATCGGCATTGGCATCAAAGGCCGCGTCGGTGCTTGTTGAGGCTGTAGTCATGGATATTGGTCTGGCCCGCTGACGCTGCGGCGATTCTAGGAGCCGACTCGCTCCGGATGGGCGCCGCAAAGAAAAAGGCCCCGCGCGGCTGCACGGGGCCAGGTCTTGCCTAGGTTTGGGTCTGGTTTACTTCAAAGCCGCCAGGCGTTCCTTGCCGGCCTGCGCCGCCTCGGTGCCGGGATAGGCCTTGATCAGGTCATCCAGGCTGCGTCGGGCCGCCTTGACGTCCTTCAGCTCAATCTGGCAATTGGCCAGCGCCAGCAGTGCCTCGGCCGCCCGCGGATGCTCGGGGTTGGCAACGATCAGGCCCTTGAAGGTCGCAATCGCGTCCTTGTAGTCGCGCTTGCCATACTGCGCGTTGCCCAGCCAGAAGCGCGCCGAATCGGCGTAACCACCGCTGCCATAGCGCTTCAGGAAAGCGTTCAGCGAATTGGCAGCTTCGCCAAACTCACCGCGCCGCACGGCGCCGATGGCGGCTTCGTACTGACGGCGCTCTTCCGGCTCGACCAGGAACTCACGCCCATCCAGCGACACCTTCTGCGGCTCCAGCGTACGCAGCCGGGCTTCCAGGCCCTGGCTCTGATCGCTCAGCTTGCGCTGAGTTTCAGACAGGTCGCGGGCCAGCTGTTCGTTCTGACCGCGCAGCTTGGCGATCTCGGCACGCAGCGATTCGATCTGGCTGTTCAGATCCAACAGGCTGCGGCGCAAGGGGCCGAGCTGCTCCTGCAGCTGGGCCTGCGCCTGTTCGGCGCGGCCGCGCTGGGCCTCGTCGGCCTGCTGCAGCTTGGCGCGCAGATCAAGAATCGCCTTGCGGGCTTCTTCATCCTCGAACAGCGCCGCCCGTGCCGGCAGGCAGGCCAGGCCGGCGGCCAGCGCCAGCAGGCCCAGCGGCTTGCGAAAGCCCAGACCGCTCATCTCACTTGTCCTTCAGTTCGACGCGGCGGTTCTTGGCCCAGGCGGCTTCGTCATGGCCTTGCACGGCCGGACGCTCCTTGCCGAAGCTGACCGGCTCGACCTGGCCGGCTTGCGCGCCCAGCAGGGTCAGCGATTGCACCACGGCTTCGGCACGCTTCTGGCCCAGGGCCAGGTTGTACTCACGGCCACCGCGTTCGTCGGCATGGCCTTCCAGGCTCAGGGCCACCTTGCGATCATTGCCCAGGCGCTTGGCGTGGGCTTCGATCAGACCGCGGTACTCGTCCTTGACGACGAAGCTGTCGAAATCAAAGTAAACGGTGCGGCCCTTTTCGTTGGCGGCCTTGAGCAACTCGGCGCCGAAGTCTACGGTCTGCACCTTGGACTCAGCCGGCTTCACCGGCGGCGGCGTGACAACCTTGGGCTGTTCAGCCGGGCGGGTTTCGACCGGCGCGGGCTCGGTCAACGGGGTCGAGCTGCAGCCGGCCAGCACGGCGGCGGCCAGCAGGGCCAGGGCGAATTGAGTGTGCTTTTGCATTGTTTCTCTCCAAGCGATTATTCGGGTTCGGGCGGGATTCAGAAAAAGAGCCCGGGGCCGGTCCCCAGGCCGGCGCGGCTCGTATTGTCCGTCAAATGTCAGCCGCTTCTGGCTGTGCGACTCAGCGGCCGAAAGGCCCCCAGGTCGGCTCTCGCACATCGGCCAGCGTCGACACCAGCTTGGCCTTGATGCGGCCGTCCAGCGTCGTCGTCACCAAGACATCACGGCCACCGCTGCGGGTGGCATAGACGATCAGCCGGCCATTGGGCGCAAAGCTGGGGCTTTCGTCGTCCGTCGTGTCGCTGATCTTCTGCACCACGCCGCTGGCCAGATCCATCACGCACAGGCGGAAGGTCGAGCCCCCCTCGCGGGTGATGAAGGCCAGCGTACGGCCGTCGGGGCTGATCGTTGGGCTGATGTTGTAGCTGCCGTTGAAAGTCACGCGCTCGGCCTCACCGCCATCGGCAGGCATCCGGTAGATCTGCGGACTGCCACCGCGGTCGCTGACGAAGTAGATTTTCTGACCATCGGGCGTGAACACCGGCTCGGTATCGATCGCACGGGTCTGCGTGAGGCGCTTGACGTTGTCGCCATTGCGGCCCATCACGAAGAGCTGCGAGCCGCCATCACGCGACAAGGTCATCGCCAGCCGCTGACCGTCGGGCGAGAAGGCCGGTGCGCTATTGCTACCGCGGAAATTCGCGACCATGCGCCGCCGGCCGGTAGCCAGTTCCTGCACCCAGACGACGGCCTTGCGGGTTTCGAAGGACACATAGGCCAGTTCCTTGCCATCGGGCGACCAGGCTGGCGAGATGATGGGCTCGGGGCTGGCCAGTGCGATCTGGCCGCCCTCACCGTCGGCATCGGTGATGCGCAGGCTGTAGCGTCCGCCGGCCTTTGTGACATAGGCCATGCGGGTGGCGAAGACACCGCGCTCACCGGTCAGCTTTTGGTAAATGCTGTCGGCGATGCGGTGCGCGGCCAGGCGCACATCGTCGGCCGCGACGGCCTGGCTTTCGCCGCCCTGGTCCTGGCCCTTGACGACGTCCCAAAGCTTGTAGCGCAGATCGTAGCGGCCATCAGCCAGGCGGGTCGCCGAGCCGGCAACCAAGGCATCGACCGCCTTGGCCCGCCATTCGTTGAAAGCCGGCAGACTGGTCTCGCTCATCGGCGCCGTATTGGGCGTAACACGGAACTGCCCGCTGCGCTCAAGATCGGCACGGATGATGGCGGCCACCGGCTGACCGGTCTGGGCTTCATCGCGGAAATCGTTGATCGCAATCGGCGTCTGTGTGCCGCCGACCCCAGAGATCTCGACACGGAACTGTGCCAGCGCCGGGAGGCTCAAACCCAGCCCGGCAGCCGTCAGCAGTTCGCGACGGCGCAGCAGATTCGGCAACGGATTGGGCAGGGAATTGTTCAGCTCAGACATCACTCATTCAGCATTGACGGGCCAGCCGCCCGAGGCCTCGCATTCTGCCTCAGGCCAAAGCCGCCCACCGTTCGCCATGCCGGCAGCGATCGAGGCGACGAGGCCTCAGCGCGCGGCAGGCGCGCTGGGCAGCGGCACGCCCGGCAGCCAGCGCTGGTGGATGGCGGCAAAGCTGCCATCGCGCTTCATCTCGTCCAGGGTCTGCTGCCAGCGCTGCACCACCTCCGCCGGCGTGCCCTTGGAAAAGGCGATGTAGAGCAGCGCCTCGGAGATCTTGACAATGGGCTCGGGCGGGTCGGACACCAGCCCCGCCAGGCGCATGGTCTCGGCGACCGTGCTCTCGTCCATCGCAATCACGACGCTGCGGTTGGCCAGCAGCATGCGCATCGCGTCGGCCGGCGTCGACACCGGCTCCAGATTGGTAAAGCCGCGGCTGCGCAGATCCTGGTGGATGTACCACTCGCGCGGCACCATGATCTGCGGCACCTTGCGGGCGTCGTCCAGGCTGCGGATGCCGGTCTGCTCGCCGCGGCGCGCATACAGGTGGGCACGTGTGGCGCTGATCGGCCCGACCCACTGGAACAGCGGCTCACGTTCGGCCGTGCGTGCGGTGACGAACAGACCCACCCATGGCTCGGTCGACGCCGAGCGGTAGCCGCGCGCCCAGGGCACCACCTCGATGGGAATGTCCAGCCGCATGCGCCGCTGCAGCTCCATCACGATTTCAACGGACAGCCCCGAAGGCTTGCCCTTGATCGTGTAGTTGTAGGGCGCGTATTCCTCGGTGTAGAGCCGCAACGCCGGCTCAGCGGCGCGACTTGAGGTGCCTGCACCCAGCAGTGCCACGGCCATCGCAAACAAGGCCCGGCGGCGCGCCAGAGCCGGGCGGAACAAGGGGCGAAAACCTGTACGGTTCATAAAGCCTCCTAGCTTCGCGCCACCCAGCCCGCGGCGGCGCGCTACAAGAGCACGATATCGTAGTGCTCAGTCTGGTTGGTCGGCTCGGCACTCAGCGAGATCGGCTTGCCGATGAAGTCAGACAGGCCGGCCAGATGCTGGCTTTCCTCATCGAGCAGCATCTCCACCACATTGGCCGCCGCCACGACGCGGAATTCCTTGGGATTGAACTGCCGCGCCTCGCGCAGGATCTCGCGCATGATGTCGTAGCAGACGCTGCGTGTGGTCTTGACCTGGCCGCGGCCCTGACAGGTCGGGCAAGGCTCACACAGCATCCGGGACAGCGATTCGCGGGTGCGCTTGCGTGTCATCTCGACCAGGCCCAGCTGCGTGAAACCACCGACGGTAACCTTGGTGCGGTCCTTGGCCAGCTGCTTCTTGAACTCCGAGAGCACGGCGCTGCGGTGTTCATCGCGCGTCATGTCGATGAAGTCGACAATGATGATGCCGCCCAGATTGCGCAGCCGCAGCTGGCGGGCAATCGCGCCGGCGGCCTCGAGATTGGTCTTGAAAATCGTGTCGTCGAAATTGCGCGCACCGACGAAGCCACCGGTGTTGACGTCGATGGTCGTCATCGCTTCGGTCTGGTCGATGATCAGATAGCCGCCCGATTTCAAATCAACCCGACGGGCCAGCGCGCGGTCCAGCTCGGCATCGATATTGTGCAGATCGAAGATCGGCCGCTCGCCGCGGTAATGCTCGAGCTTGGCGGTGGCCGCCGGCATGAAGTTCTCGCCAAAGGCGCGCAGCACATCGAACTGCATCCGCGAGTCGATGCGGATCGAGCCGGTGCGCTCGCTGACCAGATCGCGCAGCACCCGTTCCACCAGGCTCAGGTCCTGATGCAGCAAGGTGCCCGGCGGCGAACGGAAGCTGCGCTCCTTGATCGTCGCCCAGGTCTTGCGCAGATAGGCGATATCGGCCGCCAGTTCCTCATCGCTGGCATCCTCGGCATTGGTGCGCAGGATGAAGCCGCCACCGCCGCCCTCCTCCGCCTTGCCGACCAGCGCCTGCATCCGCGCGCGCAGCTGCTCGCGCGCCTCGGGCGAGCCGATCTTCTGCGAGATGCCGATGTGCTCGTCCTGCGGCAGATAGACCAGCATGCGGCCGGCAATCGATATCTGCGAGGACAGCCGCGCGCCCTTGGTGCCAATCGGGTCCTTGATCACCTGCACAGTCAAGGCCTGACCCTCAAAGACCAGGCGCTCGATCGGCGTGGGCGGCGCCGACTCGCCGTGATGCGCGCGCGGCGTGCTGCCGTTGACGTGCAGATCGGCCACATGCAGAAACGCGGCGCGTTCCAGGCCGATGTCGATGAAGGCCGACTGCATGCCCGGCAGCACGCGGGCGACGCGGCCGGAATAGACGTTGCCGACCAGGCCGCGCTCCAGCGTGCGCTCCATGTGCAGTTCTTGCACCGCGCCGTTTTCAACGACGGCCACGCGGGTCTCCTGGGGAGACCAATTGATCAAGATATCTTCCATAGCCTTTGGGCTCCATACCGCGCTTGTGGCGGTCAAGCACTGTCGCAAGCGCTGTGGCTGGCCATGGCCCACTCAGCGTTTGCGACAAGGCTGTTGTCGCTACCCGATCTAAAGTTCCCAGCCGGCCTGGCGCAAGAGCTGCGCTGTCTCGAACAGGGGCAGCCCCATGATGCCCGAATATGAGCCCTCGATGTGGGCAATCCAGGCGGCAATCTGACTCTGGATCGCGTAGGACCCGGCCTTGCCCATCGGCTCGCCGCTGGCGACATAGCGGCGAAGCACCGCCTCGGGCACTTCGGCAAAGCGCACGCTGGAGACGCTGAGCGCCTGCGCCCGCTGCCAGAGGCCGCTCTCAGCGCTGATCCAGGCCAGGCTCACGGACGTCAACACCTGGTGCGTACGGCCCGACAGGCGCCGCAGCATGGCCAGCGCCTCATCGGCATCGGCCGGCTTGCCGAGGATGTCGGCGCCCAGGGCCACCGTCGTGTCCGAGCACAGAATCGCTCGGGGCGGCAGGCCGCGCGCAGCCAGGCGCGCCTCGGCCGCGGCCAGCTTGTTGCCGGTGACGCGGCGCACATAGGCCTCGGGCGCTTCGCCGCTGAGCTGCGTTTCCAGGGCCTCGGCATCTTCATCGGCGCCGGGCAGCAGCAGTTCGTGGGGCACACCCAGCTGATCGAGCAACTGGCGGCGACGTGGACTTTGCGAAGCGAGGTAGATCAGCTCGGCAGACACAGGCTCATTCACGGTGATAGGGGTGGTTTTCCATGATGGACCAGGCGCGGTACAGCGCCTCGGCCAGCAGCACGCGAACGAAGGCGTGCGGCAGTGTCAGGTCCGAGAGGCGCAGCATCTCGTCGGCCCGCGCCTTCAGATCGGGATGCAGGCCATCGGGCCCGCCGATGAAGATGGCGACATCGCGGCCATCGCCCTTCCAGCGCTCCAGCCGCTCGGCCAGCTGCTTGCTGGTCTGGCGCTCGCCGCGCTCGTCCAGCACGATGCGTCGCACGCTTTTGGGCAGGGCCGCCTCCAGCCGCTGGGCCTCCGCAGCCATCAGCTGCTCGGCGCTCTTGCCGGCCCGCGGCTCGGCCTTGACGGCCTTCAGCTCCAGCCGCATCTCGGGCGGAAAGCGCTTGGCGAAATCCTCATAGGCCGCATCGGCCCAGGCGGGCTGACGCTGGCCGACCGCGACCAGCAGCAAACGCATCGGCGATCAGGCCTTCTTGGCCGTGGAACGCTTGGCCGCCGGCTTGGCAGCAGCCTTGGCGGCCGGGCGCGCTGCAGGTTTTGCAGCGGACTTGGCGGCCACGGTCTTCTTGGCCGCCGGCTTCTTCGCTGCGCCGACCTTGATGACCTTCTCGGCCGCAGCCTTCACACCGACGGTACGGCTGACGCCGCCCTTGGCGACGGTCTTCTTCACGGCAGGCGTCTTCGTTGCCGCTGTCTTTGTTGCAGCGGTCTTGCCTGCAGCGGCTTTCTTGGCAGCAGGCTTGGCAGCGGGTTTGGCGGCCGTTTTTGCCGCGGCCTTGGCTGCAGGCTTGGCCGCCGTCTTTGCCGGGGCCTTCTTGGCAGCGGTTTTCTTGGCCGGCACGCTGTCGTCTTCAGAGGCCTTGACCAGCTTGGTCTCGCTGCTGCCCAGCTTCAGCTTGACCGGCTTCTCGCCCCAAATTTCTTCGAGGTGGTAGTAGTCGCGAATGGCCGGCTGCATCAGGTGAACGACGGCGGCGCCGCAGTCGACGATGATCCATTCGCCGTTGTCCTCGCCCTCGGTGCGCATGACCTGCATGCCACGTTCCTTGACGGTCTCGCGGACGCTGGACGCAAGCGCCTTGGTCTGACGGTTGCTGGTGCCGGAGGCGATGATCACGCGCTCAAACAGCGGAGACAGATGCTCCGTGTTGAAGACCACGATGTTCTGGGCCTTGACGTCTTCCAGGCCATCGACGATGGCGCGTTGCAGTTTACGAATGTCCATTCAGTACTCACTGTAAAGACGGTGCTGGGCAATATACCCCGCAACCTTCTTGCCCACCATGGGCGTTAAATCCTCGCCGCGCGACGCTGCCGCGCGCACCAAGGTCGATGAAATCGGCACGGCTGGCATGGCCAACCGCTCTATAGGCAGCGCGGGTACATCTGCCAGCACTTCGGCAGATGCGCGCACTTCTTGACCGTCCCGCGCCACCACGGCCAGCCGGACCAGGCCCAGCAAGTCCTGCCAACGCTGCCAGCTGTGCAAGCGGCCCAGCTGATCCTGGCCGATGATCAGCAGCAACTCGGCACCCGGGTGCTGCCGTGCCAGCGCCTCGGCCGTGTCCACCGTGTAGCTCGGCCCCGCGCGAAGCAACTCGCGGGTATCGAGCAGCATGCCGGCTTCGCCGGCTATCGTCAGCGCCACCATGGCCTGCCGATGCACCGCGGCCGTCATGGCCCGCTGCCCCAGTTTCTGCCAAGGCTGGCCGGCCGGCAGCCAAAGCACTTGATCCAGGCCCAGCTGATCACGGGCCACACGGGCCAGCGCCAGATGGCCCAGATGCACCGGATCGAAGCTGCCGCCAAACAGGCCCAGCTTCAAGCGCTGCTGCGGCTGAGCCTGCTCAGCCATGGCGCAGGTTCAGAGCCACAGATGGGTGGCCGTCTCGTGGGCCCAGTCGCGCGGCCGCAGAAAGTCGGTGTACAGCTTGGCCTCCTGCGTACCCGCGTCGGGCTGCCAGTCATAGCGCCATTTGACCACGGGTGGCATGGACATCAGGATGGACTCGGTACGCCCGCCCGATTGCAGGCCGAACAAGGTGCCGCGATCAAAGACCAGATTGAACTCGACATAGCGGCCGCGCCGGTAGGCCTGGAAGTCGCGCTCGCGCTCGCCATAGGCCAGGCCGTGCCGTCGTTCGACGATGGGCAGATAGGCCGGCAGGAAGGCGTCACCGACCGACTGCATCAGCCCGAAGGCAGCGTCAAAGCCGCCCTCGGCATAGTCGTCGAAGAAGATGCCGCCGATGCCACGCGGCTCATTGCGGTGCTTGAGGAAGAAGTACTCGTCGCACCACTGCTTGAAGCGCGGGTAGTGCTGCTCGCCATGTGGCTGCAAGGCGGCTTCACAGCTGCGATGGAAATGCTGGGCGTCGCGCTCGAAGCCGTAGTAGGGCGTCAGATCCATGCCGCCGCCGAACCAGACCACCGGCGCCTGATCGACCGGCAGCGCGGCAAACATGCGCACATTCATGTGCACGGTTGGCACAAAGGGGTTGTGCGGGTGCAGCACCAGCGAGACGCCCATGGCCTCGAAAGGCGCGCCTGCCAGCTCGGGCCGGTGCTGGGTGGCCGAGGGAGGCAAGACCCGACCCCGCACATGCGAGAAATTGCAGCCGCCGCGCTCGAACAGGCCGCCGTTCTCGATCAGCCGCGTCAGGCCATCGCCTTCCAGCCGGCCGCCCGGCTCGCGCTGCCAGCCATCGCTGATGAAGGGCTGGCCGTCCAGCGCCTCCAGGCCGACGATGATGCGCTGCTGCAGGCCGAGCAGGTAGTCGCGCACCATTTGCGTATTCAGATTGCTCATCTCAGGCGTTCCTTGCCATGGCGAACTAGCGAAGGCGCTAGCCGAGGGCTCATTTCAGTTTGATAGGGCTGGCCAGCTCGGGGCGCATGCCACGGCGCGGCGCCAGGTACTCGGCGAACAGCGCAAAGTCTTCGTCCGGCCGGCCGCTCAGGGCGACAAAGCAGCTCGCACCCACCGTGCGGGTGGCGAAGTCGAAGAACACCAGGCCAACCGGCACCTGGGCCTGCACCGCCACCTGGTAGGCGCCGGAGCGCCAGCCCGGCACATAGGAGCGCGTCCCTTCAGGCGCGGCGGCCAGCCAGAACTGCCGGCCCGCGGCCTGGGCCTGGCGCATCTGCGCCACCGTGTCGCCGACCATGCCGCGCTTGCTGCTGCGATCGACCGCCACGCCGCCGATCCAGCGCACCCAGCGGCCGAACAGCGGCAGCTTGAACAGGCTGTCCTTGCCCCAGAAACGCAGTTCCAGGCCCAGCGCCCATTTGGCCAGCACGCCGATGACGAAGTCCCAGTTCGAGGTGTGCGGATAGACCAGGATCACGCCCTGCAGCGCCGGCAGGCCAGTGAACTCCAGCCGCCAGCCGGCCAGGCGCAGCAGGCCACGCGCCAAGGCACTGCCGCGCGGCTGGATCGGCCGCTCACCGGCCAGGTAATGGGCCTGGCGCGGCAGTGCAGTGTCCACCCCAGCGGATTGCACCTCGCTCAACGCTTCACCGCCCGGTAGCCGATGTCGCGGCGGAACTGCTTGCCGTCGAACTGGATATTGCTCAGCGCGTCATAGGCGCGTTGCTGCGCGGTGCGCACCGACTCGCCCAGCGCCGTGACGCACAGCACGCGACCGCCGCTGGTCTGCAGCTGGCTGTCAATGACGGCGGTGCCGGCATGAAAGACCATCGCATCCTCGGCATCGGCAGGCAGGCCGCTGATCGCGTCGCCCTTGCGCGGCTGCAGCGGATAGCCGCTGGCCGCCATCACCACGCCCAGCGCGACGCGGCGGTCCCATTGCAGCTCAACCTGGTCCAGCGTGCCATCGGTGGCATGCATCAGCACCTCGAAGAGATCGCTCTTCAGCCGCATCATGATGGGCTGGGTCTCGGGGTCGCCCATGCGGGTGTTGAACTCGACGGTGCGCGGCTGGCCGTGAGCATCGATCATCAGCCCGGCATACAGGAAGCCGGTGAAGGGAATGCCGTCGCGGGCCATGCCCTGGATCGTCGGCATGATGATCTCGTGCATGGCCTTGGCATGCACATTGGGCGTGACCACCGGCGCCGGCGAGTACGCGCCCATGCCGCCGGTGTTGGGGCCTTCGTCGCCGTCCAGCAGGCGCTTGTGGTCCTGGCTGGTGGCCAGCGAGACGACGTTCTTGCCGTCGCACAGCACGATGAAGCTGGCCTCCTCGCCTTCGAGGAATTGCTCGATGACGACGCGCGCACCGCCCTCGTTGTGGGTGACGCCGAGTTTGTTGTCAGCCAGGATCCAGTCGATCGCCTCATGCGCCTGTTCCAGCGTCATCGCGACGACGACGCCCTTGCCGGCCGCCAGGCCATCGGCCTTGATGACGATGGGCGCGCCTTGTGCGTCAACATAGGCATGGGCCGCGGCCACATCGGTGAAGCTCTCATAGGCCGCGGTCGGAATGCCATGGCGCTTCATGAAGTCCTTGGCAAAGGCCTTGGACGACTCCAACTGCGCGGCCGCCTTGGTGGGGCCGAAGATGCGCAGGCCGCGCGCGCGGAACTCGTCGACGACACCGGCCGCCAAAAAGGCCTCGGGGCCGACCACGGTCAACGCGATCTTCTCTTCGGTCGTGAAGTCAGCCAGGGCCTTCACATCGGTGATGGCGATGTTCTTCAGCCGCGCGTCCAGCGCCGTGCCGCCATTGCCCGGCGCCACGAACACCTGGCTGACCCGCTCGCATTGCGCCAGCTTCCAGGCCAGCGCATGTTCGCGACCACCATTCCCCAGGACCAAGACCTTCATTCGCAACCCTTTGCTCGCCCGGCGCCATGCCGGACTGTCAATTCAATGCAAAAAGCGGCGCCAGCAAGGGCGCCGCCCGCGTGGCCATCACTCGCCCAGGCTGGCGTTGTGATAGACCTCCTGGGTGTCGTCCAGGTCTTCGAGCACGTCCAGCAGCTTCTGCATGCGCTGGGCATCCTCGCCGCTCAACTCGATGGTGTTGTCGGCCCGCATGGTCACTTCGCTCAGCTCGGGCAGCAGACCGGCGGCTTCCAATGCGGCCTTGACCGCCTCGTAGCTGCCCGGCGCGGTGATGACCTCGATCGAGCCGTCTTCGCCGGTGATGACGTCGTCGGCGCCGGCTTCCAGCGCCACTTCCATCAGCTTGTCTTCCGAGGTGCCGGGTGCGAACAGGAACAGGCCGCAATGCTTGAACTGGAAGGACACCGAGCCATCGGTGCCCATATTGCCGCCGTATTTGCTGAAGGCATGGCGAACCTCGGCGACGGTGCGCACGCGGTTGTCGGTCATGGTGTCGACCATGATGGCGGCGCCGCCGATGCCATAGCCTTCGTAGCGGATTTCCTCGTAGGTCACGCCGTCCAGATTGCCGGTGGCCTTGTCGACGTTGCGCTTGATATTGTCGGCCGGCATATTGGCCGCCTTGGCCTTTTCAATCGCCAGACGCAGCCGCGGGTTCATCGCCACGTCGCCACCGCCGGTGCGGGCGGCGACGATGATTTCACGCGTCAGTCGGGTCCAGATCTTGCCGCGCTTCTCGTCCTGACGGCCCTTGCGATGCTGAATATTGGCCCATTTGGAATGACCAGCCATTGCCTGAATTCTCCTGGCGAGCGCGTCGTCCACGGGCGTGGTCCGGCGGCTCCATATTGTTGGATAGACTGCGATTTTAGCTTCCCGCCGCGAAAGAACCGAGCATGGCCGACCCCATCCTGCTGGCGCAACACCAGGACATCGCCTGCCAGCTGCTGCCCGCGCTGGCCAACCGCCATGGCCTGATCACCGGGGCCACCGGCACCGGCAAGACCATCAGCCTGCAAAAGCTGGCCGAATCGTTCAGCCGCATCGGCGTGCCGGTCTTCATGGCCGACGTCAAGGGCGATCTGACCGGCATCTCGCAGCCCGGCCGACCCTCCGAAAAACTGCTGGCCCTGCTCAAGAGCCGCGGCCTGGCCGCCCCCGATCCCTTCGCCTGCCCGACGACGCTGTGGGACGTGTTCGGCGAGCAGGGCCATCCGGTACGCGCCACCGTGTCCGACATGGGCCCGCTGCTGCTGGCGCGGATGCTGGCCCTGAACGAGACCCAGCAGGGCGTGCTGCAGCTGGTGTTCAAGATCGCCGACGATCAGGGCCTGCTGCTGCTGGACCTGAAAGACCTGCGGGCCATGCTCCAGCATGTGGGCGACAACGCCAGGCAGTTCACTACCCAGTACGGCAATGTCAGCGCGGCCAGCATCGGCGCCATCCAGCGCGGCCTGCTGCAGATCGAGGCCCAGGGTGGCGACAAGTTCTTCGGCGAGCCGATGCTCAACATCCTCGACCTGATCCAGTCGGACCAGGGCGCCGGCGTCGTCAACATCCTGGCCGCCGACAAGCTGATGGCCGCGCCGCGGCTCTACGCTAGCTTCCTGCTCTGGCTGCTGTCCGAGCTGTTCGAGGCGCTGCCCGAGGTCGGCGATCTGGACAAGCCCAAGCTGGTGTTCTTCTTTGACGAGGCGCATCTGCTGTTCAAGGATGCGCCGGAGGTGCTGGTCGAGCGCATCGAGCTGGTCGTGCGCCTGGTGCGCTCCAAGGGCGTGGGCGTCTATTTCGTCACCCAAAATCCGCTGGACATCCCCGACGCCGTGCTGGGCCAGCTCGGCAATCGCGTCCAGCATGCGCTGCGCGCCTTCACGCCGCGTGATCAGAAGGCGGTCAAGGCCGCGGCCGAGACGATGCGGGCCAAGCCGGGGCTGGACATTGCCACGGCCATCGGCGAGCTGGCCGTCGGCGAGGCGCTGGTCAGCCTGCTCGACGAACAGGGCCGGCCCAGTGTCACCGAACGCGTCTTCATCATGCCGCCGGGCACGCAGATCGGGCCGATCACGGCGGCGCAGCGCCAGCAGCTGATCCAGGGCTCGCTGGTGGCCGGCGTCTATGAGCAGCAGGTCGATCGCGAATCGGCCTATGAGCGGCTGACCGGCCGTAATACCGACGCGGCGAGGTCAAGCTCAGCGGCAGCTGGCGCGCCGCCGCGCGCCAGCACGAGCGCAGCGATGCCGGCGGCCTCAACACCTCCAGCAGCCGCTGCCCCTGCCGGGCCTGGCATGCTGGACGGGCTCAAGGACGTGCTCTTTGGCAGCACCGGTCCGCGCGGCGGCCACAAGGAGGGGCTGGCCGAGGCGGCGGCACGCTCGGCGATGCGCTCGGTCGGCTCAGCCGTCGGCCGCGAGATCATCCGCGGCGTGCTCGGCAGCATCCTGGGTGGCGGCAACAGCCGGCGGCGCTGAGCGCCAGCTGCCAGCCAGCCGCTGGCGCCTTGCAGAGGCGTTTCGCGCCGGCCCGTTGCCGGCCATCGCAGCGCTGCTGAGCAATCGGCTCGGGATTGGCAAAGTTCAGCCATCGCAACACGCCACCGATGGAGTTCCCAAATGAATGTGCTGACCCCCATCCTCGCCCATGTGCCGGTCTGGGTCTGGGCCCTGCTCGCTGTGCTCATCGCGCTGGGCCTGATGCAGACCCGCGACCAGTCGCTGAGTGAACAGCGCCTGCGCCTGCTGCCGCTGGTCTTTCTTGGCCTTGGCGCCTGGAGCACCGTCTCGGCCTTTGGCTGGCGCGCACCGGTGCTGGCCGCCTTCTTCGTCTCGCTGGTACTGGCGCAGCGGGCCGTGCGCGCCACCGGATGGCCGGGCAAGGCCCGCTTTGACGCCGCCCGCCAGCGCTTTCACGTGCCCGGCAGCTGGTAGCCCATGTTGCTGATTCTGGGCATCTTCGTGCTGAAGTTTGCCGCCGGCATGGCCCTGGGTTTGCATCCGGACTGGGCTGGCGAGCTGCAAGTGGCCGTGCCAGTCGCCGCCATGTACGGCCTGGTCGGCGCCATCTTTCTGGCCCGGGCACGCAATGTGCTGGCGCTGCGCCAGCCCGCTCTGGGCAACTGAATCCGCGCACCCGCGAGGCGCGATATCCTCGCGCCCTGCCCTCGCCACCCCCGCCCGATGACCCCTTCCTTTTTTGTGCCCGGCTCGCCACTCGGATGGCGTCATTGGCTACGCCGCCAACTGCTGATCATCGCCACGATCACAACGGCGATGAGCTTGATCCAGCTGGCCATCAGCGACACGCCCTGGCAGGGCATCCTGCTCTACACCAGCTGCATCACCATCTGCTGCAGCGGCTTTGTCCAGCTGCTCAGCCAGTTCTTCACTTCGCTGCGCAACCGCGGCCGCGCACCCGATCAGCAGCAGAGCTGGCCGGGCCCGGGTTTGATGGCAGTGAGCCTCTTGCTCGGCACGGCGCTGGGTATCGAAGTCGGCGGCCTGATCGGCAACCAGTTCAGCGGCTTTCACAGCGCCCGCCTGCTCGCGCTGGACCGCCAGACGGCCCTGGCAACGCTGATCTTCTCGCTGCTGCCGGGCATCGCGCTGACCAACTATTTCGTCGTCCGTCAGCGCATCGAGCGGGCCCGAACCGAAGCGCAGACCGCCCAGCGGGTGGCGGCAGAGACGCGGCTACGTCTGCTCGAGGCGCAACTGGAGCCGCACATGCTGTTCAACACGCTGGCCAATCTGCGCGTATTGATTGGCATGGACCCGGGCCGAGCGCAGGAGATGCTGGACCACCTGAACGCCTTCCTGCGCGCCACGCTGACTGCCTCGCGTGTCGACGGCCACAGTCTGGCGACCGAATTTGCCCGCCTCGACGACTATCTGGCGCTGATGAAGGTGCGCATGGGTGAACGGCTCCAGACCCGTTTTGAACTGCCCGAGGCACTGGCTGCACTCGAAGTGCCGCCGCTGCTGCTGCAGCCGCTGGTCGAGAACGCGATCAAGCACGGCCTGGAGCCCCAGCTCGATGGCGGCCAGCTGATCGTCAGTGCCTGCGAGGTGATGGGCGCTGAGGGTCAGGTCTTGCTGCTGAGCGTGCGCGACAGCGGCTGCGGGCTGAGTGAATCCCCCTCCAGCAGCGGCACCCGCTTCGGCCTGCAGCAGGTGCGAGATCGCCTGCAGACACGCTTTGGCAGCGCCGCCAACCTGGCCATCAGCGGCCCGCCGGAAGGCGGCTGCCTGGTCGAACTGCGCCTGCCGCTGGCCCAGCTGAGCCACCCCGGCGCTCTTGCCCCGCAACAACCATGAACACAGCCTCCCACCCCACCGCCCTGATCGCCGAAGACGAACAGTTGCTCGCCGAGCACCTGCGTGCCGAGCTGCGCCAGCTCTGGCCCGAGCTGGAGATCGTTGCCATGGCCAGCCATGGCCAGGCCGCCGTCGACGCCGCGTTGGCCAAGCAGCCGCAGATCTGCTTCCTGGACATCCGCATGCCCGGCATGAGCGGCCTGGAGGCCGCCCGCGCGATGGCCGAGGACTGGCCCGATGACCGCCCCTTCCCGCTGCTGGTCTTCGTCACCGCCTACGACCAGTACGCGCTGCAGGCCTTCGAGCAGGCTGCTGTCGACTACGTGCTCAAGCCGCTGCAACGCGAACGCCTGGCGCAAAGCTGCGAACGCCTGCGCCAGCAGCTCGCACTTCGCCATCGCGAGCCCGCCGCCGCCGCGCTTTCGGCCGACACGCTGAGCCAGCTGCGCCAGCTGCTGGGCACGGGCCAGGCAGCGCCCGCCGCAGCGCCGGCCGCGCCGTTGCGGCTCTTGCAGGTCAGCGTGGGCACGGCGATCCAGATGGTGCCCGTCGGTGAGGTGCTGTACTTCGAGGCGGCCGACAAATACGTGCGCGTCATCACCGCCAGCAAGGAGCATCTGATCCGCATCTCGCTGCGTGAACTGCTGCCGCAGCTGGATGCGCAGCTGTTCTGGCAGGTCCATCGCGGCACCGTCGTGCGTGCCGACGCGATCGAACGCGCCGTTCGCGACGAGGCCGGCAAGCTGAGCCTGCAGCTGCGCGGATGCACCGATCGGCTGGGCGTCAGCCGCATGTATGCGCATCTGTTCAAGGCGCTTTGAGCTCAACCTGGCGCCGCCGAAAAGGCGCGCCCGCTGTTGATTCAGCGCCCTGGCTTGCGATTCATCGAATCGGCTGCGCCCTGACAAGGCAGCGCGGCGAACATGCGTCCATCGCAACCGGAGAACGCCATGGAACAGCAAGCCCAGCTCAACGCAGCCTCGATCAGCGGCCCTGACACCGCCGCCTCTGCCAGCACCGCCGAGCTTCAGCGCCGTGCCAAGGCACGCGTCGATCAGCTCGTCGCCCTGATCATCCACGCCGCGGTCTATCTGATCGTCAATACCGCGCTGCAGGCCATGCCCGAGCTGGCCGAGCTGGCGGCATGGTCGCCCTTCCCCGATTTCACGTTGCGCTTCTGGACGCTGTGCCTCTTGGCCCATGGCCTGCTGGTCGTGCCGAGCTTCTTCATGGCGCCTTGGTATGAGCAACTGATTGCGCGGGAAATGCGCCGCCTGGCGCCACGCTCGTGAAGCGTCACTAAAGAAGAAAGGCCGGGTAGCGGCGGCAAGGGGGCCGGGCACCGATAAAATCGCGGCCATTCCTCCAACAAAAAGCCCCGGCCTGCCCTGGCCCGCTGCCCTCGATGTCCCACCCGACCGAAGTCAAAGACGAAGCCCTGAAGCCCAATAACTTCCTGCGCACCATCATCGAGCGCGATCTGGAGCAGCAAGAGGGCCAACCCGCGCGTCATTTCGCAGGGACCCCGGGCGATGCCGCCCACCACGCCGCTGGCCCGCTGGACCCGGCCAAGATCCGCACCCGCTTCCCGCCCGAGCCAAATGGCTATCTGCACATCGGCCATGCCAAGAGCATCTGCCTGAACTTCGGCCTGGCGCGCGACTACGGCGGCATCTGTCATCTGCGCTTCGACGACACCAATCCGGAGAAGGAAGAGCAGGAGTACGTCGACGCCATCAAGGAAATGGTGACGTGGCTGGGCTGGAGCTGGGAGGCCGGTGGCACCTCGCACCTGTTCTCGGCCAGCAACTATTTCGACTTCATGTACCGCGCCGCCGAGTACCTGGTGACGGCCGGCCTGGCCTATGTCGATGAGCAGACGCCGGACGAGATGCGCGCCAACCGTGGCGACTTCTCGACGCCCGGCACCGACAGCCCCTTCCGCGATCGCTCGCCCGAGGCCAACCTGGCGCGCCTGCGCGAGATGCGCGACGGCACGCATCCCGACGGTGCCATGGTGCTGCGCGCCAAGATCGATATGGCCAGCCCCAACATCAATATGCGCGACCCGGCGCTGTACCGGATCCGCCGCGCCCATCACCACAACACCGGCGACAAATGGTGCATCTACCCGATGTACACCTTCGCCCATCCGATCGAGGACGCGCTGGAGCGCATCACCCACTCGATCTGCACGCTGGAGTTCGAAGACCAGCGCCCCTTCTACGACTGGCTGCTGAACCACCTCGCCGACGGCGGCCTGCTGGCCCGCCCGCTGCCGCACCAGTACGAGTTCGGCCGCCTGAACTTGAGCTATGTCGTCACCTCCAAGCGCAAGCTGCGCCAGCTGGTCGACGAAGGTCATGTCGACGGCTGGGATGACCCGCGCATGCCAACCCTGGTGGGCATGCGCCGCCGCGGCTACACACCCGAGGCGGTGCGCGCCATGGTCGAATCGACCGGCGTGACCAAGACCAATGCCTGGCTGGACTATGGCGTGCTGGACGGCTGCCTGCGTGCCGACCTCGAAGGCAAGGCCGCCCGCGCGATGGCCGTGCTGGACCCGGTCAAGCTGAAGCTGACGAACTATGCCGACATCTTTGGCAGCCTGGAGCATCGCGAGCCCTGCAGCGCCCCGGCCCACCCGCACCTGCCCGAGCTGGGCACACGGCAGTTCAGTCTCGGCCCCGAGCTGTGGATTGAGCACGAGGACTTCATGGAAGCGCCGGTCAAGGGCTATCACCGCCTCTACCCGGGCAACAAGGCGCGGCTGAAGGCCGGCTATGTGATCGAGTGCAGCGGCTGCGAGAAGAACGAGGCCGGCGAGATCGCCGCGGTGCTCGCCACCATCGTGCCGGACACCAAGAGCGGCACGCCGGGCGCGGATGCGGTCAAGGTCAAGGGCGTGATCACCTGGGTGGGTGTGCACGAAGGCATTGCCGCCGAACTGCGCCTCTATGACCGCCTGTTCACCGAGGCCCAGCCCGACGCCGGCGGCCGTGATTTCCTGGAAGTGCTGAACCCGGCCAGCAAGAAGGTCGTCACCGGCTATCTGGAGCCTTCCTTGGCCGCTGCGGCTGCCGACCTCAAGGTGCAGTTCGAGCGTCACGGCTACTTTGTGGCCGACCGCATTGACCACCGCGCCGACAAGCCCGTCTTCAACAAGATCACGGGCTTGCGAGACAACTGGGGGAAGTAAGACCCACCCCCTACGCGCTACGCGCGCCCCCTCTGAGGGGGCAAGCCCGAAGGACCGGCAAAGCCGGATCCTCGGGCTTCGCTGGAGCTGCCCGTAGGCCATCGGCCTTGGGCGTTTTTCTGTCGCGCCTGCCGGCGTCGGCACCCACCGCGCAATGACTCAGCTCTTATGGCTTCAGGTGCCTGATGAAGAAGTCGGTCTCGGTGCGGGACAGGTGCAGGCGCGAGGCGCGGCCGGCGATGCCGTGGGCCTTGCCGGGGTAGATCACGGTTTCGAACAGCTTGCCTTCGTTCTGCAAGGCGGTGATCAGGCGCAGCGAGTTTTCGAACAGCACGTTGTCGTCGGCCGTGCCATGCACCAGCATCAGCGGTTTGGCGAGCAGCTTGGCGCGCGGCAGCAGGCTGCCCTGCTGATAGGCAGCCGCCTTGCCGCCATCCGGCAGGCCCAGATAGCGCTCGGTGTAGGCGGTGTCGTACAGCGTCCAATCGGTCGGCGGCGCGATGCCGATGGCCGCGGCAAACGGCGTGTCGGCGTCCAGCATGCTGCGTGCAGCCAGGAAGCCGCCATAGCTCCAGCCGGTGAAGCCAATCCGCGCTGCATCAACGCCGGGCACCAGCGTCGGCAGCTGACGCACCGCAGCGAACAGATCGGCGACCTCGACCTGGCCGAAGGCGCGGTAGTGAGCGCGGGTGAAGCTGCGGTCACGCTGGGCCATGCCGCGCGTGTCGACCAATAACACGCCAAAGCCCTGGCGCTGCCAGTAGGCCAGCAGCGGCGTGTCGCCATCCCAGCGCCAGGCCACCGTGGCCGTGCCCGGGCCGCCGTAGGCCCGCACGATCACCGCATGCTTGCCGTTGGCGGCGCTACTGGCTTTCAGCGGCGGCAGGTAGAAGGCATTGAGCATGGTCTTGCCATCGGCGGCAAGCAGGTCCAGCGCCTGCACGGCCGGCGCGATCTGCGCCAGTAGCGGGTCAGGCCGGTCGGTGTCCAGCCGCAGCGGCGCACGCCCGCCATCGATGGCTCGCAACTCGGTCACCGCCGGCTGCCCCCATTGCGACTGCGTCACCAGCATCTGCTGGCAAGCCTTGTCACCACTGGCGTCGCGCCAGCGCCGCGGCTCGCCTGGCTGCAGCATGCGGGTCTGGCCGGCCAGCGTGGTTTCGAACAGCTCGCGGCCGCGGCCGCGCTCGGTGGCGCCGGCAAAGACGATGCGATCGCCGGCGGCACAAACCAGATGCGCGACCGCCTCGGCCTGCTGCGTCAGCGGCTGCAGCGCGCCGCTGACGCGATCGAGCAGCCAGTACTGCCGCCGCCCGCTGCGCTCGCTGGACCACAGCAGCGCCGGCTGGCCCGACAGCAGCTTGGCCGGCAGCTCGCGCAGGTCGTCGTGCACCTCGACCCAGGCCTCGTCCTGCTCGCTGAGCAGGGTGCGCGGCTTGCCGCTGCGAGCGTCGAACTCGAGCAGATCGAGCCGGCGCTGATCGCGGGTCAGCGTCTGCAGCCAGGGCTTGCCGTCGGCGAACCAGCCGGCGCGGGCAACGTATTCGGCGTCTTTGGGCTGCGGCAGGGCCAGCCGGCCGCGGCCAGAAGCCTCGTAGACCCAGGCCTTGACGATGGCATTGGCCTGGCCCGCGGCCGGGTAGCGCTGCTGCGTCATCTCGGTGCGATCGGCAAAGATCTGCGCCCGCGTCTTCACTGGCACCGGGCCTTCGTCAACCTCCAAAGCCAGCAGGCGCTGCCCATCGGGTGACCACCAGAAGCCCTTGTGCCGGCCCAGTTCCTCTTCGGCGATGAACTCGGCCAGGCCGGTGCTGTGGGTATCGCTGCCACCCTGGCTGAGCTGGCGTGGTTTGCCGCCGGCCAGTGGCTGAACGAACAGATTGCCGCCGCGCACATAGGCCAGCTGGCGACCGGCGGTGTCGCATTGCGGCTCGCGGGCCGGAGCCTTGCCAGCCTCCACCAGACGTCGCGCCTGCGGCTTGTCGCCCTGAACATCGATCAGGTAGAGTGCGCCCGACAAGGGGACGATCAGCCGCTGGTCGCTGTCACCACACCATAGGTAGCTGGTAATGCCGCTGCCGCGCACACGGCGACGCTCCAGCGCCATCTTCTCGGCCTCGCTCAGACGCACCGGCTGATCACCGATCAGATCGCTGACGGCCGCCAGGCGGCGTGGCTCACCCGCGGGCAGCGGCCGTGCCCAGAGTTCGAGCAACTCGCTATCAGCCTGCGAGGGCTGCAAATAGCTGAGCCAACGGCCCGCGGGCGAAAGCTGGGCCGCACGCGGCTGGCGGCCGGCCAGCGGTGGGTCGGCCTGGATGCGTTCGAGTGTCAGAGCGCTCGCAAGGGCCTGGTCTTGAGCCGCATGGGCCATGCCAGCAGCAGCGAGGCAGAGCGTGAGTAGCAACGCACCTTGTCGGCATGCGCGCTGAGAAAAAGCCGGATTGGACTTGATATGCATGCCGCATGCTAGCGAGCATGCGGCGCGCCGCCCATCGGCAATTGCACGGGAGAAACGGCGTTGGCGTGCGCTATGCGCTCAACGCGCCTGCACCACCGGCGTGGCGTACTCGTGGCCGACGACGGCACGAGCGAACAGATAGTTCTCCAAGGCCCGCTCACTCAGCGCATCCAGCCGTACATCGCCGCGCGCATCGCAGGGAAAGGCCAAGGCCTTGCCGGCATGAAACAGCGACTGAAAACGCAACTCGAACGCGACTTCGGTGGCGCTCGGCGCGCCCTGTTCAATCTTTTCCATGGTGTGCTCCAACGACGACCCCATCATTCACGTCCCCATGCCTCAAGACTAGGCCTCAAATGCGGGGGTAACCATGTGAATAGGTCTCGACTTAACGTCAGTCCTGCAGCCGAGGTGGACTAGGAATCAGGCTGACAGGAATTATTCACGGCGAGCACCACCGTGCGGCACCTCAATCAGCGGCGAGATCAACCATGCGCCGCACCTTGACCTTGCGCCCCTTGAGCTTGCCCAGGCTGAGCCGGCGCACGGCCTCGTGGGCGATGCTGCGCTCGACCGCGACATAGGTATGGAAGTCGGTGACGTTGATCTTGCCGATCTGCGTGCCAGCGAAACCAGCCTCGCCGGTCAGCGCCCCCAGCACGTCGCCGGGGCGGATCTTGTCCTTGCGGCCGCCGAGGATCTGCAAGGTGTCCATCGCCGGCAGCAGCGGCGCATCGTCAGCCGCCTGCAGCTCACCGAGCTTCAACCATTGAAATTCACGGCCCTGCATCTGCTCGACACGGCCGAGGCGCCCCATCTCGTCCATGCTGACCAGGCTCAGCGCCAGGCCTTCGGCGCCAGCGCGGCCGGTGCGGCCGACGCGGTGCACATGGACCTCGGCATCGGGCGTCATGTCGACATTGATCACGCACTCCAGCTGCGCGATATCCAGGCCCCGCGCGGCCACATCGGTGGCGACCAGCACCGAGCAGCTGCGGTTGGCAAACTGGATCAGCACCTGGTCGCGTTCGCGCTGCTCCAGATCGCCGTGCAAGGCCATGGCGACAAAGCCCTGCGCCGCCAGCACATCGACCAGATCGCGGCATTGCTGCTTGGTGTTGCAAAAGGCGATGGTGCTGGCCGGCCGGTAGTGGCGCAAGAGCGTCGACACTGCGTGCAGCCGTTCACTCTCGGCCACTTCGATCGCCCATTGGCGGATCTGCGGCGCCGCCGCGGCCGGCTGATTCGCACTGCTCAAGCGCACTTCCTTGGGCTCGCGCAGGAACTTCTGCGCCAGCGCGGCGATGCCGTCCGGATAGGTGGCCGAGAACAACAGCGTCTGGCGCTGCTTGGGCAGCTGGCGGATCAGCTTGGCGATATCGTCGATGAAACCCATGTCCAGCATGCGATCAGCCTCGTCGAGCACCAGGGTTTGAATGGCGCCCAGGGCCAGCGTGCCGCGCTCGACGTGGTCCATCAAGCGCCCCGGCGTGCCGACGACGATATGTGCACCGAACTGTAGGCTCTCGGCCTGCGGCTTGAACGGCGAGCCGCCGCACAGCGAGAGGATCTTGATGTTGTCGGCCGCGCGGGCCAGCCGGCGCAGTTCCTGGCAGACCTGATCGGCCAGCTCACGGGTCGGGCACAGCACCAGGGCCTGCACATCGAAACGCCCCGCGTCGAGCCGCTGCAGCAGCGCCAGGCCGAAGGCGGCCGTCTTGCCGCTGCCGGTCTGGGCCTGCGCAATCAGATCATGGCCTTGCAGCGCCAAGGGCAGACTGGCGGCCTGGATGGGCGTCATGTCGTGGTAGCCGAGCTGGGCCAGATTGGCCTGCATGGCGGCGCTCAGCGGCAGGCTGGTGAAGGAGGTCGTGCGGTCGGCAGTGGGGGAATTCATCGACCGATTATCCCCGACCCCGTAAAAACCCGAATCCTGGTTCAGCCGCCGGCCTGCTTGACGGTCCAGCGGCCCTGCTTCTTCAGCAGCTCGATGACGCGCTCGCGATGATCGCCCTGGATCTCGATCATGCCGTCCTTGACCGTGCCGCCGGAGCCGCAGGCCGTTTTCAGCGTCTTGCCCAGCGCCATCAGCTCGGCCTCATCCAGCGGCACGCCCTTGACCAGGGTGACGCCCTTGCCGGCCCGCCCCTTGGTCTCGCGCGAGACACGAACGATGCCATCACCCTTGGGCAGGCTGGGCTTGCCGCACACACAGGCCGTCAGCGCCTGGCGGCAGGCCGGGCACATGCGGCCGGCCTCGGTGGAATAGACCAGACCGGAGAGGCTGGCCAGGCCCGCCAGCGACTTGCTAGATTTCATGGTGTTCAATCTCCAGGACTGGTGCGGGTGCCGCGCGTGGGCCGAACAGCAGCAGGTCCAGCTCCTCCGGCGAATTGACGGTACGCAGGCGCAGATAGGCTTCTTCGGCCTCGGCGTAGTGGCGGCGCAGATAGTGCAGCCACTGCTTGAGACGACCGGCCTGATGCCGGTGGGCGACCTTGCGGCGCACCTGATCGAAGAAGCCGCGCATCAAGGGCAGCAGCTGCCCCCAAGCCAGCGGCGGCGCCTCGGGCGCGCGCAAGGCCAGCGCCAGCCCGGGATTGGCCACCATGCCGCGGCCCAGCATCAGCGCGTTGCAGCCGCTTTGCAGCCGCGCATTCTCGGCGTCAGCCGGGGTCCAGATCTCGCCATTGGCGACCACCGTCACCGGCACTGCCTCACGCACCGCAGCGATGCGATCCCAGTAGGCCGGCGGCTTGTAGCCATCGGCCTTGGTGCGGGCATGAACGACCAGCTCCTCGGCGCCGCCGGCAACCATGGCCGCAGCACATTCCAGCGTGCGGGAGCTGTCCATATAGCCCAGCCGCATCTTCACCGACAGCGGCATCTCGGCCGGTATCGCGCGGCGCACCGCCGAGACGATGTCGTGAATCAGCTCCGGCTCGTCGAGCAGCACCGCGCCGCCACGATGGCGGTTGACGCATTTGGCCGGGCAGCCGAAGTTCAGATCAATGCCGGCGGGCCCCAGCGCCGCCAGCTTGGCCGCGTTCTCGGCCATGCAGACGGGGTCCGAACCCAGCAGCTGCGCCCGCACCGGCACGCCCGCCGCGGTGCGCCCGCCCTGCAGCAGCTCGGGCACGATGCGGGTGAAGACGCGGTTGGGCATCAGCATGTCGGTGATGCGGATGAACTCGGACACGCAGCGGTCGATGCCGCCCACGCGGGTCAGCACATCGCGCAGCATATGGTCGAGCAGGCCTTCCATGGGGGCGAGAAGCAGGGTGTGTGCCCCTCGTCCAGCGTGGTTGTGAGCCCCTCGGCCAGCGGGTACGCTGGCCGGTCCCCCGAGGGGACGGCCTCCTGAGGAGGCCACGACGGGCCGGCTTGGGGCGGCCCGTCGCTCGGCCCAAACGCACGCCCCACCTTCAGCGGGTACGCTGGACGGTCCCCCGAGGGGACGGCCTCCTGCGGAGGCCACGGCGGGCCGGCTTGGGAGCGGCCCGGCGCTCGGCCCGAACGCAGGCCCCTCGGCCAGCAGGTACGCTGGCCGGTCCCCCGAGGGGACGGCCTCCTGCGAAGGCCACGACGGGCCGGCTTGGGGCGGCCCGGCGCTCGGCCCCGAGGCGCCGGCGCCTCGTTGGTCGACTGGCGGGGGAGCGTTCATGCCTTCGCCTCCTTGCCGTCCAGATCGAGCTGGGTCAGGTAGAGGCGCAGGTCGAATTCGAGCTGGCCGTAGGCCGGTTCCATGTGCTTGCACAGGGCGTAGAAGGCCTTGTTGTGGTCCAACTCCTTCAGGTGGGCCAGCTCATGGACGACGATCATCTTCAGGAATTCGGCCGGCGCGTCGCGAAACAAGGTGGCGACGCGGATTTCGCGGCGGGCCTTCAGGCGGCTGCCTTGCACCTGAGTGGCCCGCGTGTGCGTGCCCAAGGCGTGCTGAATGATGCGCAGCTTGGCGTCGTAGCAGACCTTGTCCAGCGGCGGCGCGTTGCGCAGATGGCGTTGCTTCAAGGCCTGGGTGTAGTCGAATAGCGCGCGGTCGCTGCTGATCTGGTGCGGCTCGCTGTAGCGCTCGGCCAGATAGCCCGCCAAGCGGCCGGCATCAATCATCTGCTGAACTTGCAGCTGCAGGCTTGCCGGGTAGCCGGCCAGGTACTTCAACACCCTGTGGCTCCCGGTTCAAGCGCGCACGCGAGCGGCAGAAATGGCGCTGAACGCGCTGAAGTGGCGGTAATGGAACATGGCGGGAGCTGCGGCGAAGGGGAGGCTTGGAGCGGTGCGCTGCAGCCGCTACGGCCTGCGCGCAAAGCCCTGAAGCATAGCGCTTTCGGTCGGAACAGCCCTGCCCGGCGGCCGATGGGCCGGCGGCAATCAGGCCGCCACGGCCTTGTTCTTCTGGGTTTCGGCGAGGAAGCGATCCTCGATGAAGTCCTTCTCGACCAGGCTGCGCTTGAGCGTGTCCTGCAGGTCTTCGTAGCGTGACTTCAGCTGTTCCAGCTCGCGCTGCAGCTCCTCGGAGGCGGTCTCCGTCGGGCCATGGCTTTCGGGTGGATCGGCCGACAGCACTTCGAGATCGGCACGCAGCTTTTCCAGCTGGCGATCGGCATTGGCGAGGCGATCGCGCAGGTCAGCGTTCTCGGTCTTCAGCTGTTTGAGCTCGGCGCGTGAGGCGCCCTCTTCGCTGCGCTCCATCGCCCCGCCGCCGTGCGGTGCGATGGCCAGCTCTTCCAGATCGCGCTGCAGGCGCGCTGCGGCGCGCTCGGCGGTGGCCGCACGCGATTCGCTCAGCTCCAGCTTGTCGCGCAACTGCTGCAACTGCGCATTGGCGTTTTCCAGCCGCTGCTTGGCCGCCTGCAGGTCTGCCTGGCTGTTCATGTTCTGGCCGGTGCGGGCGCGGAAGGTGTTGAGCAGCCGCGTGTTCTCGTCCAGCCGTTCGCGTGTACGCCCCAGCTCCATCTGCATACGACGGCGCTGTGCCAGCAAACGATCAACCTCGTTGCGGTGGCTGCGCTTGAGCTGTTCCAGCAGCTCCGGGCTCATGCCAGCCGGCGTCTCCGGCCATTCCGGGCGCGACTCCTCATCGGCATCCGGGTCGTCGTCATCGGCATCGATGCCGTAGCTGTCGAGCAGCTTGCGTATCAAGTCAGGCAGCTCTTCCAGGCCCTTGAGGTCGACATCAACCGGGCCGGCATGCCGGCTGATGCCACCACGCTCGGCGACTCGCATCAGCTCGTGGGCGGCAATCTTCATCTCCCGCCCGGAGTCGCGCACCTCACGCAGCGCGTTGACGATGTAGATGTGATTGCTCTGCTCGTAGCGCGTCATGCGCCAGTAGGTGCCCACGGCGACGATCACAACGGCCGCATTGACCACAAACAGCGAGACCGCTGCCAGGCTTTCGAGCGTGAGATCCAGGGCCATGGTGTTGGGCGCTCAGATCCGGAAGAAGGCCATGCGGCCCTCGCCGTAGCCAGGGACCGACAGGCGATAGTCGCTGCGGCCGGAATTCTTGTGCATCAGCGCCTCCAGCTTGTCGAAGGGATGGCCGACCAGGTTCGACAGCTTGAGCTTGATCTCGGGCGCGCCCGCGGTGCGCAGCAACAGGGCGGCGGCGGCGCGCATGAAGCGGTCCGAGTTCTGGATCATCTCTGGCGTCGGCTTGCCCATCTGCATGGCCATGCGCACCGGCGGCGGCTGCAGCTGGGCGTTGCCACCACCGAGGATGCAGCAGGCGTTGACGTCCAAAATGCCCAGCGCATGGGGCGTCTTCTGGCCGTCGGCGCCGTAAATGGCGATGCTGTGCGGCAGCTTCAGATCGGCCATGGTCTGCTCATTGGCCGCGATCAAGCGAAAGGGAATCTGGCCCAGCGTGGTCTTGATCAGGGCAGCCAGCGCATCACGCGACTCCAGGGCGGCCGGCGGTTCCAACGCGGCCATCTGGATGGCGGTGATGCGATCGGTGAGCGCACGCTGCACCTCGCGCAGCAGATCTTCGTCGTTGAAGGGCTTGTTGATGACGAAGACCGCGCCGTTGCTGCGCGCCTCGTTCAGGTGCCGTTCTGCGGTTTCCGTGGTGACGAAGCCCACCTTGACGTCGTTCAGCCCCAGCTGGCGCAGCGCCTGCAGCATCTCGATGCCGCTGACCACCGGCATATGCCAGTCGGAGATGATCAGGTCCGGCTTGAAGCTGGAGACCAGGCGCAGCGCCTGTTCCCCGTTGCCGGCTGTCTCGATCAGCATGGGGCCAAGCTGCGCCATCTCCAGGACGCGGTGGATGATCGCCTGTATCGCCCGACTGTCGTCGACGATCAGAACGCGCAAATGTGCGGGGCTGTTGTCTGGCATGGCGTCGCTCTAGGGCCTGTTAATACGGTGTCTGCCTGTGCGAGAGGGGCTCAAAGGGCCCCAATCCAGGCGGACGACGACGCCCAGGCTGGCTTGCCTGGGCGAGAAGTTCAACACAGAGTGGGGCCCATTGAGCCCCTCTCCCGCAGGGTTGCCACACAAATGGCCGTGCACGTCCTTGCAAAGCCGCACCGGGGGAGTGACCCCGGTTTCGTTTGGCGCCTCGTTCACGGCAATTTGTGTGGCAACGCATCAGGCAGACATCGTGTTAGCAGGCCCTAGCAGGGATGCAAGGGGTCAATCAGCAGCACGGCAATGCGGTGCTGCTGCTCGGATTTGGCACGGAAGACCGGGAAACTCGCGCGCAGGCACAGCGCTTCACTGCGCGCAGCGTCCAGCAATTCGGGCAGGCCCAGTTCGGCATGGCCGCTGTGGTCCAGCGCTGCGATCACGCAGCCGCTAAAGATATTGCACAGCTCGGCGCAGGCGTCACGAACGTCAGCGGCGCTGAGTGCCTCGGGCGCCTGGCCAAACATCGCCGCGGCCAGCTCGTGGGCGTCTTCGGGCCCCAGCAAGACCAGCACGCCGGCAGGCGGCAAGGCCTCGCCCATGCAAATCGGCAGCAGGAAGCAGGCATCGTCGCGCCTGGGCTGAGGCGCCGTCTGGCTGGGCTCGAAATCGCAGGGCCAGCCAGCCAACGCGGTCCAGGCACGAGAGAGTTTGTTCTCGATGTCGTGCGACTGCGATGCTTCCATGAGTAGTGCTTGAGTTTGATCCCGAGCGCGCGAACGTCAAGCGCACAAATGCAGGCAATGGCACGGTCATCTTTGCGCCGCAGGCGCCCTGGCAAGGCTTTGGCATGATGGCAAGCATGCTTGGTCGCCCCTTCCATATCCAGCTGCTCGATGCCGAGGGCCAGCGGCTCGCGTTCACCGCGGCGCCAGAGCAAAGCGTGCTTGAAGCCGCCCTGGCCGCGGGCCTGGCGCCGCGCCGGTCTTGCCGCAACGGCAGTTGCCGCGCCTGTCTCTGCCGGTTAGAGCTGGGTCAGATTGCCTACCGGATTGACTGGCCTGGGCTCAGCGCCGAGGAAAAGGCGGCGGGTTGGATCCTGCCCTGCGTGGCCGAGGCGCGCAGCGATCTGAACTTGCGCTACGAGTGAAAACCGGCCGCCAGCAGCGACAATCGAGCACTTTGCAGTCCCGACTGCGCCACGCTGGCGGTCTCGCCGCCCGGCGACAAGGCCTCCATGCATCGCACCATCTTCACCACCCCCCTCGTCAACACCCTGCTGCGCGGCGTTTCGCTCACCTTCCTGCGCCTGAGCGGCTGGAAGGTCGAGGGCTCCTTGCCCGATGCCCAGCGCCGCTGCGTGTTGATTGCCGCGCCGCACACCAGCAACTGGGACCTGCCTTACACACTGATGGTGTCGTTCGCGCTGCGCCTGAATCCGCACTGGATGGGCAAGCAGCAGATCTTCCGCTTCCCCTTTGGTGCACTGATGCGCTGGCTGGGCGGCATCGCCGTCAATCGATCGCAGGCCAACAATCTGGTTGCCGCCTCGGCCGAGGCCCTGACCACGGCTGACAGCGACTGGCAGTTGATCGTGCCGCCCGAAGGCACACGCAGCAAGACGCGCTATTGGAAGACCGGTTTCTACTGGATCGCCCACACGGCCCAGCTGCCCATCGTGATGGCCTATATGGACTACGAACGCAAGCTGGCCGGCCTCGGGCCGGTGTTCCAGCCCAGCGGCGACATCGAGGCCGATATGGTCAAGATCAAGCAGTTCTATGCCCAGTTCAAGGGCAAGAACGCCCAGCAGTTCGACACCGCCTGAGCCTGAACCGACGCACCGGCGCAAAGAAAAAGCCCGCGGCCGGTAACGGCTGGCGGGCTTTTGCAATCAGGGCGGAACGCGCGTCAGCGTGCCGCCTCCGGCAGCTCGATCTTCACTTCCAGCACCTCCAGATTGTCCTGGCGCTCCATATGCACCTTGATGTCTTCCGGGTTGATGGAGACGTATTTGGAGATCACCGCCACCAGCTCGCGCTGCAGCTGGGGCAGATAGTCCGGGCTGGCGCTGCGACCGCTGCGCTCATGGGCCAGGATCAGTTGCAGACGCTCCTTGGCGACACTGGCCGTGCTCTTCTTCTCACCGAGGAAAAAGGACAGAAATCCCATAGCAGCCGCCCCCTCACTTACCGCCGAACAGGCGTTTGAAGAAGCCGGGCTTGACCGCCTCGATGAAGCGCATCGGCTTGTCCTCGCCGAGGAAGCGGGCCACCACATCGGCATAGGCCTCGGACACGTCCGAGCCCTTCATATGAATGGCCGGCAGACCCTGGTTGGACGCTTGCAGCACGATCTCGCTCTCCGGGATCACGCCGATCAGCGGCGTGCGCAGGATCTCGTGAATATCCTCCAGCGACAGCATCTGGCCGCCCTCGACCCGGTTCGGGTTGTAGCGGGTGATCAGCAGATGCTCCTTGATCGGCTCCTTGCCCTCGATCGCACGCTTGGTCTTGCTGTTGAGCATGCCAAGAATGCGGTCCGAGTCGCGCACCGAGGAGACTTCCGGATTGGTCACCACCAGGGCCTCGTCGGCATAGTGCATGGCCATCAGCGCGCCGGTTTCGATGCCGGCCGGCGAGTCGCAGACGATGAAGTCGAACTCCATGGCCTTCAGCTCTTCCAGCACGCGCTCGACGCCTTCCTGGGTCAGCGCGTCCTTGTCGCGGGTCTGCGAGGCGGCCAGGATGTAGAGCTTGTCGAGCTGCTTGTCCTTGATCAGCGCCTGGCTGAGCTTGATCTCGTCGTTGATGACGTTGATCAAGTCGTAAACAACGCGACGCTCGCAGCCCATGATCAGGTCGAGATTGCGCAAACCGACGTCGAAGTCGATCACCGCGGTCTTGTAGCCGCGAATCGCGAGTCCGGTTGCAAAGCTGGCGCTGGTGGTGGTCTTGCCCACCCCGCCCTTGCCCGAGGTCACCACGACGATCTTGGTCATCGATTGCGTTCCTTTTTCAGTGTTACGAGTCGGCCTGACAGCAGCCGGCTCAGAGTTTCAGTGCTTCCATCACCAGCTTCTCGCCATCCAGCCGGATCTGCGCCGGCTTGCCCAGCACGGTGTCGGGCAGCGGGTTCTCGGTGGTGCGGTAGATGCCGGCAATGGCAATCAGTTCGGCTTCCATGCTGGCGGCAAAAATGCGCGCCTCGGTATTGCCACGCGCGCCGGCGATGGCCTTGCCGCGCAGCGGTGCGTAGACGTGAATATTGCCGTCGGCAATCACCTCGGCACCATGGTTGACCAGGGCCATCACGATCAAATCGGCGCCCTTGGCATAGACCTGCTGGCCGGAGCGCAGCGGCTTGTCGACGATCACGGTCTTGGCCGGCTCGCCGGGCACGCGCACCTCGCGCACCTGCTCGACGATGACCTCCTTGATCACTTCCCGCACCACCTCGGCGGCTGGCGTGGCGGCGGCCGCCACGGCACGCGCCTCGACCCGTTGATCCAGATCGGCCTCGGCCAGACCAGCAGCCTCGGCCGCGGCAAGCTGTTCAGGGCTTGCACCGCTGACGGCAACCGCCTGCAGGCGATGCCGCTTCAACAGTGCCTGCAGCGCCGGGAAATCAAGCTGCGGCGCGGCCACGGCCAAGCTCAGCTGGCCGGCGGCATCGGCACTCGCCTCGGGCGCCGGCAGTTGCGAGAGTTCCAGGACCACGGGCTCGTGGTTGAAGACATCGGGCGTATCACCCAAACGGGCCTGCAAGGCCGCCGCCAGTTGATCAAGATCGCTGCTGCGCAGCACCAGCGTCAGGGCTGCCAGCGAGGTGCTCTTCAACTCGAACAGCTCTGCCGTGCGCGTCGTGCCGGCTGCACGCGGTGTGTCCTGACGTCCCTCGCCTGCCTGGGTCATGGATGGTTTCTATGCTGCAAAGCGGCGGATTTTAGCCCTGTGTCGAAGGCGCTCTCTAGGCATTGCCCCCAGGCCTCCACACCGCCGCTGCCTCAATTGCGGGCAGCGCAAGGGCAGGCCTTTGCAATCAAGCACTTAGCCCGGCTTTGTGCAGCTCACTCACAGACTTGTCCACAAAATGCGGGGACGAAACCGGGCACGATCGCCACGCGGCCAAAACGCTGACAACAAAAAATTTATGTCGCAATGCGTTGCCGCCCCTTGACTTATCCCCACGAGCACGCCCTGCGCTTTTCTGTGTCGAGCATGCTGCATTGCATCTACAGGTTTCCCCGAAAGCACCCGGCGATCTCGCTAAGTTGTTGATTTATATAGCCGTCATCAAACTGCAAAAAATTGAGGCAGGCCAAGGCCAGCGGCGATGAATCAAGGGTTTAGCTGCTGCGGCGACAGCTTCTCCACAAAGTTATCCACAACATCGGTGGATAGCTTTTGCGGCGCAAATGAATCAAGCACTTAGCGTTGTTCCTTCAGCTTCTGATGAGCTTGCTGCGCCAAGTGTCGCCGCCATCGACCGCGAGATCGGGCCATCGTCGATGCGCATGCTGCACACAAAACGGCGCCACTCTCAAACGCTGCATCGGCTCGGCCGCACAGACTGCACCGAAACGACACAACCCTGACACACAGGCCAAAAAAACTCTTGACAACCCAACTTGTCCCCATCAAATCGTGAGCGAACGCGGGCATCAGCCCTGCCCAGCATCACACTCAAGAAGATTTCATCAAGTCATTGATTTCAAATGACAAATAGCCGCAACCAGTGCATGTACAGCCGACTGGCGAGGGACGAAAAATCAAGGACTTAGCGCCGCAGCCCCGTGCTTTCCCACAGACTTGTCCACACCCGAGAACAGCGCCCACAGGCTTGATCCACAAGCACTTAGCGTGCATTTTTTAAGTCGCGCCAAGGGCCTCGACAGCAAGCCCGGGTACATTCGAAGCATCTGCGGCAACCGCCGCCCCATCAGGAGCAAGGCCTTGGCAACACCGAATTACAGCTACGAAAAACGCCAACGCGAACTGGCAAAGAAGCGCAAGGCCGAAGAAAAGCGGATGCGCAAGCTCAGCGGCAAACCGGATTCGCCAGACGACACCCCGGCCGAACAAGACCAGCCCCCCAGCAACGCTTCGGCCGACCCGGCCGCCGGCGCTGACCGCCCGACCTAAGCCAAGCGAACAGCCTGACACCGTTCCAAACGCAGCGCGAGTTCACAGCTGCCTCGGCGCCGGGAGCCTTGCCCTAAAATCGCGCTCCCCATGGCGTTCCGCCATGCATGCCATGCTCTAGCCCGCCCATCGCCATGCCACGCAAGCTCTTTGTCACCACCGCCCTGCCCTACGCAAACGCGAACTTCCACATTGGCCACATCATGGAGTACACCCAGGCCGATATCTGGGTGCGTTTCCAGCGCATGCAGGGCCAGGAGGTGCACTTCGTCTGCGCGGATGACGCTCATGGCGCACCGATCATGATTGCGGCCGAGAAGGCCGGCAAGACGCCGCAGCAATTCGTTGCCGACATCGCCGCCGGCCGCAAGAACTACCTTGACGGCTTTCACATCAGCTTCGACAACTGGCACTCGACCGACGGCGCCGAGAATCACGAGTTGTCCAAGGAGATCTACCGGGCCTTGCGCGCCAACGAGCTGATCTCGGTGAAGACGATCGAGCAGTTCTTCGACCCTCAAAAGTCGATGTTCCTGCCCGATCGCTTCATCAAGGGCGAATGCCCGAAATGCGGCGCCAAGGATCAGTACGGCGACAGCTGCGAAGTCTGCGGCGCCGTCTATGCACCGACCGAGCTGAAGCATCCGTTCTCGGTACTCAGCGGCGCCACGCCGGTGCTGAAGACCTCGGAACACTACTTCTTCAAGCTGTCGGACCCACGCTGCGTCGAATTCCTGGAGCAATGGACACAGGCTCCGGGCCGGCTGCAGTCCGAGGTGCTGAACAAGATCAAAGAGTGGTTCACCAAGGACGAGGCCGGCAACGGCGGCCTGGGTGACTGGGACATCAGCCGCGACGCGCCCTACTTCGGCATCGAGATTCCCGATGCGCCGGGCAAGTACTTCTACGTCTGGCTTGATGCGCCGATCGGCTACCTGGCCTCGCTGAAGAACTACTTCGGCAAGAAGGGCTGGGACTTCGATGCCTTCATGGCCGACGAGACGGTCGAGCAGATCCACTTCATCGGTAAAGACATCACCTACTTCCACACGCTGTTCTGGCCGGCCATGCTGCATTTCAGCGGCCGCAAGACGCCCAACCATGTCTATGTGCATGGCTTCCTGACCGTCAATGGCGGCGAGAAGATGAGCAAGAGCCGCGGCACCGGCCTGGACCCGCTGAAGTACCTGAAGCTCGGCATGAACGCCGAATGGCTGCGCTACTACCTGGCGGCCAAGCTCAATGCGCGCGTCGAGGACCTGGACTTCAACCCGGAAGACTTCGTTGCCCGCGTCAACAGTGATCTGGTCGGCAAGTACATCAATATCGCCAGCCGCGCCGCCGGTTTCCTGGCCAAGCGCTTTGACGGCCGGCTGTCGGCCGATGTCGGCGTCGAGGGCCGTGCGCTGCTGGACGGCCTGCGCGCCCACGCCGGCACCATCGCCGACCTGTACGAGACGCGCGAGTTCGGCAAGGCGCTGCGCGAGGTGATGCTGCTGGCCGATCGCGTCAATGAATACGTCGACCAGAACAAGCCCTGGGAGCTGGCCAAGCAAGAGGGGCAGGATCAGGTGCTGCAGGACGTCTGCAGCGTCTGCATCGAGGCCTTCCGCCTGCTTTCCATCTACCTGAAGCCGGTGCTGCCGGCCCTGGTGGCCAAGGTCGAAACCTTCCTGAAGGTCGAGCCGATGCAATTTGCCGACGCGCAGCGCGCCCTCGGCGCCCACCAGATCGGCGCCTATGAGCATCTGATGCAGCGTGTCGATCCCAAGCTGCTGGACGCGCTGTTCGAGCCCCCGGCGGCGCCCAAGGTCGTGCCCGGTGGTGAAGACCTGGCCCCCGAGATCAAGATCGACGATTTCACCAAGGTCGATCTGCGCATCGCCAAGATCGTCAAGGCCGAGCATGTCGAGGGCTCGGACAAGCTGCTGCGCCTGACGCTGGATGCCGGCGAAGGACGCCTGCGCAACGTCTTCTCCGGCATCAAGAGTGCCTATCAGCCCGAACAGCTGGAAGGCAAGCTGACGGTGATGGTGGCCAATCTGGCGCCGCGCAAGATGAAGTTCGGCATCAGCGAAGGCATGGTGCTGGCCGCCAGCCATGCCGATGAGAAGACCAAGCCCGGCATCTTTGTGCTGGAGCCCTTCCCCGGCGCGACACCCGGCATGCGGGTGCGCTGACGACGACGCCATCCCCCGCCAATGCCCGTCCAGTTCCTGCGTCGACTGACCGGGCGACACCGCACGCTGCAGGGCAATCGTCAGCTCGGTGCCGTGCTTGCCTTCGTCGCCGGCGCCATCAATGCCGGCGGCTTTCTGGCCGTGCAGCGCTACACCTCGCACATGACCGGCATCGTCTCGGCGATCGCCGACGACCTGGTGCTTGGCCAGTTGCTGCTGGCTGCTGCCGGCTTGACCTCACTGGCTTTTTTCGTCGCCGGTGCGATGACGACGGCCGTGCTGACCAACTGGGCGCGTCGCCGGGCGATGCACAGCGAGTACGCCCTCTCGCTGCTGCTTGAGGCGCTTTTGCTGCTGCTGTTCGGCCTGGTCGGCGCCAACCTTCATTTCTGGACCGAATTCCTGCTGCCCAGCACCGTGTTGCTGCTGTGCTTCCTGATGGGTCTGCAGAACGCCGTGGTTACCAAGATCTCGCGCGCCGAGATACGCACGACGCACATGACCGGTGTGATCACCGATCTGGGCATCGAGCTCGGGCGCCTGGTCTACTGGAACCGGGGCGGCGCCGGACTGCATGGCATGGTGAGAGCCGATCGCCAACGCCTGCGCCTGCTGGCCGGCATTCTGAGCCTGTTCTTTGCCGGCGGCATCACCGGCGCGCTGGCCTTCAAGCATTTCGGCTTCAGCGCCACGGTACCGGTCGCACTGGCTTTGATAGTGATGGCCGCCCGGCCCGTGATGGACGATATTTCGGAACATCTACGCTGATCCCTACAAGCCTGCCGCCTGATGAAGCTGCACACCTTCCGACCGCGCCTGTTCGACGCATTGGCTGGCTATTCGAGCCGCAAATTTGCGGCCGATCTGGGGGCGGGGTTGACGGTCGGCATCGTCGCACTGCCGCTGGCCCTGGCCTTTGCCATCGCCTCAGGTGTCAAGCCCGAACAGGGTCTGTTCACGGCCATCATCGCCGGCGCGCTGATTTCGGCACTGGGCGGCTCTAACGTCCAGATTGGCGGGCCGGCGGGTGCCTTCATCGTCATCGTCTACGGCATCGTGCAGCGCTATGGTCTGGCCAATCTGCTGATCGCGACGATGCTGGCCGGCCTGCTGCTGATCGCGATGGGGGCGCTGCGATTGGGCGTGCTGGTGCGCTACATCCCGGTCAGCATCGTCATCGGCTTCACCAACGGCATTGCGGTCCTGATCGGCCTGTCTCAACTGAAGGACTTCCTGGGCCTGCAGATCGCGCAGATGCCGGCCGATTTCTTCAGCCAGCTGGCCACGCTGTGGGCCCATCGCGCCTCGCTGAATCCGGCCGCGCCGCTGATGGGCGGCGCTTGTCTGCTGCTGGTGCTGTTCTGGCCCAAGAGCTATGCGATGCAGCGCCGCCCGCAAGGCTGGCGCCAACATCTGCACCGCTGGATGGCGCAGGTGCCGGGCACGGTGATCGCCCTGGTGGGCGCCGCGCTGCTGACCGAGGCCTTCACGCTGCCGCTGGAGACCATAGGCAGCCGCTTTGGCGGCATTCCGCGCAGCCTGCCGGCCCTGGCCCTGCCCGAACTCAGCTTTGCATCGGCCAAGCAGCTGCTGATCCCGACCATCACCATCGCGATGCTGGGCGCCATCGAGTCGCTGCTGTGCGCCCGGGTGGCCGACAACATGACCGAGCTGCCGCGCCATGACCCCAACCAGGAGCTGATGGCCCAGGGCGTGGCCAACTTCATCGCGCCGCTGTTCGGTGGCATTCCCGCCACCGGCACGATTGCCCGCACCGTCACCAATGTGCGCGCCGGCGCCACCAGTCCGGTGGCCGGCATCATCCACGCCGCGACCTTGCTGTTGATCGTGCTGGTCGCCGCCCCACTGGCCAGCCATGTGCCGCTGGCGGCGCTGGCCGGCATCCTGCTGGTGGTGGCCTGGAACATGGGCGAGTGGCATGAGTTCGCCCGGCTGCGCCGATTCAGCCTGCAGTACCGCACCATCCTGCTCGGCACCTTCGTGCTGACCGTCGTCTTTGACCTGACCGTGGCCGTTGAGGCCGGCCTGGTGCTGGCCTGCCTGTTCTTCATCTATCGGATGAGCACGCTGTTTCGCGTTGAGCCGCTGCAGGACGCCAGCCTGCCCACCGATGCACGGGTGATGCGGGTCTTTGGTTCGCTGTTCTTCGGCGCCGTCGGCAAGGTTGAGGATCTGGCCGAGAGCCAGCCTGCAAACTGCCGCGAGCTGGTGCTGGACCTGCACCAGCTGATCTCGATGGACACCTCGGGGCTGGATGCCCTGGCCCAGCTGCAGCGCAGCCTGGCCCGGCAAGGCCAGCGCCTGGTGCTGTGCAGCCTGAACGAACAGCCGGCCAGTCTCTTGCGCCGCGGTGGCTTGGCGGAGGCGTTGGGTGAATCGGGGCTTTATGCCAATCTTGAGGCCTGGCGGACCGCCCGCGCGACCCAAGCCGCGGCCAGCGCCCTGTAAAATCGCGCATTCTTTGCCTGGAAGCCCTGCACCATGCCTTTGTTCTGGAAGCCCTACAAGTCCGACGTCAGCTCCTTCATCGACGAACTGAAGGCCAAGCGCCCGTCGCTGGAACAGGAACAGCGTGACGGCCGCGCCCTGCTGTGGGACAAGCAACCGGACCGCCAGGCTCAGGCCGAATTCCGTGCCGCCCGTGTGGCCCAGCAGCCCTACGTCTACCAGACCAAGGAACACTGAGGCCTGCCGCGGTGACGCAGAGCGCTGAGCTGCCGCCGCTGCCCGAGCTGACTGAAGACGGCGCGGCAGCCACGGCCGCTGCGCCGCCGCAGGTGGTGGACGGGATTGCGCTGGCGCGCCTGTACGGCGAGCCGCTGTTCGCGCTGCCGACCGATCTCTACATCCCGCCCGATGCGCTGGAGGTCTTTCTTGAGGCCTTCGAGGGCCCGCTGGATCTGCTGCTCTACCTGATCCGGCGCCAGAACTTCAACATCCTGGACATCCCGCTGGCCGATGTGACGCGCCAGTACCTCAGCTACGTCGACCAGATCCGCAAGCAGAATCTGGAGCTGGCCAGCGAGTACCTGCTGATGGCGGCGATGCTGATCGAGATCAAGTCGCGGATGCTCTTGCCGCCGAAGAAGACCGACGACGGCGCCGAGCCCGAGGACCCACGTGCCGAGCTGGTGCGGCGCCTGCTTGAGTACGAGCAGATCAAGCTGGCCGCCGCGCGGCTGGATCGCCTGCCGGTGCTGGGCCGCGATTTCCTGCGTGCCCAGGTGCATATCGAGCAATCTCTGACGCCGCGCTTCCCCGATGTGAATGCCGACGATCTACGCAGCGCCTGGCTGGACCTGCTCAAGCGCGCCAAGCTCAACCAGCATCACAAGATCTCACGCGAGCAGCTGTCGGTGCGCGAGCATATGAGCATCGTGCTGCGCCGGCTGCAGGGCCAGCGCTTTGTGGAATTCGAGGCGCTGTTCGATCCCAGTCGCGGCTCCCAGGTGCTGGTGGTGACCTTCATCGCCATGCTGGAGCTGGCCCGCGAGCGGCTGCTGGAGATCACCCAGGCCGAGGCCTTTGCACCCATCTACGTGCGCCTGGCCTACCAGCCCAGCTGAAGCCGCGCAGGCGCCGATCAGGCGTGAACGCGGAAGGTCGAGAAATGGCTGTCCGGCTGGCGCTGGACGATCTGGCTGACCGCCAGCACCGCCTGCGTACGAGAACTCACGCCCAGGGCCTTGAGCACCGCGGCCACATGGTCCTTGATGGTTTCGACCGACACGCCCAACTCGCGGGCAATGATCTTGTTCGGTTTGCCCTGGAGCAGCAGCGCCAGCACATCCGTTTGCCGCGGCGTCAGCGACAGTGATTCCAGGCCACTGGTTGTCTGGAACTCGGCATTGATGGCCAACTCCTGAATCTGCTGCAGCTTGGCCGATTGGGTGCTGGGGAATGGCGCCGGCGCGGCCTCCTGCCCGAGGCTCATCGGCGGCACATAGATGCCGCCGGACATCACCAGCTTGAGCGCCTGCGCCAGCACCTCGGTGCTGCTGCGCTTGGGCACAAAACCCATCGCGCCCTGGTCGATCGAGCGGATCACGTCGCTGGCGCGGTCAGACGCTGAGATCACCACCACCGGCAGCGCCGGATAGGCAGCACGGAATTCTTCCAGCACATCGAAGCCATTGGCATCACCCAGCTGCAAATCCAGCAGCACCAGATCGAAGTCCTGTGATGCCTGCAGGGTCTGGCGTGCCAGCGCCGCGCTTTCAACACCGGTCACCTGCACATCGTCGCCCAAGCCGGCAATGACGGTCTGCAGCGCCGACAGGATCAGCGGATGATCATCAATCAGCAGCACGCGCATGCCCGGTCCTCCTCTTTTGTTTTTCCAGCAGTGTTCTGTCGTTCACGCCGGGATCATAGGACGGCCGCGTGCGCTTGGGCACACCCCTGAAGGGTGATGCGAAGCGCGAAAAGTTCGCTATACGTATTGCCGCATCAGCGACTCGGCCACGCAGACCGGCTTGGCCGAGCCCTCGCGTTCAATCTGCACCAATACCGTCAGCTGCGCGCCGCCTTCGACCCACTCGAACCCTTGCAGCGTGAAGCGCGCGCGCAGCCGGCTGTTCACCGGCACCGGCGCCGGGAAGCGCACCTTGTTCAGGCCGTAATTCAGCACCATGCGCACATCGGCCACGGCAAAGCCGGTTTCAAAGAACACCGGCAACAGGCTCAGCGTCAGGAAGCCATGGGCCACCGTGCTGCCAAAGGGGCCGCTGGCAGCGCGCTCGGCGTCGCAGTGGATCCATTGGCGGTCGTTGGTGGCCTCGGCAAAGGCATCAATGCGGCTCTGTTCGATGTCCAGCCATTCAGAGCAGCCAATCTCGCTGCCCACCAGCTCGGCGAGCTGCTCCAGTCGTTCAAATCTGCGCATCGTCTTCCCGTCAGTTGCGATCGTCCAGCCAGGGCGTGAGGGCCTGCCATTGCGCCAGATCGCGTTCCACGCGGCCCGACGCCACATCCCACAAGGTCAGGCCGCGGGCCGCCAATTGCACATAGTTCTGCGTGTCGCGCAGCAGACCCAGCACCGGCAGGTCCAGGCCCTGCATGAACTGCTGCAACTGCTGCAGCGCCAGCGTGCCCTCGCGTGCCCGCATGCCAACCAGGGCCAAGGCCGGCGAGCGGCCGCTGTCGCGGCGCAGATCATGCAGGGTTTGCACAAAGGCGTATGTCGCCTGGATGTCAAACAGGCTGGGCTGCAGCGGAATCAGCACCCGATCGGCGATCGCATGCAGAGCCGCCAGGCGCTTGCCATGCAGGCCTGCCGGCGTATCCAGCACCACATGGCTGACCCCCTTGGGCGGCCGGGCCACCTGCTTGCCATCGATATCCAGCGGCAGGATGGCTGGCAGCTCGGCCGGGCGCAGCGCCAGCCACTGGCGCGAGCTCTGCTGCACATCGGCATCGCCGAGCGCGACACCATGGCCCTGCCGGGCCAGATAGCCGGCCACATTGCTGGCCAGCGTGCTCTTGCCCACCCCGCCCTTGGGATTGGCAACCAGGATCACAGGCATGGGCAACTCCTTCACTGCGGCCGGCTAAAACGCGGGCTATGGTAGCCCTGGCGCTGCAGGGCTCGCAATGCAGGCAAGACCTGACCCGGTGCTACCCTTGCGGCCATGAGTGAAATCCTGGTGCTGGCCAGCCATCCCGATCTGGCACGTTCGCGCGTGACGCGCGCACTGCTGCAGCGGCTGCGACCGCTGGCGGCCAGCCGGCCCGAGTTGCTGGCCTTGCGCGAGCTGTACCGGCTCTACCCCGACTTCGTGATTGACAGCACCGCCGAGCGCGAGGCCCTGGCTGCCGCGCGGCTGATCGTCTGGCTGCATCCGCTGCACTGGTACAGCATGCCGGCGCTGATGAAGCTCTGGCTGGATGAGGTGCTGGCGCTGGGCTGGGCCTATGGTCCCGCTGGCACGGCGCTGCAGGGCAAGGATTTGTGGCTGGTCTGCTCGACCGGCGGCACGGCGGAGTCCTACACGGCGGCCGGCCACAACGGCCATGCTATCGAGCACTTTCTGCTGCCACAGCTGCAGACCGCGCGGCTATGCGGCATGCGCTTCCTGCCACCGCTGCTGCTGCACGGGGCCCACCAACTCGGTGAGGTCGATCTGGATCAGCACGCCCTGCTGTTGGAGCAGCGCCTGCTCAGCCACCCGCAATGGTGCGCTGATCTGCCGGCACTGGCCTGCCCGGCCCTGCCTGCCACAGCACGCCCCGATCAGACGCCGCCGGGAGCGTCGCAATGAGCGAACACGGCCATCTGCTGACGCTGCCGCTGGTTTTCCTCGCCGCCGCCGTGCTGGCGGTTCCGCTGGCGCGCTGGCTGCGCCTAGGTGCCATCCTTGGTTACCTGGTCGCCGGCGTGCTGATCGGCCCCAGCGTGCTCGGCCTGGTCAGTGCGCCGCAGACGATTTTGGAACTGGCCGAATTCGGCGTCGTGCTGATGATGTTCTTGGTCGGCATGGAACTGGAGCCGCGCCGGCTCTGGGCCATGCGGCGGCCCATCTTCGTCGGCGGCAGCCTGCAGCTGCTCGGCTGCGCGGCCGCCCTGCTCGGCCTGGCCCTGTGGCTCTTGCCGATGGGCTGGCGGCCGGCCCTGCTGGCCAGCCTGGGGCTGGCGATGTCGTCCACCGCGGTGGCCATGGCCGTGCTGGCCGAGCGCCATATCGGCAACACCAGCGCCGGCCAGGGGGTGCTGAGCGTCGCGCTGTTCCAGGACATCGCGGCCATTCCGGTACTGGCCCTGGTGCCGCTGCTGGCCGCTGAAGGCGCGGCGCCCGGCAGTGGCGGCTGGCAGGCGCTGAAGGCCGTGGCTGCCATCGCCACCATCGTGCTGGGCGGCCGGCTCTTGCTGCGCCCGGCGCTGCGCTGGATCGCCAACAGCGACACCCCGGAAATCTTCACCGCGGCCGCCTTGCTGCTGGTGCTGGCCACGGCGGCGCTGATGCAGGCGGTGGGCCTGTCGATGGCGCTCGGGGCCTTTCTGGCCGGCGTGCTGCTGGCCGAGAGCGAGTTCAGGCATGAGCTGGAAACCGATCTGGCACCGTTCAAGGGCCTGCTGCTGGGCCTGTTTTTCATCGCTGTCGGCATGGGGCTGGACCTGAACGTGCTGCGTGAGCAGCCGCTCTTGGTGCTGGGCCTGCTGGCGGCCTTGCTGCTGGCCAAGACGGCCGTGTTGCTGCCGCTGGCCCGAGGCATGCGGATTGCCCCGGTGGAGCGGCCGGTGTTCGTGATCCTGTTGGCCCAGGGCGGCGAGTTCGGCTTTGTGGTCTTTCAGCAAGGGCAGCAGGCCGGCCTCCTGAGCGCCACACAGGGCTCGGCCCTGGTTGCCGCGGTGGCCTTGTCGCTGGCGACGACGCCAGCCCTGCTGCTGCTGAGCGACCGCTGGCTGGTGCCGCGCCTGGCCCAACGCCGCCGCCTCAAGGCGGGCGCCAGCGCGCCGCTGAGCGAGCCGCAGCAAGCGCCCGTCATCATTGCCGGCTTCGGCCGCTACGGCCAGATCGTCGGGCGCATGCTGCATGCCAATGGCCTCAGCGCCACCGTGCTGGAGCACGATGCCGATCAGGTCGAGAGCATGCGCCGCTTCGGCTGGCAGGTGTTCTATGGCGATGCCAGCCGGCTCGACCTGCTGCGCACCGCTGGTGCCGCTGAGGCCCGGGTGCTGGTGCTGGCGGTCGACGACATCGGCCAGAGTCTCGCGATCGCAGCGCTGGCGCGCGAGCATTTCCCGCAGCTGCAGCTGGTCGCGCGGGCTCGCAATGTCGAGCACATGCTGCGGCTGCGCGAACTGGGCGTGCGCCTGATCGAGCGCGAGACCTTCGATTCGGCGCTGATGAGTGCCCGCAGCGTGCTCGAGCTGATGGGGCTGGAACCCGCGATGGCGCGCAAGCTGGCCTGGCACTTCCGGCGTCACAACCTGCAGCAGTTGGAAGAGCTGGCGCCGCACCAGGATGACCACGACAAGCTGATCGCCTTGGTCAAGCAGGGGCGCCGCCAGCTCGAAACGCTGATGGCGCAGGAACAGCGCCCGGGCGAGCATGGTGGCGAATCCGGCGAGGGCGAGCACTGGAACCGGCGCTAAGGAAGGTCTGCATAAGTCGGCGTGGGCCGTGGCAAGCACCAGCCAGGGCCTGCCAAGGCGCGAGCCGCAGCTCAGGCTGGTGGCCTGCGCAAGGCTCGCAACACCGGCAGGGCATGGCTGGTGCTTGCCCTGCGGGTTGAGAGAAAAGGGCCCCCACGGGCGTTGCGCTGCTCGGCTGTCGGGCCACCAGCCCGACCTTCGCAGCGCGCCTACGTGGCCGCCCTTTTTCTCTCAACCACGACCCACGCCGACTTATGCAGACCTTCCCTAATCCGGCGCGTTGGGCGCAAGGCGGCGACAATGGCGCCATGTTTGCCCCTTCACAACTCGAGGTGCGCCGCTTTTTCTGCGCCACCTACCGCAAGCTGCGCGACAAGCAGCCGCTGATTCCGATGGAGGCAATTGCCGCCGAATGGATAGAGCAGCATCCGGAGTACCACGCCGAACTGGGCGACGAAGAGGCGGCGCTGGCCACCGTCTACACGGTCGAGGACGGCCGCACCAACCCCTTTTTGCATCTGTCCATGCACCTGAGCATTGCCGAGCAGCTGGCCATTGACCAGCCGCGCGGCATCCGTCAGGCGGTGGAGTTGCTGGCGGCCAAGCGAAACTCGCTGCATGAGGCCCATCACGAGGTGATGGACAGCCTGGGCGAGATGATCTGGGCCTCGCAGCGCAGCGGCCTGCCGCCGGATGGCCATGCCTATCTGGACAGCGTCCGGCAGAAGGCGACCCGCTGAGCGAGCGCCAGCGCCGCTTCCCCAAACGCAAAAGCCACGCTGCTGCGTGGCTTTTTCATTTCCGGGCGGCGAGGCTCAGGCCTGGAACGATCCACCCAAGGTCTTGCGCTCGCTCTTGCCCAGCGCCGAGTACAGGCCGGTGCTTTCGCTAGGCATCAGCACATCGATGGCGCGATCCAGCGCCGCGGTGGCGCGGGCCAGGCTCTCGCGCTGTGCGGCCACGCGGCCTCCAGCCAGCACCAGGCGATGACGCAGATTGGCGGGCACATTGCCGGCGCGGGCGGCTTCGCCAAAGGCCTTGATGGCCTGGGCCAGGGCTTGATGCAGCGCCGCGGCCTGCATCTCGATGGCCGCACTGTCGCGGCGCACCAGGGCCTCGCCGAGCAGGTTCAGGCAGCTCTCGACTTCCAGCAAGGGCTGCTCCAGCTCCTGGCTGAGCGGCTCATTCGATTCGGTGGGGGGCAAGGCATGCATGGCAGAACCCGCCGCTGGGGCGTTTGATGAAGCGAAAACCTGGACTGACGCGAGAAACGTCGTTCAGTGCGGGCTGGCGCGGCTCAGCATTTCCTGCGCGTTGGCGATCAGCTTGTCGGCGATCGCATCGGCATTGACACTGAACTTGCCCTCCGAGATGGCCTGCGTGATCCGCTTGACCTTCTCGGCATCAAAACTGCCCTCGTCCGACACCCCATTCAGCAGGCTGCTGGCGGTGCTGGACAGGGCGATCTGCGCGCTCGCCTCGGGCCCCTTCTTGGCGCCCGCATTGGCTTGGGTACGCCCGGCCTCGGACGTACCGCCGTGACGCTCCGTCGCGACGGCCGTCGAGGCCAATTTCTCTGGGCTGTTACCGATCTTCATGGTGCTCTCCAAAGCTTGGGCTCACGCCCCAAGCTGTCCAGGTTTTTCGGTGTATCGACCCTTTTTCGCCGGACTTGAGACAAGCCAGACAAAAATCTTTCGCTGCCACGGCGTTGCCGCCACGGCTCGCACAGCACATCTGCCTTCACAGCAGCACCTCCACGCGTCGATCACCGACGGCCCGACCGCTGACGGTCCGACCGCTCTCAAATCGCACGCGCACTTCCTGCCCGTCCATGCCATTGGCCAGGGCCTGGCCCTCGCCGCTGACTGCAAATCCAGCGCCCAAGGCTTGCACCTTGACCGTTTCGCCCGCAGCAAACCATTGACGCAGCTTCAGTGCGCTCGCACGTACCGCCTCGCCGGTCATCAAGGGCCGAGCCAGGCTGCGACCTTCCAGCGCCGCCATGTCTGTCGACACAGCGCCGCTCTCGGCCGCTATATCGATTTCGGCCCATTGCAGCAAAGCTTGAGTCAGCGTCGTCCCCGCAGCCAGGGGGGCGTTGGCCACCAAGGCCTGCGCAAACACGCGCACAGTCACCGGCAAGGTCACATTCCAGCGCGCTCGGCCATCCATGCAGCGCAGACCTATCCGGCTGCGTCCCCACATCTTCTGGCCGTTGGGCAGGTAAGGTTCAACCAGCTGGCAACTCGCCAACTGCAGTCGCGAATCCAGTCCACCCAGCTCTACCTCGACACGTGCCTTGGCCGGTAGGGCCGCCTGCGCCGCCGTAACTGCGAGTTGCTGCACCCGTTCCAGCGTGCCGACAGGCCAGGGTTCCGCCGCTCGTACCACTGTCGGGACGCCCAGCGTCATGCCCAGCAGCAGCGCGGCTGGGAGATGACGGAGGTAGGCCTTGTGAAGCATGGCGCCACTTTAGGCCGGTCGCTGCCGGGCTTTAGCGCCGAAATGCGTCGCAAAGCCTGTGCTTTTCGCGCTCATGTTTTCCGACTTGCGGCCCAACAATCCGCTCATCTCCCATGCTCCCCTCATTGCTGGCCGTCCGGACAGCGCTGGCGGGCAGCGGCAGCCAGGAGGCGCCACCATGTTGAACCGCTTGACCGACACACTGAACTTCCAGACCCAGGCCTTGGTGCTGCGGTCGGAGCGCCAACGTCTGCTGGCGAGCAATATCGCCAACGCCGACACCCCGGGCTATCAGGCCAAGGACATGGACTTTGCCCGCGCCCTGCGCGAGGCCACCGGCCAAAGCACGGCCCCCGATGCCCTGGCCGTGACCCAGAGCGGCCATATGGCGCCGCTCGCCGGCGCCCGTGGCGAGACCGGCCGGCTCGGCGCGCTGGCTGCACAGACCAATCTGGACAGCAACACGGTGGACATGGACCGCGAGCGTGCCAGCTTCGCGGACAACTCGGTCAAGTACGAAGCCACGCTGCGCTTCATCAACGCCGGCGTGCGCAATGCGCTGGACGCGATGAAGCCCTACACGGCGGGCTGATGAACTAGGCCTGAAGGAGAACCATCATGTCGATGTTCCAGATCTTCAACGTCGCCGGCAGCGCCGTCAGCGCACAAAGCCAGCGCCTCAATGTGGTGGCCAGCAATCTGGCCAATGCCGATACCGTGGCCGGCCCCGATGGCCAGGCCTACAAGGCACGCCAGGTGGTGTTCCAGACGCACTTGATGGGCAACGGCCAGGACAACGGCAATGCCGGCGTGCGCGTGACGCAGATTTCCGAAGACCAGACCCCCGGTCGCCGTGTGCTCGACCCCAAGCACCCGCAGGCCGATGCCGAAGGTTACGTCACCTACAGCAATGTCAACAGCGTCGAGGAGATGGTCAACATGATCTCGGCCTCGCGCTCGTATCAAAACAATATCGAAGTCATGAGCACGGCCAAGAACCTGCTGCTCAAGACCCTGCAACTGGGGCAGTCCTGATGGACCGCCCGTAAGCCGGAGTCAGCACCATGGACGTGGGCAGCATCGTCAACAAACCCAGCACCACCACGGCAGCCAACGGCACCGGCACGACGGCCCAGAAGAATGCCGCAGATACACAGGATCGCTTCCTGAAGCTGCTGGTCGCTCAGATGAAGAACCAGGATCCGATGAATCCGATGGACAACGGCCAGGTTACTTCGCAGATGGCGCAGATCCAGACGGTCAGTGGCATCGGCACCCTCAACAACAGCGTGCAATCGCTGACCAGCCAGTTCAGCCAGATGCAGGCCTTGCAAAGCGTCTCCTTGGTCGGGCACGACGTCACGGTGCCGGGCAGCCGGGTCAATATCGAGAACGGCATGGGCACCGGCAGCTTTGAACTCGGCTCGGCAGCCGACCATGTCAAGCTGGAAATCCTCGGTCCGGCCGGCCAGGTGGTCGACACCATCGACATGGGCGCCAAGAGCGCCGGCCAACAGAGCTTCAAATGGCCGGCCGACAACATCGACCCTGCCAACAAGCTCAGCTACCGCATCACCGCCACACGGGGGGCTGCGGCCGTCACCGCAACTTTGTACAGCCAGGACCGCGTCACCGCGATCAATACCAACGGCGGCAAGCTGCAGCTGCAGCTGCAAAACCTGGGCACGGTGGATTACACCAGCGTCAAGGCGGTCGACTGACCGGCCTCGCCCCGCCTCACACCGCGCACTCCTAAGGAATCATCATGGGCTTCCAACAAGGTCTCTCCGGCCTCAACGCCGCCAGCAAGAACCTCGAGGTCATCGGCAACAACATCGCCAATGCCAACACCTATGGCGGCAAGGCCTCGCGCGCCGAGTTCTCCGATGTCTACGCCAGTGCACTGAACGGTGCCGGTGCCAACCCGGTCGGTATCGGCACCAAGCTGGCCGCCGTGTCGCAGCAATTCACCCAAGGCCCGATCACCACGACCGAGAACCCGCTGGATCTGGCCATCAATGGCTCGGGCTTCTTCCAGGTCAGCGATGGCAAGAACCCGGTCGAATACTCGCGCAACGGCCAATTCAAGGTCGACCGTTCTGGCTATGTGATCAATAACAACGGCCTGAAGCTGCTCGGTTATCCCGCCGACGGTACCGGCGTGATCCAACCCGGTCTGGCCCAACCGCTGCAACTGCCCACCGCCGGCATCGCACCCCAGGTCACCAAGACCATCGGCATGGAGTTCAATCTGGACTCGCGAGCGGCCATCACCGCCCCTGGCGGCACCGGCACCGGCATCAAGCTCAACGACCCGAGCACCTATAACAATGCCACCTCGATGACCATCTACGACGCCAAGGGTCAGGACATCGCCGTGACCTTCTACTTCCAGAAAAGCACCCCCGATCCGACCACCGGCCAGACGACCTGGAACATCTACGCCACCGCCAATGGCAAGCCGATGGAAACCGATTCGGCCGGCAACGCGATCGCACTGGATGCCGATGGCAATCCGACCACGCCCTACACCACGATCACGTTTCCGAAGACAGGCGGCAAGCCGGTGCTGCCCACCGCGGCCATCAATCTTGACGTGCCCGCGGCGACCAACTCGCGCGGTGCCGCCACGCTGGACATCCTCGGCATTCAGCTCGACATCACCAAGGCCACCGAGGGCGGCTCCAGCTTTGCCGTCACCGATGTCAAACAGGACGGCTACGCGCCGGGCCAGCTGGCCGGCATCCTGATCGAAAACACCGGCATCGTCACCGCACGCTATTCCAACGGCCAATCCAAACCAGCCGGCCAGATCGAGCTGGCCAACTTCCGCAATCCCCAAGGGCTGCAACCGGTGGGCGGCAATATGTGGGCCCGCACCTTTGCCTCGGGCGATGCGGTCGTCGGCACGCCGGGCGACGGCAATATGGGCGTGCTGCAATCCGGCGCCCTGGAAGAGTCCAATGTCGACATGACCGGCGAACTGGTCAATATGGTCACCGCCCAGCGGGTCTACCAGGCCAATGCGCAAAGCATCAAGACGCTGGACCAGGTGCTGCAGACGCTGGTGAATCTGCGTTGATCAGCATGAGCCGCCTGAACACCTGCTTGCACGGCCACTGAGGAGAAGCTGCCATGGATCGCATGATCTATCTCTCGATGGCCGGCGCCAAGGCGGCCATGCAGCGCCAGGATGTGCTGTCGAACAATCTGGCCAACGTTTCGAGCAACGGCTTTCGCGCCGAGATGGCGGCGTTTCGCTCGGTGCCGGTGCGCGGCGACGGCGCCAGCACCCGCGCCTACGCGCTAGAAACCACGATTGGCTACAACGCCGATCCGGGCCCGATCCAGTCGACCGGGCGCAATCTCGATGTCGCGATGAAGGGCAATGCCTGGCTGGCCGTGCAGGGGCTGGATGGCACCGAGGCCTACACGCGGGCCGGCGCCATGGACGTCAATGCCGAGGGCCTGCTGGTGCTGCGCAACGGCCTGCAGGTGCAGGGCGATGGCGGTCCCATCACCGTGCCGGCCAATGCCCAGGTGCTGATCGGCACGGACGGCACCATCACCGCCAAAGCCAGTAACGACGCCCGGCCGACGACGATTGGCAAGCTCAAACTGGTCACACCCGAGGCGCCGCTGACGCGCGGCACCGATGGCCTGTTCCGCGCCGCCGACGGCGACCTGCCGGCCGACCCGGCCGCCCGCCTGCAGGACGGCGCCTTGGAAGGCTCCAACGTCAGCCCGGTTGAAACCATGGTCGGCATGATCGCCGCCGCACGCCAGTTCGAACAACAAATGAAGCTGCTGCAAATTGCCCAGACCCAGGGCCAGCAGTCAGCCAAGCTGCTCGGTACGGGCAGCTGAACCACAAGTCGTTGAGAGGCTCATCATGATTCGCTCGCTCTGGATTGCCAAGACCGGCATGGAAGCCCAGCAGACCCAGCTGGACACCATTTCCAACAACCTCGCCAACGTCGGCACCAACGGCTTCAAACGCAGCCACGCGGTCTTCGAGGATCTGATCTACCAGAACCTGCGCCAAAGCGGTGCCAACAGCACCGAACAGACCCAGCTGCCGACCGGCCTGCAGCTCGGCCTGGGCACCCGTGCCGTGGCCACGGCGCGCAACTTTACCCAGGGCAATCTGCAGCAATCGGGCAACCAGCTCGACCTGGCCGTGCAAGGCGCCGGCTTCTTCCAGATCCAGATGCCCGATGGCACGACCGCCTACACCCGCGACGGCAGCTTCCAACTCAGCTCGACCGGCCAGATCGTCACCAACAACGGCTACACGCTGCTGCCGGGCATCACCGTGCCGGCCAACGCGCAAAGCCTGACCGTCGCTCAGGACGGCACCGTCAGCGTCACCATCCCAGGGCAGACGGCACCGCAATCGATCGGACAGATCCAGCTGGCCAACTTCGTCAACCCCTCGGGCCTGGAGCCGCGCGGCCAGAACCTGTTCGGCGAAACGGCCTCGTCGGGTACCGCCAATGCCGGTGCGCCCAATGCCAATGGCCTGGGCGCGCTGCAGCAGGGTTTTGTCGAAACCTCCAATGTCAACGTCGTCGAGGAACTGGTGCAGATGATCCAGACCCAGCGCGCCTACGAGCTGAACTCCAAGGCGGTACAGACCTCGGACCAGATGCTGCAAAAGCTCGCCCAGCTGTGATGCTCATCCTGAGGACCACGATCATGCAAACGCTCAGACTGCTCGCCTGCGCCATCGGCGCCGGCCTCTTGGCCAGTGGCTGTGCCACCGCGCCGCAGGCCCATGTCGAGATGCAGAACACGCCGGTCGTGCAGCTGCCCGCAGTACCACCCATGGTGGCCACCAACGGCGCGATCTACCAGGCGGCGACCTACCGGCCGCTGTTCGAGGACCACCGCGCCCGCCTGGTCGGCGACACGCTGACGATACAGATCACCGAACGGGTCAGCGCCAGCCAGTCCTCGACCAGCGAACTCGATCGCAGCGGCGCCCTCGGCGGCGGCATCACCGCCCTGCCCGGCATCGCGTCCAATTCCTTCGGCCGCGCCTCGGTGGCGGCCACCGGCAGCAACAAGGCCGCCGGCAAGGGCAGCAACCAGAACACCAACGAGTTCACCGGCACCATCACCGCCGTCGTCACCGCGGTGCTGCCCAACGGCCATATGCTGATCACCGCCGAGAAGCAGATCGGCGTCAACCAGAACGTCGACGTGCTGCGTTTTTCGGGCCAGGTCGACCCGCGCGTGATCCAGCAAGGCAACACCGTCGCCTCGACGGCCGTGGCCAATGTGCGCATCGAACAGCGCGGCCGCGGCGCCCTGGCCGAGGCTCATGGAATAGGCTGGTTGTCGCGCTTCTTTTTGAGTCTTTCTCCGACTTAAGTTTGCGCAGAATCGGTCGCAAGAGCTTCCCGCCTTGCGACCATCATGCCCTCCCCCACCGCCCGCCCCACTCCCGTCCAGCCGCCGGCGCTGCTCGCCGCGTCCGATTGGGATGCCATCGGCGAGGCCCTGGCCGGCAGCGATGACACCCAGGCCCGCCCGCCGCGGCTGATCCGCCTGGCCCTGCTGCTGAGCGCCCTGATCGCCAGCGCTGCCCTCTGGTGGCCGGTGGGCGCCGAGGCCGCCCGCATCAAGGAAGTCGCCAGCGTCCAGGGCGTGCGTTCCAACCCGCTGGTCGGCTACGGCCTGGTCGTTGGCCTCGACGGCACCGGCGATCAAACCACCCAGGCCCCGTTCACCGGCCAAAGCCTGGCTGCGATGCTGCAGCAGTTCGGCGTCATCCTGCCGCAGGGTGTGACGATGCAGCCGCGCAATATCGCTGCCGTGATGGTCACCGCCCAGCTGCCCCCGTTTGCCCAGCCCGGCCAGCAGCTCGACATCGCCGTTGCCTCGGTCGGCAATGCCAAGAGCCTGCGCGGCGGCATGCTGATTGCCACCCCTTTGCGTGGCGCCGATGGCCAGGTCTATGCGATGGCCCAAGGCAATCTGATCGTCGGCGGCGCCGGTGCCGCCGCCGGTGGCTCCAAGGTCCAGATCAATCATCTCAGCGCCGGCCGCATTCCCGCCGGTGCCCTGGTCGAGCGCGCCGTGCCGACAGCGCTGCAGACCGGCGACACGATCCAGCTCGACCTCAACTCCGCTGACTTCAACACCGCCCGCAACGTCGCCCGCGCCATCAACAAGGCCAAGGGCGAAGGTATGGCGCAGGCGCTGGATGGCCGTGTCGTGCGCGTCAAGGTGCCGGCCGATGCCGATCAGCGCATCGCCTTCCTGGCCGATCTGGAAGACATTCCGCTGGAGCTGGGTGTGCCGGCAGCTCGCATCGTCGTCAACGCCCGCACCGGTTCGGTGGTGATGAACCAGGCGGTCAGCCTGGCCGCCTGCGCGGTGGCCCACGGCAGCCTGTCGGTGACCATCAGCTCCACGCCGCAAGTCAGCCAGCCGGGCGCCCTGTCCGGCGGCCAGACGACGGTGACCGAGAAAACCGATATCGCGATCAAGCAAGAGCCCGGCTCGCTGATCCAACTGCCGGCCAGCGCCAAGCTGTCCGATGTGGTCAAGGCGCTGAACGCGCTGGGCGCCACACCGCAGGACCTGCTGGCCATCCTGCAGGCGATGAAGTCCGCGGGCGCCATCAACGCCGAACTGGAAGTGATATGACCCCCCCCTACACGCTGCGCGTGCCCCCCCAGGGGGGCGAGCCCGGCGCACCGGCGGAGCCGGATGCGCGGGCTCTGCTGGGCTTGGGTGGTGGTGTGCGAGGGCTGGCGCGGGCTTCGCTGAACTTGGGTGCAGACGTGCAGCGCCTCGGCTGGGAGTACTGACATGGCCTTCAATCCTCTGCCGCTCAATACCGGCACCAGCGCCAACGGGCTGGCGGCTGACACGCGTTCGATCGATGCGCTGCGCGCGGCCGCGGCGCGCGACCCCAAGGGCTCGATCCGCGAAACCGCCAAGCAGTTCGAATCGCTATTCATGCAGGAAGTGATGAAGAGCATGCGGGCGACGACGATGTCCTCCGGCCTGATGGAGACCTCGGCCACGCAGATGGGTACCGAGATGCTGGACACCCAGTTCGCCGGCAAGATGACCGGCCTGCCCGGCGGGCTGACCGACGCGATCACGCGCCAGTTGCAGCGCCAGATGGGCATCAGCGATGCCAGCAAGAGCACTGCATCTGCCGCCAGCACGCCCCTGCCCGTGCTGGCCAAGAAGGGCATTGCGCCGCATGTGCAGACCTTCATCCAGAAGCACGACGCCGCCGCCAAGGAAGCCCAGGCCGCCACCGGCATCCCGGCCAGCTTCATGCTGGCCCAGGCCGCCCATGAGTCCGGCTGGGGCAAGCGCGAAATCACCAACAAGGACGGCAGCCCGTCCTTCAACGTCTTCGGCATCAAGGCCACGCCGGGCTGGACCGGCAAGACCACCGAGGTGCAGACGACCGAGTACATCGACGGCAAGCCGCAAAAGGTCACGGCCAAGTTCCGTGCCTATGACAGCTACGCCGACGCCTTCAAGGACTACGCCAAGCTGCTGGGCAGCAATGAGCGCTACCGCGATGTGGTCGCCAAGGCCAATGGCGGCACGGCGGAGACCTTTGCCCGCGGCCTGCAGAAGGCCGGCTATGCCACCGATCCCGAGTACGCCGACAAGCTGGCGCGGGTCATCAACACGACGGTGCGCGTACAGCGTGCCCTGGCCTGACGCCATGCCAGCACAAGCCCTGAACAGGAGCGCACGCCATGGCTAACTCAGCCCTGCTCTCGCTCGGCATGCGGGCGATGTTTGCCAACCAGGTCGCGCTGCAGACCGTCGGCCAGAACATCGCCAATGCCAACACGCCGGGCTACTCGCGCCAGTCGGTGCAGCTGACCACGCCCGACGGCCAATACACCGGCGCCGGCTATATGGGCAAGGGCGTCACGGTGCAGAGCATCACCCGCGCCCACAACGACTTCCTGACCCGCGAGGCCTATGCCACCAAGGCGATCGCCTTCATGGATTCGACCGCGCAGGCACAGATGAACCAGCTGGAGAAGGTCTTCCCGCCCGGCAACGATGGCCTGGGCCATGCCACCGGCCAGTTCCTCAATGCCATGGTCGATGTGGCCAGCCGGCCCAGCGACCCTTCGGCCCGTCAGGTGGTGCTGAGCCGCGCCCAGGACCTGGCCGCGCGCTTTGCCCATGCCGGCTCGCAACTGGTCGATCTGCAGGCCGGTGTGGTCAGCGATTTGAAGGCCAATGTCTCGGTCGTCAACCAGCTGGCCAAGCAGATCGCTTCGGCCAATGACCAGATCGCTCGGGCCAATGGCAATCAGCACACGCCCAACGATCTGCTCGACAAACGCGATCAGCTGATCTCGGAGCTGAGCCAGTATGTGCAGGTGTCGACGCTGGAGGCCAAGGACGGCACCATGGGTGTCTTCATCGGCGGCGGCCAGCGCCTGGTGCTGGGCGCCGACGCGCAACAACTGACCCTCAGCGAAGACCCCTACGACAGCTCGCGCGCCGCCGTCAGCATCACCGAGACCAATGGTGCCCGGCCACTCGACGAGAGTGTGCTGACCGGCGGCTCGATCAGCGCCTTGCTGAAATTCCAGAACAAGGATTTGCAGGACGCGCGCAACTTCGTCGGCCAGATTGCCACTGCGCTGTCCACCAAGGTCAATGCACAACAGGCGCTGGGCTGGGATCAGTCCAACCCGCCGACCACCGGCGCGCCGCTGTTTGCCGTCGGTGCGCCGCGTGCGCTGCCCGCGGTGACCAATGCCCGCACCGCCACCGGTGACTACCTGTCCAGCGTCAGCCTGACCATCACCGACCCGACCCAGCTGCAGGCCAGCTCCTACAAGCTCAGCGCCGATCCGTCAGGCACCGCCGGGCAGTACCTGCTGACCCGGCTCAGCGACGGCCATACCCGCACCGTCGTTGATGGCGATGTGGTCGACGGCGTGAAGATCAATATCGGGCCGCCGGCACCGGCTGCCAATGACAGCTTCCTGCTCGAACCGGTCGCGCAGAGCGCCGTCGACATGAAGCGCGCCCTCGATCAGAGCTCGGGCATCGCGGCCGCATCGCCGCTGAGCGCGATTGTCGATGTCAACAACAAGGGCTCGGCCACCGTCGACTCGATGTACGCGGTCAACCAGAAGCTCAACACCACGCTGGCGCCGATGAAGCTGCAATTCGGCGCCAATAACGCGACGATTCCTGGCGCGGTCGACTACACGCTGACGCTGTCCGATGGCACGGTGCTGCCCGGCACCTGGCAGCCTGGACAGCCGATCGGCAACGAGCCCAATGCCGCGACGCCCATCGACCTCGGCTTCGAGCTGAGGCTCAATGGCGTGCCCAAGAATGGCGACGTGATCGATATCGACACGACCAAGTTCCCGGCCACCAACAATGGCAACGCCAAGGCCTTTCTGAACCTGCAGACCGAGACCTTCATCGGCAAGAACCTGCTGCCCAACGGCAGCCTGACCTCGGGCGCCACGGTCAACGATGCCTATGCCGCAGCAATGTCGGAGATTGGCGCACGGGTGCAGGGTGCGCAATACCTGTCGGGCGTGTCGACCAGCGTGGCCAGTGACGCCGAGGCCTCACGCAGCGGCCAGTCCGGCGTCAACATCGATGAGGAGGCCGCGCGGCTGATGCAGTTCCAGCAGGGCTACCAGGCCGCGGCCAAGCTGTTGCAGGCGGCCCAGACCATCTTCAACGAGCTGCTGCAAATGGGTCAGCACTGAAGCTGACCGCACCAATCCGGGAGTAAGCCATGCGCTTGAGCACCGCCAATATGTTCGATGCCAGCATCGCCAACCTGCAGCAACGCCAGGAGCTGATGCAGAACGCCCAGCAAAGGCTGACCTCAGGCAAGCGGGTGCAAACCGCCAGCGACGACCCCACGGGCGCCGCCCGAGCCGAGCGTGCCGGCACGGCGATCGGCCGCGTCGAAGCCAATCAGCGGGCCCTGGATGCCAGCCGCAATGGCATGACGCTCAGCGAAGGCGCGCTGGGCGATGCCAACGAGATCCTGCAGCAGGTGCGAGAAACCATGGTCTCCGCCGGCAACTCCAGCTACAGCGACTCCGAGCGCCGCGGCCTGGCCAGCAAGATTGCCGAGCTGCGCAACCAGCTGCTCAGCATTGCCAACCGTCCTGACGGCGCCGGCGGCTATCTGTTCTCCGGCCAGGGCTCCAGCAGCCCGCCCTTCCTGGACAGTGCGGCCGGCGTGCGCTTCAACGGCGTGCCCGGCGCCATCCAGACCGGCAATGTCGACAACTTCCCGCTCACCGTCGACGGCCGCCAGGCCTGGGAGCAGGCCCGCACTGGCAACGGCAGCTTTGTCACCGGCCCGCTGCCCAACAGCATCACCGGCGCCAGCAACAAGGCCTGGATCGATATCGGTCAGGTCACCGACCCCAGCCTGCTGACCGGCAATGCCTACAAGATCGATATCAGCGGCACCGCACCGGCGGCCACCTACAACGTCACCAACACAACGACCGGTGCGCCCGTCGCGTCCGGCCCCTACCTATCGGGCCAAGCAATCCAGTTCGACGGCATTTCGATGGCCATCAGTGGCCCGGCTGCCGATGGCGACGCGTTCGACGTTCAGCCCTCGACCTCTGACCTGAAGATCTTCGACGTGCTGGACAAGGCCGTCGCCGACCTGCGCACGCCCAACCGCAGCCGCAATGACATCACCCAGAGCAATGCCTTGACCTTGCGCGATATCGACTCGGCCATGAATGGCCTGCAGAATGTGCGCAGCCAGGTCGGCGAACGGCTGAACAATCTGGACGGCACCGAGAGCCGCATGGCCTCGCTGAAGCAGTACAACCAGGCCGAGAAATCCGCCGCCGAAGACCTGGACATGACCCAGGGCATTTCCGATTTCCAGAATCAGCAAACCGGCTACGACGCCGCACTGAAAACGTATTCGATGGTGCAGCGCATGAACCTGTTCCAATACCTCAACCCCTGAATCGCCGCCTGACCCCTTCAATGAGCAGCACGCATCCCATTCTTGGTCAACTCATCCTCGGTTACGCCCCGCTGATCGATCGGCAACGCCTGGTCATGGCCAGCCGGCTGACCGTCCTGCCGCAACGCCCCGAGCTGCGGCTCAGCGGCAGCGAGCTGCTGGCCGCCCTCGCCGACACCTTCGCCGACCCAACAAAGCCGGCCGTGCTGAACGTGCTCAGCGAATCGCTGCTGGCCGAGCTGCTGTCACTGGCCCTGCCCGCCCATCTGTGGCTGGAAGTGCCCAGCTTCATGGTGGCCGAGCATGCCGAATCGATTGCCCAGCTGCACAGGCAAGGCGCCACGCTGCTGCTCAAGGGTCTGCCCTCCAGCCCGCTGGCGCCGCCGCTGGGTGCTTGCTTCAAGCAGCTGGTGCTCGATCTGGACGATGCCCGCCTGCGCCCGCCGGCCGAGCTGAAGGCGGCCTGCGCCGGCCTGCCGCTGTGGTTGTCCGGCGCACGTGGTGCCGCCGATGTCGACGAAGCCTTTGCGCTGGGTGCGACGGCCGTGCTCGGCTGGCCGGTCGACGGCGCCTACGAGCCGCCCGCCGGTGCGGCCGCCAAGAGCGAGATCCAGGCCGATCTGCAGGTCATCGTCGAGTTGATGTCGCGGGTCGACCAGGCCGAAGACATCGATCGCATTGAGCAGACCCTGAAGCGCGACCCCAGCCTGGCCTTCAAGCTGCTGCGCTATATGAATTCGGCCGCCTTCGGCCTGCCGGTCGAGGTGTCTTCATTCCGCCACGCCATCATGCTGCTCGGCTATGCCCGGCTGAAGCGCTGGCTGGCTCTGCTGTTGACGACGGCCAGCAAGGACCACAGCATGCGCCCCATCATGTACGGCGCACTGCGCCGCGGCCTGATGATGGAAGAGCTGGCCCGCGGCATGACGGAGGCCGATATGCGCGATGAGATGTTCATCTGCGGCCTGTTCTCATTGCTCGACCACATGCTCAAGCAGCCCTTCGCCAAGCTGCTGCAGTCGATTCCGGTGCCGGAGCGGGTGCGCCAGGCCCTGGTCGATCACTCCGGCCCCTACCATCCCTATCTCGCGCTGGTGCGAGCGACCGAAAGCGAATCGGCCTTTGACATCCGCGACGCCGCCGAAGCCCTGATGCTGGGTGCCGAAGAGATCAATCACGGTGTGCAGCGCGCCCTGGCCAAGGCCGCCCAACTCGAGTGATGGCGACCGGCCTGCACTCTTAGCCCTACACTGCGGCTCGTGCCATCCCAGCTGCCCTTGCTTGCCCAGGACTTGACTGCCTTGCGCGGTCTGATGTCGGATCTCAGCGATCCGGTCTTGGTGCTGGGCGCCCGGCTGGAAATCCTGGAAGCCAATCCGGCCGCTGCGGCGCTGGGCATGCCCGCCGGTGGTGGCCTGCAGGCCTTGCGCACCGCCGCCGGCAGCAAGGTGCTGGACTGGCTCAAGCTCGCCACCCTGGCACTGGCCGAGGGCAAGCGCGCGCCGGTGGCGCCGATGCTGGCGCTGGGCTCTGGTGAACGGGCACAGCTACGGCTGTTCTGCCTCGACCCCGACCCCGATGACGCCGCCCGCTGGGTGCTGCATGCGCGCATCGAGGCAAGACCTGCCCCCGAGTCCGGCGCGCGAGGCGGTGCTCGTGGCAGCCTCGCCCGCCGCGGGCAGACGCAGGTGCTGCCGGCAGCCACTGCGCGCCCGCATGGCGGCGTCCCGACATCAGCCGGCCACTCGCCCGAAGTACAGAACGCCGCGCTGGCAAGCTCGCCAACTTTGCCTGCCTATGACGAAGCCGTCGAAAGCGATGGCCTGAGCGAACTGGTCGGCAGCGCCCCGTCCTGGGCCCGCGAGCTGATCAAGATCTTCTGGTCCTCGGCCTTTCCGGCCTTTGTTCAGGACGCGCAGCACAAGCTGATGGCGGCCAACCAGGCCTTTCTCAATATCAGCGGCCGCACGGCCGCGCAGCTGAGTGGCCAGGACTTTCTGGATCTGCTCGCACCCGAGGACAGGCCGGCGCAGCGCGAGGCCCAACGCGGCGCGCCATCGGCGCGCGCGCGCAGCCTGGCGCCCAAGCCCGCGGCCGAATTCCGCCTGGTCGATGCGGCCGGCCAGCAACGCTGGATGCGGGCCACGCTGCACCGTATCAGCGAGCCGCGCCAACCACTGCTGCAGCTGGCCGTGCTGCAGGACTGCACCGCCGAGATGGCCGCCCGCGAGCAGGCCGAGCGGGTGCAGCTGGAGATGGAGCAATGGCTGGCGATCAGCCCGCTGCCCATGGTGCTGTTCGACGAACAAGGCCTGCTGCTGCGCAGCAACCGCGCCTTCGAGCAGATCTGCCTGAATCCGCCGCTGAGCCTGCATGACGCGCTGCCCGAGTTGCAGCAGCTGCTCGGCTGGCTCGATGGCCGCCCGGTGGCCGAGCTGCTCAAGGGCGGCATCACCGTGCAGACCCAGGCCAGCCTGATCGATGCCCATGGCCGTGCGCGCTGGTGGGTCGGCCGTGCCCGGCCGCTGGACCGCAGCGGAACCGGGTTGCGTCGCTTCATTGCGATGCTGGAAGACCGCAGCCTGGAACAGGAACGCGATCTGGCCCATCAGCAGCTCGATGCCTTGATGGACACCGCCGGCGTCGGGCTGGCCACCTTTCAGCAGGACGCCGGCTGGTTGCGCCCGCGTGCGAGCAAGAGCGGCGCCAGCAAACACAGCGGCCTGGCCGGCCTGCAGGGCGTCAGCCGCGACATCGTCGAGCCCGGCTCGCTCGCCGAGTTTGAGCGCTTGCAAAAGGCGCTCAAGAAGGGCGAACGGGTTGAGGTCCGCTATGCGGTGCGCCACCCCGAGCTGGGCCGACGCTGGCTGCTGACCCGGGTCGAGCCCGGCCAGCTGGCCTCGGGCCAAAGAACCACCTCGGTGGTGACGCTGGACATCACCGCGCAGCAACAGGCGCAGGCGCGCAGCGAACAGCTGCTGCACGAGTTGACCACCATCATGGACAGTTCCAGCCTGGGCCTGGCCTACCTGCGCGGCTCGCGCCTGGTGCGCTGCAATCCGGGCTTTGCGCACATGCTGGGCCTGTCCGAGCTGCCGGCGGCGGGCACGCCGGTGGCGCAGCTGTTTGCGGCGCTGCCGGAGCTGTCGCGTCAGGTCGCGGCCAGCCTGCCGGGCTTGTCCAGCCAGAACAGCTTCGACGCCGAGTTCGTGCAGGTGGGTCCCTCGCCCAGCCCGCGCTGGCTGTCGCTGAGCCTGCGCGGCGTCAGCGCCGTTCAGGTCGACGGCGATGCTGAGGTGATCGCGGTGATCAGCGACATCAGCCGCCTGAAGGCCCAGCAGGCCGAGCTGGAAACGCTGGTGCAGGACAGAGAGCTGATGTTCAGCTTGTCGGATGTTGGCATCGCCATCCTGCGCGGTGGCCGCATCGAACGCGCCAATGATGCGCTGGCCCAGCTGACCGGCTACCGCATCGAAGAGCTGGTCGGGCTCAGCCACGAGCAGCTGTTTGAATCGCACGGCGAGTACGAGCGCCAGCGCACCACGCTGCACCAGGCGCTCAGCAACGGCGGGCTGTGGCGTGGCGAGCGCCGCGTGCGCCGCCGCGACGGCTCGGCGCTGTGGATGCAGGTCAGCAAGCGGGTGATGCGCGCCGGCGCCCCTGAGGAAGGCATGATCGCCACCTATGTCAACGTCGACGACCGCTGGCGTGCCCAGCAGTCGCTGATGCTGCAGACCGAGCGCGAACGCGCGGTGCTGGACTCGGTGCTGGTCGGCATCGTCACCTGCGGCCGTGGCGGCATCGAATGGATGAACCGCTCGGCGCGGCGGATGTTCGGCGGCGATCTGGTCGAGTTTGCCGGCCAGCCGATGAGCATCGTGGCAACACCTGACCCCAATCACCCCTTCCGCCACACCCATTACCTGGACGAGCTGACCGAAGGCCAGGCCGAAACCTTCGAATGCCGGCTGATGGCCCGTGACGGGCGCGAATTCTGGGTGGTGGGCAATGCCGTCGTCACCGGCATCGCCGAGCACGGCCGCCAGCTGACTTACGCGCTCCTGGACATCGAACGGCGCCGCCAGGCCGAGGCCCAGACGCTGCAGGCCCAGGCCTCGTTGCAGCGCATCATCGAAGCCGCGCCGCTGGCCATCAGCCTGCACGATGCCAAGACGCTGCGGGTCGAGAAAATCAATCAGGCCGCCGCCGCCCTGGCCGGGCGCAGCGAAGACGCCCTGATGGGCGCCACGCCAGAGGACATGTTCGGCGTCGACCAGGGCGCCGTGATTCGCCGCGATATGGAAGCGGCGCTGCAGCTCAGTGCCGTCACCCAGCGCGAATACCGGCTCGATCTGCATGGCGAGACGCGGGTCTGGGATGCCCGCTTCCTGCACCTCAGCGATGTCGCCCTGCCCGACGGCGACGGCGAGCCCGAGCAACTGCTGCTGGTGGCCAGCGACGTCACCGAGCACCGCGCCGCCGAGGAAGCCCGGCTGCAGGCGGCGATCGCGCAGCGCGAGCTGCTGGTCAAGGAAGTGCACCACCGCATCAAGAACAATCTGCAGGGCGTGGCCGGCCTGCTGCAGCAGATCGCCGCACGCCGGCCCGAGGTCCGGCCGGTGATCAACGAGGCGGTTGGCCAGGTGCAGGCGATTGCCCAGGTCTACGGCCTGCAGGTTGGCAGCCAGGGGCCGCTGCGGGTGAAGAAGCTGGTCGAGGCCATCACCGGCTCGGTGCAGCGGATGTTCGGCCGGGTGATTCACTGCGGCGTGCAGGGCCCGCTGGCCGACGAGGCCGCGCGCTGGGTGCTGCCCGAAGCCGAATCGATCCCGATTGCGCTGACGCTGAACGAGCTGCTGACCAATGCGCTGAAGCACAGCCCCGAGCGCGACATCAGCTGCATGCTGATCTGCGAGGCCGAGCGGGTGGTGCTGCGCATCATCAATCCGGGTCAGCTGCCGCCAGGCTTCACGCTGTCGACGGTGCCCGGTGGCGTCTCCGGCCTGGGGCTGGTGCGCGCCCTGCTGCCGCGGCGCAGCGCCCGGCTGCAGCTGGAACAGCTGGGCGACGAGGTCGTCTGCACCATCGAGCTGACACCGCCCAGCGTGACCCTGGTCGAATCAGTTTGACAGCGATACGCGCTGCTGCCGCCGTTTCGGCGACAATGCGCCCGCACGGCGGGGCCGCTCTGGGCTTGCGCATGCGGTCGGCACTGACCAAAAGAGACATCAGGGCGGGGGAGTTGAGACGGTGAGTACGAAGGGCAAGATTCTCGTAGTCGACGACGACAGACTGGTGCTGGCGACCCTCACCCACGGCCTTTCACAGGCCGGCTACGAGGTGCTGGATGCCGACAATGGCGATGACGCCATCCTGCTGGCCCGCGAACACCGGCCCGATCTGGCGCTGCTGGACATCCGCATGGAAGGCCTGAGCGGTTTCGACGTGGCCGCCTATCTGCGCGAGTACCTGCAGATGCCATTCATGTTCCTGTCGGCCTTTGCCGACGAGGACACCGTCGAGAAGGTCAAGGCGCTGGGCGCCGTGGCCTATCTGGTCAAGCCGCTGGACATCCATCAAATCGTGCCCGCCGTCGAGGCGGCCTTTGCCAAGCGTGTCGAGCGCACGGAAGCTCATGAGCGCCCGCAAGCGGCCGCGCCCGTGCAGCCGGCAAGCACGGCGGTCAACGCTGGCGACGAGGCACTGCAACAAGTCGTGGCGATTGCGCTGGGTGTGTTGATGCACCGCTATTCGCTGTCGCGCCAGGAAGCGCTGGCCCGGCTGAAGCGCCTGGCCGAGAGCGAATCGCGCGCGCTGCACGAACAGGCCAGCAGGCTGCTCGAAGCGGTGGAATTGCTGGCGATGCCCGCGCACTGAGCGCCACCAAGATTCAGCTGAGGCTGAAGAAGAACCGAGCCCCTTGGCCGACCTCGGACTCGGCCCAGATCTCGCCGCCATGTCGGTGAACAATGCGGCGGACCGAAGCCAGACCGACGCCGGTGCCCTGGAACTCGCTGGCGCTGTGCAGGCGCTGGAACACGCCGAACAGCCGATCGGCGAATCGCATGTCGAAGCCGGCGCCGTTGTCTGATACGACGAATACCGCCGCACCGGCACGCTGCACCGATTCAAAGCTGATCCGCGCATGCGCGCACTTGGCGCTGTACTTCCAGGCATTGCCGAGCAGGTTTTCCAGCACCATGCGCAGCAGCACCGGGTCACCATGGACGACCAGATGCGGCTGGATGCTGACGTCCACCACGCGCTCGGGTGCGGCGCGGCGCAAATCCTCGATCACATAGCTGGCCAGCTGCGAGAGATTGACCGGTTGGCGCGCCAGCGGCTGCGCTGACAGCTGGGTCAGCGAGAGCAGCGCATCGATCATGCTGTTCATCCGCGCCGAGGCGCCGAGTACACGGTCGAGGTGGTCGTTGCCGATGCGATCGAGCAGGCGGCCGTAGTCTTCCTTGAGGATGCGAGTGAAGCCTTCGACCACGCGCAGCGGCGCGCGCAAATCGTGCGAGACGGTGTAGCTGAACGATTCCTGATCGGCCCGTGCGACCTCGGCGGCCTCGGCGGCCAGGGCCGCCGGCACCGTCTCCAGCGTCGCCTGCGGCCACAGGCTGAGCAGCTTCAGGCTCTGCCCGTCCACAGACCCCGGCGTGGCCAGGCTGCTCATGCACAGCCACCAGGCACCGCAGGGCAGGCCCTGCTGGGCCTCGGGCGCCGCAGCGGCCTCGCGAATCTCGTGCGGCAGGCCATCCAGGCAGGCCCGCCAGGGTTGGCCGCGCAACTGCTCAATCGGTCGGCCTTGCAGCTGGGCCGCCGCTTCATTCAGGTCCAGCAGGCGGCTGCCGTGCTCGGCCGAGTCGGCCAGCAACCAGGCCGGCCCGGGCAAGGCCGGCAGCCACTGCTGGGCCGGCGCATGCGGGTGGTTGCTGGCCACCTCACGCACCGGCCGGGCCGTGCCGAGATAGCCGCAAAAGCGGCCTTGAGCATCCAGGCAGGGTTGGGCGCGCAGCAGCCAGCGGCCCGAGAACTGCGCGGCAGCGCCCTGCTCCAAGGCCCCTTCGACCTGCACGTCGAGCAGCGCCACCTGTTCATTCAAACGCTGGCGCAGCGAGGCCTCGCCACCATCGACCAGCACAAAGCGCTCCCACAAGGCCTGGGTGGCCGCCGCGCCGACCCAGCTCGACGCCAAGGCCGCCTGCGGTGCCTGCCAACGCACCAGATGGTGGTGGGCATCGGTCTGCCATTGCCAGTCGGACTGCAGCTGGGCCAGCACATGGCTGTGCTGGCGCGCCTCGCGCAGTGACTCACGCAGCGATTCGCCGAGGCGCTGACGCGTCAAACGCACGCCCATCTGCCAGCCCAGCGCCAGTGCCAGCAAGGCAAAGCCGGCGCCCGCCAGCAGGGCCAAGGCCAGCGACAGGCCACCGAGCGCGCCATCACGCTGCCACAGCAGCATCACCGCCAGGGCGCAGCCCAAGGCCAGCGCCAACAGCACCAGCATGCCCCACCAAGAGCTGCGCGGCAGGCGTGGGCTGGCGTCGGTGAGGCTGTTCATGACAGGCATTGTATGTAGGGCAACGCCGATCAAGACCCGGCCGCGCTGCGCGGGAACTTATTCAGCAGCGCCGTCGCTGAAGCGTGCGAAATTCACTGGCCAGGCCAGCCTTGCTGCATGCGCGCTCAAGTTCGCTGGCGGTTGGCCGACCAAGCAGGAACGACCGAGGCCGACCATGGCCTCGGTGCCAGCAAAAAAGACAATGATGAACAAGAACAAGCCAGAGGCCCTGCGGCCAAGACCTGCGCGCTGGCAAGCAGGCCACCACGAGGGTATCCGATGAACAAGGCCGAAGGCCTGGCGCCTGAGATCGAGGCCGGCGCCTTGCCGCCGGGCAGCAGTACCGACCTGCAGGCGCTGATTGACCAGCTGCCGCATGGCGTGCTGCTGATGGACAGCCATAGCGGCCGGCTGCTGCTGCTCAACCGCGAGGCCGAGCGCCTGTTGGTGCAGCGCCGCGCCCAGCTGATCGGCCGCAACGCGGCGGACGCGCTGGAGCCGGGCCTGGCTGCCCTGTGCACATCGGCCCGTTGGCGAGCGCTGGAGCATGGCCGGCGCAGCGCACGTGAAGACCTGCGTCTGCCCTCGCCCTTCGGCCCGCGCTGGCTGCATGTGCAGCGCAGTCTGCTGCCCTGGTCGGGGCTGCGTCGCCCGCTGGGCCTGCTGAGCCTGCAGGATGCCAATGGCCGGCGCCAGCTGGAGCGGGCGCTGCAGGAAAGCGATACGCGCTTTCGGGAGGTGACCGAATCGGTGCGCGAATGCCTGTTCGTCACCACCCCGCAGTGGGACCGCCTGCACTTCAGCTCGCCGCTGCTCTTGGACACGCTGGGCCTGAGCCCGATGGACCTGCGCCATGGTCCGCAGCTGTTCGAAGAGCGCATCGTGGCCGAGGACCGCCCGCTTTACGCCCGCCGGCTGCAAATGCAGGCCCAGGGCCAGGGCAGCGATATGGTCCTGCGCATCCAGCACCCGAGCAAGGGGCAGCGTTGGGTCAGGCTGCGCACCCGGCTGCAGCCGCACAAGCTGGGCAGCTCGCTGGTCTACGGCATCCTCGCCGATGTCACCGAGGAACAGGAAGGCCAGCGCGAGCTGCAGCGCGCCCGCGACGAGGCCGAGGCCGCCAGCCGGGCCAAGAGCGAGTTCATGGCCACGATGAGCCATGAGATCCGCACGCCGATGAATGGCGTGCTGGGCATGACCCAGCTGCTGCTGGACAGCAGCCTGAACGAGCAGCAGCTGCACTGGGCCCAGTCGGCCTATGGCTGTGCCGAGGCCATGCTGCACCTGATCGACGATGTGCTGGACTTCGCCGATGCCGGCGCCGCGCAGAGCCCGCGGCCGGCCCAGTGCTTCGAGCCGGTGCGCCTGGCCGAGGAATGCCTGCAAGCCCTGTACAGCCGGGCGGCGGCCAAGGGCCTGCGCCTGCATCTGCAGCTCTCGCCCAGCCTGCCGGCCCAGCTCTGCGCCGATGCCACCGGCCTGCGCCGCGCGCTGGCCAAGCTGCTGGACAACGCGATCAAGTTCACCGAACGCGGCGAGGTCAGCCTGGCGCTCAGCTGTGACGAGGCCGATCACCTGGTCTGCACCGTGCGCGATACCGGCATCGGCATTGCCGCGGCCGAGTTGCCGCGCCTGTTCAGCGCCTTCACCCAGGCCAATGGCTCGCTGTCGCGCCGCTACGGCGGGGCCGGCCTGGGTCTGGCCATCGCCCAGCAGCTGGTGCGGCTGATGGGCGGCACGCTCCAAGCGCGGTCCGTCCCCCAGCAGGGCTCCGAATTCACCCTCAGGGTGCCGCTGGCACGCCTCGATGCGCCAACCCCATCGCAACGCCAGCCGGGCGAAAAGCCGCCAAATCTTGTCCGCCGGGTGCTTGTGGTGGAGGACAATCAGGTCAACCAAGAGGTCATACAGCAGATGCTGATGCAACAGGGTTGTCAGGTCAGGGTCGCCGCAGACGGCCCGGCCGGCTTGCAGGCCCTGTGCGAGGAAGGATTTGACCTGGTGATGATGGACATTCACATGCCCGGCATGGATGGGATGGAAGTGCTACGCCGCTTCCGGCAGCGCCAGCAGCAAGGCTATCGCTTTGTCTGCCCGCCCCAGACCCCTGTCGTGGCCGTGACGGCCAACGCACTGGAGGGCGACGAGCACAAGCTGCGTCAGCACGGTTTTGATGACTACTTGGCCAAACCGATACGCCAACGCCAGCTGCTCGAGATGCTCCAGCGTCATACGCCTTCGCCTGCCACGCCGCCTGCCGACGTGAGCGTGGCTGTTGCCGACCCTCTGCTCGATGGAGACGCCATGCCGTCGCAATCCAGCCCCACCCCTGCCAGCTGCCTGGATGAGCAGGCGCTGAACCGCCTGCGCGAGCTCGATCCCGGCGGTCAGAACCAATTGCTGCAGCGCGTCATCGGCGCCTTCATCAAATCGCTGGACAAGCTGCTGCCCGATCTGGCCCAGGCCCGTGCCGCCGGCATGGATCTGGGCGGCATCCGCCATGTGGCGCACACCTTGAAATCCTCCTCGGCCAGCCTGGGCGCGATGCAGCTGTCGCAGCTCTGTGCGGAGATCGAGACGCTGGCCCGCAAAGGCCAGACCGAAGGCTTGGACAAGTTGCTCGATGCCATGCATGATGAGGTCGAGCATGTGCAACAGGCCTTGAATGCGCTTTTGACTGGACCGCAATGAGCACCGTGGGGACCCACCTGGACAACGATCTGCCCGAGCAGCCGCGCGTGCTGCTGGTGGACGATGACGAGGTCAACCTGCTGCTGACCGCGATTGCGCTGCGCGAACGCGGTTTTGACATCACCGAGGCCAGCGGCGGCGAAGAAGCGCTGCGCGTGATCGGCGAATGGTCGCCCGACATCATCGTGCTTGATGCGATGATGCCCGAGCTCGACGGTTTCGAAACTTGCACCCGGCTGCGCGAACTGCCTGGCTTTGAATCGACCCCGGTGCTGATGCTGACCGGCCTGGACGACGAGGCCTCGATCAACCGCGCCTACCAGGTCGGCGCCACCGACTTCTTCGTCAAATCCACCCAATGGAGCCTGCTGGCGGGGCGGCTGCGCTACCTGCTGCGCAGCTCGCGCACCCGCATCGAGCTGGAGCGCAGCAAGGCCCGCCTGGCCCGCGCGCAAGACCTGGCCCGCATGGGCAGCTTCGAATGGCACCGCGGCCTGGGCGGCTTTGTGCTGGCCGCCGAGGCGCTGCGCGTCTTCGGCCATGGCCCGACCGAGCCGCTGGACTTCATCGGCGTGATGCGCATGGTGCCGCACGAAGAGCGCCAGCTGTTCATGCGGCTGCTGCGTGATGTGATGGCGCACAACTCGGTGCTGGTCACCGATCTGCCGGTCACCCTGCTCGATGGCCGCCAGCGCGTGCTGCACATCGAGGCCGAGCCCGAGTTCAATGAGCACGGCAATGCCAGCGGCTACACCGGCGTGATCCAGGACGTGACCGACCGCCGCATGGCCGAGGACAAGATCCGCCAGCTGGCCAATTTCGACGCGCTGACCGGCCTGCCCAACCGCCGCCAGCTGATCTGGCGCGCCGAGCGCGCGATCGAGCAAGCCCGCCGCATGGGCCATGAGGTCGGCCTGCTGCTGATCGATCTGGACCGTTTCAAGGTCATCAACGACACCCTCGGCCATGCCGCCGGCGACGAGCTGCTGATGGAAGTCGGGCGCCGGCTGCGTGCCTGCGTGCGCCACTCCGATCAGGTGATGGAAGGCATGCTTGAATCGGTCGGCTCGCGCTCGCACCGGATGCTGGAAGCCGTGGGCCGGCTCGGTGGCGACGAGTTCGTAGCCCTGCTGCCCGAGGTCACCGACGAGCGCGATGCCGAGCGCGTTGCCGAGCGGGTGCTGGAAGCGCTGCGCGAACCGATCTTCATCGCCGGCCAGGAATGTTTCGTCACCGCCAGCGTCGGCATCGCGATCTACCCGCGCGACGGCCTGTCGACCGCCGATCTGCTACGCAATTCCGACGTCGCGATGTACGCCGTCAAGAGCCAGGGCCGCAATGCATCGGCGCTGTACACGCCGCAGCTGGCCGGTCGCGGCCGCGAGAAGCTGGAGCTGGAAAGCGCGCTGCACAAGGCCATTGAGCGCGACGAGATCGTGCTGCACTACCAGCCCAAGATCGATGTGCGGGCGGCGCGCATGGTCGGCGCCGAAGCGCTGATGCGCTGGCAGCGCGGCGACAAGCTGGTACCGCCAGGCGACTTCATCCCGCTGGCCGAGGAAACCGGGCTGATCGTGCCACTGTCCGAATGGGCGCTGCGCGAGGCGGCCCGCCAGGCCAAGGTCTGGCAGCTGAACTTCGGCTTCTCCGATTCCATCGCCGTCAATCTGCCCAACCGCCTGTTCGAGCGTTCCGATCTGGTCGAGCACATCCACCAATGCGTCAGCGCCTATGGCGTGCCGCACCGGGCGATCCAGCTGGAAATCACCGAGACCGGGCTGATGAAGGACTTGCAGAACGTCATCCCGGCGCTGCACCGGCTCAACGAAGTGGGCGTCGAGATCTCGATCGACGACTTCGGCACCGGCTATTCCTCGCTGGCCTATCTGACCACGCTGCCGATCTCGGAAGTGAAGATCGATCGCAGCTTTGTTCGCGATCTGGGCATCACGCCACAGAGCTCGGCCGTCGTCACCGCCATCATCGCGCTGGCCCGCTCGCTGGGCCTGCGCGTGATTGCCGAAGGCGTTGAGACGCTGCGCCAGATGGAGGTGCTGCACCGCCTCGGTTGCAGCGTGATGCAAGGTTTTCTGTTCAGCAAGCCGCTGGCGCCGGATGATCTGGAACGCTGGCTGGCACAGACCGTGCTGCCGCGCAAGGCGCCCTGGATCGCCCAGGCCAGCGCCGAGAGCGCCGCCACCGAATTGCTGCGTCCGCAGGGCGGTCAACGCTAGCGTTTGGCGCGCCGCAGTACCGCCACCCGAATCCCCCGAGAGACCGCCACCATGGACGAGCGACGCCCGCCCTCCGCGCCCCGTAGCGGCGCCGCCCTGCCCCCGGCCCAGCTGGCCAAGGCCGCCTTTCTGCGCCTGGCCACAGCCAAGCTGGAGCCAACGCCGGAAAACTATGCCCGCGCCTACGCCGCCGAGGCCGGCCAGGAGGCCGCCAGCAGCGAGGGCTGGCCCGAGCGCGCCCAGCCGGTGCTGGCCAAGCTGCTCAGCCTGGGCGTCAGCGAAATGCAGGCGCGTCATGACATCAGCAGCGCGCTGCGCGAAGGCCGCTGGGACGACACACTGCGCATTCTTGAGCGCATCCAGGACAGCAGCGGCCCGGCGGTGATGGCCGACACCATGGCCGGCATCACCGAGCGCCTGATCCGTGGCCTGGAGCGCGGCGGCCGGCAATGGACGGTGGCACGCAAGAAAGACGGGCTGCAGCGGGTGCTGGAGTCCAACCGCAGTGATCCGCAGCGACTGCTGTCACGGCTGCGTCAGCTGGTCAACAGCTGGGATTCCGATGTCGCCGATGCCAGCGTCGAGACCGACGAGGAAGCCGGCGGCACACCGAGCCAGTTCTTCAGCGAAGAGGAAATGCTGGCGCCGGCCACATCGGTCGAGCGCGACGGCCCGGGCAGCTGGCCCGAGGTCAGTGCCAGCCTGCATCAAACGGTGCAGCACGCACTGCCCGCGCTGGACGAGCGCGCCAATGCGCTGAAGCTGGAGCTCGAAGCGGCACTGCTGAGCCTGCGCGAGCAAGGCGCTAACGCCAATCGTGCGCAGAATATGGAACAGCTCTGCGTGCGCGCCAGACGGATGCTGGAACACCGCCACCACCTGTTCGGCCAGTTGGGCTCGCTGTGCAAGGACTTGAGCGCCAGCCTCGTTGAACTGGCCGAGGACGACTCCTGGGCGCGTGGCCAGTGCGAGGTGATGGTTGAGACGCTGGAGCAAGGCGTCAGCTCACGCGGCGTGCGCATGGTCAATGAGATGCTCAGCGGCACCCGTGAGCGCCAGCGCGGCCTGCGCGAGGAACGCTCCAGGGCCCGCGACTCGCTGAAGCTGCTGATCCATCGCATGCTCGAAGAACTCGCCGAGCTGGGCCAGCACACCGACCGCTTCCAGAACAATGTCGGCCGCTATGCCGAGGTGATCGAGCGGGCCGACACGCTGGAGAGCCTGGCCGGCGTGGTGCGCGAGATGGTCGAGGAAAGCCGCACCGTGCAATCGCTGGTGCATCAGACCCAATCGCGCATCAACGACGAGCACGAACGCGCCAGCACGCTGTCCAAACGGGTCGATGAGCTGGAAGACGAGCTGCGCAAGTTGTCCAGCGAGGTGCAGACCGATCAGCTGACCAAGATCGCCAACCGCCGCGGCCTGGAAGCGGCCTTCAATACCGAGCAGGCCAAGCTGGAGCGAGAAGGCTCGGTGCTGGCGCTGGCGCTGCTGGATGTCGACAACTTCAAGAAGCTCAACGACACCCTGGGCCATGCGGCCGGCGATGTCGCGCTGAGTTCGCTGGCCGCGCGGGTGACGCAGATGCTGCGCCCCGGCGATCTGGTGGCCCGCTACGGCGGCGAGGAGTTCGTGCTGATGCTGCCGCGCACGCCGCTGGACGAAGCCCAGCAGGTGCTGACCCGGCTGCAGCGCTCGCTGTCAGCCGCGCTGTTCATGCACGAGGGCAAGGATGTCTTCGTCACCTTCTCGGCCGGCATCACGCTGTACCGCCTGGGTGAGAAGCTCGAAGAGGCCCTGGACCGGGCCGATGAGGGCTTGTATGAAGCCAAGCGCACCGGCAAGAACAGGGCCTGCATCGTCGAGTGAGCCGGGGCCTGAGTTTCAGCCCCTCTGCGGCACTGGGACTCAGCTGCGATCGCCCTGGAAGACAAAGAAGGCCTTGCCCGAGCTCTCACGCAGGGCCAACGTGAAGCCGATCGGCTTGCCCTGGCTGTCCAGCGTCGCGTAGCCAACACCGCTGGCGGCGCCCTGGAAGCCGCAAGCCGGCCCGCTCAGGATGCCCACCACCGAGAACAGGTTCTTGCCCGTGCTCGACGCGCTGATGCGGCTGTTGCTGAAGCCGCAGGCGCTGCTGTCGCTGAGCAGGGCGCGATCGCGATTGGCGCCGGACAGGCTCAACACCGCCATCGCATGGCCGCTTTGCTTGCTGACGTAGCGGCCATAGACGCTCTCCAGCGTGGGCGCCTGCTCGTAGCCCTTGTCATAGCTGAGCGTGAGCTTGCGCGGCTCGCTCGAGTCCAGGCCCTTGCCGACCTGGAATTGCAGACTTTGCTGGCTGCTGCCCTGGCCCTGGCTGACGGTGGCCATCGCCACGCTTTGGTAGAAGCCGCCGGCCACATGGCGGTAGTAGCCCATGCCGGTGCTGCTGGCATTGCCCGGCTTGAGGGCATCGCTGTTCAGATTGCTCATGAACAGCGCCTCGATGGCCGCGCCATTGCCGTTGTTCAGCACCGCGTAGGCGTAGCCGTCGGCGTCGGCCAGCAGCGTCGTCTTCAGGCTGTCCAGGCCCGAGGCCGCCGTGCCCTGCCACAGGCCTTCGGGATTCACGGCGGTCGGGGGCGGCGGAGTGACGGAGTCGCCCGAGCCACCGCCACCGCAGGCGGTCAAGAGGCAGAGGGTCAGCGGGGCGAGCAGCGCGGTGATGCGGTTCATAAAGGTCTCCAAGATTTGTAGCTGGCGTGACGGGCGCTGTGGCCAGCGGAGCAAGTCCGCGTTCATCAACTGAAGCCTGAATCTTAGAAACCGGGCGGGTTTTGGTCTGTTGGCGCTGTGTGCTGGCTCTTTGACAGTCTGTGACAGAGGCGGCGGCGGCGCCGTCAGAAGCCAAAGGCCAGCCTGAGGCCACCCCAGTGCCGGCCGCGCACGATGATGGGCGCCGAAGCCTCCTTGAGCAGCACAAACTTGCCGCCGCCCATGTCGCGGCGGTAGGTCTGCAGCAGGAAGGGACGCTGATTGCGTGCCGAGGCCAGGCCGGTGCGATCGTTGAAGATGCGCCGGTAGCGGCTGTTGGCGGTGTTCCAGACCAGATCGCCGGCCCGCTGCGGCTGACAATATTTGCGGTTGTGGGTGGCAACATAGCCGTTGCGATCGACGGCGATGCAGTAGACCACCTTCTCGCTCAGGCTCAGCATGCGCTCCTGTACCGCCGGGAACAAGCGATCAGCCAATTCAACAAAGGCCGAGAGGTGTTGCGCCGGCGCGGTGCCAGGGATGGGCCGGTACTGCTCATCGAAGAGCTGGCTTTCCTTGATCTGCCCCTGGGCCAGCGCCTGCTCCAGCAGGCCGGCAATCTCGCTGGCCGCCGCCTGGGCGGCTTCGATATAGCGCGAGTCTTCAACCTTGACACCCGACGAGGCGATCTGCTCGATCAACTCCTCGGACAGGCGCAGAAAGCGATCGCTGCAGGCAAAGGCGGTGTCCAGATTGCGCATGGTCTGGCCGACCTCCTGCTGCAGCCCGGCGGCGCGGCCGGCCAGCTGCTCGGTGGTCTGCAGGCTCTGGCGCGCGGCCTGCGCGATCCGCTCCACGTCACCGGCCACCGCCGCGAAGGCGCTGTGAATGGCGCTCTGGCCCTTGGCGCTGCCGGCAGCGCCGCCGGCATTGAGTTCGTTGCTGAACACCGCAATGCGCGCATCCAGTGCCGCCACCGTGCTCATGATGGCCTTAGATGAACTCTCCACCTTGCCGGCCAGATCCTTGACCGCATCGGCGACCACGCCAAAGCCGCGCCCGGCTTCGCCAGCCCGCTTGGCTTCAACCGAGGCGTTGAAGGCCACCAGCCGCGTCTGCAGCGCGATGGCGGTGATGTCTGAGGCGGCGTCGGACACCTGCTTCAGCGTCTGCACCATGGCGGTGACCTCCGCCCCCATGCCTTGCAAGGCCGCACGGGCCCGCTCGACGGCTGTGAGGGACTGGCTGGTGCCCTGGGCAATGCCCTGCTGGGCGCCTTGCACCTGTTGCAGCTCGCTGACCAGCGCGCCCATGGCCTGGCCCTGCTGTTGCACGGTTTTCTGGGTGTCTTCGAGTACGCCGCGCACCTCGGCGGCGTCGCGTCCCAGGTGTGAGACCGACTGCGACAGCTTCAGCACGAGGCTGCCCGCATCGGCAGCCTCCGATCGATGAGCGCCTGTCGCGGCGCTGCCCTGCCCCCATCCGGCCATAGTGGCTCTCCCTGATGATGGTGCGGCTTATCGATTGCGCCGCCGCCTGGCGCCACACCTTGCTGGCCTTTCTACCAGTCGCGCAGCTTGACGCGCAAGCGTGCAATGGCCTGGCTGTGCAGCTGGCAGACGCGCGATTCGGTCACCTTCAGCACGGCGGCGATTTCCTTGAGGTTCATGTCGTGCTCGTAGTACATGCTCATCACGTACTGCTCGCGCTCGGGCAGGTTCTTGATCGCGGCGACCAGGGCCTGGCGCATCCGGTGATCCTGCAGCAGGGCCATCGGGTTGCGGCTGTCGTCGGCGACATGGCGGTCCAGGTAGTCCTCGTCGCCATCGTCGCCGGACATGTCTTCCAGATGCACCAGCTGGGTGCCGCGCACCTTGCCCAGCAGCTCCTGGTACTCGGCCAGCGTGATGCCCATCTCGACGGCAATCTCGGACTCATGCGGCGCCCGGCCCAGCTTTTGCTCCAGCTTGTGCACCGCGCTCTCGATGGTGCGCTGCTGGCGGCGTGTGCCGCGGCTCATCCAGTCGCCGCCGCGCAGCTCATCCAGCATGGCGCCGCGGATGCGCTGGGTGGCGAAGGTCTCGAACTGCACGCCCTGGCCGATGTCGAATCGGCTCAGTGCATCGGTCAGCCCGATCAGACCGACCTGAATCAGATCGTCGATCTCCACATTCGCCGGCAGTTTGGCGATCATCTGGTGTGCCAGTCGTCGCACCAGCGGGCTGTATTGCCTGATCAGCGCGGAATTGTCGAGGCGGCCTTTGGCGGTATACATCATCAGCTCCTGCGGCGTATCAATTGGTGGCCAGGGCCACACGGGCACGTCCGGTCGGCACCAGCGGACGCAATGGGCTTGCGTTGACGCTGGCCTCCAGCGCCACGCCCGGAGGCGCGGCCATCAGCAGTTCGCGCGCCAGATGGCGCATCTCGGCAGTCAGCGGCGCGGTGGCGGGCTGCTTGGGGTCCATGCAAGCCCAGTCGCGCAGCACGGCGCCGAGGAAGCCATCGGCGCAGCTGCTGATCTGCTGAGCAATCCGCTCGGCCAGGCGCAGCTGCGGCGGGCAGGCCAGCAACATGCTGTAGACCATCAGGCCGGCGCGCTGGCTCAGCCACTTCATGCCGGCATAGGCGTGGGTGACGCTTTGCGTGTCGGTATCGGCCAGCAGCACCGGCCGTACCTCGCGCGAGGCCAGCACGCGCGACAGCTCGGCCGCGCTGGCGTGCAGCAGCACGACATCGGCGAAAGGCGCCGCATCGGTGATCGCTTCGAGGAACTGGGCGGCCGAGCCGTTGGCGTTGATATAGCGCAGCGGCAGGCCACGCGCGGCCAGGTAGGACACCTTGGGCGACAGGCCCTCGACACAGCTGGCCAGATCCACCGCGGCCAGCTCCGACGGCGCCGGCGACAGCTCGCCGGCGTCGACGACCAGCGTGTGCAGACCGAGCTCGCTGAAGGCCGCGCACAGGCCTTCCAGCAGCACGCCAGCGCCCATCACATGCGGGTTGCTGAGCACGGGGATGAAGCGGACACGCGAGCCGGCAAACAGGCGGCGCAGGCCGTCAGCCTGGTCTTGCGGCATCGCGGGAGAGTAAGGGTCGCGCATAGGGTTCTCTTGGCTTTCGCTCGGGCTCAGTTCAAGCCCATGGCTGCAGGAGTGCCGGTGGCGAGCGCGGGGCCGCCGGCAAAGATCAGGTTGACGTCGGCGCTGTCCATGCGCCAGGCCGGCGCGGCGCCGCTGCGCAGCGCACGCTGCACCAGGGCCTGGGCCGACAGGCGGTGCCAGTCTTCCGGCACCCGCTGGCCATTGGCCACGCCGATGACACGCAGCTTGTGGCGGATCATGGTGTCCAGCGCCGGGGCCATCTTGACGGCCTCATCGATCTTGGACAGCACCACGCCATGGCAGCTGGCGGCGCGCCAGGCGGTGACCACGTCTTCTATCGTCTCGCCCTGCTGGGCCGAGTTGATGACCAGCAGGCGGCGGATGCTGGGGTGGGCCAGCATATCGAGCAATTCGGTAGTGCGGCTGTCGCGCTGGGCCATGCCAGCGGTGTCGATCAGCACCATCTTTTTGCCCGACAGCAACTCCAGCAGGTCTTCCAGCGAGGTGCGGTCATGGGCGGTGTGCACCGGCACGCCAAGGATGCGGCCATAGGCGCGCAGCTGTTCGTGGGCACCAACCCGGTAGGCGTCCAGCGTGATCAGGCCCAGCTGGCTGGCACCGTGGCGGGTGGCGAAGGCCGCAGCGATCTTGGCCGTGGTGGTGGTCTTGCCGACGCCGGTGGAGCCGATCAGTGCGAACACGCCGCCCTGCTCTTCCAGTGCCGGGCTCATTTCGTCGGTCAGCAGATTGCGCGCCAGCACATTGGCGGCCCAGCTGAGTTCGTCATGGGGCCCCTGCTTGCTGTCGTCGAAATGAGCCGGGCAGCCCTCGACCAGCTTGCGCACCAGGGCCGGCGAGAAGCCGACTTCGAGCAGCTTCTGCGTCAGCCGCGCCTGCACCGGCTGGCGCTGCAGCTTCTCCATGAAGGCCAGGGCGCCAAAGCGCTCCTCGATCAGGCCCTTCATCGAGCGCAGCTCCTTCATCATGTCCTGCTGGTCGCGGCCGGGTTGCAGCTCGGCCAGTGTCGGCAGCCGGGCCTCGGCGGAAACACGGATCTCATCGCGCAGCACCGGCGGCACACGGCGTGCCGGCTCGGCCGGCGCCTCGGCACGCGACATGTCGACACGGCGGGCGCCCATCGCCTGCATCGCTGCCTGGGCGCGCAGCTGGCGGGCTTCCTGCAGCGAGGGCACGCCCTCGGGCAGCGGCGCGGCGGCGGCGCGCGCCGCCAGCTCGCTTTCCAGCGGATCGGGTTGACCGTTGAGTTCGGCCTGGCGGCGCTTGAGCATCCGTTCACGGACATAGTCCTGGAAGGACAGCGTGCTCATCGCCAGCGTCTGCACATCGGCCTCGACCGGCGTGCCAGTGGCACCGAACTCGGCCAGCCGCGGATCGCGGCGCTCAAAGTCACGCGCGGCACGGGCGTTCAGCGGGGCCGCAGCCGGTGCGGCAGGGCGTGCGGCGACGCGGCTCGGCGCATTGACGCGCGGAGCGGTGGCCGCCACGCGCTCGATCTGCTTCATGCCCTCGGGTGCCATGGCCAGCACCTCGATGCCGTCCGGGCAAGGCTTGTTGGAAAGCACCACGGCGTCTTCGCCAAAGGCCTGGCGGACCAGCGCCATGGCCTCACGCGTGCTGCGGGCGGTAAAGCGCTTGACGTTCATGCTGTGCCTCCGATGATGGAGCCGATTCGGATCGAATGGGTTTCAGGAATCTCGCTGTGGCCCAGCACCTTCAGGCGCGGCGCGGCACGGCGCAGCAAGCGGGCCAGCGGGGCGCGGATCAGATCGGGCACCAGCAGGCAGGCAGGCACGCCGCGGTCTTCCTGGGCCTGGCTGGTCTCGGCGGCGCTGCGTGCCAGCGTGTCGGCCACGCCCGGGTCCAGCGCGGCGCCGTGGGGGGAATTCAGGGCCTGGGTGACCAGACGCTCCAGTTCGGGCTCGAGCGCAATCACGTCGAGCTCCTTCACCGGGCCATAGATCTGCTGGACGATGGCCGGCGCGATGTGGGTGCGGATGCGGCGGGCCATCTCGGCCGGATCGGTCACGCCCGGGCTGTTCTCGGCGATGCACTCGACGATGGAGCGCATATCGCGGATGTGCACGCCCTCCTCCAGCAGCAGCTGGAGCACGCGTTGCAGTGTGGCGATGCCGACCATTTTGGGAATCACGTCTTCGATCAGTTGGGGCGACAGGCGGGTCAGGTGGTCGACCAGCTGCTGCGTCTCCACCCGACCCAGCAAACGGGCCGCGTGGACTTGCATCAAGTGTGAAAGATGGGTGGCGATGACGGTCGAACAATCAACCACCGTAAACCCATTCATTTGGGCCATTTCGCGCTGGCGCTCCTCGATCCAGACGGCCGGCAGGCCGAAGGCCGGATCGGTGGTTTGCGCGCCGATCAGCTTCTGCGTCGCATGGCCTGGATTGATGGCCAGCCACATGCCCGGATAGGCCTCGGCCTCGCCGATCACCGCACCGCGCAGCGTCAGCCGGTACTGGCTGGGGCGCAGTTCCAGGTTGTCGCGGATATGAACGGCCGGCGGCAGAAAGCCGACCTCCTGGGCGAACTTGCGCCGCACGCCCTTGATGCGCGAGAGCAGATCGCCCTCCTTGTTCTTGTCCACCAGCGTGATCAGCCGGTAGCCGACCTCCAGGCCCAGCGTGTCGATGGGCACCAGATCGTCCCAGCTGGCCTCGGCATTGACCTCGGGTGCGGCCACCGGCGGTGGTGCGGCCTTGGCGCGGGCGGCGGCCTGGTCGCGGGTGCGGGCGAACCAGGCCATATAGCCCAGGCCGGCGGCGATCAGCAGGAAGACCAGGTGCGGCATGCCCGGGATCAGGCCCAGCATGCCGACGACACCGGCGGTGATGGCCAGCGACTTGGCCGAGCCAAAGACCTGCCGGCCGATCATCGAACCGATGTCCTTGTCCTTGCCGACGCGCGACACCACCATGGCCGCAGCCACCGAGATCAGCAGCGCCGGCACCTGCGCGACCAGCGCATCACCAACCGCCAGCAGGATGTAGGAATTGGCCGCCTGCGCGGCCGACAGGCTGTGCTGGGCGACGCCGATGATGAAGCCGCCGATGATGTTGATGAAGAGGATCAGGATGCCGGCCACCGCATCGCCGCGGACGAACTTGCTGGCACCGTCCATGGAGCCGAAGAAGTCTGCTTCGTCGCTCAGCTCGGCGCGGCGGCGCTTGGCCTCCTTCTCGTCGATCAGGCCGGCATTCAGGTCGGCATCGACGGCCATCTGCTTGCCCGGCATCGCATCCAGCGTGAAGCGCGCTCCCACCTCGGCGATCCGCTCGGCGCCCTTGGTGACGACGATGAAGTTGATCACCACCAGGATGGCGAAGACGATCAGGCCGACGGCGAAATTGCCGCCGATCAGGAAGTGGCCGAAGGACTCGATCACCCGGCCCGCCGCGCCGGTGCCGGTGTGGCCTTCCAGCAGCACGACGCGGGTCGAGGCCACGTTCAGCGACAGGCGCATCAGCGTGGTCAGCAGCAACACCGTCGGGAAGGCGGCGAAATCCAGTGGCCGCAGCATATGGGCGGCCACCATCATCACCATGATGGCCATGGCGATATTGAAGGTGAACAGCAGGTCCAGCACAAAGGGCGGCAGCGGCAGCACCATCATCGACAGAATCATGATGATGGCCAGCGGTGCGCCCAAAGCGCCCACCACGGCCGCGCGCGGGCCCAGCAGCGCCTGCAGCTGTGCAATCAAGGCGTTCATGCCTCATCCTCCAGGTCGGCGTCGCCTGGCACGCCGGCATTCGGTTTGTGATGCGGGTCCAGCTCGGGCGGCACCTGCGGATCGGGGGCGTGGTCGGGCGCCACACCGCGGCCGGCCATCGCGGCCTTGAGCTGATAGACGTAGGCCAGCACCTGGGCCACGGCGGCGAACAACGCGGCGGGGATCTCGCGGTCCAGCTCGGCGTGGGCATAGAGCGCCCGCGCCAGCATCGGTGACTGCAGCACTGGCACCTTGGATTCGCGCGCGACATCGCGGATCTTCATCGCCAACAGATCGGCGCCCTTGGCGATCACGCGTGGCGCCGCCATCGTCGCGTCGTCGTACTTCAGCGCCACCGCATAGTGGGTCGGGTTCATCACCACCAGATCGGCCTGCGGCACGGCGGCCAGCATGCGCCGCTTGGCCAGCTCGCGCATCTTGGCCTTCATCTTGGCCTTCATCTCCAGGTTGCCTTCGGCTTCCTTGAGTTCCTGCTTGGCCTCTTCACGCGACATGCGCAGCCGCTTCATGTAGAGCTGGCGCTGCAAGGGCACATCGATGACGGCAAAGAGTGCCAAGGCCAGGCCCAGAAAGGCCAGGCCCCCGAGCAGCTGCTGGCCGGCATAGGCCAGGGCGCTGGGCAACGGTACGGCCATGATGCCGATGAAGCTGGCGATGCGATCTTTCATCACCATGGCCGCGATCAGGCCCAGCACCAGGGCCAACGCCACGGCCTTCAGCGCCTGGCCCAGGCCCTGCCACTGGAACAGGCGGCCAAAGCCTTCGATCGGGTTCAGGTGCGAGAAGCGCGGCGCCAGCGGCTTCATCGTCCAGTTCCAGCCGCCGCTGGCGATATTGGCGCCAATGGCCAGCAAGGCCAGCAGGCCCGAGACCGGCAGCACAAAGGCCATGGCCTTGAGCGTGAGCAGCTCCAGCCGTTCACCCATGAAGCCGGGGCGGGCCAGCAGGCTGGCGTCGAAACGCAGCGACTCGGCCAGCATCTGCTGCAGCCAGTCGCTGGCCTGCGGCGCACCAAGGGACAGCATCACGCCAGCGCCGACCATCATCACGAAATGGGCGAGATCGCGCGAGCGCGGCACCTGGCCCTCGGCCCGAGATCGTTTGATCTTCTTGGCTGAGGCCGGTAAGTTTCTGTCTTGTGCGTCTTGGTCGGCCATGGCGGGATGCACGCCTATTGAGGCGTGCTGCCATTCTTGGCCGCCAGAGCCGGGAACTTAAGCGAGATAAGGCGGGCGAATCAGGCCGTCATTCGAGCCTGCGCACCGTGCAAAAACGACAAACCCGCCAAACGGCGGGTTTCCAGGATCCAAAGCGTGTCGCTTCAGAAGCCCAGGCTGGCGAGCAGGTCGTCGACCTCGCCCTGATTGGCCACCACATCGGTGCGGCCTTCCGGGTTCACAACCGGGCCCTGCAGGATGTTCGGGTCCACCTTCTCGCGCTGATCGGGCGGCACCACCGAGACCAGCAGCTTGACCAGCGAGTCCTCGAGATCATTGGCCAGTGTCACCACCTTGGCAACGACCTGGCCGGTCAGGTCATGGAAGTCCTGCGACAGCATGATGTCGGTCAGGTGCTGATCGATATGAGCCGTCGAGGTCTCGACCGACTTGACGAAGTTCATCAACGCGCCACTGGCCACCGCCTTGACCGGATCGGCCACGATGGCCGCGGCCATCTCGTTGGTGGCGGCGGTGATGCGCGCATGTTCGGCCTTGGCCTGATCGACCGAGTTCAGCACCTTGTTGGCGGCCTCGGCCGTCTTGGTGGCGATATAGCTCAGCCGGCTGCGGGCATCGGGCAGGCCGTCGGTCGCCGTCTGCAGCTTGGGCATGACGCCCAGCTGCTGCATCGTGTCGTGCAGCACACGGGTGATCGAGCCGATCTGCTGGAACACCTCGGGCGACACCACCAGGGGATCATTGCCTGTCGATAGCGAAGCAAGTTCTTCCATCTTCATGGGGAGCTCCCTGGGGTTCAGGCCGCGGCGGCCAGTTTTTGCATGATCTTCTGAACCTTTTCTTCCAGAGTCGCCTTGGTGAAGGGTTTGACGATGTAGCCGGCCGCGCCGCTTTGGGCGGCCAGCACGATGTCTTCCTTGCGTGCTTCTGCGGTCACCATCAGGACCGGCAGATGCTTCAGATTCGGATCTTCCTTGATCGCCTTGAGCAGCTCGAAGCCGGTCATGTTCGGCATATTGATGTCGCTGACCACGAAGTCGAACTTCGCTTGCTTCAGCATGTTCAGCGCCTCAACCCCGTCTTCCGCCTCCTCGGCATTGTTGTAGCCGATCTCCTTCAGCAGACCACGCACGATGCGGCGCATGGTCGAGAAGTCATCGACGATCAGGAATTTCATATCAGTGCTCATGGCTTTCCTCGCAGGTGCTTGAGGGCTTATCGGCGCGCAGCCGCCGGACTTGAGGCGTTCTGCGCGCTGGGTGTGTCGGTATTTTCCGCAGTTTCTTCTTCGTCGTCGGGCAGATTTTTCAATACTGCATCTTCGGCGTCGCGATTCATCACAATGATGCTGATCCGGCGGTTGACAGGACTGTCCGGCATCTTGCTGTCCAGCAGCTTGCTGGCGGCCAGCCCCTGAACCCTGAGCATACGTGCTTCCGGCAGGCCGCCGGCCACCAGTTCGCGCCGCGAAGCATTGGCACGGTCGGCCGACAGCTCCCAGTTGCTGTAACCCCGCTCGCCGCCCGGAAAGGGCTGCGCATCGGTATGGCCTTCCAGCGTCAGACGGTTGGGTACCTCGGTCAGCACCTCGCCGAGTTCGCGCAGCAGGTCACGCATATAAGGTTTCACGACGGCGCTGCCGCTGTCAAACATCGGACGGTTGTTTTCGTCGACGATCTGGATGCGCAGGCCTTCCTTGGTCATATCCAGGCGGATCTGCCCGCCGAGAGCAGCGAGCTTGGGATTGTTGGCCAGTGTCTTTTCGACCTTCTGTTTCAATTCCTCGAGCCGGGTGCGCTCGGCGCGGCGTTGTTCTTCCTTGAGCGCGCGCAGATTGATGGTGTGCCGCTTGGCATTCACCTCGCCGGACTTGACCTGGCCGGTCTGGCGGGTCAGGTCTTGCCCACCGCCGCGCACCACGCTGGACGAATCGCCGGAGCCGGAGCCGCCCAGCATCGCCACCTTGAGTGGCGACGCGAAATAGTCGGCAATGCCCTTCTTGTCGCCCTCGGTGGTCGAGCCCAGCAGCCACATCAGCAGGAAGAAGGCCATCATTGCCGTGACGAAGTCGGCGTAGGCAATCTTCCAGGCGCCACCATGGGCGGCATGGCCGCCCTTCTTGACGCGCTTGATGATGATGGGCTGCAGTTTCTTGGCGTCACCGGCCATGATCGATCAAATCCTTCCCTGTGCTCGTCCGCTGGGCCATGCTGAAACAGGCCGCGGGCTTCTCTACTTCTTCTTCACATGGCTTTCCAGCTCGGCGAAGCTGGGGCGGTCGGTCGAATACAGCACCTTGCGGCCAAACTCGATCGCAACCTGCGGCGCATAGCCCTGCATCGAGGCCAGCAGGGTGGTCTTGATGCACTGGAATTCCTTGCTGCCATCATCGACCTTCTGCTCCAGCAGGCCGGCTAGCGGCTCGGCAAAGGCGTAGGCGAGCAGAATGCCCAGGAAGGTACCGACCAGGGCCGAACCGATCATGCCGCCCAGCACCGCCGGTGGCTGGCCGACCGAGCCCATGGTGTTGACCACGCCGAGCACGGCCGCCACGATGCCGAAGGCCGGCAGCCCGCCGGCCAGGCGCTGCAGCGCGGCCACGGCCGAATGCGCTTCGTGGTGGTGGGTCTCGATCTCGCTGTCCATCAGCGATTCGATCTCATGGGCGTTCAGATTGCCCGAGACCATCATGCGCAGATAGTCGGTGATGAATTCGGTGACGTGGTGATCGTTGCCGACGGTCGGGTACTTCTGGAACAGCGGCGAGCTGTGCGGGTCCTCGACGTCTTTTTCAATCGACATCAGGCCTTCCTTGCGCGCCTTCTGCAGGATGTCGTACATCAGCGCCAGCAGCTCCATATAGCGGGCCTTGGAGTACTTGCTGCCCTTGAAGCAATCACCCAGGCCCTTGGCCGTGGCCTTGAGCACCTTCATCTGGTTGTTGGCCACCATGGCGCCGATGGCGGCGCCAAAGATGGTGGTCATTTCAAACGGCAAGGCATGCAGCACCACGCCGATATTCCCGCCGTGGGCGATGAACACGCCGAAGATGCAGGCCAGGGCGATCAGCCAACCGATGATGACAAACATGTGCTTCGACTGCTGGATTGGAGCGGATGGGCGAGCCGGACGGTCCGCACCGGGGTGAGGGTTTCCTCAGGGATATCGGCCCAGGGGGGATGGGACTTGAGTGTGTCTCGCGACACTGATCCCGATCCGCTCAACACCGTGGCTTTTTCCCTGCAGACGCAGGCATTGCCAGGCCGGTTTGCAGATCACAAAAAGAAAAGGCAGAAGACCGTTCGATCCTCTGCCTGAAGGCGCGCCCTGCCGCGCCATGAAGAGACAAGCACTAAAGAAACAAGTCAATCTATCCTCTGCATCCCATCAGCACGCCCTCGCAGCGCGCCGATGCGATAGACCCAGACGCTGTGAAGCGGTCCGAGCCTGAAACAAGCATGGGGCACGGCCGCCGGAATTTCAAAGTCCAGACTGACGAGCCAGGCCTCGGCGTGCATTTCTGCACAGCTTTTGCGCAGCACCGCCGCCATCGACTCGGGCCGCTGGAAGACATAGAGCAGCTGGTAGGGCTGCCAATCCAGCGCCCACATATCGCCGCGGTGCACCGCGGCCCAGGGACAGCGCCAGGCCGTCAGGCGCGCCAGCAGGCCGCTCCATTCGATGCCTTCGATCCTGGCTTCGGGGAAGACGCGGCGCAGCTCGCGCAGGCCATCACCCAGGCCGCAGCCGGCGTCGAGCACGCGAGCCCCGGCCGGCAAGTTCAGCAGACCGACCAGTTCGCGCAACGCGCCACGCGGTGTGGGAAACAGTGGCGCATCGCCCCAGCTGCGCCGCGGATAGAGCAGCAGCAGCAGCAAGGCCGGCAGCAGCCAGGCCCAGGCCGGCCAGGCCTGGGCTTGCTGCGTCAACAGCAGCGCCAACGGAAAACCGCAGGCGATCAGCAGGCGGCGCCAGCGACTGGGTTCCTTCAGCCCCAGCAGCAGCGCCGGCAACAGCGCCAGCAGCAGTGCCGGTGCTGGCGGCATCCCGGCTTGCAAGCCAAGCCGGTACACCGCCCAGCTGCTCAGCCAGCCGAACAAGGCGGGGGTCGGCCAGCGCCAGCAGGCGTGCAGCCAACGGGGCGACAGGCTCAGGCTGGCCATGGGCAAAGCAAGGGGGAGAGAGCTGAAGACAAGAGGGGCGCCGCACCGGTGCCGAGACCGGCAAGCGCCCTCGCCCGGGAGGATCAGTGCATCTGGATCGCGCCTTGAGCGCGGCCCTTGCCAGCACGTGCCGGCGGGTTGCACAGGCCGCAGACATAGTGGCGGGCAATCTCATGCGGGTGGGTGACGAAATGGCCACCGCACTTGCAGCACTTGGTCATCGTCAGCATGCCGTTGTCGACAAACTTGACCAGGCGCCAGGCTCGGGTCACCGACAGCAGCGGCTCCAGGCCCTGAGCCTGGGTCTGCTCCAGGTACAGCTGATAGGCCTTGATGACCGTATCGATCTCGTCGATCTCGGCGACCTTGTTCAGGTACTCGTGCATGTTCAGGAACAGCGAGGCATGGATGTTCGGCTGCCAGGTCATGAACCAGTCGGTCGAGAACGGCAGCTGGCCCTTGGACGGCGACTTGCCCGAGACTTCCTTGTACAGGCGCAGCAGGCGCTCGTAGGACAGATCCGTCTCCGACTCCAGCACCTGCAGGCGGGCACCCAGATTGATCAGGGTCACGGCACGTTCGATTTGGCGGGCTTCAGTCAGGATGCTCTTGGTACGCATGGTGTGTCTCGCTTTGTATTCGGTCAGGTGTCTTACGGGGCCAGCGCCGAGCCGCTCTCAAGCGGCCCCGCCATGCAATTCAAAGCCGGGCCCTGCCCGCTTTGAATTGCACCCCCTCGGGGGGTGGTCATGCGTAGCCGCATGACCGGGGGTGATCGGTCAAGCCGCTTCCTGATGACGCCCCGCCATCAGGATCGACGCATGCAGACGCGACACGCTGTCGTTGGCGGCCGGCTTGCCGTGGCTGGTCAGCAGGCCCCAGACCAGGTCGTCGTCCATGCGGAAGCGGCACAGCAAGGTGTTGCTGGCAGCAATCTTCATCAGCTGGGCCGGGCTCAGAGTGTTCAGCAGCGTGGCGGTGTCTTCCGAGATGCCCAGGCGGAACAGCGCTTGTTCGCGGTCGGAGCGGATCAGGCTTTGCGCCAGCATCAGGTACGACAGATTGGCTTCACGGATTTCGGTGAGGATTTGGTCTGCGTTCATGTTCGGCTCCGGTTTCTCTTCGCTTGGGTTTGGTATCAACGTGAAACGGATTGTGAAGAGCCAAACACAATCACAACATCAGCCCATTTCCGTGACTGGAGTCCCTGTTTTTCTCGGCCGCTTGTCAGACAAATTCCTACACGGGCGTCTGCGCTCGGCATGAAAAAAGCCACGCTTTTCGGGCGTGGCTTCCGGGCTGCTCCCCATGAAGACGGGAGCGGCGTGCTGTCCGCGCTGTCAGGCAGCGGCGTCCTGCTGGAGTTGGACCTGCAGGCGTTGCAACTCGGTCTTGACCAGCGGCAGCAGATCCGGCGCCTCCTGCATCAGGCTGGCATGGGCCGGGCCGGCGGTCAGCTGCTGCAGCACGTCATGGGCGGCGCGGTGTTCGCCGAGTCCAGCCAGCGCAAAGCCCAGCGTGTAGAGGCTGGCGCCATGGTGTGGCTGCAGCTGCATTGCCCGGTGGGCATAGCCGGCGGCGTCGCCCAGCTCGCCGGCACTGAGCAGCAGGGCGGCCATATCGCTGAGCACCTCGTGGCTCATCGGCTCATGGGTCAGGGCCTCGCGCAGGAGGCTGAGGCCGCGGCCCAGACGGCCATCGGCCGCCTCGGCAAAGGCGGCATTGCGGGCCTGCGCCAGCAGCAGCAGCGCATCGTCGGAAATCGATTGGGCCGTTGCCGCCGCTGCGCTGGGCGCTTGCTTGCGTGAACGGATCGGATAGCGGGTGCTTGCAGTAGGCATGGTGTTCTCCAGGTTCTTCAGATTCGGGAATGGGCGATCACTTGAGGCGCTTCAGTGCGCCGCCAGGCCTGGCGCCGGCGAGGCCCGCGATCGATGAAGAAAGCCGCCTGTCGGGCAACCGGGGCCGTCTTGCGCACTGCTGTTCATCAATCGCTCCTCAACAAGTGAAGAAGGTGGAGGCTCTGCTCGAGCCGAATCCGCCTGAACCTGAAGCAGCGCGCGCACGCACCGTCGGCAGCGGTTGATCGAACTTTAGAGATCAGGCCCCGTGCTACTCGGCAGAAAAGCACGGTCTTGCTGCTTCATCTCGGCCCCTGTCCCTCGCCCTGCCTGACGAAAACCACTCAGGGCCCGCGATCCAGCGCTCCATACAGGATCCCCGCCCTTTCAGCTCAAGACATCAATCACCGACAAGGACACAGCCGCCCCAGCCAGCCCTACTGCCTTCAGGCGCCGCCAATGCCGCTTTCTCCCGCTCTGCCGACCGGCCGAGCAGTGATCGAAAGAACAGGTCAGACAGCGAGCCGCTTATCAACTGATCGAGCCTCTTGACAAACAGCGCTTAAGTTCCGACTTGCGCTGTCCGATAGCCATTCCAACGGGTCTGGAAACAGACACGTGGTCCGGTTAGAAGGCCGCAAGTTGGGCGCCCCGCCACGAGGAGGGTCGCAAGGCTTCAACGGTTGACTAGCGCCGGGCGGTGCAGGTCAAGGTTCCTAGGAATCTGGGTCTGCAAGCACGGGTGCCAAACCCGGGCACCCGAGTCACGTCGGCGCTATGCCGGGAGTCTTTAAGCTGAAAGGAGCGCATCATGCCCGCCATCATCAATACCAATCTGCTGTCGCTGAATGCACAGCGCAATACCAATGCCGCCCAGTCTGCCGTGGCGGTTTCCATGCAGCGCCTGTCCTCTGGCCTGCGTGTCAACTCTGCCAAGGACGATGCCGCCGGCCTCGCGATTGCCGAACGGATGAATGCTCAGGTCAAGGGCATGAACGTCGCGGTGCGCAATGCCAACGACGGCATCTCGCTGGCGCAAACCGCTGAAGGCGCGCTGGGCAAGGTCGGCGACATGCTGCAGCGCATGCGTGAGCTGGCCGTGCAGTCCGCCAACGGCACCAACAACAGCACCGACCGCGGCGCACTGAATAACGAATTCAGTCAGCTGCAAAGTGAAATCACCCGGCTCACGAACAACACCACGTTCAACGGCCAAGCGGTGCTGACCAACACGACGGCCTTCAACTTCCAGGTCGGCGCCAACGCGACGACGAACGACACCATCACCATCAACGGCCAGAACATGCTGGGCACGACCACCACGGCCGCAACCAACGATGGCGCGCTGGCCGAAGTGGTGAACTCGACCAACACCGACATCTCCAACGTCGGCGCGGCCGGCACCGGTGCCACCTTCGACGTCTATGCCGCCGGCACCAAGGGTGCACTGGACTCGGTGGCCAAGATCGATCTGGCACTGGCCCAGGTGAACACGGCACGGTCGACCTTCGGTGCGGCACAGAACCGCTTCGACGCGGTGACCGCCAGCCTGACGGTGTCGGTGGAAAACCAGTCGGCCGCTCGCAGCCGCATCATGGATGCCGACTTCGCGATGGAAACCGCCAACCTGAGCCGGGCGCAGATCCTGCAACAGGCCGGCAACGCGATGATCGCCCAGGCGAACCAAGCGCCGCAGCAAGTGCTGACGCTTCTTCGATGACCCTGGGCCAGCCCAGCTGGCCATGAGCAGCACGCTCGCCCCCGTTATCAACGCAAGCGGACTGAGTCCGCCAGCACAGGCACCGTGAAAAGGCCGTTCAATCCCCGCCAATTCAGGCGATTGAACGGCCCTTATTTGCTAGACACGGCTCAAGACGAATCCCTTCCTCACCGATAACTGTCTCAACGAGTCCCAGCTCGTAAGCGAAACGCGACAAGCGGCCGACGGCACTCACGCCCCAAGCGTCAGTCCAGGTCGATCGGAGGTGAGTCACATCACCCTCTGGCTGACGCGGCAGCATCGCTCTCGCTGCATGGGCTCGGAACTTTGTCATCGGTATTGAAAGGATCGCGTCATGCCTCAAATCATCAACACCAACTTGCAGTCGCTGAACGCTCAGCGCAATCTGGCAAGTTCCCAGTCTTCGCTGACCGTGGCCATGCAACGCCTGTCTTCCGGCATGCGCGTCAACTCGGCCAAGGACGATGCCGCCGGCCTGGCCATCGCCGAACGGATGAACACCCAAGTACGCGGCATGAGTGTGGCCGTGCGCAACGCCAATGACGGCATCTCGCTGTCGCAAACGGCGGAAGGTGCCCTGGGCAAGGTCGGCGACATGCTGCAACGGATGCGCGAACTGGCGGTGCAATCCGCCAACGGCACCAACAACGCCACCGATCGCTCGGCATTGAACAATGAGTTCACCTCGCTGCAGAGTGAAATCAGTCGCCTTGCCGCGAACACAACCTTCAACGGCCAGGCCGTGCTGACCGGCACCACCGGCTTCACCTTCCAGGTTGGCGCCAATGCGACCACCAACGACACCATCACCATCACCGGCGTCGACATCCTTGGCACGACGACCAATGCCGGCCTCAACGATGGCGCCCTGGCGGAAGTGGCCAATGGCACCAACACCGACATCCTGAATGTCGGCGCGGCCGGCACCGGCGCCACCTTCGACGTCTATGCTGCCGGCACCAAGGGCGCACTGGATTCGGTCGCCAAGATCGATCTGGCCATCTCGCAGGTCAACACCGCCCGCTCCACCTTCGGCGCCGCACAGAACCGCTTTGATGCGGTGATCTCCAGCCTGAATGTGTCGGTGGAAAGCCAGTCGGCCGCGCGCAGCCGCATCATGGACGCGGACTTCGCCGCGGAAACCGCCAACCTGAGTCGCGCGCAGATCCTGCAGCAGGCCGGCAACGCGATGGTCTCCCAGGCCAATCAGCTGCCGCAGCAGGTGCTGACGCTGCTGCGCGGCGGTTGACGCCGCCAGGCGCAGGCCCGCCGCCCTACAGCGGCGCGCGTCTTGCGCTGGCCGAGATGGCGGCTGCCACGCCCTCGATCGCTGCTCGCACAGCGCATTGATGGGCGTGGTTTTCCGCCTTAATCGGCCTTTTGAGTTTTTTGAGCACTCGCAGAATTCGTTCACCGCGTCGCAATTTGTCGGCGTGAGATCCGGAGCCATCCGGGCGCTGTTGGGGTCAGTTCTTGCCCCTGCGGTGAACGGATGATCGGCAGACCCTGTGAGCAGGGCCACCAGCCCGCCAGACAAAAGGCGGCGGGCAGGGGTTCAGCAAGGTCGGTCGGCCGGTTGTCACCGGAATTTGCAGGAGTGCTCAAATGCCCCAGACCATCAATACCAATATCGCGTCCCTGAATGCCCAGCGCAACCTGAACACCTCGCAGGGCATGCTTGGCGTCTCGATGCAGCGCCTGTCGTCCGGCATGCGCGTCAATTCGGCGAAGGATGATGCGGCCGGGCTGGCAATTGCCGAGCGCATGAATACCCAGGTTCGTGGCATGAACGTCGCGATCCGCAACGCCAATGACGGCATCTCGCTGGCGCAGACGGCGGAAGGCTCGCTGGGCAAGGTCGGCGACATGCTGCAGCGCATGCGTGAGCTGGCGGTGCAGGCGGCCAACGGCACCAACAATTCCAACGACCGCAGCGCACTGAACAATGAGTTCAGCCAGTTGCAGACCGAAATCAGCCGGCTGGTTCAGAACACCACGTTCAACGGCTCGCAGGTCTTGACCGGCGCGTCCACTGCCTTCACTTTCCAGGTCGGCCCGAACGCGACCTCGAACGACCAGATATCGATCAACTCGACCGATATGCTGACGACCACGACAGCGGCCGGCACCAACGATGGTGCGTTGGCCGCAGTGATCAATTCGACCACGACCGACATCCTGAACACAGGCGTGGCCGGCACCGGCGCCACCTTTGACGTCTACGTGCCTGGCACCCAGGGCGCACTGGACAGCGTGGCCAAGATCGATCTGGCGCTGGCGCAGATCAACCTGGCCCGCTCCACCTTCGGCGCGACGCAGAATCGCTTCGATGCGGTGATCTCCAACCTGCAGGTGGCAGTCGAGAACCAGACCGCCGCACGCAGCCGCATCATGGATGCCGACTACGCGCAGGAAACCTCGAACATGTCGCGTGCGCAGATCCTGCAGCAGGCCGGCAATGCGATGGTGGCGCAGGCCAACCAGCTGCCGCAGCAGGTGCTGCAACTGCTCAAGGGCTGACGAGGGCTCCGCGCCCTCCCCCCTTTTCGCCGCATCGGCTCAAGTTCGTCCAGTGATGGTCGATATTCCCAGAGCCTGAGACTCGTTCGAGTGCGCAGGCGCACCAGCGAGACTCCGTCATGGCAAGCATTACCAACACCGGCCCGGCCCTCAATTCGGCAGGCATAGGCAGCGGCCTGGACGTCAACTCGATCGTCACCAAGCTGATGAGCATCGAGGCTCAGCCGGTGACCGATCTGCAGCAGGCGACGACCAAGCTGCAAACCAAGATCTCTTCCTACGGCCAGATCCAGAGTGCGATCTCGGCGATGCAGGACGCGGCGCGCAAGCTCAACACGCCCGAGACCTGGGCCGCCGCCACCGCCACCTCCTCGGACAGCAGCACCATCAGCGTCGCCGCGACCAGCGCAGCGCCGGGCAGTTACAGCGTCTCGGTCAGCCAGCTGGCGTCCGCCCAGAGCTTGTCCAGCGCCAGCTACACCAACAGCAGCACGGTCGTTGGCCAGGGTAGCATCACCATCGAGCCGGGCACCTGGAGTTCAGACCAATCGACCTTCACCAGCAAGTCGGGCGCCACGCCGGTCACCATCAACATCGCTTCGGGGCAGGACTCGCTGTCCGCGATACGTGACCAGATCAATGCGGCCAAGGCCGGTGTCACGGCCTCCATCGTGACCGATAGCAAGGGCGCCCGCCTGGTGCTGCGCTCGCAAAGCACCGGCGAGACAAGCGGCTTCAAGGTCAGCGTCAGCGATGCCGACGGCGGCGATGGCGATACCGCCGGTCTCTCGGCACTGGCTTACGACCCGACGGCCAGCGTCGCCTCGATGACCTTGAATCAATCTGCCGCCAATGCCAAGGCCAATATCAATGGCCTGGACATTGACTCGGAGTCGAACACCTTGAGCACCAGTGTTGACGGCTTGAGCATCAACCTGCTCAAGACCAGCAGCTCGCCCATCACCATCAGTGTTGGCAGCGACAGCGCAGGCTTGAAAAAGAACATCACCGACTTCGTCACCGCCTACAACAGCGTCGCCAAGCTGTTCCGCGATCAGACCAAGTACGACAGCGCCAACAAGACCGCCGGCGCATTGCAAGGCGATTCTCGTGTTGTCGGCCTGCAGTCGCAGCTGCGCAGCCTGACAGGCAGTTCGACCAGCCTTGGCGGCGCCTTTTCACGTGTGGCCGACATCGGCCTTGACCCGGCGGGCGACGGCACGCTGACACTCAACAGCAGCAAGCTGGACAAGGCGCTGACCAACCTCACCGACCTGAAGCAGTTCTTCACCGGTGTGGACAGCAGCAATGCCACCAACAACGGCTTCGCCCAGCGCTGGAACAAGTTTGCCAGCGACACCTTGGGCACCGATGGCCTGATCACCACCGGCCAGAAGGCGCTACAGAGCAATGTGACCCGCAACAACGATCGCATCTCGCAGCTGCAGGACCATCTGGCACTGGTCGAGAAGCGCTTGCGTGCCCAGTACACCTCGCTGGACACGACCATGGGCAAGATGAACCAGCTCTCAGCCTATGTGACCCAGCAATTCAGCACCAGCAGCAAGTAAGGCCGAGCAGCTGGCTTGCGGCCGTGCATGGCCCGCCCACAGGCACCCGCCGCCAAGGCCGGTGCCTGTGTCGTTTCTGGGGCTGCCGTCCTGGCTTGACCAAAGCGCGAAAAGCCCTGTTCCACGCCCCTTCCCTGCCAGATATTGCACAAGGTACCAGGCTCAAGTTCCGCGGTGCACGGCCGAAAAAAACTCCAACACGGCCCACTTGGAAACTGAAACATGTACGGCAGCTCCTCACCTTTCGCATCACGCAATCAGCGGGCCAGCGCGATGTACAACCGGGTCGGTCTGGAAACAGACGTCCTCAACGCCAGCCCGCACCGCCTCGTCAGCCTGCTGTTTGACGGCGTCAATGAAGCGATGTCGCAGGCCATCGGCGGCATCATGAGCGGCAACAATGAGGTCAAGAACCGTTGCCTCGGCCGCGCGGTGCGCATCCTTGACGAAGGCCTGAAGGCGGCCCTGAATCTCGAGGCCGGCCCCCTGGCCACCGATCTGCGCGACCTCTATGCCTACCTCTGCATGCGCCTGACCCGGGCCAATCTGCACAGCGATATCGCGGCCATCGAAGAGTGCCAGCGTCTGCTGCAGCCAATTCGCGAGGCCTGGGCTGGCATCAGCGACAAGACCTGACCCGATTTGACCGTGCGCCGCGCTGGCGCCGCCCCACAAGACACGAACCGGATACCGCAATGAATACCCACCTTCTCAGCTACTACGAAGCCATCGAACAAGCCAGCGCCGACATGCTCTCAGCCGCCCGCTCGGGCAACTGGGACGAAGTGGTCAAGCTCGAAGGCGCCTGTGTGCTCCTGATCTCGCAGCTCAAGCACGCGGCCACCGAATCGAAGCTGGCGCCCGAGGAGGCCCAGCTGAAGACGCGCATCATGCAGCGCATCCTGCTGAATGATGCCGAGATCCGCCACCTGGCCGAACCCTGGCTGGACGATCTGGATCATGTGCTGGCCGGCAAGAGCAAAATGGTGCACTGAACAAGTCCCTGGTGCCCACTCGAGCGCCCAGCCCCCAGCGACAGCCCCATCCCGGGGCTGTACGCACAAAATGACCCAAGCAGAATGACTGCCGCGACCCGACCTGACAGCGCCACCGATACCGCCACCGCCCACGCCGAACTGGATGAATTCCGGGTCCATTCGGCCCCCGAAGTGGCGGGCTACCTGCGCGAGCTGAGCGAATCACAGCTGCGCGTGCTGCTCAGCACGCCAGATGGTCAGACCCTGCACACGATGATTTGCGCGCTCGACGCGCCGCGCGGCGTGCTGGGCTTTGACATCCCGGGTGAGAACAGCCAGGTGCGCGCCCTGCTGGGCAGCGACGAGGTGGTCGGCGTGGCCTTTCTGGATGCCATCAAGCTGCAGTTCGATCTTGAGGGCCTGGTGATCGTCAAGGACAAGAGCGGGCCCGTGCTGCGCGCCCAGCTGCCGCGGCGCATGTATCGCTTTCAACGCCGCCAGGCCTTCAGAGTGCAGCCCACCGGGCTGAACTTTCCCCGCGTCGCGCTGCGCCATCCCAGCCTGCCGGACATGCTGCTGAACCTGCGCGTGCTGGACATCTCCATGGGCGGCCTGGCCCTGCTGCTGCCTGAGGATGTGCCCGAGATCGAGGGCGGCATCGAACTGGCCGGCGCGCTGATCGAGTTGGACCGTGACACGCGTTTCGAGCTCAGCCTGCGTCTGCAACATGTCGCCCCGATGGGCGAAGGCCATAGCGGCTCGCGGCTGGGCTGCGCCTTTGTGTCACTGCCTCCCAGCGCCTCGCGCGAGCTGCAGATCTACATCGACCAGACGCAAAAACGCCGCCGGATGATGAAGCTATGAATCCAGCCAGGCCGCGCGGCTTTACCTTGCTCGAGGTCGCCTTTGTGCTGGCGGTGCTCGGCATCGTGTTGGCCATCGCGGTGCCCGGCTATGCCCACCTCAGCGCACGCGCCAAGCTGCGTTCGGCCGCCGAGGCGCTGGCCAGCGATCTGCGCAATGCGCGCCTGCTCAGCGTGCAGGAGCGCGTACCGGTCTTCGTCAGTTTTCACAGCGGCGCCCAGTGGTGCTGGGGCGTGAGCCGCACCCAGGCGTGCGAATGCGAGACCGGCAAGCCGCGCTGCGACGTCAGCAGCGCCAGCTACAAGAGCCATCCCGATGTGCTGCTGCAAGCCGGCAGCGACAGCGAGTTTGAACCGGGCCTCGGCCGCGCGATGCGCTGGAGCCAGGTCGGCATGTCCAACAGCAAGAACCAACAGCTGCATGTGGACCTGAATGCCATGGGCCGGCCGCAGATCTGCGGCCCCGCCGCGCCGCGCAGCTCGGACTGCTGAACACAGGCAGCGCCTGCCGATAGAGCAGGCTCAGACCTGCATATTCATGATTTCCGAATAGGCGGCCACAAAGCGGTTGCGCACCTGCAGCGCTGCCTGAAAGCCGATCTGCGCCTTCTGCATCGCCACCATGGTCTCTTCCAGGCTGACGGTGGGATTGTCCAGCTGCACCTCGCGCTGCATCGCCTGGGCCTGCATCTGCTGCTGGCTCACGCCCTTGAGCGCCTGTGCCATTGCATCGCCAAAGCTGCTGCCTGCGGCGGCCCGGGTCTTGGCCAGCGGCTGCCCATTGGTCGCCAGGCCGGCGCGGGCGGCGGCCTGGGCGAAATCGAAGGGTTTGAGCTTGACATCCATGGCGGGCTCCTTGCCGTGACAGCCCGGCGCACGTGGACGGCGCAAAGGCTTCTGGCAGGTGAGTGAATGCTAGGGCGTCAGCCGTGCTGCCAAGAGCCGAACTGCGCTCGCTTTGTCGGCCTCTTCTCGGCTTTCTTGAGGGCCTGTTTCCGAATAATCAAAACCCGAGAAAGCCCCCAATTCATTCGCGACCGCCCCCCGCCCCAAGTCCATGGACAACGCCCTCAGCCCGACCAGCAACGCGATCACGGAAACGCCGGCCGTGGCCTTGCCCAGCCTCGGTGCCCGGGTGATGGCCCTGCCGCTGCGCAACAAGCTCGGCCTGGGCGCCGGCCTGGCTGCCCTGGCAGCGGTGCTGGTGGCGATGAGCATGTGGTCCTCGCAGGGCGACTATCGGCCGGTCTTCACCGGCCTGTCCGACAAGGATGGCGGCGCCGTCATCGCCCAGCTGGCGACACTGAACGTGCCCTACCGCAGCGAACCCGGCGGCATCATCCTGGTGCCGGCCGCTCAGGTCTATGACGTGCGCATGAAGCTGGCCTCGGCCGGCCTGCCCAAGGGCAGCACGGTCGGCTTCGAGCTGATGGACAAGCAGTCGATCGGCCAGACCCAGTTCAATGAACGCCTGAATTTCCAGCGTGCGCTCGAAGGCGAGCTGACCCGCACCATCACCGCGATGAGCGATGTCGCCGACGCCCGCGTGCATCTGGCGATGCCGCAGCAGAACGGCTTCTTCCGCGAACAGCAAAAGCCCAGTGCCTCGGTGATGCTGACGCTGCGCGGCGGCCACACGCTGGATCGCGCTCAGGTCGCCGGCATCATCCATCTGGTCTCGGCCAGCGTGCCGGAGCTGTCACCCAAGGCGGTCAGCGTGCTGGACAGCAGCGGCGCCTTGCTGAGCAGCAACAGCGCCGAGAACGGCAGCGGCCTGGACAGCCAGCAGCTGCAGTACAAGCAGCAGATCGAGGCGACGCTGAACAAGCGCATCTACGAACTGCTGGAGCCGGTGGTCGGCCGCGACAATCTGCGCGCCACCGTCAGCGCCGATGTCGACTTCTCGCAGGTTGAATCGACGTCCGAGGAGTTCAAGCCCAACCAGGGTGCCAATGCCCAGGCCTCGGTGCGCAGCCAGCAGACCAATGAGTCGCAGAACGCCGTGCCCGGCCAGCCCAGCGGCGTGCCCGGTGCGGCAACCAACCAGCCGCCGGTGCCGGCCACCGCCCCGATCAACGGCAGCGCGGCGCCGCTGCAGGCCACCCAGGGCGGCAGCGGCCAGCAGAACTCGCGCCGTGAGGCCGTCACCAACTACGAACTCGACAAGACGGTGCGCGTGACCCGCAATGCCACCGGCACCGTGCGCCGACTCAACGCGGCCGTGGTCGTCAACCACCGCAGCAGCACCGACCCCAAGGGCAAGGTCAACAGCATCCCGGTGCCGCAGGAAGAGCTCGACAAGCTGACCGCCCTGGTCAAGGAGACCATGGGCTTCAACCAGGAGCGCGGCGACTCGCTGAAGATCGTCAGCGCGCCCTTCGTCAGCGAAAAGGTCGACAACGTCGACACCCCGCTGTGGAAGCAGCCCTGGCTGATCGACATCATCCGCGCCGCCGCCGTGCCGGCCGCGCTGGTGATGGTGGCCCTGATTGCCGTCTTCGGCATGGTGCGCCCGGCCATCCGCGCGGCCTACCCGCCGCCGCCCGAGCCTAGCGAGAGCGAGGCGGAAGGCACCGAGCTGAATGAAGTCGTCGACGACCAGAACGTGCTGCTCGGCCCGAACGGACTGCCCGCACTCGAAGCCCCGGTCGCCAACGAAAAGCTGGAGCGCGCCCGCCAACTGGCCCGTGACAACCCGGCCGCCGTCGCCAACATCGTCCGCGCCTGGGTCAACGGCGAAGACCCGATGACCGCGACCTGAACCGCCAAGGAGAACAAGCCATGGACGACGAAGGTGTAGAACACGCCGCCATCCTGCTGATGTCCCTCGGCGAGGAAGAAGCCTCCGAGGTCTTCAAGCATCTGGCGCCCAAGGAAGTGCAGAAGCTCGGCGAGACCATCGCCAAGCTGAAGGTGGTCAAGCGCGAACAGGTCGAGCAGGTCATCAACAAGTTCGACGCCGTTGCCGAGACGCAGAGCATGCTGGTCAACGACACCGATGAGTACGTGCGCACCGTGCTGCGCAAGGCGCTCGGCGAGGACAAGGCCAATCTGCTGCTCGATCGCATCCTGCAAGGCAGCGATGTGTCCTCGATCGAAAGCCTCAAGTGGATGGACGCCAGCTCGGTGGCCGAGCTGCTGCGCAATGAGCACCCGCAGATCATCGCCGCCATCCTGGCCCACCTCGACTTCGACCAAACCAGCTCGGTGCTCAAGCTGTTCACCGAGCGCCAGCGCAACGAGGTGCTGATCCGCATCGCCACGCTGGATGGCATCCAGCCGATGGCCTTGAAGGACCTGAACGAGGTGATGAGCCAGATCCTGGCTGGTGGCGACCGCATGAAGAAGAGCTCGCTGGGTGGCGTGAAGACCGCCGCCGAGATCATCAACATGATGGGCTCCAGCGTCGAGGCCTCGGTGCTGGACTACATCCGCGAGGCCGACGGCGACCTGGCGCAGAAGATCATGGACAACATGTTCACCTTCGACGATCTGGAAAAGATCGACGACAAGGGCATCCAGTCGGTGCTCAAGGAGGTGCAGTCCGAGTCGCTGGTCGTCGCGCTCAAGGGCGCCGGGCCGGAGCTGCGCGAAAAGATCTTCCGCAATATGTCCACCCGCGCGGCCGAAACGCTGCGCGAGGACCTCGATTCGCGCGGCCCGGTGCGGCTGTCCGAGGTCGAAGGCGAGCAGAAGGAAATCCTCAAGATCGTTCGTCGCCTGGTCGACGAAGGTCTGATCGTGCTCGCCGGTGGTGGCGACGACCAGTTCCTGTGAGTAGGCGGTGCGCAATGCAACAGCCCTCCCCCCCCACGACGCCGGCGATTGGCGCGGCCAGGGTGCGAGCATGACGCCGCGCCCGCCCCGCCAGGTGCCTCCGCCGGTGCGACCGGACGGCAGCACCACGCGCACCAGCAGCTACAGCCGTTTCATCCCGCGCGAGGAGCTGCAGGATTTCGCTGCCTGGAATCCGGATGCCTTTCAGGGCGTGGCCAGCCCGCGGCCGCCGGTCAGCGCGCCGGCCGCGCCCGCCGCTGCTCCAGCCGCCCCCGAGGCCCCTCCGGAACCCGATATCGGCGAGCTGCTGCATGAGGCGCGCCAGACCGGCTACCAAGATGGCTACCGCGACGGCATGGCTGCGCTGGACGCCTTCAAGCAGAGCTTTGCGCAGCAGATGACGGCGCAGATCGGCGCCCTGATGCAGGCCTTTGATGATCAGTTCGCCGAGCTCGAAGGCCAGCTGGCCGAGACGCTGGCCCGCTGCGCCGTCGAACTGGCACGCCAGGTCGTGCGCAGCGAGATCAGCCAGCGCCCCGAGCACATCGCCCGCGTGGCCCACGATGCCGTCGAAGCCTTGCTGGTCTCGGCCCGCCATGTGCGCGTGCGCGTTCACCCGGACGATCTCCCCCTGGTGCAGGAAGGCGCCGGCGAAGAGCTGCGCGCCCGTGAAGCCCAGCTGCTGCCCGACCCCAGCATTGCCCGCGGTGGCTGCAAGGTCGACTCGGACATCTCCAGCGTCGATGCCACGCTGGCCACCCGCTGGCAGCAAACCATGGCCGCGATGGGCCAGGCCTCGCTGTGGGAAGACCGCCGTGGCGGCGACGAGCTGCCGGCTGACCGGGAGGAGCAGCCATGATGGCCGGCTTCGAACAACGGCAGGACCCACAGCAAGCCCGCGCCGAGCGCCTGGCCCGCTGGGATCAGTACCTCGGCGATCTGCAAGCCTTTGCCAGCGCACCGGTGCCGCTCGAGTCGCAGGGCAAGCTGGTTCGCGTGGCCGGCCTGGTGCTGGAAGCCACCGGCGTCAAGGTGCCGGTGGGCTCGGTCTGCCAGATCCATATGCCCAGCTCGGCCAGCAATCCGCGCCGCGGTCAGGCCCCGGTGAACGCCGAGGTCGTCGGCTTCTCCGGCGATCGCGCCTACCTGATGCCGACCGACGAGGTTCACGGCCTGTCCAGCGGTGCCATGGTGCTGCCGCGCCCCGCCGCGCTGCACGGCCCCAAGCTTGGCGAGGAACGCCACCCCTGGCGCCGCGACGAAGACCGCGGCCTGCACCTGCCCATGGGTGATGGCCTGCTCGGTCGCGTCGTCGATTCGCACGGCCATCCGCTGGATCGCCGCGGCCCGCTGCAAGGCGTGCATGCGGCGCCGATGGTGCGCCGCCCGATCAACGCGATGGACCGCGATCCGGTGCGCACCCCGCTGGACACCGGCGTGCGTTCGATCAACACCATGCTGACCGTCGGCCGCGGCCAGCGCCTGGGCCTGTTCGCCGGTACCGGCGTCGGCAAATCGGTGCTGCTGGGCATGATGGCCCGCTACACCGAGGCCGATGTGATCGTCGTCGGCCTGATTGGCGAACGCGGCCGCGAAGTCAAGGAATTCATCGAAGACATCATTGGCGAGGATGGCCTGGCCCGTTCGGTCGTTGTCGCCGCCCCGGCCGATGCGCCGCCGCTCTTGCGCATGCAGGGCGCGACCTACGCCACCGCCATCGCCGAACATTTCCGCGACCAGGGCCTGCATGTGCTCTTGCTGATGGATTCGCTGACCCGCTATGCGATGGCCCAGCGCGAGATCGCCCTGGCCATCGGCGAGCCACCGGCCACCAAGGGCTATCCCCCGAGCTGCTTCGCCAAGCTGCCCCAGCTGGTCGAACGCAGTGGCAACGGTCTGCACGGCGAAGGCTCGATCACCGCCTTCTACACCGTGCTGTCCGAGGGCGACGACCAGCAAGACCCGATCGCCGACGCCGCGCGCGGCATCCTGGACGGCCATATCGTGCTGTCGCGCGAGCTGGCCGAGGCCGGCCACTACCCGGCCGTCGACATCGAGCGTTCGATCTCGCGCGTGATGACCAACGTGGCCAGCAAGCCGCATATCGAGTCGGCGCGGCGCTTCCGCCAGCTGCTCGCGAAATACAACAAGGCGCGCGATCTGATCCAGCTCGGCGCCTACGTACCCGGCCACGACCCCGAGCTCGACCTCGCCGTGCGCCTGCACCCCGATATGCAGCGCCTGCTGCAGCAAGACATGCACAGCCCCGCCGAACTGGCCACCAGCATTGCCCAGCTCAATGCGGTCATCAATGGCGGCTGAGAACTGCCGATAAACAGAACACCAGGCTTGGAGTCACACCGATGAGCACCACACACGCACTGACCCTGTTGCTGGAACGCGCCGAATCGGAGCGCGACGAAGCGCTGCGCGCGCTGCAGGATGCCCAGCAGCAGGCCAACGCCGCGCGCGACCAGCAGGGCCAGCTGGCCCAGTACCGCAGCGAATACCAGCAGCGCTGGACGGCCACCTTTGCCCGCGCCACCACGGTGGACATCCTCGGCTGCTATCAGAACTTCAGCGGCCGCTTGAACCAGGCCATCGATCAGCAAGGTCTGATCAGCGTTCACGCCGACCGCCGCGTCGACATGGCCCGCGAAGTGCTGCGTGAGCGCGAGCTGCGCGTCGCCTCGGTGCGCAAGCTGCTGGAGCGCCGCCGCCTCGATCAGCTTCGCCTGGCCTCGCGCCAGGAGCAAAAGGCCAGTGATGAGCAGGCCGCCCGCACCGCCTATGCCAGCCAGCACGGCTTCATGCGCCTGAGCGCCTGAGCGCCACATCCGACCGACTACAAGCCGCCCCCACCATGAACAAAATCGCCACCAGTCCGGCCACTCTGAGCAGCGCTGTGGCGGGCCTCGCCGGCACGGCCGGCCGCGCTGCCACTGCCAGCAACGCCGCTGCCGCCGGCAGCGCCAGCTTCATGCAGCTGCTGCGCGATAGCAGCCAGCCGGCCATGCCGCCCGCAGCTCCGGCGCCCGCACCTGTTCCTGCAGCTCAGACAAGCACGCCAACGCCTCAGGCGGCCGCACCCGCCCCTGGCAGAGATGCCCGACCAGCGCCAGGCACCGAGCACAATGCCGAGGACGGCCGCCACACGATGCCAGCACGACTGCCAGGCAACACACCCGCCAAAGCCAGCAGCGCTGAGGCCAGCAAGGCGGCGAAGGCCGCCGGCAGTGCCGGCGACAAGAGCGCCGCGACTGGCAGCGCCAAGACTTCGGCCCGTGGCGACGCTGACGACGCTGGAACAGCCAGCACGCGCTGCGAGGACACCGGTGAGCTGACACAGGACGGCGACGACAACACGACTGCAGCTTCTGACGCTGGCCAACTCGCCGCGCAAGCCGCCGCCGGCAACCCGCAAGCCCCGGCGGCATCTGCGCCCGGCCTGTTACTTGCTGAACAACGCCCAGCAGCGTCTTTGGCACGCGCTGGCAACAACCAAGACCACATGACTGCCGCCTCGGAGTCCGATGACGCCGAGGCCACGCAGCGTCTGGGCGCCGCGCCCCAGAGCGACTCAACGCCTCTGATGGACAAAAGCAGCGCCAGCCCTGGAAGCAAGCCTGCGCTGGCCGAACAGGTGCTGGCCATCGTCAGTGGCCGCGCTGAAGCAGGCGCCAAGCTTGGCAGCTCAACGGGTGCCGCAGCGAGCGAATTCGCCGGTGCCCTGCAAGCCGCGCAAGGCGCATCGAGCGCCAAGCTCGAACGCAGCTCGGCTCAAGGCATCGCCGCGCCCCGTGAGTACAGCATCGACGCGCCGCTGTACAGCGACGACTTCGCGCCACAAATGAGCGCCAGGCTGAGCCTGGCCGCCGCGGACGGCGTCCAGCAAGCCCTGCTCAACTTGAATCCTGCCGAGATGGGCCCGGTGCAGGTGCAAATCGTGCTGGATGGCCAGCAGGCACAGATCAGCTTCGTCAGCGATCAGCCGGACACTCGCGCCGTTCTCGAACGCAGCCTGCCCGAGCTGGCGGCGGCCCTGCGCGACAACGGCATGACGCTCAGTGGCGGTGGCGTCTTCAGCCAATCTCAGCAGGGCCAGGCGCGGCAGGAAGGCCGCAATGCTGACGCCGGCTCGCGCGCGATTCTCGGCGGCGGCAGCAGGCCAGACGATTCGGTCCAGCCGCTGATGGCAGCGCTGCCAACGCCGGCCACACGCGGCTCACGCGGCGTACTTGATCTGTTTGCTTGAGGCTGCGCAGGGCTCAAATCGCCGGCGCGTGTGAACATGGACGCGATTGCCCTGCTTATCAGGCCATGCCGAACGCCCAGGACTCCGAATAATCCATCATAGGGGTCACCATTGCGTCAGGCTGGCGCGCTACTGACCCAGTCGAGTTCAAGGAGTTCAAATGTCTGCAGCAGCCGCACCGGCCGATGCCGCCCCGAAAGGTGGCGGCAAGAAGAAACTGATCATCATCATCGCTGCGGTGCTGCTGCTGGTGCTCGGCGGTGGCGGCGCGGCCGTGCTGATGATGAAGAAGAAAAAGGCGGCCGAGGATGAGGAAGGCGCTGACGCCGCGCCGGCCGAGCAACATGCGCCTGCGGCCCACGCCAAGCCGGGCACGCCGCCCACCTTTGTGCCGCTGGACCCCTTCACGGTCAATCTGGCCGACAAGGAAGTCGATCGCTATGCGCAGATCGGCGTCACGCTGGAAGTCGCCGACCCGCATATGGCCGACACCATCAAGGCCTATATGCCGGCGATCCGCAGCAATGTGCTGATGGTGCTGTCGCACAAGACGTCGGAAGAACTGCTGACCCGCGAAGGCAAGGACAAGCTGGCCAAGGAAATCCTGCGCGAGTCGGTGCGCCCGATGGGCATCGAGCTCGACGACGAAGAGGAAGAAGACCCAAAGCCGAAGAAAAAGAAGAAGAAAAAAGCCCACGTCGAAAGCCCCGTCACCCAAGTGCTGTTTTCCACCTTCATCGTCCAGTGATCATGTTCCCCCGCACTGACTTCATCCACCAGGCCCCGCTGGGCCCGCAGGCCTGCGCCCATCCGGGTGTTACCGCATGCGTTGACGGAGTGCTGGCATGAATCAGCAGATCCTGTCGCAAGACGAAGTCGATGCACTGCTGCAAGGCATTACCGGCGAGAGCCAGAAGCTCGAGGCCGAGGAGGTCCAGCAGGGCGGCATACGCGACTACAACCTGGCCAGCCAGGAGCGCATTGTTCGTGGGCGCATGCCCACGATGGAAATCATCAACGAGCGCTTCGCCCGCAATATCCGCATCGGCCTGTTCAACTTCATCCGCAAGAGCCCAGAAGTCGCCATCGGCGGCATCAAGGTGCAGAAGTACTCGGCCTTTTTGCGCGAGATCGTGGTGCCGACCAACTTCAACATCGTGTCGGTCAAGCCATTGCGCGGCTCCGGCCTGATCGTCTGCGATCCGACGCTGGTGTTTGCGGTGATCGATTCGCTGTTCGGCGGCATCGGCAAGTTCCATGCGCGTATCGAAGGCCGCGATTTCTCGCCAACCGAGCAGCGCGTCATCCTGCGCCTGGTTGAGGTGATCACCGCCGAATACCGCAAGGCCTGGACCGGCATCTACCCGCTGGAGCTGGAATACCAGCGCTCGGAAATGCAGCCGCAGTTTGCCAATATCGCCACGCCCAGCGAGATCGTCGTGTCGACCTCGTTCACGCTGGAAATCGGCGAGACCAGCGGCACCGTCTATTTCTGCATCCCCTACTCGACGCTGGAGCCGATCCGGGATGTGCTGTACTCGACCACCGTCGGCGACTCCTCCGAGCCCGACCGGCGTTGGGTCAATCTGCTCAAGCACCAGCTGCAATCGGCCGAGGTCGAGCTGGTGGCCGAGCTGGCCAATGCGCCGGCCACGGTCGAGCAGTTGCTTGCCTTCAAGCCCGGTGATTTCATCGAGCTGGACCTGGAGCCCCTGATCAAATCCAAGATCGACGGCGTGCCCATTTTTGACTGCCACTACGGCACCTCCAATGGCAAGTACGCGCTCAAGGTCGAACAAATGCTGACCGGCCCGGACACGGGCTGGCTGGGAGCCCGCAATGTCACCTGACGAACCCTCCATGGACGAACAGGACGCCATGGCGGCCGAATGGGCCGCCGCACTCGCCGAAGCCAAGCAACCCGAGCCCGAAGTGGCCAGCGAGGTGCAGACGCAGCCCGAACAGGTCGCGCCCGCCTCCTTCACCAATTTCGCGCCCACGCCCGGTGGCATGCCGGGCAGCGACATCAACATGATTTTGGACATCCCCGTCCAGCTGACTGTTGAGCTGGGCCGCACCCGCATCCCGATCAAGAACATCCTGCAGCTGGCGCAAGGCTCGGTGGTGGAACTCGACGCCTTGGCCGGCGAGCCGATGGACGTGCTGGTCAACGGTTATCTGATCGCCCAGGGCGAGGTGGTGGTGGTGAACGACAAGTTCGGTATCCGGCTGACCGACATCGTCACGCCGTCCGAACGGATGCGCCGGCTGAGCAAGGCCTGATCAGGGCCAGGCCACAGCGGCCATCACGCCGGCACGGCGCAGCCGCATGATCAAGAGGCCCGCCGGGCCTCTTTTCCATCGAGTCCCACAGCGCCCGAACGCCCAGAATCGGGCGCCATGAACAACCCATTCCTGCCTTTCGTCTGGTTCCTGGCCATCGTGGCCATGATTCCGGTGGCGCTGTGGCTGCTCAAGCGCACGCCGATGGGCTCGGCGTTGAGCCAAGGCCAGATGCGCACCGTGGCCGTGCTGCCGCTCGCGCCCAACCAGAAGCTGGTCACGGTCGAGGTGGGCCAGGGCGAGGACAAGCGCTGGCTGGTGCTCGGTGTCAGCGGCCAGCAGATCAACACGCTGCACGTGATGCCGCCGCAGCCGGAGGCGCCCGGCAGTGCGAGCATGGCTGGCACGAGCTTTGCGGAGCAGTTGCGCGGCCGCCTGAGGGCCGGCCGCGACAGCAAGAACGCAGGAGACGGCGATGCGGCCTGAGCCCCAGCGCCTTTTCTTCAAGCTGCCGCACTGGGCCAGGCAAGGCCTGACCCTATCGCTGTTATCGGCCTGGGCTGGAGCGGCTTTAGCGCAAGCGGCCCCGCCGCCAGCCAGCCTGCCGCTGCTGGTCGGCCAGGGCGCTGGTGGCAGCTACTCGGTGCCCATCCAGACCCTGCTGTTCTTCACCGCGCTCGGTTTTCTGCCCGCCGTACTGCTGATGATGACCGGCTTCACCCGCATCGTCATCGTGCTGTCGCTGATGCGCCAGGCGCTGGGCACCCAGGCGGCGCCACCCAACCAGGTGATCATCGGCCTGTCGCTGTTCCTCACCTTCTTCGTGATGAGCCCGACGCTGGACAAGGTCTACGCCGAGGCCTGGCAGCCCTACTCGGCCGGCAGCATTGCCTTTGACGAAGCGCTGGCCCGCGCCGAAGTGCCGATGCGCGGCTTCATGCTGAAACAGACTCGGCAGGCCGATGTCGCCTTGTTCAGCCGCCTGGCCAAGCTGGACCCCGGCATCAAGCCCGAGACCGTGCCCTTCAAGGTGCTGGTGCCGGCCTTTGTGACCAGCGAGTTGAAGAGCGCCTTCCAGATCGCGTTCCTGATCTTCATCCCCTTCCTGGTCATCGACATGATCGTCAGCAGCGTGCTGATGAGCCTGGGCATGATGATGCTGTCTCCAGTGCTGGTCGCCCTGCCCTTCAAGCTGATGCTGTTCGTGCTGGCCGATGGCTGGAATCTCTTGCTCGGCTCGCTCGCCGCCTCCTTCGCGAGCTAAGGCACCCACTTCACGAGAGGCCCCCATGGATGCCCAACAAGTCTTCACCTTCGGCCAGCAAGGCCTCTACATGCTGATGCTGGTGGCGGCGCCGGTGCTGATCACCGTGCTGCTGGTCGGCGTGCTGGTCAGCGTGTTCCAGGCCGCCACACAGATCAATGAGGCCACCTTGTCCTTTGTGCCCAAGGTTGTCGCTGCCGTGCTGGTGCTGGCGCTGACGGGCCCCTGGATGATGACGACGCTGGTCGAATACATCCAGCGCACGCTGCAGACGATTCCGCAGGTGGTCGGCTGAGGCGGCAAAGAGCTCCTGAATGTTCAGCATCACCGAAGCCCAGCTGATGCAGTGGTTGACGCCGCTGCTGTGGCCATTTGTGCGCACGCTGGCGCTGTTTGCTGGCATGCCGGTGATCAGCCAGCGGGCCGTGCCAATGCGGGTGCGCGTCGGCTTGTCGTTATTCATCGCCATCGCGGCGCAACCCTCGCTGCCCGAGATCAAGCCGGTGCCGCTCGATGCGCTGCCCCTGTTGACGCTGCTGATCGCGCAGCAGGTGCTGATCGGTCTGTCCATGGGCTTTGCGGTGCGCGTGGTGTTCGCCGCGCTGGAGTTCGCTGGCGAGCTGATCGGCCTGCAGATGGGTCTGAATTTCGCTGGCTTCTTTGACCCGGCCACCGGCAGCCAGGGCACCTCGACCTCGCGCTTTTTCGGCAGCATGGTCGCTTTTCTCTTCATCGCCATTAACGGCCATCTGCTCTTGATCCATGCGCTGGTGCAGAGCTTCAGCGCCTTTCCAGTCGGCGAGGAGCCTTTTCATTTTCTGCGTGCCGTGCAGCCGCAGACCTGGGGTGCCGAGATCTTCCGCATGGGCCTGTGGATCGCGTTGCCGCTGATCACCATGCTGATGTTCGTCAACCTGGTGCTGGGCGTGATCTCGCGCGTGGCGCCGCAGATCGGCGTCTTCTCGGTTGGCTTTCCGCTGACCGTGAGCATCGGGCTGATCGGCATGGTGGCCACGCTGCCACTGATGCAAACGCCCTTCACCGTGGTGCTGGAACGGATGCTGGCCGCCTTCGGCTGAACGCCGCGCAGCGCTACTTCTCGCAGCTCAGCGCACCTCGCGCGCCAGCTTCAGCACCTGCGAGCTGAGCACCAGGCCGCGCCGCTTGGCCTCGGTGTAGTTGATCCTGAACGACAGGCCGTTGGGCTCCAGCACCAGCGCGATGCTGGCACCGGCACGGAAGGCCTCCGGCGTATCGCCAACCACCAGCACCGGCTCGTCGCCCAGGGCGGCCTGCCAGCGTTGCAGCTCATTGCGATCGCTGAGCGCCATCACCAGCAGCTGGCACTGCCCCGGCGCGGGCGGCGCCGTCAGCACCTGCAGGCGCGCGCCGATGCCGTCATGCGGCTTCCTGGCAATTGCACGCAACGACTCCTGCAGCTCGGCATTGCCGGCGATGCAGTAGTTGAATTCCTTCAGCGGCGGCGGCGGCCATTGGGTGAACTGGGCGAAGCGGTAGATGAAGGCGGCCTTGAGCTGTGACTCGTCCTGCAACGGTGCGGCATGCGCAAGCCCCAGGCTGAGCACAGCTGGCAGACAGAGCCGCGGCACGCCCTTCAGTCGACGCGTCGGCCATGACAGGCCGACGCTCATGAGCCGAACCTCCGCGACAGGCTGAGCCGCAGTTGCCGCCACTCCTGGGCCATCGGTGGCGAGGCCAAATCGGTGTGGTCGGCGCACAGCGTGTCGCTCGCGTTGTGCAGCCCCAGCCCCAACTCGGTCCATCGATCAAACTGCCAGCTCAAATGAACGTTATGTATCGTGCAACCTGGCAAGCTGTGCTCCACCGTCAGGCGCCGGCTCTGCGCCAGCAGCTGCCAGCCCAGATAGAGCTTGTCCTCCCAGAGCGGGTAGCTGAGGTGCAACTTCAACAGCTTGGCCGGCGAGTTGTTGAGCGCCTTGTGCGCACTGTCACGTGTTCGTTGCACTGAGAGTGCTGCGGCCAGACGGGCGCCACCCTTCCAGCGTTGCTCCAGCCCGAGGTCCACACCCTGGCTGTGGATGGGCCCGTCATTTTGGTAGAGCGGCGTGTCGTTGCCGGCCGAGATCAGGTCGATCAGATGGGAATGGAAATATGACGCTCGGTACTGCAATTGCGCGTTCGCACGATGCTCCCATGACAGCTCAAAAGAGCGCACCCGTTCGGGCCGCGGTGTTTCGCCCTCCAGCGAATAGTTGGTGGCGAATTCATTCAGATTCGCGGCCCGAAACGCGGATCCATAGCTCGCGCGCAGATTGGCATCCGCGCCGATGCGCCAGACCAGAGCCAGACGCGGGTTCACACTGCGCTCGATCGCCCGGTCATCCAGATCACGGCGCAGTCCAGCGACCAGCAGCGCGTTGGCACTGATCTTCCATTCGTCCTGAATGTAAAGCCCGCTGCGACCGACACGGCCACCAAAGGCCTGAATCACCTCGCCGTTGACACTGCCACTGATCGATTCGTCGAAGTCCAGCTGGCGTTCGATGCCGAACAGCAGATAGTGATTGGCAAAATGGGAATTGCCTAGACGCAGATCGAAATGCGCCCACCTGGCGCGGGCCTGGTCCATATAGGTTGAAAGGCTGCCATCGTCCGCGAAGAAAGGATGACGCCCGTAGCTGATCGATCGCTGCAGCGAGCCATCGACGCTGAGATCCCACTCGGGTCCAAGCGAGGTCTCATAGCCGAGCGAGCCAAAGGCATTGCGATAGACGCTGACAAACTGCCCGAGCTGAAGTGGCTCATAGGCGAGCGGCGATGGCAGCCCGCGTTGCCGCTCCGCTATCCCGGCACGCAAGGACCAGCCACCGACAGACGCGCTGACAACGAGCCGCTTGGCCCGGTCCCAGTTGAAGCTGCGCAGCAGTCCGTCGAACTCAGCCGGCACCGGGCGCCCGTATTCAAGCCTCGCCCTGTCCATGAGCGAAGCCGACAGCCAGGCTTCCCCCCCCTGTTCGAAGCGCTGGCCAATGCTGAGCTGGGCCTCGCTACCACGCATGGAATCGGCCGACAGTCGGGCCTGCACACCAGCCAGCTTGTCTGCCCGCTTGGTGATGATGTTGATGACGCCCAGGAAGGCATTGTTGCCATACAGCGCCGAACCGGGCCCCGGCGTGAACTCGACTCTCTCGATCAGATCCACCGGCAAGAAGAACTCAGGCCCGACCAAGGCCGCGTCGGTCGCCGCGTCATTGGTGCGCACACCATCAATCAGCAGCAGGAGGCGGGAGTTGTAATCGCCAGGGCGGCCCAAGCCTCGCGCGCCGATGTAGCTGAAGTTGCGATTCGTGGTGATGTAGATGCCTGGCAGGCTGCGCAGTACATCGGTGATGCTGCGCATGCCAAAGCGGCGGATGTCCTCGTCGGTCATCACATAGGTGAGTGCCGGCGCCTGCTCGGCACTCTGAGCAAAGCGTGACGCCGTCGACACCTGAACGCCGCGCGGCGTCTGGCTCAGGCCTTGCTTGAGCAGTTCCTCGAGCTGCAGATCCTCATCCAGCGCCTCAGCAGCCGGCGCCGGCGTCACTGCCAGCAGCGCCAGCAAGACAACAAGCAGGCGCTCAGGCAGCCGACGCATCACAGGCCCTGCGATAGGTGTTCTTGCCGGCTCGCTTGGCCGCATACATCGCGGTGTCGGCGCGCGCCAACAGCTGGGCCGCGTCACTGGCGTCAAGCGGGCAGAAGGCCAAGCCGACCGTTGCCCCGACCGGCATCACGCGACCATCCACCAACAAGGGCTCGCGCACCGCCGCAATCAAGCGCCCGGCCAGTTGCTCGGCGGCCGCCTGATCGCTCAGCGCCGGCAGCATCAAGGCGAACTCGTCGCCGCCCAGTCGGCACAGCACATCGGAGCTGCGCAGCGCGCGTGACATGCGCCGCGAGACTTCACGCAGCACCTCATCGCCGGCGTCGTGGCCATAGCTGTCGTTGACGGTCTTGAAATTGTCGAGGTCGATGAACATCAGTGCCATCAGTTCGGAGTGCTCGACACTATGCGCGACCCGGCGCTGCAGCTCAGCCTGAAAAAACAGCCGGTTCGGCAGCTTTGTCAGGCTATCTTCATTGGCGAGCTGCTGCATCTGCTGGCCGACCAACTGCTCCTTGCGCAGCTGCTGGCTCAAATCCGCCTGCCAGACCTCGGCGCGGCTGAGCATTTGATTGAAGCGCTCGCCCAATCGCCCCACCTCGTCCAGCCGCTCGATGCGGGCACGGCGGCTGTAGTCCTGATCTCTGGTGACCTGCTCGGCCAATTCGGCCAGATCGACCAAGGGCCGCAGGGCCGCACGCTGCACCATTCGCAGCACCCAGGAAGCCAGGGCAATGGCCAAGACCACCAGCACCGTGGCCAGCAGCGTCATCTGCCACACCGTCTGCAGCAGGCTCTGCAGGCTCTCCCGCATGCGCAGCGTGCCCACGACCTCCCCTTTAAGCTTGATCGGCGCCCAGACGTCAAACTCATTGCCGCGTATCTGGCTCTGCGTACCCAGCGTGGCGACCACAGCAGGTGACACCGCCAGTTGCAGCGGCCTTTTCTCATCGCTGCTCCAATGGGCAAACAACTGGCCCGATGCGCTGAGCACCTGGAGCTCCAGCAGATCGCTTCGGCGCGAAAAGGCCTGCACCTCGTTCAGGGCCGCGTCCCGGTCTTCGAATGCAAGCATGGGCGCCAAACTGTTGCCCAACAGGCCAGCGCTGAGTTCAGCCGCCTGGACCTGGCGGTCACGTGCGGCATACCAAGAGCTGGTGCCGATCAGCACAAAGCAGATCAACAGCGTCAGGCTGAGCACCAGCAAGTTCAGCCGCGTCAAGCGGGTAACCAGCGAACGAGAACGCCGCAACGGCAGCGGAGCCGCTCGGCGGGTGGAATCTTTGGACATGGGGGTGGACCCGGGCATGCTCATGAGTCGCGTGGGCGTGCTGATGGCACCAAACGCACTTCTACCATGCCCGGCACAGCTGCGCACATGGGATATGCAGTGCCGGCGCCTTGCCTCAGCTCTGCACCAGGCCGTTGCGAATGGCGTAGACGGTCAGTTCGGAGTTGTTGGCCAGGCCCAGCTTCTCCAACACGCGCGCCCGGTAGACGCTGACCGTCTTGGGGCTCAGCGTCAGCTCCTCGGCAATGTCCGAGAGCCGCTTGCCCGAGGCAATCATCACCAGGGTCTGCAGTTCGCGATCCGAGAGCTTCTGGTGCGCCTGCTCGGTCACCGGAGCAGTCAGGCTCTCAACCAGCATCTGCGCAATTTCAGGCGTCACGTACTTGCGCCCCTGTGCCACGGTGCGTACAGCCTGCACCAGTAGCTGCGGGTCGCCCCCCTTGTTGACATAGCCATAGGCCCCAGCCCGCAGCGCGCGGATCGCATACTGGTCTTCCGGGTACATAGAAACGATGAGCACGCGCAGATGGCTGCCCTCGTCCTTCAACACATGCAGCACATCCAGACCGCTGCGCCCTGGCATATTGATGTCCAGCACCAGCACATCGCATTCCTGCTCAGGCCCGAGCGTGCGCAGCAGGCTGCGCAGCTCGCCGTAATCGCCTGCCTCGCCCATCACCTGGATGTCAGCGGCATCGGCCAGCGTGTCCCGGATGCCCCGCCGAATCAGCGCATGGTCATCACACAAAATCACTTTAATCATGCACTGCCCCAGGCGGACGGATCGTGTTCTTCGGTATGGCTGTGGTCATCACCAAACTGTGCTGCGGCCTCGGCTTGCAAGGGCACCGACAGGATCAGGCTGGTGCCCCGCGAGCTGCTGCTCAAGTCCACCCAGCCGCCGACCGTGGCGGCCCGCTCGTGCAGGCCGCGAATGCCAAAGCTGCGTGCCTTGGCCAGGTCGCCCGGCGCAATGCCCTGGCCGTTGTCGCTCACCTCCAGCGTCAGCACGCCCGAGTCAACGCTCAGCTCGATGTTCACCTTGCTGGCATTGGCGTGCTTGCTGATATTGGTCAGCGCCTCCTGCGCCGTGCGGTAGGCCACCAGCGGCACCCCGGGGGGCAGCTGGATCTGCTCGTGGCTGGTGCGCGTGGTCGTCAGGATGCCGGTGCGCCGCTCGAAGCGGTTCGCCATCCACTGGACAGCTGCCACCAGGCCCTGCTCGAGAATGGCGGGGCGCAGGTTGTGCATGATGCGCTGGCTGGCTTCGATTGCGTAGCTGACCGTCTCCAGCGCCGAGTTCACGCGCTGCTGCACCGCTGCATCCTTGGCATGACGGGCAATCCAGGCCAAGTCAAATTTCAGCGCCGTCAGCGAGCCCCCAACATCATCGTGGATCTCACGCGCGATCGCGGCACGCTCCATCTCGACACTGGTCTGCAGATGGCCGGCCAGTTCATGCAAACGCTGCTTGCTCTTGAGCAGTTCGGCATCGGCAGCCACCCGGGCCCGCTCCGACTCACAGGCCTCAATCGCATGCAGCAAGGCCGGTGCCAGGCGGGCCAAGTTGTTCTTCAGCAGATAGTCGGACGCGCCGGTACGCATGGCCGCCACTGCGGTGTCCTCGCCGATCTCGCCAGACACCAGCACAAAAGGCATCAGGTATTGGCGTTGGCGCAACATGTCGAGCACCAACAAGCCCGAAAAGCCGGGCAGGTTGTAGTCCGAAATGATGGCGTCCCAGGGCTGACGCAGCGCCGATTCCAACTCCAGCAGCGAATCGACCCGCTGCACCTCGATGCTCAGACCGGCGCGTCGCAGCTGCGCCACGATCAGCTGATGGTCCAGTTCGGAATCTTCTATGTGCAGGATGCGCAGATGGCGCTCGGCGGTGGGCGTCGACATGGGCGCGAGTATGCCAAGTTTGCAGACCGCTTCCGGGCTGGCAGCTCGGCTTTCGCAGCCTATCGCTTCGAGCATTTCGTCGCGTTCGCGCGACTTGCAAAAGCAGGCATCAAGGGTTTACCCTGATCTTGAAGCGAGAACTATTGGTCGAAGCCCAGAAATAGCCCGGCTTTAATTGATAAGTCCTGTCGACACGCGGCCTGGAAATGCCGAAGATGCCACACATGACTGAGTCGTCAATGACTGCGCAAAGGCAGGGCTGGCGGCAATCGCTCATACGGCGTTTGAAGCTGAAACAACTACCGTGGAGCCACGATGCTGATGAATGAAACGCCAGTCCCACCAGACTCAGGGGTGATTCCCCTTTTGGCGGCGGCTGAGCTCCAGGATCACCTGATGACGGTGACCAACGACCTGGAGCGCTTGCAGCGCTTGCTGGACGATGCCGGAGAAGCGCTTTCAGCGCACTTCTACAGCGCCTCCAGCCAGGTGCAGCACCTGCTGCGTCAAAGTGTTGAGCAAGCCCCCGAGACCGATAACAGCGCGCTGCACAAGGTGATGGAAGACATTGCCGGCGCCATCACGGCCCTGCAATTCCAGGACATGGCCACGCAGCTGATTGCGCACACCAGCCAGCGCCTGCGCAATTGCGCTGACCAGCTGGCTCGCGATACCTTTGGCGACGACGAGGAAGGCGAAGCCATCGTCGAAATCGCGCCGCTGCGCCCCAATCCCGTGACGCAGGACGAAATGGACGCAGGGTCCATAGAACTGTTCTAAAGATTTTCAAGAATCAACCGATACCAGCTTGTTATCCGGAGAGAAAGCGATGCATTCAATTCTTGCTGTGGACGATTCGGCCTCGATGCGCCAAATGGTCTCCTTCACCCTCAAGAACGCTGGGTTCAACGTGGTTGAGGCCGTGGATGGGCAGGACGCCTGGGAAAAGTCGGCGACCCGCGATTTCGATCTGGTGCTGACCGACCAGAACATGCCGCGCATGGACGGGATCAGCCTGACCAAGAAACTGCGCGACAACCCCAAGTTCAAGACCACTCCCATCTTGATTCTGACGACCGAATCCAGCGACCAGATGAAGCAGGCCGGCCGTGCAGCCGGCGCGACCGGCTGGCTGGTCAAGCCCTTCGATCCAGCCAAGCTGATCGAGGTTATCGGCAAAGTCATTCGCTAAGCGGCACCTCAAGCCAGGAGCAAAGCATGGGAGAGATGACCTCCGAAGGCGCCAGCCTGAGTGCCGGCATTGACCTGAGCCAGTTCTACCAAGTCTTCTTTGAAGAGGCGAGTGAGAACCTCGACAACATGGAGCAGCTGCTGCTCAATGTGAATGTCGAGTCGGCTGACGACGAAGAACTGAACGCCATCTTCCGCTGCGCGCACTCGATCAAAGGTGGCGCAGCGACCTTCGGTTTCAGCGATGTGGCCGAACTGACCCACCAGATGGAGACGCTGCTGGACAAGCTGCGCCGTCATGAACTGAATCCGACCTCGCAGATGGTCGATGTGCTGCTGCAGTCTGGCGATGCCTTGCGCGCCCAGCTCGGCCGCCATCAGGGCTCGGGAGCAGCCGCGGTCGACACAACCGAGTTGCTCCTCAACATCAAGACCATGGTCGATGGCGGCGGCGAGGTGCCAGTAGCCGCCCCCAAGGCCACGTCAGCGGCACCGGCCGCGCCAGCACCGGCACCTATCGCCTCAAATGTGCGTCAGCTGGAGCTCCAGGTTGGCCCGCTCAGCAATCCCTCGCATGCGGACAATCTGGTTGAGCTGTTCAAGGAAATCACCGATCTCGGCACCATCGAGCCGCTCGACGGTGGCGTCGCTGCCGACGGTATTCGCCGCTTCAAGGTCACGACCAGCAGCACCGACAACGATCTGCTGGATCTCTTCACCTTCCACGTCGCCCGCGAACAGGTCAAGCTCTCTCCCTTGACCTCGGGCTATGGCTTCCACGAAGGTGCCCCCGGCTCCCCGCCCGCCGAGGCAAAGAAGGAAGAGGATCTCGGCTATGGCTTCTTCGACGATGCCCCTGGCGTGCCCGCCAGCGCCACGTCGACCGAAGTCAAGCCAGTGGCCGAAGCGCCCAAGCCTGCTGCCGTCGTCAAGCCGGCTGCCGCCAAGCCGGAGGCACGCGCCGCCGGTGGCGGCATGGATCAATCGACGCTGCGGGTCTCGGTCGAGAAGGTCGACCAGTTGATCAACCTCGTCGGCGAACTGGTCATCACCCAGGCCATGCTGGCGCAGAACAGCCGCAATGTCGATCCCGGCCTGTACCAGCAGCTGTCGTCCGGCCTGGCCGACCTGGAACGAAACACCCGCGACCTGCAGGAATCGGTGATGTCGATTCGGATGATTCCGATGTCGGTCGTCTTCAACCGCTTCCCGCGCATGCTGCGCGACCTCGCTGCCAAGCTGGGCAAGAAGGTCGAGCTGGTGACGCAGGGCGAAGCCACCGAACTGGATAAAGGCCTGGTCGAGAAGATCACCGATCCTCTGACTCACCTGGTGCGCAACAGCTGCGACCACGGCATTGAGTCGCCGGCCGACCGCGCTGCCAAGGGCAAGCCTGAGCAAGGCACCATCACCCTGGTTGCCTCGCATCAGGGCGGCTCCATCGTCATCGAGGTGCGCGACGATGGCCGCGGTCTGAATCGCGACAAGCTGCTCAAGAAGGCCCGAGAAAAAGGCATTGACGCGCCTGACACCATGACGGACCAGGAGGTCTGGGGGCTGATCTTTGCGCCGGGCTTCTCGACGGCAGATCAGGTCACCGACGTGTCCGGCCGTGGCGTCGGCATGGACGTGGTGAAGAAGAACATCACCCAGCTGGGCGGCACCGTCGAAATCGATTCCGCTGAAGGCTACGGCATGAAGGTCTCGGTGAGACTGCCGCTGACGCTGGCCATCATGGATGGCATGAGCGTGGGCGTCGGCGAAGAGGTCTACATCCTGCCGCTGTCCTCGGTGGTCGAGTCCTTCCAGGTTCAGGCCGACACGATCAAGACGGTCGGTGGTTCGGGCCGCGTGGTTGAGGTTCGCGACGAGTTCATGCCCGTGGTCGAGCTGGAGCAGGTTTTCAATGTGCCGCGCTTCGACTTCGAGCACGTCAGCTCCATCATGGTGGTCGTCGAAGCCGAAGGCGGGCGGGTCGCGCTGCTGGTCGATGAACTGCTTGGCCAGCAGCAGGTGGTCGTGAAGAACCTCGAGGCCAACTACCGCAAGGTCTTTGATGTCTCCGGCGCCACCATCATGGGCGATGGTCGCGTGGCCCTGATTCTGGACATTGGCAGCCTGGTCCGACGTTCGCGTCATTGAGCAGCGAAGCTCTGTTCGAAAGGAAGTTCTGAATGAGCATGAGCTCAATGCTGAGGCAGTTCAGTATCCGCACGCGGATGATTGGCGCCATCGCCATGGTGCTGGCCCTGCTGCTGGCGGTTGGCGGCGTTGGTTTGACAGGCATGAGCTCCATGCGCAGTCAGACTCAACGCTTCGTCGACGTCGCCAGCACGGAGGCCAGCCAGATCACCCGCCTGGCTCAGCAGATGGGTAATCTGCGCCGCTACGAAAAGGATCTGCTGCTGAATATGGGCCAAGCCGACGCCAGTCGCGCGGCCCGGCAGAACTGGGACAAGTCGGTCAGCGAAGTCACCGCCATTCTCAAGCGTCTTGATGGCGGTGGTGACGACGCTGCCCGCAAGGTACTGCGCAAGCTCGCGCCACTGGTAGACAGCTATGCCAACCGTGCACAAGCCGTGCTCAGCAAGGCCGAGAGCGGAGGCTTTGACGCCGTGTCGGCGGCCAATGCGGCGCTGGCCGATGCCAAGAGCTCGATCCAGGAAGCTGAAAGGCTGCTGGATGAGGTGCAGGTCGCGCTGGATCGCGACGCCAAGGAACTGCAGATCCAGAGCGCCAAGACTGAAGACCGCATGTTGATGGCCTTCATGGTGGTCCTCGGGATCAGCGCCCTGATCGTTGTGCCGCTGACCCTGCTGAATATGCACAGCATCTGCAACCCATTGGCCGAGGCCGAGGCGCTCGCCAGCGCGATTGCGCAGGGTGACCTGACCAATGCGTCCGGCACCATCGAGGGCAATGACGAGGCATCGCACCTGCTGCGTTCGCTGCAACATATGCAGGGCGCGCTGCAAGGTTTGGTCGGTCAGCTGCGACTGTCGGCGGAACACATCCGCACCGCGTCGGTTGAGATCGCCTCTGGCAATCAAGACCTTTCCAGCCGCACCGAGCAGACGGCCAGCAATCTGCAGCAAGCTGCCTCTTCGATGGTGCAGCTGACCGGCACTGTCAAACAGACCGCAGACTCGGCCTTGACCGCCAATCAGCTGGCCTCGTCGGCCTCCACAGCCGCTGCCAAGGGCGGTGAAGTGGTTGGCCAGGTCGTCGCGACCATGGACGAAATCAACACCAGCTCCAAGAAGATCAATGACATCATCAGTGTGATCGACGGCATCGCCTTCCAGACCAATATCCTGGCGCTGAACGCCGCCGTTGAAGCCGCACGAGCCGGCGAGCAAGGCCGTGGCTTTGCCGTCGTGGCCGGCGAGGTGCGCATGCTGGCCCAGCGCAGCGCCGAAGCGGCGCGCGAAATCAAGGCCCTGATCGGCGCCAGCGTCGATCGCGTCGAAGCTGGCACCCGTCTGGTTCAGGAAGCCGGTAGCTCGATGACTGAGATCGTCACCAGCGTTCAGCGCGTGACCGACATCATCGGCGAAATCACTGCTGCGGCGTCCGAACAGAGTGAAGGCATTGGCCAGGTCAATCAGTCGGTGGTCGAACTGGATCAGATGACGCAGCAAAACGCCGCCCTGGTTGAGGAATCTGCCGCAGCGGCCGAAAGCCTGAAGGATCAGGCCGAGCAGCTCGCCGATGCGGTTGATCGCTTCCGTATCAACAACAATGCCGCAGCAAGCAGCGTCAAAGTGAGCAAATCGCCGAAGAGTAGCCGTCCGCTGGCCGGCGCCGCGAGCGCCACGCTGGCCCAGGCTGCGGCGGCCCGTGCGGCGGCGCCCATGCCTGCGCCTGTGGCCAAGGCTGTCAGCCCAGCACCCGTCAAGAGCAGTGCTAACCGGGGCGGCGATCAAGCGCCCAGCGCACCGCGCCCTCGCCCGCCTGCGGCCCCCGTGCCTTCGGCGGCGGCCGAAGGCGATTGGGAAAGTTTCTGAAGCCGTCCGCAACCCACCAACCTTGCATTGAGGTCAGTCATGGAAATTGTTCCGCAATCCACGCAGGTCGCGCGTCATGAAGGCGGCAACCTCACCGTCCAATCGCATGGCCCGGCCAGCGGTGAGTACCTCACGTTCCGATTGGGTTCGGAAGAGTACGGCATCGACATCCTGAAAGTTCAGGAGATCCGCTCCTACGAACCGCCGACACGCATCGCCAACGCGCCTGACTTCATCAAGGGTGTTGTCAATCTGCGCGGCGTCATCGTGCCCATCGTCGATCTGCGCTTGAAGCTGGGTTGCCCGACCGCCGAGTACAACAGCTTCACCGTGGTCATCGTGCTCAACGTCAAGGGCCGTGTCGTCGGTGCTGTCGTCGACTCAGTGTCGGATGTGCTCGAACTCAATCGCGATGCCATCCGCCCCGCACCCGAGCTCAATGCGAGTGCAGTGGATACGAGTTTCATCACCGGCATCGGCGCCGTCAACGACCGCATGCTGATTCTGATGGACATCGAAGGCTTGATGAGCAGCGCCGACATGGGGCTGATGGAATCCCTGTAAGCGCTCGGCAACGCTAAAGCCCGCACGCCGAAGGCGGGCCGGCACAAGGTAGCGCGGGAGGTGGCGCTGCAATTGTTCAGATCGAATGGAGCGATCGCTTATGTCGTCCGGAGTCACCTCAATAGCCCGTCGCGTCTCGCTGGTAGGCGTGACCGCACTGGCACTCATCCTGCTTGGCACCAGCGGTGCGCTGAGCGTGCTGCTGACCAAGGTCGCCAGGGACCGCACCGCCACCTGGGTGGGCGATCGCACGCAAGCCCTGACCGATGGCATGCAAGCGATGGATGAAGTGGCCAAAAACATGGTCAGGCAGTCCTACGGCAGTTTCCGCCAGGACTTTGGCCCGGTCTTCACGCTGGACGAGGCCACCGGCGATCTGCGCGACTGGGGGCCCAAGCTCAACGGCAATTTCACTCAGGTCGACAAGTTCGCTGGTACCACCGGCGGCGCGGCGTCGGCCTTCATCATCAAGGATGGTGACTTTCAGCGCATCACGTCTTCGCTGAAGAACGAGAAGGGTGAACGCGATATCGGCGGCATGCTAGGCAAGAATCATCCGGGCTTCGCCATGCTGAAGGAAGGTAAGTCCTACTCGGGCCGCGCCGTGCTCTTCGGCAAGACCTATATGGCGCACTACGAGCCGATCAAGAGCGAGGCCGGCAAAGTGATCGGCCTGCTGGCCATTGCCCTGGACATGGGCACATTCCAGCAAGCCATGGACAAGATGATCAGCAGCGCCAAGTATTTCGAGACCGGCGGCACCTACGTCGTCTCGGTGCCAAGCAAGGACGTGGCGCAGGCCCGCTTCGTGAGCCATCCCAATGCTCAAGGCAAATTGGCCAGCGAGGTCGCGCCGGACTTCGGCAAGTTCATGAGCGCAATGATCGAATCCAAGGATGGATTCGTCGACGACGCGCCCAATGTGCTGAAGACCAACGGCAGTGGCTTCTTCTCGGTCGGACGCCAGAACGAGAACAGCGGGCTGTGGGTGATCGCCCAGGTCTCGAACAGCGAAGCCATGGCCTCGCACTGGGCCACGATGGTGCCCTTCTGGATTCTGTTGGGTGGCGCTACCGCAGCACTCGGCTTTGGCCTGTTCTGGATGATGCGCAACTGGATTGCCGCGCCGCTGGCCTCGCTCTCCGAAGCCGTGCGCAGCATCGCGCAAGGCGATCTCTCGCGCAGCGTCACCAGCGACCGAGACGACGAAATCGGCGCCCTGATTCGCGACACCGAATCGATGCGTGAGCGCCTCGCCGACACCATCGGCACGGTGCGCCACTCGGTCGACTCCATCGGCACCGCCAGCACCGAAATTGCCAGCGGCAACCAGGATCTGAGCCAGCGCACCGAGCAGACCGCATCGAACCTGCAGATCGCCGCCTCGTCCATGGTGCAGCTGACCAGCACCGTGCGTCAGACCGCGGACTCGGCGCGCACCGCCAACCAGTTGGTGTCGTCGGCCAACAGCGCTGCCGCCAAGGGCGGTGCGGTCGTCAGCCAGGTGGTGACGACGATGGACGAGATCAACACCAGCTCCAAGAAGATCAACGACATCATCGGTGTCATCGACGGTATCGCCTTTCAGACCAATATCCTGGCGCTGAACGCTGCCGTCGAAGCGGCACGCGCCGGCGAACAGGGTCGTGGCTTTGCTGTCGTTGCCGCCGAAGTGCGCTCGCTGGCCCAGCGCAGCGCGGAGGCCGCCAAGGAGATCAAGACCCTGATCGGTGCCAGCGTCGATCGCGTCGAGGCAGGATCGCGCCTGGTGCAGGATGCCGGCGCCTCGATGGACGAGATTGTCACCAGCGTCCAGCGCGTCTCGGACATCATTGGCGAGATCTCGGCGGCTGCCACCGAGCAGAGCGAGGGCATCGGACAGGTCAACCAGTCCGTGGTCCAACTCGACCAGATGACACAGCAAAACGCCGCGCTGGTTGAAGAGTCAGCCGCCGCAGCGGAAAGCCTCAAGGATCAGGCACAGCGGCTGGTTGAGGCCGTGGCCGTGTTCCGCGTTGCCGCCACTGCAGGCACGCAAGCCCGTGACAAGGCGCCACGTCCGACCGCCACCAGCACAGCCACCAAGGCCGCTTCGGCGCCCCGTGCTGCCGTGATTCCAGCCCCGGCCAGAAAACCCAAGCTCACAGCGAAAGCGCATTCCGGCGCCTCAGCCGAAGCATCAAGTGCCGCCGCGCCTGCGCCGCGGGCAGCAGCGCCGGCCCCAAGTGCTGCAGAGGGGGATTGGGAGTCTTTCTGAAGATCGGCCCAGCTGAAGCCGTGGTCGCCACTGCAAGGCGCGCCGCCAAGGCTGCAGCGACTGGCCTGCCCCATATGAATGAGGCCGACTGCCGGCCAGCTATCGAGAGTAAGGAGTGTCCATGTTTGATTCGATCAAGACCAAGCTGATAGGCGTTGGCATCGCCGTTGTGGTGCTGAGCCTCACGGTCTCGACCGTGGCCAACTATGTCACCGTGCGCAACAACACGCGGGCCCAGGTGCTGAGCACACTAGACCAGACGGCAAGCGCCCGAGCGGCGACGATTGCCCAATGGGTGCGCAGCCAGCGCGACATCCTCAGCTCCCTGGCGCCGGCCGTTGATCAGCCCGAGCCGGTGCCCGCACTGGTCCAGGCTGCCAAGGCTGGAAGGCTGGACGCAGCCTATGTCGGCTATGCCGACAAGCGCATCGTCTTCAACACGCCTCAAAATCTGCCTCCAGGCTATGACCCCACGGGACGCCCGTGGTACACCAAGGCCGCGTCCGCCAGTGGCCCCGTGATCACCGAGCCCTATATGGACGCAGCCCGCAAGCTGCTGGTCGTGACCTTTGCCAACGCCATCAAGGAAGGCAGCAACGTCAAGGCCGTCGTGGCCTCCGACGTCTTCCTTGACGAGGTGGTGGCGACGATCAAATCGATCAAACCCACGCCCAATGGCTTTGCGTTTCTGGCCAGCCGCGACGGCAGAATCATTGCCCACCCGGACGCCAATCTGGCCATGAAGCCGGCCACGGCACTCTCGCCCTCACTGGACAACGCCGCCTTCAAGGCCGCGATTGACAGCAACGGTGGCTGGGTTGAAGCCAATGTGGGCGACAACAGCTTCCTGCTGCGCGGCGCGCCGGTTGCTGATACGGATTGGATCCTGGTCACCGCCGCTGCCAAAGACGAGGCGCTGGCCTCGCTGAACTCGCTGCTGCGCGCCGCCGCCATCATCGTGTTGGTGATGATGCTGCTCGCCGGCGCCGTGATCACCACCATGATCACACAGATGATGAGCGGCCTGGAACGTGTGCGCCAGGCACTCGACGAAATCAGCGCTGGCGGTGGCGATCTGACTCGTCGACTGCCCGAAAGCGGCAGCGATGAGATTGCACGGATTGCTGCCTCATTCAATCTGTTCGCCAAGAAGATCCAGGACATTCTTATCGACGTTCGCGCCGCCAGCAGCTCGATTTCAACGGCCTCCAGCGAGATTGCCGTTGGCGCGCAGGATCTCTCCCACCGCACCGAACAGACGGCCTCGAATCTGCAACAGGCCAGCTCGTCGATGGAGCATCTGACAGGCACCGTGCGCCAGACGGCAGACGCCGCACAGACCGCCAATCAGCTGGCCTCATCGGCCTCCTCGGCCGCAGCCAAGGGCGGTGAGGTGGTCAGCCAGGTCGTGGCGACGATGGACGAGATCAACACCAGTTCCAAGAAGATCAACGACATCATCGGCGTCATCGATGGCATTGCCTTCCAGACCAATATCCTGGCCCTGAACGCGGCCGTCGAAGCGGCCCGTGCCGGCGAGCAAGGGCGTGGCTTTGCGGTGGTGGCGGCCGAAGTTCGCTCGCTGGCACAGCGCAGCGCCGAAGCGGCCAAGGAGATCAAGACACTGATTGGTGCCAGCGTCGATCGGGTTGAGGCTGGTTCACGGCTGGTCGAAGCGGCCGGCGCTTCGATGAACGACATCGTCGCCAGCGTCCAGCGTGTGACGGACATCATCGGTGAGATCACCGCTGCCGCCTCGGAGCAAAGTGAAGGCATCGGTCAGGTCAACGGCACCGTGGTGCAGCTCGACCAGATGACCCAGCAGAACGCTGCCTTGGTCGAGGAGTCGGCAGCGGCCGCCGAAAGCCTGAAGGATCAGGCCTTGCGCCTGACTGAAGTCGTCTCGGTGTTCCGTCTGGGCGCCGAAGACAGCGGCCGCAGCAGCAAGCCCTATATCGCCAAGGGCAAGAGCAACCATGGCAGCAGCGCGTCAAGCAGCCAGATGGTCCATCACCGTCCGGCCAGCGCCGCCCCCAAGCCTGCAGCAGCACCCAAGCCGGCCGCCGCCAAGCGCGCCAGCGCGCCGTCCCCTGCGCCAGCGCCCAGCCCCGCCCCCGCGTCCAATGGCGGTGGCGGTGGCGAGGGCGACTGGGAATCGTTCTAAGCCCAGGCTGGGCATGAGAAAGGCAGGCCTCTTGGCCTGCCTTTTTTCTTGGCGCTTTTCGCGTTAAGCGTGGATGCTCTGGAAACAGCCAAAGGCAGCCACAGAGGCACGGAGTCACGGAGAAAAACAAGTCGAACTCTGGTCTTCCCAGTAAATCCCTCCGCGCCTCCGTGCCTCTGTGCTTGCGTTTCGAGTGTCAGTTGCCGCGCATCAACTACCGCGCAGAGAGCCTTTTTGTTTGCGCTTCAGCCGCGCGCGCACGGCCGTTAGGCTATTGCGATTCCGCCTCGCGCAAGCTGCTCATCACCGGCCGCTGCAGCACGCCGCGCAAGCCCCACCAGCCGGCCAGCTGGGCCAGCAGGGCGCCGGCCAGCATGGCGCCGAGTGGCACCCAGAGTTTCAGCTCCCAGCTGAAATCAAAGACATAACGGGCCAAGGCCGCGCCCAGCGCCAAAGCCGCCAGCCCGGCCAGAAAGCCGGCCAGAGCACCCACACCGAGCAGCTCAGCTCTTTGCACCTGCGCCAACAGGCCCGAGCTGGCGCCCAGTGCGCGCATCAGCGCGAACTCGCGGGTGCGTGCCTCCCGGCTGCTGCCTACCGCCGCGAGCAAGACCAACAGGCCGACCGCCAGCGTGAACGTGAACAGGAACTGCACCGCCTGCGCGACCTGATCCAGCACCGTCTGCAGCTGCAGCAACTGCGCCGTGACGTTGACGCTGGTGATGTTGGGGAACTCTCGCGCCAGCTCAGCATCAAAGGCAGCGCCGGGCGCATGAAAGGCGCTGATATAGCTCTTGGGGAGTTCAGGCATCGAGCGGCGTGGGAACATCACGAAGAAATTGACGCGCATCGAGGCCCAGTCCACCTTGCGCAGGCTGCTCACACGGGCCTCGATCTGCGTACCAGCAACATCAAAGCGCAGCCGGTCGCCCAGCTTGATGCCCAACTGCTGCGCGAGGCCCTGCTCGACGCTGAGCCCGTCGGCTTCCTCATCGACCCATTGGCCGGCAATCACCTGGTTGTGCGCCGGCAGCTGCGCCGCATGGCTGAGATTGAACTCGCGCTCCAGCAGCGCGCGCGAACGCTCTTCGCCCTGCTGCTGCGCGCGCAGCGGCTGGCCATTGAGCGCAATCAAGCGGCCCCTGATCATCGGATACCAGTCGTAGCGCTGCACACCGAGTTGCCGCAGTCGCGCTTGAAAGGCCTCGCCCTGCTCGGGTTGGATATTGATGACAAAGCGGTCCGGCGCGTCCTTGGGCGTCGCGGCACGCCAGCTGCTGATCAGGTCCGTGCGCAGCATCACGAGCAAGCTCAGCGCCAGCAGCCCTACTGCCAGCGAGGCCACCTGAACCACCACAAAGCCCGGGCGCGCCGCGACCTGGCGTGTGGCCAGCATCAGCCAGCGAGGCGCGCCCGCCTGCGGAACGGCCAGCCTCAAGAGCTTGACCGCCAGCCAGGCCAGCAACGCAAACAGCAGCAAGGCCGCGCCGAAGCCCAAGGCCGTGATCAGCCCCAGGCGCCACTCGCCTGAGATGGCCACCAGAATGCCGGCAAAGCCGAGCAGGCCGCCGCCCAACACCAGCGTCGAGCCCATGCGCACGGCCCCGAGGTCACGCCGCATCACACGCAGCGCCGGCACGGCAGCCAGCTGCAGCACCGGCGCCATGCCAAAACCCATCAACAGGCTCAGGCCCAGGGCCAGACCGCCCACAGCAGGCCAGACGCTGGGCGGGGGCAGGTCGACCGCCAGCAGCCCGGCAAGCAAACGCAAGAAGACGAAGTGCAACCCGAATCCCAGCGCCACGCCGGCAAGACTGGCCAACAAACCAGCCGCACCAAAGGCGAGGCCAAAGGTCCAGGCAATGCGCGCCTGTGACTGCCCAAGCACCCGCAGCATCGCGCAAGCATCAAGATGGCGGGCCGCGAAGTCGCGTGCGGCGAGGCTCACCGCCACAGCGGCCAGCAAAGCCGCCAGCATGGCGACCAGCTTCAAAAAGCGCGCTGCCCGATCCAGCGTCTGTCGCATCTCGGGGCGGCCGTTCTCCAGCGATTCCAGCCGAACACCGCGCACCTCATCGCGTTCGACCAGCTGTTTGACCTGCTCGATAAAGCGCGCCGCTGCGCTTCCACCGGCTTCAGCGGCCACCGCCAGCCGATATGTCACCCGGCTGCCAGGCTGGATCAGGCCGGTGGCGGCCAGGTCGGTCTCGGCCAGCATCAGCCGGGGCGCAAAGCTCATGAAGCTGGCCCCACGATCGGGTTCGGTCCGGATCACACCGGCAATGCGCAGCTGCGATTCGCCGAGCAAGACCTCGTCGCCCAGGCGCAGCGCCAGCGCCTGCAGCACTTCGGCATCGACCCACACCGTGCCTGGCGCTGGCGCCCCCACCAGCCGGCCATCGCCCAGCTGCAGCCGTCCGCGCAGCGGATAGCTGGCACTGACCGCCTTCACCGACACCAGGCGGGTCGCCCCGCCTTGGGCCTCAGGCGCACGCGCCATGCTGGGAAAGCTGATCGAGCGCATCTGCGCCAGTCCCAGGCCATCGGCCAAGGCGACGATGCCGGCAGGCGTCGGCTTGTCACTGGCGACCAGGGCATCGCCACCAATCAGTTGCGCTGCATCCCGCTGCAAGCCAAGCTGCATGCGGTCAGACAGGAAGCCAACCGCGCAGACCGCCGCCACCGCCAGCATGACGGCCAGCCCCAGCAAGCGCATCTCGCCGGCCCGCCAGTCACGCCACAGCTGGCGCCAGGCCAGTTGCATGACATGGGGCAGGCGCGACGGCTGTGCCGGCGAAGCGGTGGCGGGGGCTGAATGGCTCATCGGCGCACTGTAGCCGCAGCCACCCTGCTGATGCTGTCAGTCATGGCATGCCCCTGCGCCGACCAGCATGCAGCCGCCTTGAACTCAGCCTTCAAGCCGCTTCAGCGCCGATCGACCGCCAGGCTGATTCAATCAGGCCATGGATAGCAAGCCCTTCCCCGCCCTGTTCTTGTCCCATGGCTCACCGATGACGGCGCTTGAGCCCCGCGAGGCTGGCGCCTTCATGAGCCAGCTGGGGCAAACGCTGGACCACATTTGGGGGCGGCCCCGCGCCGTGCTCGCGCTCTCGGCCCATAGCCTCGCGCACGGCCTGGTGGGCCTGGCCGCCGACCGGCATGAAGCCGTCTATGACTTTGGCGGCTTCGACCCCGCGCTCTACCGGCTGCGCTACGACGCCCCCGGCGCACCAGCACTGGCCGACCGTCTCGCCGCCCTGCTCGGAAGTCGCTTCACCCGACATCCCCAAGGTGGGCTCGACCATGGCATCTGGACCCCGATGCGCTACCTCTACCCCGACGCCAGCGTGCCGGTGCTGCCCCTGGCCTGGTCGCCCCACGAGAGTCCGGAACGCCTGTTCAAGCTTGGGCAAGACCTGGCCCCGCTGTTGCGCGAGGGCGTCCTGCTACTGGCCAGCGGCAGCATCACCCACAATCTGCGCCTGGTGTTCCAGGGTCATCCCGAAATCGATGCCGCCGAAACCCCGGCCTCGGCGGCTTTTCGCGAATGGATCAGGCTGCAGTCCACCGCGCGCGCCTGGCCCGCCTTGTTCGACTACCGGCGCCAGGCGCCCCATGCCGTCGACATGCACCCGACCGATGAGCATCTTCTGCCCTGGTTCATTGCCGCGGGCGCTGGCGGCCCGGACGCCGTGCCACAGCGCCTGCACGCCAGTCTCACTTATGGCTGCCTGGGCATGGACGCCTACGCCTTTGGTGACCAGGCTCTCAAGTTGCAAGTGGCCTTGCACCGCAACGACTGACGCCGAAATGCCTGCCTATAATGGCGCGCAGTGCAGCTCAGGCTGCGCGCAGCATGGCGGGTATAGTTCAGTGGTAGAACGCTAGCTTCCCAAGCTCGATATGCGGGTTCGATTCCCGCTACCCGCTCCACTTCTCTGCTGTCGCCCGGTTGCTTCATCGACCATCTGCCGACTCATCAGCGTTCAAGACGTGCCCCCCACGATTCCCCTCAGCACGCCGTTGCGCTGACTCTCGCCCGGCCCGCGGCCTTGGCTGCATACAACTGCTCATCGGCCTTGGCGAGCAACTTCTCCGGGCTGCCGCCAAGCGCCGGGAAGCAGGCGGCCAAACCGATGCTGACGCTGACCACCCCACCCTGCGCCGCATGCTTGTGGGGAATGGCCAAGGTCTGCACGGTGGCGATCATGCGGTCGGCGACTTGCACGGCGCCATCGAGCTCGGTCTCCGGCAGCACACAGGCGAATTCCTCGCCACCAAAGCGGCACATCAGGTCCGGCGGGCGGCGCAAAAGGTTGCGCAGGCATTCAGCCACCCGACGCAGGCAGTCATCGCCGGCCAGATGGCCGTACTCGTCGTTGAAGCGCTTGAAATAGTCGACGTCGACCATCATCAAGGCGAGGCTGCGGCCATTGCGTCGGGCACGCTGAAACTCGGCCTGGAAGCGCTCGTCAAAGAAACGGCGGTTGTGCACGCCCGTCAGCCCGTCCAAAAACGCCAGTTCGCGCAAGGCATCACTCTGGCATTTCAGGGTCAGATGGGTGCGCACCCGCGCGCGCACCACGGCGGGCGTGAAGGGCTTGGCAATGAAATCAACCGCCCCCAGCCCCAGCCCATGGGTTTCCTGCTGGGCATCGGTATGGGCGGTGACAAAGATCACCGGGATCTCGCGCAGCCTTGCATCGGCCTGAATGCGCCGGCAAACCTCATAGCCATCCATACCGGGCATCTGCACATCCAGCAACACCAGATCGGGCTGGCGCTCCTGACACAGTTGCAGCGCTTGCTCGCCACTGGTCGCCATGAAGACCTGGCAGTCGCTGGCGAAGATCTGGTAGAGCGCTTGGATATTGACCGGCTGATCGTCAACGATCAGCAGCTTGGGCTTGCGTCCCCAGGCCTGTTGAACCGCTTGGAACAGGCCCGGCGCCAGCAGATCGGCTGATTTGCGATCCATGGTCATGCCAGCTCCTCCAGCCAGGCCTTGACGCAACTCGCGGCGGCCGCAAAGTCAAGATTGGCAATCGCTTCCTGAAGTTGCTCGCGGCGCTCCGGATACGCGCCGCCCGACTCCGTCATCAGGCTTTCGAAGAACTGCAGCGCATCCATATCGCTGTCCTGCAACAAGCCGAGCCCCTGCTTGAGGGCGCTGCGCAGTGCGCTGGAGCCCGCATCGCCACGAGCCCGCCGCTCAGGTTGACCGGTTCGCTCTGCGCTTGCGCGCAGGGGCGCATCAGGCAGCACCGCACGCAGGCGTTGGGCGGCCTCATCCAGCATGGCACTGCCAGCGGACAAGTGATGCTGGGCCTCAGCCTGCCAGTTCGCTTGGGGCAGTTGACCACTGGCCAGCGGCTTTTCACCTTGCGCCGCCCAGCGTGCCAGGCCGTGAGCGCCAACCGTGGCGGATAGCCCCTTGAAGGCATGCAAAGCCTGTGATGCGGCTTCGCAGTCAGCTGTCGCCAGCCACGCCGGCAGCTTGTCTTGCAGCTGACGCGCACTCTGGGCGGTAGATGCCAAGGTTCGAAGATAGAGACTGGTCTTGCTCATGAATCGATCAAGCCCTTCCTGCAGGGCCAGTTGCTGCGCCTCGGCCCAGGCAAGCAGCTCAGCCGGCAGCTGGGCGGGTTTAAAACGCGGCAGGCTCGGAACTGGGGGCTCGCCCACGGCCGGCTCCCGTCTCACCAGCCCAAGCAGCACGCTGACCAGCTGATCGAGCTCGAAAGGCTTGCCGACATGCGCATTCATGCCGGCTTCGCGGCTCTGCTCAAGATCGCTGGCCATTGCATTGGCGGTCATCGCAATCACCGGCAAGTCGCTGAGACCGAGCTCCTGACGCAGCTTGCGCGTCGCCGTCAATCCATCCATCACCGGCATCTGCACGTCCATCAGCACGGCGTCGGGCAGGCGGTGCTGGCGTGCCAGCCAGTCCAGCGCCAGCTGACCGTTCTCGGCCACGCTGATCTCTGCTCCCTCATCGGCCAACAGTTCGGTGGCCACCTGCTGATTGTGTGGATTGTCCTCAACCAGCAGCAAGCGCAAGCCGGCCAGCCGTGCACTGCGCTGCGGTGGCAGGTCGTCAAAGCCTGAATCCGGTGACGGTGCATTCAGTGCGTCCAGCAGCATGCCGGCACTGATGGGCTTGACCAGCATCGCATCTGGCGCATCAGCACTTATTTCGCTGAGCTGCTCGCGGCCCTGCGCACTGAGCAGAGCAACCCAGTGCAAGCCATCCAGCGCCGGCAGCTTGGCGCGCAGCGCCTGTTGCCAGGCTTGCTGGCCAGGCAGCTGCCAGTCCAGCAACACCGCATCAAAGCGATGCGGCACTTGCAGCAGCGCCTCGGCCTGAGCCAAAGAGCTGGCCAGTTCAACGCTGCAGCCCAGCCCGCTGGCCATGGCCGCCAGCACATGGCGGGCCTGGGCATGGTCGTCGACAATCAGCAACCGTTGCACCGTCGGGGCTGCGATGGCGCCCTCGCCAAGCAGCGGCGGCACCGGCAGCTTCAGCACAAAGGAAAAGCGGCTGCCGTGGCCCACTTCGCTGTCCAGATGCAGGTGCCCGCCCATCAGCTGTACCAGGCGCTGACTGATGGCCAAGCCGAGGCCGGTGCCGCCAAAACGCCTTGTCGTCGAGGCCTCGGCCTGTGAGAACGCACTGAACAGGCGCTCGCGGTGCTCCTCGGCAATGCCGATACCGGTATCGGCCACGGCAAACTCAATCTGCGCCTCACTGCCCACCGGCTCACGCAGTTGCACGCTGACCACCACCTCGCCCTGCGCGGTGAACTTGATGGCATTGCCGGCCAGATTGATCAGCACCTGCTGCAGACGCAGGGCATCGCCCAAGAGCAACGCCGGCACCCGAGGGTCGACATCGAACAGCAATTCCAGCGGCTTGCCCCCCAGATTGGCTGCCATGATGACGGCCAGGTCGCGCAGCAAGGCCTCCAGCCGGAACGGTTGCGGATCCAGGCCCATCTTGCCGGCCTCGACCTTGGAGAAGTCCAGAATGTCGTTGAGCAGGCTCAGCAAGGAACGCGCCGCCCCTTCGGTCTTGCTGGCGTAGTCGAGCTGCCGCACGTTCAGTGGCGTGCGCTTGAGCAGCGTCAGCAGGCCGAGAATGGCATTCATCGGCGTGCGAATCTCATGGCTCATATTGGCCAGGAATTGGCTCTTGGCCACGCTGGCCTGCTCGGCATCGCGCCGCGCCTCTTCCAGCCCGGCCTCGTAGTCCTTTTGACGGGTGATGTCGATGAACACGGCCAGATAGCCATGATTGACACCATCGCGGCCGCGCAGCTCGCTGATCACCTGCAGCACCTGGAAGCGTCGGCCCTCCTTGTTGATATAGCTGCTCTCCACTTCGCGATTGAGCTGCGAAGGGTGAACCAGCGCGGCGAAGCCATCGAGCTGTTCACCGGTCTCCGCCGAGACCCGCTCCGCCAGCGCTGCCAGGGCCAGCGGCGGCAGGAAGGCGGCCGACGTCATCCGTCCGAGCACTTCCTCGGCGCGATAGCCCAGCATCTGTTCGGCGCCGCGGTTGAACAGGCTGATCTGCCGGTCGGTGCCACTGGCGACAATGCCGACCTTGGTCGACGAGTCCAGCACCGCATTGAGCAGGGCCACCGTGCGGGCGAGTTCCTGCGCGGCGCGGCGCTGCGCCGATACATCGGTGTAGGTGGAAACAAAGCCCAGCCCGGGCACCGGCGCGCTGCGAATTTCCAGGCAGACCCCATCAGGGCGCATGCGCTCCCAGTGATGCGGTGAGTGAAGCGCATAACGCACCCGCTCCATGCCCAGCTGCAGCGCGGCCGCTTCGCTGATATCGCCGAAGTCTCCTGCCTTCCAGCGGGAGCGCAACAGTTCGTCGACGGAGAACTGCGGCCGCGCCCGCATGGCGTCGTCCAGCTCGTACAGCTGGTCGTACATATTGTTGTGCAGCACCATTTGCAGCTGCGGATCAATCACGGTCAGACCACAGGGCAGGTTCTCCAGCACCACCCGCAACAGCTCGTTGCTGCGCTGGCGCTCACCCTCCAGCCGCTTGCGCTCGCTGATGTCCACATAGGTGGTGACAAAGCCGCCCGACGGCATCGGCGCGCCGCGCACTTCCAACGTTATCCCGTTCGGCCGGGTTCGCTCCAGCTGATGCGGCTCGGGGTAGCGAGCGCGCTCGATGATTTCTTTCACGACGGGCTCAACGTCCTCGATGGCGCCATACTCGCCCCGCACAGCATTGAAACGGATGATGTCTTCGAAGTGCGTCTCGCCCCCTTCGAACAGCTGATCCGGGAAACCAAGCAGGCTGCGGAACTGCTGGTTGTGGGCGATCAGCTTCAGCTCACCATCGAAAACGCTCAGGGCACAAGGCAAGCTGTCCAGCACACTGCGCAGCAGTGCGTTATTGCTACGCATCTGCGCCTCGAGTGCACGGCGTCCGCTGATGTCAGCAAAGGCTCCGAGCACGCGGCGCGCCTGCCCCTGCTCGTCGCGCTCCAATTCGCCAACGGATCGCAACCAGGCCGGCCGGCCGCGTACCGTTCGAAGCTCCAACTCCAGATCCCAGCTTTGCCCTTCGCTGCTGGCAAGCAGGATGGCGTCCTGCAGGTACTCGCGGTCACGGGGCAGGAAGCAGTCGAGCATCTCGGCCAGGCTCGGTGCCCCGCAGGCTTCCATCTCGAACAGCGCCCAGTTCTGCTCGGAACCGCTGAGGCATTGATCGCTCAGCTCGAGGGCCCAACCGCCGACGCCGGCCAGGCGCTCGGCACTCTTGAACAGCGCCTGGCTTTCGCGCAGCTGCTGTTCGGCCTGCTTGCGCGCCGTGATGTCCAGATGGGTGCCAGCCATCCAGGTCGGCTTGCCATCGGCATCGTGGGCGATCACCTTACCGCGCGACAAGACCCAGATCCAGTGTCCGTCACGGTGCTTCAGCCGCAACTCCGCCTCGTAGGCGGGCAGTTCGCCGGCCAGATGTCTGCGCGTCAACGTGACGGACTGGCGCAAATCGTTGGGATGCACATGCTTGCGCCAGGTCTGCAGACTCAGCGGCTGCAACTCGGACAGCTGGTAGCCAATCATCTCGGCCCAACGCTCGTTGAAGATCACCTCATCGGTTTGCAGATTCCATTCCCAGGTCGCCGCATTGGTGCCGTCGATGATGCTGTTGAGCCGCTCCCGCTCGCGTCGCAGCTCGCGCGAGGCCTGCCGGGCTGCGGTCACGTCCTGGCGGATCGACACATAGCGCTCGATCTGCCCGTCGTCGCCGCGAATCGGCGCAATGATGCTGTCAACCCAATACAGCTCACCGTCCTTGGCCCGGTTGCATACCTGGCCGCGCCAGGATTGGCCCATGCTGATCTTCTGCCACACCGCCCCCCAGAACTCACGGCTTTGCACGCCCGAGTAGACGATGGCGTGGGTATGCCCCAGCAGTTCCGCCTCGCTGTACTTGCTGATCCGGCAGAAGGCCTCGTTGGCGCTGATGATGATGCCGCGCGCGTCGGTGATCGACACAATGGCATGCTGCCGGATGGTGCTGAGCAAATCGTCGTTCTCGCGCAGCGCAGCAGCCAGGCGCAACTGATCGCGCTTGCGCTCGGAGATGTCCAGCGCAATTTCGATGAAACCCGTCAAGCGCCCCAAGGCGTCGTGCACCGGCTGCACATCGGTTTCCACCCAGTAAAGCTGACCGTCCGCACGGCGATTGCACACCTCCTGCCGGCAGCCAAGGCCGGCACGTGCCGCATCGATGAAGGCCTGAGTAACCTGGGGATCCGAGCCGGGATGGGCAAACAGCTCGGCCGCCGTCCGGCCCATGGCCTGCTCGGCGCTGTAGCCGCTGACCCGGCTGAAGCCATCGTTGACCCAGGTGATGCGCAGCTGTGCATCTGTGCAGATGACGGCATTGGCGGTGCGCTGGGCCACCGTGGCCAGGCGTTCCAGGTCCTGCGTCAGCCGGTGGGCCAGCGCCTCTGCCCGCTGGCGCCCGATCAATAGCAGCCACAGGGCCAGCGCCAGCAGCAGCGACAGCGCAGCGCCAGCCAGGGCCACCCACAGCGGTCCGGCATTGCGTTGGCCGCGCACGAAGGCATCAGTCGCCGTCACCTGCAGAGTGATATGGCGTCCGCCGAACTGCAGTGTCTGCAATCGCTGCCACGGCGCGCCCTGCGCCATCGAGTCTTTCGCCGAAGCAAAAAGCTCATGCCCGCTTTCGGCTTTTTCACCCTCAAACACCTCAATCGCGAGCAGCCCTTCGGCCGCGCGCCCCAGGTCCAGCAGCAACTCATTCGCCACGATGGGCGCGCAGGCAAAACCCAGCAGCGCACGTTCGCGCTGTGCTGCGGTCTGTGGATCGCTGCCGCGCCGGTAAATCGGCACGATCAGCATGAAGCCCGGTTGCTGTTGGCCAAAGCGAGGCAACATCAAGCGACCGCTGAGGCTGTCCTCGCCGTTGCGCAGAGCACGCTCGATGGCTTCACGCAGCACCAGATCAGCGCCCAGATCGCGGCCCCACAGCTCGACGTTGTTGGCCAGCGGTTCGATGTATTTCAGCACGTACAGCGGCGTCGCTTCGCCCGGCCCACGCTGCACCTCGAAGTGGCTACCACTCTCCTCGGTGACTCGCGCCTGGAGTTGGGGCAGGTCGGCCACGGCCGTGCGCTCGGCAATGCCCAGGCCGAGCAAGCCGGGGTACTCACGGTTCAGATCGTGCGCATCAACAAAAGCCCGCAGCTCATCCAACTGCACGGCATTGCCAGCCGCATAGATGCCACGGGTGCCATGCAAGGCATAGACAGGCAGTTGAAGACGCCGGTTCAGCTCCAGCTCGACCCGGTGCGCGAGTTGCTCAAAGCGCAGGTCCGTCTCTTCATGCAGTTGGGCGGCCACCCAGCGGGCCGCCAGGGCGCTCAACCCCAGCCCCAGCAGCAGCACGACGAAGGTCAGCAGCAGCGCCCTGCGCGTCTGCGGCGCTGCAGACGCCAGCGCCTGCCTCCAGCGTCTCGGCGACAACCCCCTGTGCTCAGCGCCTTGCGCCATCGACGAACCTTCCGATGTGAACGGATGACCCCTCAGTCTATGCCCGGGGCGAAGCCGCACAAAGCATGATTTGCCCGCGCTAGCAGGGTCAGTCCTTGCTCACAGGCCCAGCATGGCCGACGCCGGGTCCGGCGACGTTCAGCGCTGGATGTCGCCCAGGCAGAGATATTTCAGCTCGACATAGTCGTCAATGCCCTGGTGAGCGCCCTCGCGCCCCAGACCCGACTGCTTGACGCCGCCAAACGGCACCTCGGCGGTGGCGATGATGCCGGCATTGATGCCAACCATGCCGTACTCCAGCGCCTCGCCAACACGGAAGATGCGGCCGATATCGCGGGTGTAGACATAGGCGGCCAGGCCGAATTCGGTGTTGTTGGCGGCGTAGATCGCGTCGGCCTCGGTGGCGAAGCGGAATACCGGCGCCATCGGCCCGAAGGTCTCTTCGCGGGCGCACAGCATGTCGCTGCTGGCATCAGCAATCACCGTCGGCTCGAAGAACTGCGCGCCCAGCTCACTGGCCGGCTTGCCACCGGCGAGCAGCCGCCCGCCCTTGGCCAGCGCATCCTCGACATGGTGTTGCACCTTGGCGATGGCCTGCGCGTCAATCAGCGGCCCCTGGTTGACGCCGGCCTCAAAACCGTTGCCGACCTTCAATGCCGCCACCTTGGCCGCCAGCTTCTCGACAAAGACCTCGTAGACGCCCTCCTGCACATAGAGGCGGTTGGCACAGACGCAGGTCTGGCCGGCATTGCGGTACTTGCTGGCCAGCGCCCCCTCGACGGCGCTGTCCAGATCGGCGTCGTCGAAGACGATGAAGGGCGCATTGCCGCCCAGCTCCAGCGACAGCTTCTTGACCGTCGGCGCGCACTGGCGCATCAGGATGCGGCCGACCTCGGTCGAGCCGGTGAAGGAGAGATGCCGCACGATGGGGCTTTCGCACAGCAGCTTGCCGATCTCGATCGAACGCTCGCTATCGGCGCTGAGCACATTGAGCACGCCCGAGGGCATGCCGGCGCGCTGGGCCAACTCGGCCACCGCCAAGGCCGACAGCGGCGTCTGCTCGGCCGGCTTGATCACCACGGTGCAACCGGCGGCCAGCGCCGGCGCCACCTTGCGGGTGATCATCGCCACCGGGAAGTTCCAGGGCGTGATCGCGGCGCAGACCCCCATGGCCTGCTTCAGCACCAGATAGCGCTTGTTGCCATCGGTGGTCGGAATGGTTTCGCCATAGACGCGCTTGCCCTCTTCGGCAAACCACTCGATGAAGCTGGCGCCATAGCCGATCTCACCCTTGGCCTCGGCCAGCGGCTTGCCCTGCTCGGCGGTCATGATGCGGGCCAGGTCGTCGGCATGCTTGGTCAGCAGCTGGAACCAGCGCATCAGGATGGCGGCGCGTTCCTTGGCCGTCTTGCTGCGCCAGGCCGGCCAGGCCGCGTTCGCGGCCGCCACGGCGGCCTCGGCCTCGCTGGCACCAAGATTGGCCACTTCAGCCAACAGCAGCCCGGTAGCCGGATCGTGAACCGCGAAGCTGGCCTCACCGGACACCCACTCGCCATTGATCAAGCCTTGCGTCTTCAAAAGACTGGCATCGTTCAGCGCGGCCAGGGGCGAGGTGGTGCTGTTCATCTCAGGGGCTCCGTCGTCATGAATCCGGGTTTGGAGGCGCCACTCTACCCTCAAGGGAAGGTCTGCATAAGTCGGCGTGGGTCGTGGTTGAGAGAAAAGGGGCGGCCCGACAGCAATGATTTACGGCGCGCTGCGAAGGTCGGGCTGGTGGCCCGACAGCCGAGCAGCGCAACGCCCGTGGGGGCCCCTTTTCTCTCAACCCGCAGGGCAAGCACCAGCCACGCCCTGCCGG